>NZ_JBIAKK010000010.1:100417-304091 GCF_042872425.1 Streptomyces sp. NPDC005262
CGTGGCGGGGGAAGGCGGGGGATGCGGCCGGCGCCGTGGCCGCCTTCGCTGAGGTGTTGGAGGACCAGGAGCGGGTGCTGGGGTCCGACCACCCCGACACCCTCGTCACTCGGAGCAACCTCGCCGCCTGGCGAGGGGCGGCGGGGGACGCGGCTGGCGCAGCGGCCGCCTACGCCGAGCTGCTGGGGGACCGCGAGCGGGTGCTGGGAGCCGACCACCCTGAAACCCTCATCACCCGGAACAATCTTGCCCACTGGCGGGGGAAGGCGGGGGATGCGGCCGGCGCCGTGGCCGCCTTCGCTGAGGTGTTGGAGGACCAGGAGCGGGTGCTGGGGTCCGACCACCCCGACAGCCTCGACACTCGGAGCAACCTCGCCGCCTGGCGAGGGGGGGCGGGGGATGCGGCTGGCGCAGCGGCCGTCCTGGCCGAGCTGGTGGACGACCGGGAGCGGGTGCTGGGACCTGACCATCCCGACACTCTCACCGACCGACACAATCTCGCCTACTGGCGGGGGGATGCGGGGGATGCGGCTGGCGCCGCGGCTGCCCTGGCCGAGTTGGTGGACGACCGTGAGCGGGTGCTCGGACCCGATCACCCCGACACCCTGACCACCCGGAGCGCCCTCGCCGCCTACCGGGGGGAGGCGGGGGATGCGGCTGGCGCCGCGGCTGCCCTGGCCGAGCTGCTGGACGACCGGGAGCGGGTGCTAGGACCCGACCACCCCCGAACTATCCATACCCGACATAAACTTTCCTACTGGTTAGGGGAGGTGGGGAATGCGGCTGTTGAGCAATTGACCGATTCTTGAACAAGATCAGCAGCCGATGGCGCGCGACAGGATCGACGCGGGATTATGCGTGAGGAATGGTGTCAAGGAGTCGGCGCGCTTCAAGAATCTGAGAGTCAGTCTGAGCTTGAGCGGGCGTGGCAGATTCGGGCTCCATCCTCGAACCGCCCCTCCTGGCCCTCGGTGTCCTCGCCATCCGCGCACGCATCAAACGCTGAGCATCGCCACCGCTTCGCAGGTTTGTAAGTGGCATGGCCGCGTCACTGTCGGCATCTGCGACAACGGCAAGCCGGATCGGCGTCACGTGGAACGCAAATCCCGTGCCGAAGTGACGGCCGCTGTCCGGGAGCTGGAGAAGGCGCGCGACTCCAAGACCGTGTGGAAACCAGGCAAGGCGTGGACGGTCGAGGCGTGGCTTACCCACTGGATCGAGAACGTCGCGCCCCTCGCCGTCAACGACAACACGATGGTCGGTTACCGCGTCGCCGTGCGGAAGCACGTGATCCCCGGCTTGGGGGCTCACCGTCTCGACCGGCTAAAGCCCGAGCACATCGAGGTGTTCTACGCGAACATGCAGGCCAACGGCAGCAAGCCCGGGACTGCCCACCAGGTGCATCGCACCTTCCGCACCGCCCTCAACGAAGCCGTACGGCGAGGGCATCTTGGCAAGAACCCGGTTCAGTTGGCCAAGGCCCCGAAGACGGGTGAGTACGAGGTGGAGCCCTACAGCGTCCAAGAGGTACAGCGGCTGCTCAAGGCTGCTGAGCAGCATCGCAACTCCGCACGGTGGGCCGTCGCCCTCGCCCTCGGACTGCGCCAGGGCGAGGTGCTGGGACTGAAGTGGGAGGACGTGGACCTTGAGGGTGGATTCCTCGTTGTCCGCCGTAGTCGCCACCGGCCGCAGTACGCCCACGGGTGCGCCGAACTCTGCGGACGCAAGGCGGCCGGGTACTGCCCGCAAAGGCGACGAACCAACCCGGAGTTGTCCACCACCAAGTCCCGCGCCGGGCGTCGTGCGGTCGGTCTCCCCGAACAGCTTGTTGACCTACTCGGTGCGCATCTCAAGGCGCAGGAAGCGGAGCGGGAAGCGGCCGGGAAACGTTGGGAGGAGAACGGCCTTGTCTTCCCGGACGAGCACGGCTGTAGTCCGTCCCACCGCCGTGACTGGACCGAGTGGAAGTCTCTTCTGGCAGAGGCCAAGGTCCGGGACGGCCGTTTGCACGACGCGCGGCACACAGCCGCGACGGTGCTGCTCATCCTCGGTGTCCCCGAGCGGGCGGTCATGGGGCTCATGGGGTGGTCGACGACCGCCATGGCCGCTCGGTATCAGCACATGGTCGACGCGGTACGAACGGACATCGCGAGGCAGGTGGACGGTCTGATCTGGGCGCCAATGGCGCAATCCAGGGGGTGAGGAGTGAAGAGTCCCGGCGTGTAGTACCCGTTCCTGAGCCGTAGAAGGGGCTACCCGCCGTCCCCCTCGGGTGGCCCCTTAGGAGATTTGTTGGACGAGCGTAAGCGTGGCTAGCTCTGGGCCAGCAGGAGGCCGACGACACCCCAAGAATCCAAAGTTAGCCTCGTGAAACAAACTTCACTTCGATCGACGCTTCGATGCCGGCCTCGGCTATGAATGCCAGTCCACCTTTTGCCGAAATTCCCAGTTTTGCGGTCACCTCGGTGATGCCGAATCCATGGCTGGAGGTGGCTTGTGCTTCCATGATGGATTCGACTTGGCGCTGAATTTTGTCGAAGCTTGCCTGTAGATCCTTTAGGTGCAAGGATTCATCGTCCAGTTCAACGTTGGAGTGGCCCCAAGGGAGCGGGAACTTGCCGTGCTGCCTGAAACCCTCACGCTTTTCTTCCGGCTCGGTAGGGTGCCCACATTCCGGAATGGTTCGCACCAAGATTGGCACAGTTTCAAGGTCGCGGCTTGTGTCGTTCATCGTCCCTCAACTCGATTCCCATTATCGCCTCTATTTGCTCGGCAGCGAGACCAACCCCACCCATTGTTTCAGGGTTCCCCCATCTCGCATTCGCCGTGTAATCTTCTATGTAGAGTCCAGCGGCTTCTCCGGTCTCGACTATTCGAATCAAGGCACCAGAGTCGCCGTGTGCCCCTGCGTCGGAAAGTCTGATGCGTATCGCGTACTTCGGATCCAGCAGAATGGGGAAGGTGGTCTCCACATCCTCAATTACTCCCCTTATTGATCGTCCGTTCTGATCCGTGAAATTGAAGATGTGATTGAAGAGGAGGGGGATCGGAACCACGGGAAGCTTATGGTTATGCGGTGGCGTCGGCGGGTTATCTGGGGCGACTAGGGCGGCATCGATGTCCCCCATTCCTACTTGGACAACAGCACCTTTGCCTCGATCGACTCCTCGTTCCGAGAAATGGACATGTCCCGCTGGATTGACTGCGTGTCGCGCAGTAAGCCACCCCTTGCTTTCGGTTGTTGTGGAGCATGCCCAGCAGGCGACCAAACCGCCAGGAGGTGGGTCAACTTGGAGTGCCGGATTCACGATTACGTTCCGTTGCACGATCTTGAATGTTCGCCCATCGACGTTCAGATGTCCTATGACCTTACTGAGGCCAGGCGGCAGATCTTGCACATAGCGGTAAAGGATCACGCCGAAAACCCTGCTTGGCACTTCGTCGTACCTTGGATCAAGGTGCCCCATCGCGATGTGCTCGCTCGCTGGATCAATCCCTCGTCCTTCCGCCCACATCTGCGCCTCTTCTGAAACGCGAATCGACCAGAATGCGACACGCTTGTGTCTTGGGGCTTGTCGGGCCGACTCGTTGAAATGGCGCTCGCTTTCGGTCGAGAGCCATTGAGGATATTCCGGAATATCAGGCAATTCTGACCGCTGTACGAAATTCTCGAACGCCGCCTGTGTGAATACGACGTCGTCGGAAAGCAATACGTCGTATGTGTTGAGTTGGCCCGATTCTAGGATGTGTACTTGAGGCAGGTTGCGGGCTGACAGCCAGGCGGCTTCTTCATTCCGTTCGGCAACCAAGAGTAGGTTCTTGCGCTCAGTAATCCTGCTCAGCAGAATTCTCGCAGCTTTGGTGGACGGCTTGGGGCCCTCTACTATGTCGGTCACCACATGGACGCGGTTATGGCGAGCGCGGTCGGTAAGGGCACCTCTAAGGGCGGCAGCCTTCATCTTCTTCGGAGTTCGCTGCGAGTAGTCACGTGGCTTGGGGCCGTGGACCACGCCACCGCCGACAAACTGAGGCGCACGGACTGAGCCCTGACGGGCGCGGCCAGTACCCTTTTGCCGATGCGGCTTCCTCCCGCCGCCGCAGACCTCGCCACGGCTCTTCGACTTGTGGGTTCCCTGGCGGGAAGCGGCGAGCTGAGCCACGACGACCTGATGGATCAGGGGAATGCTGACCTTCGCTTCGAAAATGTCAGGTGGTAGCCCGATACTGCCGGTCTTATACCCGGCCGGCGACAGAAGGTCAATGACTCTCATAACCTCAGCCTCTGCGCAGCATGTGAGCAATGGGTGAGATGTGCATATGGCGGCCATGGCTTCTCTTCTATCTCACCTCAGGTGCACCGTGATCGCATGTCGGTAAGCCTGACCCTCGAGATCACTCACTCGGTGGGCGCGTCGCGTCGTGTGTTGATCGCGTACGTTCGTGGCACATGCCTTGGCCCGGACGGCCTGGGGCTAGGGGTTTGAGACGGTAACTGAGACGGACGGCCAAAGGGCGGCACCCCAATACGGGGTGCCGCCCTTTCGTTCTGCCTGGTCAGGCGGGTAGAGGCCGTGGCGGGAATCGAAGCCGCGTAACTCGCTTTGCAGGCGAGTCCTCAATCAGTCGGGCACGCGGCCGTGTGTGCGCGTCGTGCGATCAGGTCGCCGTGGTCTGCTGCTCGGCGGCACTGCGGGGCGCCGGAATCGTCGCCGTCACCGTGGACGGGGTCGGCGACGTTGTCGTCTCCGTGAACACGGGCTGCTGACGCGGCGCGGCAGGGGCGAACAGCCAGCTGATGGACGGCCGGGTCAGCGGCCGAACCAGTCGGCGGACCGGCGGGGAGCCGAGCGTCATCGTCAGCAGGATCGCGCAGAGCACCAGACCGACGATCTCGACGGGGGTGTTCACCCGGGAGATCCAGCCATGCTCCCGGAACGGCATGATGACCAGCGGATGCAGCAGATAGATGGTGAAACCGCCCGCACCCAATGCGGAGATCAACGGCAGCCGCCGTCGGGGCATCAGCCTCAGCAGACAGAGCACCAGGGCCGCGGCCGAGGCCAGCACCAGCAGCCGGATGACCCAGGCCCATTCCAGGCTCATCGGATCGGCGACGGAGTAGGGGTGGCGCATGGACAGCCAGTTGCCCTTGATGTCCCGGTGCCACAGCCAGCCGGTGACACAGGAGGCCAGAATGCCCGCGACCGCCACGGGCAGGCTCCAGCGGCTGGTGAACCAGGTGTGCAGGTAGCCCTGGCCGATCCGCCAGCCGAGGTAGAACAACGGCATGTAGACAAGGGTCCGGCTGGCGGAGAAGGCCATCCCGAACTCGTCGATGTACCCCACCGCGAGGGCGATGCCCGTGGTGACCACCAGCGGGTGTCGCAGCTGCACCACCAGCGGCAGCAGCAGCCGCCAGAAGAAGAGGGACATCAGGAACCACAGGGTCCACGGCAACTGGACGACATGCAGGGTGAACTCCGCCCCCAGCCATCGGCTCTCCAGCGAGAAGAACAGACTGAACGCCAGGGCGGGCAGCACGATGCTCTGCAGCAGGGAGCGTAGGGGGCGGGAGCCGAGCGGGCCCGCGCTGCTGAACACGCCGGCCAGCATGACGAAGGCCGGCACCCGGAAGGCCCAGCTTGCGATGTGGAAGGAGTGCAGCACGTCCTCCCGTTCCATGATGCTGCCCACGGTGTGCAGAATCACGATCAATGTTGCAGAGACGAACCGGGCGTTGTCCCACCATGGATCCCTGGCCCGTTCGGCCCGCGCAGTCCCCTGGGGACTGCTGGCGACGGTGGCGGATCTCGGGAGTGGCTTGTCCATCGCGGGGAGGCTCCTGACAGCGGGCCGGCCGTGACATGGGCTGCCGCACTGGTGATCGAATCGGGTGGGTGGGCACACTGTGCCCGACCGTCGCGACGGACCCGGTTGCCGCTTCAGGTTCATACGGTGAACCCCGCATGTACATCAGGGGCAAGGGGTGCCGAGAACGTGACGATGCTTGCGCCGGAGTATCAGGAGCCATGTCGGCCCTGGGGGCGGAAGTGGCGGCGTGCCGGGGCGGGGCACGGGCAACCTGGGTCCCTGGATCCGCCTGGGCATCGCGGCAGTGGCAGTGATCACTGCTCGCATCGCGGACGGTGCTTACCCGGTGGGCGGGAAAGTCCCCAGCGTGGTGGAGCTGTCGACGGAGTTCGGGATTGCGGCCTCGACGGCCCAGAAGGCGTTGACCCACCTGAAGGCTGAAGGGCTCATCCGTACCGAGGTCGGGCTCGGATCGTTCGTGGCCGATGGGCCGTCGTAGTTCCGGCCGACCTGGCCATGGGGCGAACCGAGGGTGGGAAATGAAGGTGGGGAAGCGGCCCGTCAGGGGCCGCTTCCCCACCTTCAGCAGATCCGCGTGACTCCCGGACCGGAGACCGTGACCGGATTCGAACCGGTGTAACTCGAGTTGCAGTCGAGCCCCTGAACCACTCGGGCACACGGTCGTGCGTTTCTTGCGTTTCCTGCGTGTCCTGCTGATGTGTCGACCGTAGGGGCGGCGTGGGCGGGTGCTCAAGAGCGCGGGGCACGGTGCAACGCGACTGCCATACGCCGTTCATGGTCGGCGCCCCGTTCCACGCCCCGGTCCTACGACCAAGGGACCAGTGCGCGACCGACTCGCGCCAGGGGTCAAAGAGGATCTTGCCCCTTACTCTTGGGCTCATGACCGCCCTCGAACCGCGTGACGCCGATGTCTCGCCCCATGCTGTGGACGCTCCCGTCGTCGCCGAATCCGAAGGGCTGCTGGGCCGGACCTATCGGGCGCTGAGCATCGGCATCGTCTCCGTCGTGTTCCTGATCGCCTTCGAGGCGACCGCCGTCGGGACCGCGATGCCGGTCGCCGCCCGTGAGCTGCACGGCATTCCGTTGTACGCGTTCGCGTTCTCCGCGTACTTCACGACCAGTCTCTTCGCCATGGTGCTCTCCGGGCAGTGGGCGGACCGGCGCGGGCCGCTGGCGCCGCTGGCCGCCGGGATCAGTGCCTTCGGAGCCGGGCTGCTGCTGTCGGGGACGGCGGGCAGCATGTGGATGTTCATCGCCGGGCGGGCCGTGCAGGGGCTCGGTGGCGGGCTGGTGATCGTGGCGTTGTACGTGGTCGTCAGCCGGGCCTATCCGGAGCGGATCCGGCCGGCGATCATGGCCGCTTTCGCCGCGAGCTGGGTCGTCCCCTCCGTCGTCGGGCCGCTCGCCTCCGGCAGCGTGACCGAGCATCTGGGCTGGCGCTGGGTCTTCGTCGGGATTCCGGTGCTGGTGGTCTTCCCGCTGGCCCTCGCGCTGCCGGCGATCCGGCGTATGGCGTCCGGGCCTGCCGATCCGTCGGCGCCCGTCGAACCGTACGACCGCCGGCGCATCGGTCTGGCGCTCGGCATCTCGGTGGGGGCCGGTCTGCTGCAGTACGCGGGGCAGGAGCGGAACTGGTTTGCGCTGGTTCCGGCCGCCGCGGGTGTCGCTCTGCTCGTTCCCGCCGTACGGGGGCTGCTGCCCGCGGGTACCGGGCGGGCGGCGCGCGGACTGCCGTCGGTGGTGCTGCTGCGCGGGATCTCCGCCGGGTCGTTCATCGCCGCCGAGTCCTTCGTCCCGCTGATGCTGGTGACGCAGCGCGGGCTGTCCCCGACGATGGCCGGGCTGTCGCTCGCCGCCGGGGGCGGGACCTGGGCGCTCGGCTCGTACGTGCAGGCCCGGCCGCGCCTGGAACCGTACCGGGAGCGGCTGATGGTGGGCGGCATGGTGCTGGTCGTGGCGGCGATCGCGGGCGCACCCTCGGTGCTGATCGCCTCGGTGCCGGTGTGGACGGTGGCCGTCGCCTGGGCCGTCGGGTGCTTCGGCATGGGCATGGTGATCGCTTCGACGAGCGTGCTGTTGCTGAAGCTGTCGGCGCCGGAGGAGGCGGGGGCCAACTCCGCCGCGCTGCAGATCTCCGACGGGCTGTCGAACGTGCTGTTGCTGGCCGCGGGGGGCGCGGCGTTCGCCGCGCTCGGTGGCGGTGCGGTGGGGGCGGCGCACGAGGCCGCGCAGGCGGGGGCGTCCACGGCGCATCCGGGGGCCTTCGCGGTGGTGTTCCTGCCGATGGCGGGGGTGGCGCTGGTGGGGGCGTGGGTGGCGGGGCGGGTTCGGGGAGAGCCTTAGTGCCGCAGGTAGCCATTTCCTGTGAAGAGCGTCTCAGCGCTCCCGAACCACGGTTCGTCCATACGGGGTTCCGGTCGGGCCCCCGGTAGGGTGGCCCGGTTGTCGTATCGCGTACGAGCCCGTCCCGGCCCGTGCGGACAGCGCCCCACGTACCCGAGAGCCCCGAACCGGAGACCGTGACTACTACCGCCTCCCACCACCTCTCACCCGCCTTTCCCGGCCGCGCCCCCTGGGGCACGGCCGGGAAGCTGCGAGCCTGGCAGCAGGGCGCCATGGAGAAGTACATCCAGGAGCAGCCGCGCGACTTCCTCGCGGTCGCCACGCCCGGCGCGGGGAAGACCACCTTCGCGCTGACCCTCGCGTCATGGCTGCTGCACCACCATGTCGTGCAGCAGATCACCGTCGTCGCGCCGACCGAGCATCTGAAGAAGCAGTGGGCGGAGGCGGCCGCCCGGATAGGGATCAAGCTCGACCCCGAGTACAGCGCGGGCCCCGTGAGCAAGGAGTACCACGGGGTCGCGGTCACGTACGCGGGTGTCGGCGTCCGTCCGATGCTGCACCGCAACCGGTGCGAGCAGCGCAAGACCCTCGTGATCCTCGACGAGATCCACCACGCCGGTGACTCGAAGTCGTGGGGTGAGGCCTGCCAGGAGGCGTTCGACCCGGCGACCCGGCGGCTCGCGCTCACCGGTACGCCGTTCCGGTCCGACACGAACCCGATCCCGTTCGTCGCGTACGAGGAGGGGAACGACGGCATCCGGCGATCCTCGGCCGACTACACGTACGGGTACGGCAACGCCCTCGCCGACGGCGTCGTCCGCCCCGTGATCTTCCTCAGCTACAGCGGAAACATGCGCTGGCGCACCAAGGCCGGTGACGAGATCGCCGCCCGCCTCGGCGAGCCCATGACCAAGGACGCGATCGGGCAGGCCTGGCGGACCGCGCTGTCGCCCACCGGTGACTGGATCCCGAACGTCCTGTCGGCCGCCGACAAGCGGCTGACCGAAGTACGCAAGGGCATTCCGGACGCGGGCGGTCTCGTCATCGCGACCGACCAGGAATCGGCGCGCGAATACGCCAAGATCCTCAAGAAGGTCACCGGCGAGAAGGTCACCGTGGTCCTCTCCGACGAGAAGGCCGCGTCGAAGAAGATCGACAAGTTCAGCGAGGACGACTCGCGCTGGATGGTCGCGGTCCGGATGGTGTCGGAGGGCGTCGACGTGCCGCGCCTCGCGGTCGGTGTGTACGCCACCACCATCTCGACCCCGCTGTTCTTCGCCCAGGCCGTCGGGCGTTTCGTACGGTCACGTCGGCGCGGCGAGACCGCCTCCGTCTTCGTGCCGACCATCCCGATGCTCCTCGACTTCGCCAACGAGATGGAGGTCGAGCGGGACCACGTCCTCGACAAGCCCAAGAAGGGCAGCGACGAGGAGAACCCGTTCTCGGAGGAGGACAAGCTCCTCGCCGACGCGGAGCGGCTGGAGGACGAGGAGACCGAGGAGCAGCTGCCGTTCGAGGCGCTGGAGTCCGACGCGGTCTTCGACCGGGTGCTCTACGACGGTGCCGAGTTCGGCATGCAGGCGCATCCGGGCAGCGAGGAGGAGCAGGACTACCTGGGCATCCCCGGGCTGCTGGAACCCGACCAGGTGCAGCTGCTGCTCCAGAAGCGGCAGACCCGGCAGATCGCGCACAGCAGGCAGAAGCCGGCCGGGGAGGCCGACCTGCTGGAGAAGCCGGCCGAGGCCCGGCCGGTGGTCACCCACAAGCAGCTGCTGGGGCTGCGCAAGCAGCTCAACACGATGGTGTCGGCGTACACGCACCAGAGCGGCAAGCCGCACGGTGTGATCCACACCGAGCTGCGGCGGGTCTGCGGCGGGCCGCCGAGCGCGGAGGCGACGGCCGGGCAGATCCAGCAGCGGATCAACAAGGTGCAGGAGTGGGCCACGCGCATGACGTGAGGCCGTGCGGCCGCACGGTCGTGAGGTCGTGAGGCCGCGCGGTGACGGGGCTCGGGAGTCGGTCGGGGCGGGGGTCGGGAGTCGGTCGGGCCGGGAGGGTGGGCCCCGGACCGACCCCGGCTCCGCCGTCCGGGGCCCGGCGACGGCGGTGCTGCGGGGGCGAGAGGTCTTGACGGACAGAAAAATTACGCCACATCCGTTCACGGTGAGTTAACGACGGTTCACTTCCGCACACGGAGCGTCGCGAAGACGTCCGTCGACCTGGACGCGCGTAGATGGTCAGAATCCGATCCGCGCCGCGCTGACCGGCACTTATGCTTCCGAGACACAACCGCATGTTCGCGGACGCCCGGATTCTGGACGAGGTCTTCCGCTGAGCGGACTGGCTCGCTACTGTCCCCAAAAAGTGAACGCCCCGTGGCAACGCCGCCGCGGAGCGCAGCCGGTGCCTTGGCCGCCGGCGGCCTCTCCGTGCGTCGCCGCTGGGACCGGCGACGCAACCTCCGTGAGAGTGCCGCCACTCACCAAAGAGGAGAGGGCGTCGTGACCGCGGAGACCTCCCAGACGCTCGACCGGGGACTACGCGTCCTCAAGCTGCTTGCCGACACCGACCACGGGCTGACTGTCACCGAGTTGTCCAACAAACTCGGCGTGAACCGCACCGTCGTCTACCGTCTGCTCGCCACTCTGGAACAACATGCCCTGGTGCGCCGCGACTTGGGCGGCCGGGCAAGAGTCGGCCTGGGCGTGCTGCGCCTGGGCCGCCAGGTGCATCCGCTCGTACGGGAGGCAGCGCTGCCCGCGCTGCGGTCCCTCGCCGAGGACATCGGAGCTACCGCCCACCTGACCCTGGTCGACGGCACCGACGCGCTGGCGGTCGCGGTCGTCGAACCGACCTGGACCGATTACCACGTGGCGTACCGGGCCGGCTTCCGTCATCCCCTCGACCGCGGGGCAGCGGGCCGGGCGATCCTTGCCGCCCGGGCGAAGCCGGTGGCCGAACCCGCTTTCACCCTCACCCACGGCGAACTCGAAGCGGGTGCGAGTGGCGCCGCGGCGGCGCTGATGGGCGTGACCGGGGTCGAGGGCAGCGTGGGTGTGGTGATGCTCGCGGACGCGGTACCGGAGAGGGTCGGCCCACGCGTCGTCGACGCGGCCCGTGAGGTGGCGGACGCGCTGCGGTAGTGCACCGGTGCCGTCCGGTGGCCGTGCTGTCCTCGGGCGCCGGACGGCCCGGCCCGGCGGCTCGGGCGTCCTCGGGCGCCGGACGGGCCGGGGGTGGCCGCACTCGCCCTCCGCCCCCGGCGGCTAGATTGGGCGGGTGGTCACTCGTCTCTCGCGCCCCCGCACACTCGCCCTGTGCGCTCTGCCCGTCCTCGCGCTGTTCGGCGTGGCCGCCTTCGCGCCGCTGCCGTTCACGCTGGCGCAGCCCGGTACGACCGCGAACGTGCTCGGGGACGTGCGCGGCACGCCCGTGATCAGCATCGAGGGCACGCCGACCCGGTCCACCAGGGGCCAGTTGCGGATGACGACGATCATTGCGACCGGGCCGAACGCGGACGTCGGCCTGGGAGATGTGATCGACGGCTGGTTCCGGACGGACCGTGCGGTCCTGCCCCGCGACTCGGTCTACCCGACCGGCGGCTCCGAGAAGGAGATCGAGAAGCACAACCTCGAGGACATGAAGAAGTCGCAGAACTCCGCCGTCGACGCGGCCCTGACGTATCTCGGAAAGCCCCCCGGCTCGGTGGACGTCACCCTGCGTCTCGCGAATGTGGGCGGGCCCAGCGCCGGCCTGTTCTTCGCGCTCGGCATCGTCGACAAGCTCCACGGCAACGGTTCCGGTGGCGATCTCACCGGTGGCCGCACCATCGCCGGTACGGGCACCATCGAGGCGAACGGCGATGTCGGCGCGGTCGGCGGGGTCTCGCTCAAGACCCAGGCCGCCAAGCGCGACGGGGCGACCGTCTTCCTCGTCCCGAAGGCGGAGTGCAAGGAGGCGGGCGCCGAGCTCCCGAAGGGGCTCAAGCTGATCCCCGTCACGACGCTGAAGAGCGCGGTGTCCTCGCTGCAGGCGCTGGAGCAGGGCCACAAGGTCCCGAGCTGCTGACGCCGGGCCGGCCCGGCGCGACCCGGCCGACCCGACCCGGCCCGGTCCGGCCGACCCGGCCCGGTCCGGTCGGTGTGCGGGCCGCCCGCCTACTCGCGTGAGACGTCCGCCTTCACCTCGGCGGCCGGTTCACCGCCCCGCGCCCCATCGGACGGCCTGCTGTCCATCGTCCGCCACATGGGGAAGACCATCGGGCTCACCGTCGCCAGCAGGTACACCCCACCCAGCGCCAGCAGCGCCCCGTCCACACCCACGCTCTCGACCAGCAGCCCCGCCACCAGCCCGCCCACCGGCAGTGCCAGCTCGCAGCCCGCGGTGATCGCCCCGGAGACGCGGCTGCGGAGCCGTTGCGGTACTCGTTCGTACATCACCGTGGTCAGGATCGGGTTCAGCACCCCGCCCGCTAGACCGCCGAGCAGCATCGTCACGGCGAGCGGCAGCGTCGTGTCCGTCAGCGCGGCCACCACGAACCTCGGCCCGCCGCAGAGCACCACGCACACCGTGAACACGGCCCGCCGTGAGAACCGGTGCCCCACCGCCCCGTACACCAGCGCGCCCGTCAGGCCGCCCGCACCGAACAGTGCGGTGAGCAGCCCCAGTTGGGTCGCACCGCCCAGTTCGCGCTCGGCGTGCACCGGAAGCAGCACGGCGTTCCAGCCCTGGTCGGTGCCGTTCATGAAGAGCACCATTACCACGACGGCCAGCAGCAGCCGGTTGCCGAACAAGTAGGTGTAGCCCTCGCGCAGTTCGGCGCGGTAGGTAGGCAGCGAGACCGGCGCGGCCGACTTGCGCGGCTCGGCCGACCGCACTCCTCGTACGCCCGCCGCGATCAGCAGTGCGGACGCGCCGAACGTCGCGGCGTCCAGCAGCAGTACGGTTTCCGCACCCACGAACGCGATCAGTACCCCGGCCAGAGCCGCGCCGGTCATCCTGGCGCCGCGCGAGGTGGCGTCGAAGAGGCTGGCGGCGCGGGTGATCGTGGTCCCGGCGTGCTCGGCGAGATCCGGCAGGAGGACGTAGCGCGCGGTGTTGCCGGGCGTGTGGACGAGTCCGTTCAGTGCCATCAGCGCGCAGAGCATCCAGAACTCGAGCGCCCCCGCGTAGTGCAGCAGTGGGACGGCGGCGATGGCGAGACCGCACACCGTGTCGGAGGTGACGGAGACCCGTCGCCGTCCTGCTCGGTCGATGACGGGTCCGCCGATCACCGCGGAGACGACGATCGGCAGCGTGGCGCAGAAGGCGACGACGCCGGCCCGGCCGGCGCTGCCGGTGGTCTGCAGGACGAACCACGGGACCCCGATCAGGGTGAGCGAAGTGCCCGCAGTCGATATGGAGTTGGCTGCGAGAAGAGCAGCGAGCGGTTTGCGGTTCCCCCCGCCCATGGTTACGCCGTGCGAGGGGTGCCGGGGGCCGGAAGGCCGCGGCGGTTCGGTAGGACGTGCAGGCCCAGCTCGACCAGGGCCCATCCCAGGTGCATGCGGAGACCCTGCCGCGGTGACTGGCGGGGCCGACGGCACAGGCTGAACTCGGATGCACGCTGCTGCAGTTCGGCGGAGCGGAGGTGGTGCAGCGGCAAGTGCATGTCGGGGTGCATGGCGAAGTCCTCTCGGGCGGTGCGGACAGGCGGTGAGGTCAGGCGGTGCGGCCGGGCGGTGCGGACAGGCGGTGCGGACAGGCGGTGCGACCGGGCGGCGTGCGGTCGGGCCGTGCGGTCAGTCGGTGGGGCGCGGGAAGACGTGAAGATGGGTGCGGACGACGGCCGAGCCCTCGGTGTCCTCGGGGACCCGGCCCCGGTAGCTCTCGACCAGGTCGTGGATCTTCTCGGCGAGTTCCAGCGAGAGCTCCGGGGTGAGCCGCATCTTGAAGTCGCTCACGTCCCACGAGTGCTGCCACTCCTCGGGCCACTCGTGCATGGTGCCGAGCCAGGTGTTCAGCTCCTGCGTGTGTGAGCCGGCGATCTCGTGCAGCACGAGCCTGGTGGCGCCGCGCACCTCGGGATTGGGGTCACGCAGGAACTCAGCCGTCCGGTCGAACGTGATGCCCATGTAAACGGCCCGCCACCACCGCTCGCGTCCCTTGCCGAGCGTCGGGTCGTCCTCGACGAAGCCGTACGTGGCCAGTTGGCGCAGGTGGTAGCTGGTGGCGCCGCTGGACTCGCCGAGCCGGTCCGCCAGTCCCGACGCGGTGGCGGGGCCGAACTCCCGGAGGGTGTTGAGCAGGCGGAGTCGCAGGGGGTGGGCGAGGCCGCGCAGCGTGCGGGCGTCGACGCGGTGGATGTTCGGGTCGAGCGGCTTCTCGCCGTCGGCTTCGTTCGCGGCCATGCTTCGACTGTAGAGATGCAAAGGTATCTTTGCAACGAATTCTTTGTAACTTCCCTGCCGTGCCTATCCGTTCTTGATGAAGCCCTCCTGGATCAGCCAGTCCTTCGCCACCTGGTGCGGGTCCTGCCCGTCCACGTCCACCTTCGCGTTCAGCTCCTGCGCGACCTCCGTGGTCAGCCGCCTGCTGAGCGGATCCAGCAGCCCTGCGATCTCGGGGTACTTGTCGAAGGTCGCGGTGTGGATGACGGGCGCCGCGTTGTAGTTGGGGAAGAAGTGCTTGTCGTCCGCGAGGACGTCGAGGTCCATCGCCTTGATCCGGCCGTCCGTGGTGTACACCTCGCCCAGCAGGCAGGAGTTGGACTTGGACACCTGTGTGTAGATGATCCCGGCGTCCATCTTCTTGATGTTGCCGGGCGGGATCGACATCCCGTACGCCTTCTCCATGCCCGGCAGCCCGTCGTCGCGCGAGGCGAACTCGTTCTCCACGCAGATCGTGACCGCCGGCGGGTTCTTCTTCGCCAGCGCGGCGACGTCGGAGAGCGTCCTCAGGCGGTACTTCGCGTTGTTCTTCTTGCTGATGGCCAGGGCGTAGGTGTTGTTGAGGGTGGACTGCGGCAGCCAGGTCACCCCGTTCTTCCGGTCCTCGTCCCGGACCGCCTTCCACTGCTTCAGCGGGTCGGTGATCGGCTTCGCATGGCCGAGGTAGGTGATCCAGGCGGTGCCCGTGTATTCGTACATCGCATCGGCGTCACCCTTGATGATGGCCTCGCGCGCACTGATCGACCCGGGCAGGTTCGTCCGGTCCAGGACCTCGGCACCGGCGGCCTTGAAGACCAGGCCGATCATCTGGCCGAGGATGATGTTCTCGCTGAAGTTCTTCGAGGTGACGGTCAGCGAGGCGCCGTCCAGCGGTCGCCCCTGGCCGACGGAGCCCGGCGCCACGTCGTCGGCCATCGGCGAACCGCTCTTGAGCCCGCAGCCGGCGAGCACGGGGGTGAGCACCAGCACACCGACCAGAGCGGCCCGGAACGTGCGCGACGCCCCCGCCCCCGTACGCATCACCCCACCTCCAGTCCGCGTGGTGTCAGCGCCACCTCGACCAGGGAGGCCATCCAGTCCACCAGCAGCGCCAGCACCACCGTCAGCACGGAACCGAGGACCAGCACCGGCATCCGCTGCGTCTGGATGCCCGAGGTGATCAGGTCGCCGAGCCCGCCACCGCCGCCGAACGTCGCCAGGGTCGCCGTGCCGACGTTGAGCACCAGCGCCGTCCGCACGCCCGCCAGGATCAGCGGGACGGCGAGCGGCAGTTCGACCTTCGTGAGCGTTCCCATCGCCGACATGCCGATGCCGCGTGAGGCCTCGACCAGGTTCGGTTCGATCGCCTTCAGGCCGGCCACCGTATTCGAGAGCACCGGCAGCACCGCGTAGATCACCATGCCGATGATCGCCGTCCGCGGACCGATGCCCAGCCAGATCACCAGGAGGGCGAGCAGCCCGATCGCCGGGGTGGCCTGCCCGACGTTGGCGACCACCGTGACCAGCGGGGCGCCCTTGCGGAATCTGCGCCGGGTGAGCGCGATCCCGAGCGGAATGGCGATGATCAGCACCCAGAAGGTGGAGATCGCGGTCAATTCGACATGCTGCCACCAGCGCAGTTGCACATTGCCGCCGGAGAGCGAGTTCCTCGCGATCGAGTCGAGAGGAACGTTGGTGATCCACAGGTAGGTGGCGACGAGGACGATCGCCAGGGCGACCGGTACCAGCACCAGCTTGCGCCAGGTGATCCGGCGCGGCGGTCCTGCGGGCGGCGGTGCGGGTTCCTCCTCCTCGTCGTGGAAGGCTCGGCCCCTGACCTCGAGCTCGCCGGGCAGCCGGACGGACGTCGGTTGCTCACCGGTCTCGGCAGGCACCGGAATGAGTGGAGGAATCGAACCGTTGGGGGGAATCGGCTGGTCGGGAGGGACCGGCTGGTCGGGGTTCATGCGCCTGCACCGCCCTCCTGGTCCCGCTCGGTCTGATGGGCGCGCAGCTCCTCCAGATCGTGCTGGTGCTCCATGGCGGTGAGCCGGTCGGCCTCCAGGAGTTCGTGGACGGAGTTCATCAGGGTCTGCATGTCGACGACGCCGATGAACTCGCCGCGCCGCCCGGTCACCGCGACCCGGCCGCCGCTGTCGATGAGCACGGCTTCCAGTGCGTCGTGCAGCGTGCCGTCCCGGGTCACCGTGTCGTGGACCAGCTGCCCGGCTCGCGCCAGCGAGCCACGGGCCCGCATCAGGTCGCCGCGCCGCAGCCATTTGTAGGGACGGTTCCTGCGGTCCAGCATCAGCAGCTCGTTGTGCGGGCCGGAGCGCAGCTTGTTGAAGATGTCCTGCAGCGGGTCGTCGACCGTCACCGTCGGGAAGTCGGCGATCTCCACTTCCCGTACGCGGGTGAGGTTGAGCCGTTTCAGGGCCGCGCCCGCGCCGACGAACCCGGACACGAAGTCGTCCGTCGGGTTGGTGAGGATCGCCTCCGGAGTGTCGAACTGCGCGATGTGCGAACGCTCCCGCAACACGGCGATCCGGTCGCCCAGCTTGATCGCCTCGTCGAAGTCATGGGTGACGAAGACGATCGTCTTGTGCAGTTCGTGCTGGAGCCGGATCAGCTCGTCCTGGAGATGGTCGCGGGTGATCGGGTCGACGGCGCCGAACGGCTCGTCCATCAGCAGCACCGGCGGATCGGCGGCCAGCGCCCGCGCCACGCCCACCCGCTGCTGCTGGCCGCCGGACAGCTGGCGCGGGTAGCGCCCGTGGAACTCCCGTGGGTCCAGCCCGACCAGGTCGAGCATCTCCTCGACGCGGTCCTTCACCTTCGACTTCGACCAGCCGACCATCTTCGGTACGAGGGCGATGTTCTCGGCGACCGTCATGTGGGGGAAGAGCCCGGACGACTGGATCGCGTACCCGACCTTGCGGCGCAGCTTCACCGGGTCGATGTCGGTGACGTCCTCGTCGTTGATCCTGATCCGGCCGGACGTCGGTTCGATCAGCCGGTTGATCATCTTCAGGGTGGTGGACTTCCCGCAGCCGGACGGACCGACGAAGATCACCGTCTCCCCGGCCTTGATCTCCATGGAGACACTGTCCACGGCCGGCTTCGGGTTGCCGGGATAGCGCTTGGTCAGTGCCTCCAGCTGGATGGTTGCCCCGGAGGTGGTGGCGGGCTTGTCCGCGGCCCCGGTGTCGGTCTCAGGCACGGATCCCCCTCGGGATGGTGAGCCTCCCGAGCAGGACGTACGCGGCGTCGAAGAGCAGGGCGAGGATGACGATGCCGAGGGTGCCGGCGAGGACCTGATTGATCGCGTTGGCGCTGCCCAGCGAGGCGATGCCGCGGAAGATCTCGTTGCCGAGGCCGGGGCCGGAGGCGTATGCGGCGATGGCGGCGATGCCCATCAGCATCTGCGTCGACACCCGGATGCCGGTGAGGATCGGCGGCCAGGCGAGTGGCAGTTCCACCCTGCAGAGCCGGGCGATGCGCGACATCCCGATGCCCTTGGCCGCGTCGACGAGGGCCGGATCGACGCTGCGCAGTCCGACGATGGAGTTACGGACGACGGGCAGCAGCCCGTACAGCGTCAGCGTGATCACGGTGGGCGGGACCCCCAGCCCGACGAGCGGGATCAGCAGACCGATCGCGGCGAGGGACGGGATGGTGAGGATCGCCGCCGTCGAGGTGATGGCCAGTGAGCCGCCCCAGCTGCTGCGATAGGTGACGATCCCGATCAGGATGCCGAGCACGGTGGCGATGACCATGCACTGGAACACGGCGCTGACATGCTGGTACGCGTCGGTGAGCAGCTGCTGGTGCCGATTGACCAGGTACTCCCAGAAGCTCACACGCCACTCCTCGACTCAGTCGCTGTCCTCCGCTGCCTGCTGGACGAGGGGGATGATGCGCAGAGGCACCGGGTTCTCCATGACGATCGCCGTGGAGGCCCGGACAATGCCATCAAAACCGACAACGCGGTCGATCACCCGTTGAAGGTCGGCGTTGGAGCGGGCGACGAGCCGGCAGAGCATGTCGCCGTGCCCGGTCGTGGTGTGCAGCTCCAGCACTTCGGGGACGCCGTCCAAATGGGCCCGTACATCGGCACCTTGGCCCTGCTTGATCTCGAGCGTGGCGAAGGCGGTGACGGGGTAGCCGAGCGCTGCCGGATCGACGTCCGGGCCGAATCCGCGGATGACGCCATTCGACTGAAGCCGGTCGAGCCGCGCCTGCACGGTCCCGCGGGCCACCCCGAGCCGACGGGACGCTTCCAGTACGCCTATCCGCGGTTCGCGGGCGAGCAGCACGATGAGCCGCCCGTCCAGATGATCGATCGCCACGTGCGACTCCCTATGGTCACCCTGTACAGATAGTCTGCCTGTTCCGGCAAGCACCTGTACACATTGCCCAGCAGATACGCAAACTATTGCGCACCTTGCGATGTGGGGAGAGTCTTCCAGCATGACTGAGACGCTGCACAACGCCCCCGTTACCTCCCGGCAGGCCGATCCCTTCCCGGTCAAGGGAATGGACGCGGTCGTCTTCGCCGTGGGCAATGCCAAGCAGGCCGCGCACTACTACTCGACCGCCTTCGGCATGAAGCTCGTCGCCTACTCCGGACCGGAGAACGGCAGCCGCGAGACCGCCAGTTACGTGCTGACCAACGGTTCGGCACGCTTTGTATTCACCTCCGTCATCAAGGCATCCACCGACCACGGCCGCTTCCTCGCCGACCATGTCGCCGAGCACGGCGACGGCGTGGTCGACCTGGCCATCGAGGTCCCGGACGCCCGGGCGGCGTACGCGTACGCCGTCGAACACGGCGCGCTGGGTCTCGCCGAGCCGCACGAGATCAAGGACGAGAACGGCACGGTCGTGCTGGCCGCGATCGCCACGTACGGCCAGACCCGCCACACCCTCGTCGACCGCAGCGGTTACGACGGTCCGTACCTCCCCGGCTTCGCAGCGGCCGCGCCGATCGTCGAACCGCCGGCCAAGCGCACCTTCCAGGCCGTCGACCACTGCGTCGGCAATGTGGAGCTGGGCCGGATGAACGAGTGGGTCGGCTTCTACAACAAGGTCATGGGCTTCACCAACATGAAGGAGTTCGTGGGCGACGACATCGCCACCGAGTACTCCGCCCTCATGTCGAAGGTCGTCGCCGACGGCACTCTGAAGGTCAAGTTCCCGATCAACGAACCGGCGATCGCGAAGAAGAAGTCGCAGATCGACGAGTACCTGGAGTTCTACGGTGGCGCGGGCGTCCAGCACATCGCCCTCGCCACGAACGACATCGTCGCGTCGGTACGTGCGATGCGCGCGGCCGGTGTCCAGTTCCTGGACACCCCCGACTCGTACTACGACACCCTCGGCGAGTGGGCCGGCGAGACCCGTGTCCCGGTGGAGACGCTCCGCGAGCTGAAGATCCTTGTCGACCGCGACGAGGACGGTTACCTGCTGCAGATCTTCACCAAGCCGGTCCAGGACCGCCCGACGGTGTTCTTCGAGATGATCGAACGCCATGGCTCGATGGGCTTCGGCAAGGGCAACTTCAAGGCCCTGTTCGAGGCGATCGAGCGCGAGCAGGAGAAGCGCGGCAACCTCTGAGCCGGACTCTCGGATGTGAAGGGCGGGGCTCCCGGCGGACGCGGAGGCCCCGCCCTTCGTGCTGGGGGTTCGGGGTCATCGCGAAAGTCGGCCGGCTCGGCGACGTGGGTGCCACGCTCGACACGTACGTGGACAACCTGACCGTGAACGGCACCGTCTACGACTTCGGCGTCGACGGGGTCGCCGCGGGCCGTATCACGCTGAGGAACACCACCCGGGCGGCGACGGCCGGCCGGGCCGCGCCTGCCGTTCCGCGGGCGTGGACCACGGCTCGGCGGCCGGCACCGTGACCTTCCCCGATTCGGCCGACGGCCCGGAGTGTCACGCCGTCGGTGTCCGCCTGGTCTTCTCCGACGGACGGGGACTCGACCCGCGCGACCAACGCCGCCCTCCAGCGGACCGGGGTCACAGCCGGCACCACACTGCACCGGTAGTCGCCGCTCGTTTCCGGTCGGTGAAGGTGAAGCGCCGGACGGCCGGAAGCCGGGCCGTCCGGCGATCCGTGTGCACCACCGCGGGCGGCCCGGCGAGTACGTCCCGCGCACGGCGTCGGGCACCGCACCCTGTCAGTGGCCGCCCGCCGCCGGCGATGCCGCCCCGGCGGCCGGAGCGGGCGTGCCGCGGCCCGGGCCGGCGGCCATGGGATCCGGCCCCGGAGTGGGCTGCACGTCCCGCGGGCCGGTCGCCGACGGCGGGCTCAGCGCGTCCAGGGCCTTCCGGGCCGCCGGGGCCGCCAGCGGTGAGAACTGCGCGTTGGTCCGCAGCGCCTCCTCCAGGTTTCGGCGGGCCGGGCCGTACTCCCTCAGACCCTGCTCGACCACGCCCAGGTGATACGCGTACAGCGCCGCCCCTCCGCCCGTGTCCGCCGCCTGCTGCGCGTACTGCAGCGCACTCGCCGAGTCGCCCGAACGGTGCAGCGCCCAGCCCAGCGCGTCGGCGACCTCAGCGCTGTGATGCCGGCGCTGCCACTCCGTCTTCAGGAGTCTCACCGCCGTGACCGCGTTCCCGTGGTCGGCCTCGAGGCGGCCCAGCAGCAACGCGTCGTCGACTCCGTAGCCGTCGGCCCGGGCCAGGCTCTTGCGAAGCCGGGTGTACTGGCCGAGGGCTTCGTCGCCCCGGCCCAGCGACTCGTACAACTCGCCCAGTTCCAGCATGTATTCGGGGCGGGGGAGCCGGGACAGCGCCGCCCGGTAGTCGCGCTGCGCCTCGTCCGTGCGGCCCAGGGCCGCCAGCGCCCGGGCCCGGCCGGCGAGCGACGGATGGTGGGCCGGGTCGGTCCGCAGGGCCGCGCTGTACTGGGTCACCGCCTTCTCGGACTCGCCCTGCTCCCAGGCAAGTTCGCCCAGCCGGTGCAGACAGTCCGCCTTCTCGGCGGGTGCGGTGGCCCGGCTCGCCGCGTTCTGCGCGGTGACGAGCGCGTCCTCGCGACGGCCCTGGTTCCGGTACATCTGCGCCGTCCGCGAGAGTGCCGGGACGCCCGAGCGCAGCGCCGTGTACTTCTCCGCCGCTTTGCCCGCCGCCGTGTACTCACCGAGCCCGTCGTACGCGTCGATCAGTACCGGGTACGCCGTCCAGTCCTTCGGCTGCCGGGCCCGTACCGTCTCGCCCCACTTCTTCGCCGTGACGAAGTCGCGCCGCGCGTTGGCCAGCGTCGCCAGCCCCACCAGGGCCGCCGTGTTCCCGTGGTCACCCGGCTGTGCGTCCAGAGAGCGCCTCAGTGCCTGCTCGGCCCGCCCGTAGTACGCCGCGTCCGCCAAGCGCTGCCCCCACTCCACGTAAGCCGTGCCGAGCGTCGCCCACGACCGCGCGTCGGACGGATGCGTGCCCACCCAGCTCCGCCGGTCCCCGATCATCGCCTTCAGATCCGAGAGGGAGGCGGGAGAGCCCGAGTTCGTCGCCGCCAGGGCGCGCGAGACCCCTCCCGGCTCGGACGGCGGCGCGGCCTTCCTGCCGTCGTCCGGTACCGCCACGACCGCACCTGTCACCAGCACGGCAGCCGCGACCACGCCGAACGCCGCCCTGCGCAGCGTCGTGTGCAACGAGGCGGGCGGCGGTTCCACCGACGGCTCCGGGTCCGGGCCGAGGGGCGGTTCGCCGTCGGGCGTGGGCGGCGTCCCCGGCGGCACGTCGTCGTAGGACGGCGAGGTGGGCAGTGAGGTGGGGGGCGGGCGATCCGGATGGTCCGGATCCGAGTGGTCCGAGTGCGGGGGCTCCGGAGGCTGCTGCGGCATGACGTCCATGCCGATCACTCTGCGTCAGTACGAAGAGCACACAGCACCTTGCGAACACTGCCGCAGACGGGTTCACACCACTGGCCCCGGGTGTCACGCTTGGATCATGGACGATCTTCTCGAACGACTGCGCGCAGGCCTTCCTGCCGAGGCCCTGATCACCGACCCGGACATCACCGCCTCGTACGCCCACGACATGGCGAGCTTCTGCGACGCGGGCGCACCGGCCGTGGTGGTGCTGCCGCGCACCGTCGAACAGGTCCAGCACGTCATGCGGACCGCGACCGCACTGCGTGTCCCGGTCGTCCCGCAGGGGGCCCGTACCGGTCTGTCGGGCGCGGCCAACGCCTCCGACGGCTGCATCGTGCTGTCCCTGGTGAAGATGGACCGGATCCTGGAGATCGACCCCGTCGACCGGATCGCCGTCGTGGAGCCCGGTGTCGTCAATGCCGTGCTGTCCCGCGCGGTGAACGAACACGGGCTGTACTACCCGCCGGACCCGTCCAGTTGGGAGATGTGCACCATCGGCGGCAACATCGGCACCGCGTCCGGCGGGCTGTGCTGCGTGAAGTACGGGGTCACCGCCGAGTACGTGATCGGCCTGGAGATCGTCCTCGCCGACGGGCGGCTTCTGACGACCGGGCGCCGGACGGCCAAGGGTGTCGCCGGATACGACCTCACCCGGCTCTTCGTCGGCTCGGAAGGCAGTCTCGGCATCGTCGTCGGAGCCGTGCTCGCACTGAAGCCGCAGCCGCCGCAGCAACTCGTCCTCGCCGCCGAGTTCCCGTCCGCGGCGGCCGCCTGCGACGCGGTCTGCCGGATCATGGAGCGCGGTCACACTCCCTCACTCCTCGAACTGATGGACCGTACGACGGTGCGCGCCGTCAACAAGATGGCCCACATGGGCCTCCCCGACTCCACCGAGGCGCTCCTGCTCGCCGCCTTCGACACCCCGGACCCCACGGCCGACCTGACCGCCGTCGCCGAACTGTGCACCGCCGCGGGCGCCACCGAGGTGGTCCCCGCGGCCGACGCCGCCGAGTCCGAACTTCTCCTCCAGGCCCGCCGGATGTCGCTGACCGCCCTGGAGACCGTCAAGTCCGCCACGATGATCGACGACGTGTGCGTACCGCGCTCCAAGCTCGGCGCCATGATCGAGGGGACGGCGGGCATCGCGGAGAAGTACGACCTCACCATCGGCGTCTGCGCCCACGCGGGCGACGGCAACACCCACCCCGTCGTCTGCTTCGACCACACCGACGCCGACGAGTCCCGGCGGGCCCGCGAGTCCTTCGACGAGATCATGGCGCTCGGCCTGGAACTCGGCGGCACCATCACCGGCGAGCACGGCGTCGGCGTCCTGAAGAAGGAATGGCTGGCCCGCGAACTCGGCGAGGTGAGCGTCGAGCTGCACCGGGGCATCAAGGCGGCGTTCGACCCGCTGGGGCTGCTCAACCCCGGCAAGGTCTTCTGATCCCCTCGACGGGCCGTTGGGCCTCCCCGGGAGGCTGCGCATCAGAACTCGCCGTCCGCCGACTCGTCCGACGGCCACGGGTCGCTCAGCCACAGGTCGTCGGCCGGCAGCGGTGCGAGCAGTTCGGCGAGACCGGCGTCGATACCGAGCCGTTCGGTCTCCGTGCCGGGCGGCACCAGGCGCAGCGTCCGCTCCGTCCAGGCGGCCACGGCCGCGGACGGCGCCTCGATCAGCGCGTCGCCGTCGGGCGAGGTCAGCGCCACACAGATGACGCTGCGCCGCTGGATCTTGGTCGGCCAGATCCGTACGTCGCCGTGCCCGCACGGCCGGAACGCGCCTTCGACCAGCAGATCTCGGGCGAACGTCCAGTGCACCGGGAAGTCGGAGCCGACGTGAAAAGTGATGTGCACGGCATACGGGTCCTCCGTGCGGTAGGTCAGCCGGGCAGGCACGGGGATGCTGCGCTCCGGCGACAGGACCAGGTTGAGCTCCAGCTCGCGTTCCACAACGGTGTGCATGAGGTGCGTCCTTTCGGTGCCTGTGAAACCGGTCCCCCTGACCGGCCCGCACATGGAGAGAGCGCCCTCCCCGCCACCTATTACGCGACTTCCGGGAAGAACTTCACGGCGACCGGAAAGTGGCCCAAACACCCGGACTGGCACGGGGGTACGCGGCTGTCTGGTAGATGTGGTCCGTTGACCTGAAGCTTCGAAGAGATACGGGACCACGGTGATGAGCGCCCCAACCCCGGCACCCGGTGACGACAGGCCCCGCGAGGGGTATTACCCCGACCCGTCCATTCCCGGATATGTCCGGTACTGGAACGGCGCTTCGTGGGTGCCCGGTACCAGCCGTCCCGCGCCTCTGCAGGGCGAGTCGGCGCCCGAGACGCCTGCTGGAGCGGCCCCGGAACCGCAGCGGCCGTCGGTACCGGGATCGGCCCCCGCGCAGCCGTCCGGCCCGGTCCACACGCCGGTGGACGAAACCGGTCCGGTCTTCCTGGACGAGGAGCCGTACGGTCCTGACCGCCCCGAGCCCGCATCCGCCTGGCAGGCAGACGCCTCCCGGCAGACCGGCTTCGGCGGCGAGCGCGACCGGCGGGTGTCCTGGGGCGGCACCGGGCAGCCCGGCGAGACCGGCGGACCGGGGGAGCAGGGCGCAGCCGCGGCTCAGGATCCGCGTACGCCGGCGGGGCGCGGCCCCGCCGACCGGATGCCCGGCGACCGCGCCCCGGGCGGCAACGCCCCCGCGGACCGGGTTCCCACGGATCCGCGAGGGCCCGGCTCGCAGGACCCCACGGGCGGCGCGCTGCCGGGCATGCGGGACGGCAACAGCCAGGTCCCCGAGAGCACCGTCGCGATCCGGGTCAACCGGCCGGGCCGCAGCGGTGGCGCCGGCGGGACGGGGAGCGGGACCGGTGCCGGGTCCGGCGAGGCGGGGCGTCCGCCTGCCGACGGCACGGTCGAGATCCGCGCCATGGGTCAGGCCGGCCGGCCGGCCCGGTCCCAGAAGGCCGAACAGGAGCCGGGCGGGGGGACGATGTCGATCCGCGCGGTCGCTCCCGGCGCCACCCCGCAGGTCTCTGCGCCCGCGCCTGCCCCGGCACCCGGGATCACACCCGCAGGCGCCGCGGCCCCCGCAGCACCCGCACCGGCTCCCGCTCCGTCGGAACTCAACAATCCGCTCACTCCGGGACCCGGCGGCGGTGCTGCCTCCTGGGCGCAGCAGGTCCATCAGCTCGCCGCCCCCCAGCAACAACAGCAGCAACTTCCGCCCCAGCAGCAACAGCGTCAGCCGCAGTTCGGCGGCCCGCAGCCGGCTCAGCCGGAGCAGCCCGTCGTGCCCTGGAAGCCCCCGGTCAACGACCACTTCCAGCAGCTCGCCCAGGCCCAGGCGGCGGCCCGCCCCGCCGGGCTCGGCAAGCGTTTCGCCGCCCGGCTCGTCGACACGGTCGTGCTGGGCGCGCTCGCCGGGGCGGTCGCGTTCCCCCTTGTCACGCAGGCGATGGATCACATCGAGGAGAAGATCGACGCGGCGAAGCTGTCCGGGGAGACGGTCACCGTCTGGCTGGTGGACTCCACCACGTCCGTCCTGTTCGGCGGGGCGCTCGCGGCGTTCCTGGTGCTCGGTGTGCTGCTGGAGGCGCTGCCGACCGCGAAGTGGGGCCGCACGCTCGGCAAGAAGCTGTGCGGGCTCGAGGTGCGGGACATCGAGTCCCACAGCGCGCCCGGTTTCGGGGCGGCGCTGCGACGGTGGCTGGTCTACGGTGTGCTCGGCATCCTGGTGATCGGTGTGGTCAACGTGGTGTGGTGTCTGTTCGACCGCCCGTGGCGGCAGTGCTGGCACGACAAGGCCGCCCGTACCTTCGTGGCGGGCTGACCCCGCGTACTGACGGCTCGTCGGGTGACGGTGCCGTGGTGCGGTGCCGGGTTCCCCCGAACGCACCTGAGCCGTTGCGGGGGCCCCCGGGCCGGGATGCACTGCCCCCATGAGCAACGATCAGCCGACGCCCGGCCAGCCACCCGAGGACGACCCGTTCCTCAAGAAGCCGCAGGAGCCTCCGACGCCGCCGTCGGGGTCCGGGGCCGGGTCGCAGCCGGGGTCCGGGGCCGGGGCGGGGTCCGAGTCCGGGCCGGGCTCGGGTCCGGGGTCGGGGCCCGGTGCGGGTGGTCCGGGGTCGGGCTCGCCCTACGACCGTTCTCAGCCGCCTCCGCAGCCTCCCCCGTACGATCCCCATGCCTACGGCGGCGGCCCGTACGGCGGCACCGACCCGCTGGCGGGCATGCCGCCGCTCGGCGAGCCCGGCAAGCGGATCCTGGCCCGGCTGATCGACTTCCTGATCATTTCGATCCCGCTGTATCTGATCTCGCTGCCGTTCGGCGGCGCGGTCGACGTGACGGACAACAACGGCAACAGCGAAAGCGCCGGCGACGTGTTCGCCCAGACCTACAACGGGCATCAGCTGCTCTGGTCGCTTATCGCCCTCGTGGTCTACGTCGCGTACGACACGTACTTCACGCACAAGGACGGTCGCACGATCGGCAAGCGGCTGCTCAAGCTGCGGGTCGCGATGCTCAACGACGGCCGGGTGCCGGACACCAGTGCCTCGTTCCTGCGGGCCGTGGTGCTGTGGCTGCCGGCGCTGCTGTGCTGCCCGTGCCTGTGGTGGCTGATCAACATCGTGCTGATGTTCACGGACAAGCCGTACCGGCAGGGGCTGCAGGACAAGGCGGCCAAGACCGTGGTGGTCTCGACCGCGTAGGCAGGAGTCCGATCAGCGGCGCAGGGAGTGCTCGCCCACGCGCTCGGAGGTGTGGACGGCCGGGATTCTGGCCCGGTGGATGTCGTCGCCGACGACATCTTCCGTAGACGTGGCGGAAGTGGCGGTGGGGACGGCAGGGTTCGTACGAACCCCGGTTGCCGTCCTCGCCGCCTTCCGCGTCTTCGTCCGCAGCGGCAGGGGCACGGTGACGGCCACCAACAGGCCGAGCGCCATCGCTGCCGTTCCGATGACCGCGATGCCGAGGCCCGAACTCGTACGGGACAGCAGCAGCATGGCGAGCGTCGAGAAGACGACGGTGACCGATCCGTAGGAGAGCTGTGCAGCAGTGGGACGCGGCATGGCGGTATCCGTCCTCGGGACATCGGATGGGCAGTCTCTCAACGCGGTCGCACTGTCAAGCGACTCTACGACGGTGGATGCCCGGGAGGAACCGGTAGTAAGCGTGACCTAACCCACGGTGCCGGTGCACGGGGGGCGCACTGAGTCATCCCAGGTTCCGAGGGGGCGCTTCGGCGCGCCGGTTACCTGCCCGATGAACGTCCGGATAACGGAAATGCCCTACTGCATAGTGCACTTGGCCTGTGCAAGTCAAGGTCTGTCTTTTCTCTCGTAACTCCGGTCGAATGTCGTCACTTGTGACGCGTATCCGCGCGCAGCCCCGCCACACCCCAAGGCTGCAGCCGCGGACGCCGGGGAGGGACAGCATCAAGTGACCACTAAGAGACGGGCGCTTCGCGCCACGGCGGTTGTCGTGGCCATGGCCGCCACCGCCGCTACGGCGTCGGCCTTCGCCACAGCCCAGGCGGACGACAAGGCCCAAGGAGCGAGCAGCTCCATCGTCGACCGCCGTGATCCGGGGTCGGCCAAGGGCGGCGCGCACGACCTGGAAGGCCCTTTCAGCGAGCAGCAGGACGCGCAGCGTCAGGCCGCTCTGGAACAGGTCATCGCGGGCGACAAGAAGGTGTCGACGCGCGACGGTTCCAAGGTCGTCAAGCTCGACGACAAGAAGTACGTCGAGCTCGGCCGCGAGAAGACGGACAAGATCTTCACGGTCCTGGTGGAGTTCGGCGACAAGGTCGACGACACGACCATGTTCGACCCGGACGGCGACGGGCCCAAGCCGCCCGTCAAGAAGTACGGCGGCACGCCCGGACCGCTGCACAACACGATAGCCAAGCCGGACCCGGCGAAGGACAACAGCACCGCCTGGCAGGCCGATTACAACCAGGCCCACTTCCAGGACCTCTACTTCGGTGAGGGTGCCGGCAAGAACTCGCTGAAGACGTACTACGAGAAGACGTCCTCCGGGCGCTACTCGGTCGACGGCGAGGTCTCCGACTGGGTCAAGGTCCCGTACAACGAGGCCCGTTACGGCTCCAACTACTGCGGCTCGTCCAACTGTGCCAACTCCTGGGACATGATCAAGGACGGCGTGAACGCCTGGGCGGCCGACCAGAAGGCCAAGGGCCGCACGCCGGAGCAGATCAAGGCGGACCTGGCCAATTACGACCAGTGGGACCGCTACGACTTCGACAACGACGGCAACTTCAACGAGCCCGACGGCTACATCGATCACTTCCAGATCGTGCACGCCGGTGAGGACGAGTCCGCGGGTGGCGGCGTCGAGGGCGCGAACGCCATCTGGGCGCACCGCTGGTACGCGTACGGCACCAACGCCGGTGCGACCGGCCCGGCCGACAACAAGGCCGGCGGCACCCAGATCGGTGACACCGGCATCTGGGTCGGCGACTACACCGCGCAGCCCGAGAACGGCGGCCTGGGTGTCTTCGCGCACGAGTACGGCCACGACCTCGGTCTGCCGGACCTGTACGACACCACCAACACCGCCGAGAACTCGGTCGGTTTCTGGTCCCTGATGTCGGCCGGTTCCTGGCTCGGCACCGGCAAGAACGCCATCGGTGACCTGCCCGGCGACATGACCGCGTGGGACAAGCTGCAGCTGGGCTGGCTGAACTACGCCTCGGCCAAGGCCGCGACGAACTCGGTCCACAAGCTGGGTGTCTCGGAGTACAACACCAAGGACAAGCAGGCGCTCGTCGTCACGCTGCCCGACAAGGCCGTCACCACCGCTGTCACGAAGCCCGCCGAGGGCTCCAAGCAGTGGTGGAGCGACATGGGTGACAACCTCAACAACACCCTGTCCCGTTCGGTCGACCTCACCGGCAAGTCCAAGGCGTCCCTGGACCTTTCGGGCTGGTGGGACATCGAGAAGGACTACGACTACCTCTACACCGAGGTGTCGGAGAACGGTGGCACCAGCTGGACCGCGATCGACGGCACGGCCGACGGCAAGGCGATCCCGCGTGACGCCAGCGACAAGCCGGCCCTGACCGACGTCTCCGGCAAGTACCAGAAGCTCTCGTACTCGCTGGACGCCTACGCCGGCAAGAAGATCGACATCCGCTTCCGCTACACCACCGACGGTGGCGCGGGCGGTGTGGGCTTCGCGGCCGACACCATCGCGGTCAACGCCGACGGTGCCGCGCTCTTCTCGGACAACGCCGAGGGTGACGACAACGGCTGGACCGCCAAGGGCTTCTCCCGCGTCGGCGAGTCGTTCACCAAGGAGTACCCGCAGTACTACCTCGCGGAGAACCGCCAGTACGTCTCGTACGACCAGACCCTCAAGGTCGGCCCGTACAACTTCGGCTTCACCACGACCCGTCCGGACTGGGTCGAGCACTACCCATACCAGAACGGTCTGCTGATCTGGCTCTGGGACACCTCCCAGAAGGACAACAACGTCTCCGCCCACCCGGGCAAGGGCCTGATCCTGCCGATCGACGCGCACGCGAAGCCGCTGAAGTGGGCCGACGGCACCGTCATCCGCAACAAGATCCAGCCCTTCGACGCGCCGTTCAGCTGGCGGCCGACCGACGGCTTCACGCTGCACAAGGCCGACGTGGCGGTCAAGATCAAGCCCCAGCTGGGCGTCCCGGTCTTCGACGACCACAAGGGCACCTACTGGTACGAGGAGAACGCGACCGGAAGCGTGAAGGTCGCTGACACCAACACTCGGATCACGATCGTCAGCGAGCCGCTCAGCGGCTCGACGGTCACCGTCATGGTTGGCGCCTCGCACAAGTAATTCCGCATAACCGCAGGTCAGAGCATGATCGGCCGTCGCCCTCTAGCGGGCGGCGGCCGATCGTGTTTAGGTGCCTCTTGTTCGGATTCTTATTGACACGACGTCTCATGGGGGAGTGCGGAGTATGGCCGGCGGAGGATTCAGCAAGTTGCCGAACGGCAGTGTGGTGGTAGCGATCACCCTGACCGGTCCGGCGGACGGAACGGGGCCGGGCAGCCCGGTCCGCGTCCTGGTCCATGCGGCCAACCGGGCCCGCGCGCTGACCCGCCTGCGCAACCTGGGCCTGCGTGCGGTCTACCTCCGAGGCAACGCGGAACCCCCCACCCCCGACGAGGTCACCGCGGTGCTGCACCACCCGGACGGCCTACTCTGGCGGGCCAGACCCGAAAACGCCCAGGAACTCTGGCACCCCATACGAACGCTGCTCACCCCGTCGGTGCCGGCCCAGCAGAATTAGGGCCACCGGCCATGATCCGGCCCGCGCACTCGAGCGCCACGTCGGCGGAAACGAGCGTGGCAAGGGACCCCGATGTCTTTGAGGCCATGGGGGGACCGAGGACGGAGCGGCCGCCGGGCAACCCGGCAAGCCCTCGCCCTACACCACCGGCTTGCCGGAAAGCTCCACTCCGGCTCCCCGGAGCTCCTCCAGCGCCCGCCCTGTGGTCGCCGCGGCGACCCCCGCCGTCAGGTCCAGCAGGACATGCGTCGTGAACCCCTCCCGCACCGCATCCAGCGCAGTGGCCCGCACGCAGTGGTCCGTGGCGATGCCGACCACGTCGACCTCCGTCACCCCACGGTCCCGCAGCCACCGCGCCAGCCCGACCCCGTTCTCGTCGAGGCCCTCGAAGCCGCTGTACGCCCCCGCGTACGCCCCCTTGTCGAAGACCGCGTCGATCGCGCCGGAGGCGACCGCCGGTGCGAAATTGGGGTGGAAGCCGACCCCCTCCGTACCGGCGACACAGTGCGGCGGCCAGGTGTGCTCGAAGTCCGGATGCTCGGAGAAGTGGTCGCCCACGTCGACATGGTGGTCCCGGGTGGCCACCACATGGCGGTAACCGGCCTGGGCCTCGCCGATCAGGTCGGTGATGGCGGCGGCGACATCGGCGCCCCCCGCCACGGCGAGGCTGCCGCCCTCGCAGAAGTCGTTCTGAACGTCCACGACGATCAACGCGCGATGCATGGCGGGTGTCCTTCGATGGGGAGGTCCGACGGGGAGGTCCGACCGGGGGAGGGAATGCGAGCGGAACGGTGGGGGAAGAGACGGAATCGAGCCTAGAGACTGGGGCCGCCTTGCGGGAGGGGGCGTCCGCTTGCTGTCGCCGCCCGTCGCTTTCCGGCCGTCACACCTTCAGACGTACTCCGTGGGAATGACCGGCTCTCCCTTGGACAGCTGCATCGCCGACAGCGGCAGCCCCTGCCGCGCCTCGATGTGCCGCTCCCGGGCCGCGTCCAGCGGCTCGCGGGCGACCACTTCACCACCCCTGACCAGCTCGGCCAGCAGCTGCCGGTCGGCCAGGCCGTCCGGCACCGGGCCCGTGCCGATCACCTCGGCCTCGGCCACCCCGTACTCGTCCAGCCGCCGCGCGGCCCACTTGCGACCGCCCACCGAGGACTTCGCCCCCAACGACTTCTTCGCAACCGGCTGCAGCGGTTCCGCCGGGTCGGCGGAGACCGCCCGGGCGACCAGCTTGTAGACCATCGAGCAGGTCGGCTGACCGCTGCCGGTCACCAGCTGCGTCCCCACGCCGTACGCGTTCACCGGCGCCGCGGCCAGCGACGCGATCGCGTACTCGTCCAGGTCCGACGTCACCACGATCTTCGTCCCGGTGGCGCCCAGCTCGTCGAGCTGCTGGCGCACCCGGTGCGCGACCAGCAGCAGGTCCCCGGAGTCGATCCGTACCGCCCCCAGCTCGGTCCCGGCGATCTCGACCGCCGTACGGACGGCCTCGGCGACGTCATAGGTGTCGACCAGCAGGGTCGTGCCCCGGCCGAGCGAGTCGACCTGCGCCCGGAAGGCGTCGCGCTCGCTGTCGTGCAGCAAGGTGAACGCGTGCGCGCTCGTCCCGACCGTCGGGATGTTGTAGCGGAACCCCGCCGCCAGATCGGACGTCGTGTCGAAGCCGCCGACGTACGCGGCACGCGCCGAGGCCACCGCCGACAGTTCATGGGTGCGTCGTGCACCCATCTCGATCAGCCCGCGCCCGCCGGCGGCCACCGACATGCGGGACGCCGCCGCGGCGATCGCCGAGTCGTGGTTGAGGATCGACAGGATCACCGTCTCCAGCAGCACGCACTCGGCGAAGGATCCCTCGACCCGCAGGATCGGCGAGCCTGGGAAGTACACCTCACCCTCCGGGTAGCCCCAGATGTCGCCGCTGAAGCGGAAGTCCGCCAGCCAGGCCAGCGTCGGCGCGTCGACGACGTTCCGCTCACGCAGGAAGGTGAGCATCTCGTCGTCGAAGTGGAAGTTCTCCACCGCGTCGAGCAGCCGTCCGGTGCCCGCGACGACGCCGTAGCGCCGTCCCTCGGGCAGCCGACGGGTGAATGCCTCGAACACCGAGCGCCGGTCGGCCGTGCCCGCCTTGAGTGCGGCCTGCACCATCGTGAGCTCGTACTGGTCGGTGAAGAGCGCTGTCGACGGCACACCGACCCGTCGCCCAAGGTCCGCAGAGTTCATGGCACGGATGCTACCCCTATTTCGTCAGAGTGACGAGATCTAGGGTCTGTTTGTGCGCTGCCCCCTCCTGAGTGGCAGCATGGGGTGGGTGAGCGTCGCCCCCGTAGAGATCGAACGTCCAGAATCGGCCGAGGAGAACCTCGTCGTCCCCGAGCCCGACGTGCCGTGGGTGACGCTGGTCCACAACGACCCGGTCAATCTCATGAGCTACGTGACCTATGTCTTCCAGGCCTACTTCGGCTACTCCAAGGACAAGGCCCACAAGCTCATGCTCGACGTGCACCAGAAGGGCCGCGCGGTCGTCTCCAGCGGCAGCCGTGAAGAGATGGAACGCGATGTCCAGGCCATGCACGGCTACGGGCTCTGGGCCACCCTCACGCAGGACCGCAACTAGCACGCCCCTTCCCCCGACCCGCCCCGTCCTCTGCCCCGCCCGACCCACCATCGGAGAGAACCCATGGCCGGCCACTTCGAGGCCACCCCCGGCGGCGGCGCGGCCGTCGCGCTCGACGAGGTGGAGATCGCGATCCTGCGCTCCCTCGCCGTCCAGTTGCTGGAGCTGATCGGTCCCGGTGACGAACCCGCCGAGGGCGAGGACCCGCTCGCCGCCCTGTTCGCCGAAGGACCCAGCGAACCGCCGACCGACCCGGCCCTGGCCCGCCTCTTCCCGGAGGCGTACGGGGACGACGACAGCGAACTGCGCGCCGCGTCCGCCGAGTTCCGCCGGTACACCGAGAACGACCTGCGCTCCCGCAAGCGCGACGACGCCCTGACCGTCGTGCGCACCCTGGACGCGATCCCGGACGGGGAGGACGGCGGGATCCTCGAGCTCACCGCCGACGAGTGCCGTAACTGGCTCGGCGCGCTCAACGACCTCAGGCTGACCATCGGTACCCGCCTGGACGTCTCCGACCAGGACGAAGGCGGCGAGGGATCGCTCTACCGGCTGCCCGACAGCGACCCGCGCAAGCCTATGGTCATGGCCTATCTCTGGCTGGGCGCGCTGCAGGAAACCCTCGTCGAGACCCTGATGCCGTAACGGGTGTCCGGCCGCTCCCGGGGCCGGACAAAACGGTCATTCCCGCGTGGCCGGATCCGAAGATCACCCCTGCCGTTCCCGCCGGGTGTTCGCTCAACGAACGCTCAAATCCGAATAACGATCCCGTCACCTGAACGGCCTTTTTTGTGGCGGTTTGGAAACGCTTGTCCGCTTTTTCCTGTGGTGTGCGCCACATAATGTCCGGCGGATCGCCGGTTGGCCCGTGATAAATCTTCACGACCACCCGGGGACGCCACCCCTGTTCCCGGGGGCGCTACAGCCGGCGGATCGCCGGTCGCACTCCATCCATATCCGGGGGGATCAGGACCTGATCCGCAGCCTCAGCGGCGCGGATCGGCGTGGAGAAAGGCGCATCACCATGACATCGGCGAAGGTCGACAAGGGACAAGCCGGCCGGGAGGCCGGAGCAGCCACGCACGATGCCACCTCGAGCGAGGGGTATCAGCGCGGTCTCGGAGCCCGCCAGATCCAGATGATCGCGATCGGCGGTGCCATCGGTACCGGCCTCTTCCTCGGCGCGGGCAAGGCCATCGCCAAGGCGGGACCGAGTCTGATCCTGGCCTATGCCGTCGCGGGCCTGGTGATCTTCTTCATCATGCGGGCGCTCGGCGAACTCCTCATGTACCGCCCGGTCTCGGGCTCCTTCTCGGAGTACGCCCGTGAATTCGTCGGGCCCTTCGCGGGCTTTGTCACCGGCTGGACCTACTGGCTGTTCTGGGTCGTCACCGGAATCACCGAAGTCACCGCGGCCGCCCAGTACATGACGTACTGGTTCGACATCGCCCAATGGGTCTCCGCACTGATCTTCACGGTCATCCTGTACGCCGTGAACCTGATCTCCGTGAAACTCTTCGGTGAGCTGGAATTCTGGTTCTCGATGGTCAAGGTCACGGCCATCGTCGGCATGATCCTCATCTGCGCCGGAATCCTCACCCTCGGCTTCTCCGACGCCGGGGACACCGCGAGCGTGACCCACCTCTGGTCCGACGGCGGCTTCTTCCCGCACGGCATCAGCGGCACCCTCATGACCCTGCAGATCGTGATGTTCGCCTTCCTCGCCGTCGAGCTCGTCGGCGTCACCGCGGGCGAGTCCAAGGACCCGAAGACGGTCCTGCCGAAGGCCATCAACACCGTGCCGTGGCGTATCGCCGTCTTCTACGTCGGCGCGCTGATCATGATCCTGTCGGTCGTCCCGTGGACCGAGTTCGAGCCCGGTATCTCCCCGTTCGTCGCGGCCTTCCAGAAGATGGGCCTCGGCGTCGGCGCCGCGATCGTCAACTTCGTCGTCCTGACCGCGGCCCTCTCCTCCTGCAACTCCGGCATGTACTCCACCGGACGCATGCTGCGCGACCTCGCGCTCAACGGGCAGGGCCCGAAGTTCTTCACCAGGCTGACCAAGAGCGGCACGCCCCTCATCGGCACCACCTTCTCCGCCGCGCTCATGCTCGTCGGCGTCTGGATCAACTACCAGTGGCCCGGCGACGCCTTCAACTACGTCGTCTCCTTCGCCACCATCTCCGGCATGTGGGCCTGGATCATGATCCTCGTCTGCCAGATCCGCTACCGGTTCCGGGCCGACCGCGGAGAGCTCCCGCAGTCCACCTTCCGGGCCCCCGGCGCCCCGTACACCAGCGTCTTCGCCCTCGCCTTCATCGGCATGGTCATCGTCATGATGGCGGTCGACAAGGACGCCAGGATCTCGCTGTACTGCGCCCCGCTCTGGGCGCTGATCCTCGGCGTCTCGTACCTGGTGCTCAAGGCCCGTAACCCCGAGAACAAGGCATTCGCCAAGCGCTGACCCAGCGCCTTCGGCACCTGCTGTCCAGCATGCGGGCCCTCGCGTACCACTCCTCGGAGTCGCGGGGGCCCTCTGCTTATCCTGACGCCATGCTGACCCTCACCCAGGCGCTGTACGACCAGATCGTCGCGCACTCCCGCGCGGACCACCCCGACGAGGCGTGCGGCGTGGTCGCGGGCCCGGCCGGAACCGGCCGTGCCGAACGCTTCATCCCGATGCTCAACGCCGCCCGCTCGCCCACGTTCTACGAGTTCGACTCCGCTGACCTGCTGAAGCTGTACCGGGAGATGGACGACCGCGACGAGGAGCCGGTGATCGTCTACCACTCGCACACCGCGACCGAGGCCTACCCCTCGCGCACCGACATCACCTACGCCAACGAGCCCGGCGCCCATTATGTGCTCGTCTCCACCGCCGACACGGACGACGCGGGCCCCTTCCAGTTCCGCTCGTACCGCATCGTCGACGGTGTGATCACCGAGGAGGACGTCAAGGTCGTCGAGGCGTACGAGCCCGCCTGACCGGCCGTGGGACGGGGGCGGCGCCCGGCCCCCGTCTCCTCCTCACGCCGACAGCAGTCCACCAGGCGAACGTCCACCATCCGACAGGTGAGATCACATGCCGGAATCCGGACCGGGAATCGATACGATGAGCGCATGGTTCCTTATGACGTGAGCGAGAAGACGCCGGGCACGCTGCTCGTCGCGCGCCTGCACGTCGACCTGTGCAGGCTCTCCAGCGCGATCTGTACGAGCCGCCTCCCCGTCGCAGGCAAGGCCTGAGCCGGGTCCCGGCCCGAAGCGCCGACCATCGCACTTTCCCTGCGCGGGGGCAGAGCCGCGCGCCCCACGCCACCACTCCGCTTTCGACAGGAGCCCACGCCATGGCCATCGAGGTCCGCATCCCCACCATCCTCCGCACCTACACCGACGGCGCGAAGGCCGTCGAAGGCAACGGAGAGACCCTCGCCGACCTCTTCACGGATCTCGACAGCCGCCACAACGGCATCCGTGAGCGCATCGTCGACGGCGGCGAACTCCGTCGCTTCGTGAACGTCTACCTCAACGACGAGGACGTCCGCTTCCTCGACGGCATCTCCACCAAGCTCAGCGACGGCGACAGCGTCACCATCCTCCCGGCCGTCGCGGGCGGCATGAACTGATGCGGTACGACAGTCCGCTCGCCGCGGTGGGCAACACCCCGCTCGTCCGCCTGCCCCGGCTGTCACCGTCGGACGACGTCCGCATCTGGGCCAAGCTCGAGGACCGCAACCCCACCGGCTCGATCAAGGACCGCCCCGCGCTCCACATGGTCGAACAGGCGGAGAAGGACGGCCGGTTGACCCCCGGCTGCACCATCCTGGAACCCACCAGCGGCAACACCGGCATCTCGCTCGCCATGGCGGCCAAGCTCAAGGGCTACCGCATCGTCTGCGTCATGCCGGAGAACACCTCCCAGGAGCGGCGGGACCTGCTCGCCATGTGGGGCGCCGAGATCATCTCCTCCCCGGCGGCCGGCGGCTCCAACACGGCCGTCCGCGTCGCCAAGGAGCTTGCCGCCGAGCACCCCGACTGGGTGATGCTGTACCAGTACGGCAACCCGGACAACGCCGGCGCCCACTACGCGACCACCGGCCCGGAGATCCTCGCCGACCTGCCCTCCGTCACCCACTTCGTGGCGGGCCTCGGCACCACCGGAACCCTGATGGGCGTCGGCCGCTTCCTGCGCGAGCAGAAGCCGGACATCAAGATCGTCGCCGCCGAGCCGCGCTACGACGACCTGGTCTACGGGCTCCGCAACCTCGACGAGGGCTTCGTCCCCGAGCTCTACGACGCCTCGGTCCTCACCACCCGCTTCTCCGTCGGCTCCGCCGACGCCGTCACCCGTACCCGCGAACTCCTTCAGCAGGAAGGCATCTTCGCGGGCGTCTCCACCGGTGCGGCACTCCACGCGGCGATCGGCGTCGGAAACAAGGCGGTCAAGGCCGGGGAGCCGGCCGACATCGTCTTCGTCGTCGCGGACGGCGGCTGGAAGTACCTGTCGACGGGCGTCTACACCGCCCCGACCACGGAAGCGGCCATCGAAACGCTGCACGGCCAGCTCTGGGCGTAGCGCGGCGCTCAGGCGGTACCCAGATGCCGGGCGGGCTGGAGACCTCCAGCCCGCCCGGCGTTTTCAGCCCCTCCGGCGGTCGAGGAGCGGGTCGGTCCGCGGCGGCCCCGCACGGCGGAGGCGCACACGGTCACAGCCGGCAGGGGCAGGTACTGGGCAGCCCGCCGCATGCCTCCCACCGCCACGGCCCCCCCGCACCTCACCCGAACCGTCGCACCTGATCCCACACCCCGGGATCCACCACTCCCACCCGCCGCCGGAACCCCCGCACCGCCACATCCCGCAGCTCATCCGTCTCCAGGAAGCTCGCCCGCCCCTGCGGATCGCCCACCGCGCCCGGCGGCAGCGCGATCACTCCCGGCCGCTCCTCGTGGTGCTTGCTGGTGATCTTCGCGACGCGCGCCGCGCCGTCACGTACCGACAGCACCAGACACGGCCGGTCCTTCGACCCCGGCCCGTCCTCGTAGGGAACCTCGGCCCACCAGATCTCACCCGGCCGAGGCGTGCGCTCCGGCCCGCCCCGGGGCCCCTCGGTCCTCCCCGGCGGGCGCGTGCGCCCCCTCGGGCGCCCACCCGGGCGCCGGTCACCGCGCCCGATCCGGCCCCGCCCATCGGCAATCGCGGCAATGAGCGCCAGCAGTACGACCGCGCCGAGCGCAGGCCACCAGGACATGTTCATGCACCGACGGTACCGGCGCCTCCGCAGGCCCGCGCCTCGCGACCGTTTCCATCGAACCGGTGACAGAGCAGGTGAGTTCGCCCACAACGGCAGGCCCTGGAGGAGCGACGGGGTGTTTCGCGCCTTACGCTCAACAAATTGCACGAACCCTCCCCGTTCCCACGTCTCGGAGGTTCACGCTCCATGAAGCTCACCGTCGTCGGCTGCTCCGGCTCGTTCCCGTCCGCGGGTTCGGCATGCTCGAGCTACCTCGTAGAGGCCGACGGCTTCCGGCTGCTCCTCGACATGGGTAACGGCGCCCTCGGCGAGCTGCAGCGCCACATCGGCCTCTACGACCTGGACGCCATCTTCCTCAGCCATCTCCACGCCGATCACTGCATCGACATGTGCGCGTACTTCGTGGTGCGCTACTACCGGCACGACGGCGGACGACCGGAACCCATCCCGGTCTACGGCCCCGACGGCACCGAGCAGCGGCTGACGGCCGCGCACGGCGACACGCCGTCCGACCGGGCGATGAGTGAGGTCTTCGACTTCCACACGCTGAAGTCCGGCTCGTTCGACATCGGCCCCTTCTCGGTCCGTACGGAGAAGCTCTGCCACCCCGTCGACACCTTCGGCATCCGCATCGAGCACGACGGCCGCTCGCTGACCTACTCCAGCGATACCGGAACCTGCGAGTTGCTGGACGAAATCGCCGAGGGCACCGATCTGTTCCTCTGCGAAGCGTCGTTCACCCACGGCAAGGAGGACATTCCTGACCTCCACCTCAACGGCCGCGAAGCGGGCGAAATCGCCGCACGCGGGAAGGTGGGTCAGCTCGTCCTGACCCACATCCCGCCGTGGACGGACCCGGAGCGCAATCTGGCGGACGCCCGCGCGATCTACGGTGGCCCGGTGGAAGTCGCGGTCCCGGGTGCGGTCTACGAGATCTAGCGCCTCGCTCCGGTGCGACAGAGCCCCCACCTTCCGGACGGAAGGTGGGGGCTCTGTCGCACCGGGGCGAGGGGTGAGGCCTACTTCGCCTCGGCCTTGAGCAGCTCGGCGAGCTCCTCGTCCGACTCCCGGCCCGGGGTCGGCAGGTTGAACTTGGTGATCGCGAAGCGGAAGACCACGTAGTAGACCACCGCGAAGCAGAGGCCGACCAGGACCAGCGTCCACGGCTTGGTCGCGATGCCGAGGTTCAATCCGAAGTCGATCAGACCGGCGGAGAAGCCGAAGCCGTCCTTCATGCCGAGCGCCCAGGTCAGAGCCATGGACACGCCCGTGAGCACCGCGTGGATCGCGTACAGCACCGGGGCGATGAACATGAACGTGAACTCGATCGGCTCGGTCACGCCGGTGACGAACGAGGTGAGCGCGAGGGAGAACATCATGCCGCCGACGACCTTGCGGCGCTCGGGGCGGGCGCAGTGGACGATGGCGAGGCAGGCCGCCGGAAGGGCGAACATCATGATCGGGAAGAAGCCGGTCATGAACTGTCCGGCCTGCGGGTCACCGGCCAGGAACCGGGCGATGTCGCCGTGGTTGCCCTTGTACTCGCCCGCCTGGAACCACGGGAACGAGTTCAGCAGGTGGTGCATGCCGATCGGGATCAGCGCACGGTTGGCGACACCGAAGATGCCCGCGCCCACGGCGCCGGAACCGACCAGCCACTCACCGAAGTTGTGCAGACCGGTGCCGAGGACCGGCCAGATCAGACCGAAGACGATGCCGATGACCAGGCCCGCGAAGGCCGAGAGGATCGGGACGAGGCGACGGCCGCTGAAGAAGCCCGCCCAGGCGGGCAGCTTCTGCCGGTGGAACTTCTGGTAGAGCAGGGCAACGACTATGCCGATCACGACACCGCCGAGCACACCGGCGTTGACCGGCGCGTCGCTCATGACGATCTTGCCGTCCACGACGCTCGCGACCTGGGGCAGGTTGCTGTCGGTGAAGGTGGCGAGCACCTTCTGGAAGACCAGGTAACCGGTGACCGCGGCGAGGGCCGTCGAACCGTCCGACTTCTTGGCGAAGCCGATCGCGATACCCACGGCGAACAGCAGCGCCATGTTGTCGAGAATGGCACCGCCGCCCGCGTACATGTAGCCGGCGAGCTTCGTGATGAAGGTCGGGAACGAGTCGCGGCCGAGCATGTCGGCGTTGCCGAGCCGGACCAGCAGAGCGGCTGCGGGCAGTACCGCGACGGGCAGCATGAGGCTGCGGCCGATGCGCTGCATAACAGCCATCACACCCGCACCCTTCTTCTTGGTGGCCGCGGGTGCGGCGCTCGCCGTGGTCATCAACTTCCTCCATTGGACAAGGCGCCGCCAGGTACAGGATTTCTGGGGGCAGCGACTCCAGAAACGTGACGGGTGTCACGTGGTCTGGACCACTCAGTGGTGTAGACCAGTTTTAGCACGGTGTGGGTTGTATAAGGAACATGCAAATGTCGACTACTTCGCAGTAGCTCATCCACACCGTCAGTGACATGACGAAAGCCCCCGGACCATGAGGTCCGAGGGCCCTTGCCGGCCGGGGGTGGAATCCGGCCGTAGACCTACTTGACGAGGTCTTTCTCGATCTCTTCCTCCAGTTCGTCGGGCTCCCGTCCAGGGGTCTGGAGGTTGAACCTGGTGATCGCGAACCGGAACAGCACGTAGTACACCACTGCGAAGCAGAGACCGATCGGAATGATCAGCCACGGTTTCGTCGCCAGGCTCCAGTTGATGACGTAGTCGATCAGCCCCGCCGAGAAGCTGAAGCCGTCCTTCACGCCCAGCCCCCAGCTCACCGCCATCGATACACCGGTGAGCACCGCGTGGATCGCGTACAGGAGCGGGGCGACGAAGAGGAACGAGTATTCGATCGGCTCGGTGATACCCGTCACGAACGACGTCAGGCCGACCGAGACCATCATGCCGCCGACCGCCTTCCGGCGATGCGGCTTGGCGCAGTGGTAGATCGCCAGGGCCGCCGCCGGAAGCGCGAACATCATGATCGGGAAGAACCCCGTGGTGAACTGCCCGGCCGTCGGGTCGCCCTGCAGGAACCGGTTGATGTCACCGTGCACCACCGTCCCGTCCGGCTTGGTGAAGTCGCCGAACTGGAACCAGACGAAGGTGTTCAGGAACTGGTGCAGGCCGATGACGAGCAGTGCGCGGTTGGCGACGCCGAAGATCCCGGAGCCCAGCCAGTTCAGATCGGTCAGCCACTTCGAGAAGCTGATCAGACCGTCACCGATCGGGGCCCAAAGCCAGGCGCACAGGGCCGCGAAGAGCAGCCCGACGAACGCCATGATGATCGGTACGAGCCGTCGGCCGTTGAAGAAGCCCAGCCAGTCGACCAGCTTGACGCGGTGGTACCGCTGCCAGAACCACGCGGACAGCAGGCCCATCACGATGCCCCCGAACACCCCGGGGTTCTGGTACTCGGCGGCCGTCACCTTGGCGTCGCCCGTGACACAGGTACCGAACCACGTACCGCCGGCGGTGAACGTGGAGCCCGGGGCGCAGTCCACCGGGAAGGCGTGCAACACCGCGTAATAGACGAGGAAGCCGGTCACCGCGGCGAGCGCCGTCGAGCCGTCCGACTTCTTCGCCATACCGATGGCGACCCCGACGCAGAACAGCAGCGGCAGTCCCAGTCCGGAGTCGAGCAGCGCACCACCGGCCGCGGCGAAGACCTTGGCGACGTTGTTCCAGCCGAGCCCCTTGTTCCCGAACACGTCCTCCTGGCCGAGCCGGTTGAGGATGCCCGCGGCCGGGAGTACCGCGATCGGGAGCTGGAGGCTGCGTCCCATCTTCTGGAGGCCCTGGAACAGGCCGTTCCACCACTGTTTCCGTGGCACGGCGGCGCTGTCTGAGCTCATCGTCGTCCTCTCGGAACAGGCCACGTTTGGCGGTCGCCGCAAAGTGGTGTAGACCAGTTGCGATACGGTGCGGAGTCCGCCCGAAAGGCAGGGCGCCGGTGATCGTCATCATTGGTGATGGGCCGACAGCTCGCCCGCGAAGTTGGGCCAACCGTGCGTTACCGTGACGAAACGGACCCATGGTGGGCCGGCATGCGGACGCGAACAATCAGGGAGAACGACATGGCCAGCAAGGCTGAGAAGATCGTCGCCGGGCTCGGCGGTATCGACAACATCGAAGAGGTCGAAGGCTGCATCACCCGCCTCCGCACCGAAGTCATCGACCCGAGCAAGGTCGACGAAGCCGCGCTCAAGGCCGCCGGAGCCCACGGCGTCGTCAAGATGGGCACCGCGATCCAGGTCGTCATCGGCACCGACGCCGACCCCGTCGCCGCCGACATCGAAGACATGATGTGACCACCCGCTGAGCCCGCCGGCTCCACACCCCACAGGCCCCGCTCCCGCCCGGACCGGGGCCTGCGGCGCAGCCGATAGGCTCGACGCCATGTCTCGTATCGACGGCCGCACCCCCGAACAGCTCCGCCCCGTCACCATCGAACGCGGATGGAGCAAGCACGCCGAAGGCTCAGTCCTCATCTCCTTCGGCGACACCAAGGTCTTCTGCACCGCCTCCGTCACCGAAGGCGTCCCGCGCTGGCGCAAGGGCAGCGGCGAAGGCTGGGTCACCGCCGAATACTCCATGCTGCCCCGCTCCACCAACACCCGCGGCGACCGCGAATCCGTACGCGGCAAGATCGGCGGCCGCACCCACGAGATCAGCCGCCTCATCGGCCGCTCCCTGCGCGCCGTGATCGACTACAAGGCCCTCGGCGAGAACACCATCGTCCTCGACTGCGATGTCCTCCAGGCAGACGGCGGCACCCGCACCGCCGCCATCACCGGCGCATACGTCGCCCTCGCCGACGCCATCACCTGGGCCCAGGGCAAGAAGCTCATCAAGCACGGCCGCAAACCGCTCACCGGCACCGTCTCCGCCGTCAGCGTCGGCATCGTCGACGGCAACCCGCTCCTCGACCTCTGCTACGAGGAGGACGTCCGCGCCGAGACCGACATGAACGTCGTCTGCACCGGCGACGGCCGCTTCGTCGAAGTCCAGGGCACCGCCGAGGCCGAGCCGTTCGACCGCAAGGAACTGAACGCGCTCCTCGACCTCGCCACCGCGGGCTGCGTCGACCTGACCGCCTACCAGCACGTGGCACTCGCCCGCACCCTCGGCGAGTAAAGAAGCAACCAAGTACGCACCACAGAGCGTCGTGACGAGTACGGGCGCACGGGTCGAACCGTGCGCCCGTCCGCGTATCCGCACCCGGGGAGGAACCCGCACCATGGCCAAGGCCACCCGCCACCGCCGCACCACCGTCGCGCTGACCCTGACCGCCCTCACCGTCGCTCTCACCGCAGCAACCGGCTGCGGCGCCGTCGACAAGGCGCTCGACTGCGTCCGCACCGCCGACGCCATCGCCACCAGCGTCAACAACCTCCAACAGGCCGTCTCCAACGCCTCGAACGACCCCACCCAGGCGGCCGAAGCACTCGACGAGATCGACAAGGAACTCGGCAACCTCGGCGACACGACCGACAACGCCGACCTCTCCAAGGCCGTCGACGACCTCCAGACCGGCGTCAAGAACGTCCGCACCTCCATAGACAACGGCGACGCCACCCCCGACATCACCCCGGTCACCGACGCCGCCAAGGAGATCGGCAACGTCTGCACCTCGTAGCACCGGGCCCGGCCCGCCCCGCGATAATCGGCACATGACCCGCCTGATCCTCGCCACCCGCAACGCCGGGAAAGTCAACGAACTCCACGCGATCCTCGCCGACGCCGGCCTCACCTACGAACTCGTCGGCGCGGACGCGTACCCCGACATCCCCGACGTCAAGGAAACCGGCGTCACCTTCGCCGAGAACGCCCTCCTCAAGGCCCACGCCCTCGCACAGGCCACCGGCCACCCCGCGATCGCCGACGACTCCGGCCTCTGCGTCGACGTACTCGGCGGCGCCCCCGGCATCTTCTCGGCCCGCTGGTCCGGCACCCACGGCGACGACCGCGCCAACCTGGATCTGCTCCTGGCCCAGCTCTCCGACATCGACGACACCCACCGTGCCGCCCACTTCGCCTGCGCCGCGGCCCTCGCCCTCCCGGACGGCACGGAACACGTGGTGGAAGGCCACCTCCTCGGCACCCTGCGCCACACCCCGTCCGGCACGAACGGCTTCGGCTACGACCCGATCCTCCAGCCGGAGGGCATGACCGTGACCTGCGCGGAGCTGACCCCGGCGGAGAAGAACGCGATCAGCCACCGGGGCAAGGCGTTCCGGGCGCTGGTACCGGTGGTGCGGGAGCTGGTGGGGTGACGCATTGATGTCGGGCTTCCTGTGCCTTATTAGGAAGCCCGACATCGGATACTTGGTGCGCCCGGTCGGATTCGAACCGACATACACGACCACCTAAAGATCGCCGCTCAACCAGATGGCGTACGGGCGCATGCGAACGAGATCCTACTGCCTTCCGCGGAGGGACGGAGAGCGATTGGCGAATGTCGCCGTCTGGCTATGACAGGACGGGCACAAGTACCGAAGGTTCACAGGGCGGTTGTCCAGCCAGTCGCCGTTGATGTGGTCGATCTCCAGGACCAGTCGCTTGCCCCGCCAGACATCCCCAATGCCACATGCGGCGCACTTGTGCGGGAAGGCCAGATCATCGAGCGCACGCCGCAGAATAACCGTCCTTGTCCGGGGTGAGGGTGGGGCGAGCCGCCTCAATACCTCCTGTGCAGGCTTGCGGTAGGGAGAAGAGGCCCCGAGGAAGTGGCCTTGCCCTGTGAAGTGTTCGGTCGAAATGCCATGTGCTTCGATGCTCCGCTTCACGAGAGCACGACCGGCGCCGTTGTCGATACGACCGAGAAGCCTGAGCGTGCCGGCGAGGCTGAATGACGCCTCCACGGCCGCCACCAGATCGTCTCGGGCCAGAGTGCCTGCTCCATACCGTCGGCCACGAGTGAAATGCGAGGTGTCGATGTCGTATTGATCGAGCTTCTTGCGGATATGGCCGTACGGACTGTCCCGCGGCGGGAGGCCCATGTACTCGAGCACTTCTCGGATGCTGTGGGAGTGTGCCGCAGCTTTGGCGAGAAGCTCTTTCGAGTACGAGCGGCGCTCTCGCTCCGGCAGGGGTTCCTCGCGGAAATGGGACACGTCTATGCCATAGTGCCGCAGTCGCCGGTTCAGGTAGCTGCGCGATCCGCTGCCGAGCGTGGCGCCGAGTCTGCGCATCAGATCCACCATGCTGGATGACTCGGCGGCGGCCGCTGCCAGTCGGTCGCGCGTGTACGTGGGAGCGCTCACGTCGCCCTCCGCTTCCGCCCGCGATACGTGTCCGTCGCAGAGTGGCAGTTGGGACAGAGGAACCGCAGGTTTTCCGGTCGGTTGTCCCACCAGTTGCCGTTCTTGTGGTCGACCTCGAGCCGCAGTGGTTTGTCGTTCCATACGGTGCCTGTGCCGCACTCTGCGCAGCGGTCCGGTATCCCGATCCGAAGGAGCTCTCGACGGAGCCGTGCGCCGGGGATCCGCCCGTCTTGTGGAGAGCCCAGCATGAGCAGGTTTCCGCGTGAGCCTCGGGGCCGGCCTCGGCGCATCGCGAAGTGAGATACATCGATGCCCAGAGACGTGATCCGTCTGCTGATGTGCGTATGGCTGCCGCCCACGGGTTTGATCCCCAGCCGTTGCAGGACCTCCGTGACCGAGGAAGAGGGTGCGACCGCCTCCCTCAGCGCCTCTTCCGTGTAGCGCACCCATGTCTTCGGGAAGTGTGAAGTGTCGATCTTCGCTTCTGCCATCTTCTGGCGCAGGTATCGCCGGCTTCCCGCCGTGGGTGTGCCCCCGCACCAGCGAATGGCGTCGTCGAAGTTGGTCGTTTCACGTGCCGCTTCTTCGAGCAGCTCACGGGTGTATCGAACCGCCATCGATCCCCTCCGTTCCCGACCGCACGTTCGCGGTGTCGTACGGAACAACGAACCGTTTATCGGAGAGTCACGTCCGATATCCGACAAGATGCGGAACGGCCCGCCCCGCTTCAGTCGACGCAGAAGCGGTGCGGGCCGTTCCCGGGGACGGGGTCAGGGGTCAGGAGTCAGAACTTGGGCTCAGGAGTCTGGGCCGCGCACAGCTCCGCCGCCTCCTCCTCCGTCTCCACCGACGGGGGTGAGCCGTCCAGCGGCCGCTGGGCGGTCTCCTTCATGCAGGCCACCGCGATCACGCCGACCAGGGCCGCCGCCATCGCGTAGTACGCCGGCATCAGGTTCGTACCGCTCCAGCTGATCAGCGCGGTGATCACCAGCGGGGTCGTACCGCCGAAGAGCGAGGCCGAGAGGTTGTAGCCGACAGACAGGGAGCCGTAGCGGACCTGGGTGGGGAAGAGGGCCGGGAGTGCGGCGGACATCGTGCCGAGCATGCAGACCAGGGAGAGACCCAGCATCAGCATGCCGATCGTGATGGCCGGGATGCCGTCCTGGCGGATCAGCAGGAAGGAGGGGAGCGAGAGGCAGAGGAAGCCCAGCATTCCGGCCATCAGCAGCGGCTTGCGGCCGAAGCGGTCGGAGAGCTTGCCCACCTGGCTGATGATCAGCATCAGGAAGACCATGACGGCGAGCAGGATGAGCAGGCCGTGGGTCTCGCTGTAGCCGAGTTCGTCGGAGAGGTACGTCGGCATGTACGACAGCAGCATGTAGTCGGTGATGTTGTACGCGCCGACGAGGCAGATGCAGAGGATCAGCGTCGGCCAGTACTGCCGGAAGATCTTCGCGAGGTCATCCTTGGTGGTGGTCTCGACGCTGTCTGCGGCCTCGGTGGCCTGAGCGCTGCCGCCCTCCAGCTTCTGGAAGGCCGGGGTCTCGTCGAGGCGCAGCCGGAGGTAGAGGCCGACCAGGCCGAGGGGGCCCGCGACGAGGAACGGGATGCGCCAGCCCCATGACTCCATGGCGGGGGTGTCGAGGACGGCGGTGAGTGCGGTGACGAGACCGGCCGCGCCGACGTATCCGGCCAGGGTGCCGAATTCGAGGAAGCTGCCGAAGTAGCCGCGGCGCTTGTCGGGGGCGTACTCGGCGATGAAGGTGGATGCGCCGCCGTACTCTCCGCCGGTGGAGAAGCCCTGGACCAGGCGGAAGAAGATCAGCAGGGCGGGCGCCCAGAGGCCGATCGAGGCATGGGACGGGATGACGCCGATGGCGAAGGTGCCGACCGCCATCATGATCATGGTGAGGGCGAGGACCTTCTTGCGGCCGATCCGGTCGCCCATGGGGCCGAAGAACATTCCGCCCAGCGGGCGTACCAGGAAGGCGACCGCGAACGTGGCGAACGAGGAGAGCAGCTGGGTGGTGTTGTTCCCGGACGGGAAGAAGACGTGCCCGAGGGTGACGGCCAGGTAGGAGTAGATGCCGAAGTCGAACCACTCCATGGCGTTGCCGAGGGAGGCCGCCTTCACCGCCCGCTTGACTGCCTGGTCGTCGGTGACGGTGATGTCGGACCGGCGCAGCCTGGGGTTCTTCCGCTGCCGGATGGCGCGGAAGAGGGTGGGGTGGCGTTTGACCGCTTCGGGGTCGGCCACCTGCTGAAGGTCGGAGGCCGCCATGGCCGGGTCCTTTCCTCGGTGGGTGTTCCAGGAAAGGCTTCTGCGCGGTCATGGCGGTCGCAAACCGATGTGGGGTGAAAGTGCGACGCCCGTCACAGGGGCGTGGTGGCGGTCAGATGCCGAGGTCCTTGATGATTTTGGCTACGTGGCCGGTGGCCTTGACGTTGTAGAGGGCGCGTTCGACCTTGCCCTCCTCGTCGACGATGATCGTGGAGCGGATGACGCCCGTCACCGTTTTGCCGTAGAGCTTCTTCTCGCCGAATGCGCCGTAGGCCTGGAGGGTTTCCTTGGACGGGTCGCCGACCAGTGTGACCTCGAGGTTTTCCTTCTCGCGGAACTTGGCGAGCTTCTCCGGCTTGTCGGGGGAGACGCCGATGACGTCGTATCCGGCGCCGGTCAGGAGCTCCAGGTTGTCCGTGAAGTCGCACGCCTGCTTGGTGCAGCCGGGGGTGAGGGCGGCCGGGTAGAAGTAGACGATGACTTTGCGGCCCTTGTGGTCGGCGAGCGAGATGTCGTTGCCGTCGGCGTCGGGGAGGGTGAAGGCCGGGGCGGTGTCGCCGGGCTGGAGTCGCTCGCTCATGGTTCTCCTCAAGGGCGTGTGGGGTGTACGGGACCGAGCGTAATAGGGGTGCCGCCGGGTGTGCGGGCGGCCGAGCTGACAGACTGTCGATGAAGGTTTACCGGACGACGACCACGGAGGCGGCGCAGTGTCGGATGCCAGGACCCCTGCGCAGATCGAGGCGGACATCATCAGCAGGCGTGAGCAGCTTGCGGTGGTGCTCGACGAGATCGGGGTGCGGGTGCACCCGAAGACGATCATCGGCGATGCGAAGGCCAAGGCTGTCGAGGCCGCGGACCGGACGGCCGGGCGGGCGTTCGTCGCGGTGAATCGGACGGTGTCGGATGTGAAGGCGCAGTTTGTTTCGGAGGATGGCGCGCCGCGTCTGGAGCGGGTGATTCCGGTGGCGTTGCTGGCAGCGGGCGTGCTCGGACTGGTCGTGGTGTCCGCGCGGCGGAAGAAGCGCTGAGAAGGCTGACCCCCGGGGGCGTGTGGCGCGGCTGTGGACAGGTAGGTTTCGGGTCGTGAGCGAGAACACCGACGACAAGCTGCCCATTCGCATGCTGCATGATCGCGTGCTGGTCCGGTCCGATACGCCCGAGGGCGAGCGGCGTTCGGGCGGCGGCATCCTGATTCCGGCGACGGCTGCGGTCGGTCGTCGACTGGCCTGGGCCGTCGTGGTCGCGGTCGGCCAGAACGTGCGGACGGTAGAGCCGGGCGACCGGGTGCTGTACGACCCCGAGGACCGTGCGGAGGTCGAGGTGCGCGGCGTGGCGTATGTGCTGATGCGGGAGCGCGATCTGCACGCGGTGGCCGCGGACCGGTTCGAGGGTTCGGTGGATTCGACCGGGCTCTATCTGTAGCTCTCCGGATGTGTCTGACGTAAGGCCTGGTGACAGCCGTCACCAGGCCTTTTGCTTGTTCTTTGCTATGTTGGTGGGACCCCGACGAGACGCGCCGTACCGGGCTTTTCGCAAAGACGACGCACCCGTGATGTCCGTGTGTCTGTGTGTCGGAGGTGCCGTCGTGGCGTGGGTTCTGCTTTTTGTGGCCGGTCTGCTGGAAGTGGGCTGGTCGATCGGGATGAAGTACACCGACGGGTTCACCCGGCTGTGGCCGAGTGTGTTCACCGGATTCGGGATCGTGGCCAGCATGGTGCTGTTGTCGCAGGCGGCGAAGTCGCTGCCGATCGGTACGGCGTACGGCGTGTGGGTCGGTATCGGTGCGGCGGGGGCGGCGGTGCTGGGCATGGTGGTGCTGCACGAACCGGTGACCGCGGCCCGGGTCTTCTTCGTGTCTCTGTTGCTGGTGGCCGTGGTGGGGTTGAAGGCGACCTCGGGGCACTGAGTCGTGGCTCGGCCGGATGTTCACTGGCGGACCGGGGCCGGCAGCGGCGCCGGGACCGGGGTCGAGGCCGGGTCCGGCGGGGCGCCGCCGTCGCCGCGTGGGAAGAGGTCGTCGAAGTCGCCGTTGTCCCCTCCGTCGGTGAATTCGCCGTCCGGCGGGGCGGTCGGTGGGCCCGGCGGGATGGCGGGTTCGGTGTCGTCGGGGACGGTGGGCGGGAAGGCCGGGCTGCTCGGCGGCGTGACCGACGGTGTCCCGAACGGGGTGTCGGTGTCGGTCGGTCCGGTGCCTTCGTCCGTCGGCAGGTACGGTTCCTCGGCGCCGCTTTCGAGGGTGAGGTCGAAGTTCTGGACGCTGGTGCCCTGCAGTGCGGCGCCGGTGTACTGGGCCCAGGTCTGGGCGGGCGGGCCGCCGCCGTTGACCCGGGACAGGCCGAGCGCTCCGTACAGCGGTTTCTGCACCCCGGTCTCGGGGTCCTGGCCCATGACGGAGATGACGGTCGCGAGGTCGGGGGTGTAGCCGGCGAACCAGGCCGCCTTGTCCTCCTCGGCGGTGCCGGTCTTGCCGGCGGCGGGGCGGCCGGCGCCCTGGGCTGCGGTTCCTGAGCCGTTTTCGACGACGCTCTGCAGGATCGAGGTGGTGGTGTCGGCGGCTTCGCGGCTGACGGCCTGCTCGGTGCTCCGGTCGGGGAGGGGGAGTTCCTCGCCGTCCTTGCTGACCTTGTCGACGAGGGTGTAGGGGGTGTGCCTGCCGTGGTTGGCGAGGGTCGCGTACGCCCCTGTCATGTCGAGGACGCTGGCGGTGGCGGTACCGAGGGCGATGGACGGTGACGCGGTGAGGTCGGGGGTGTTCTTGGGGATGCCGAGGTCGATGGCGGTCTGCTTGACGATCTCGGGGCCGACGTCCTCGGCCATCTGCGCGTAGACGGCGTTGACGGACTTGTCGGTGGCCATGCGGACGGTGATCGGCCCGTAGCTGACGTCGTCCTCGTTGGAGGGGGCGTAGCCGGTGGGTCCGTTGGGCCCCTGGACCATGCGCCTGTCGGTGCCGTCGTAGACGGTGTTGGGGGTGATGCGGCGGCCGTCCTGGGTCCTGGAGCCGTTGGCGACGGCGGCGGTGAAGACGAACGGTTTGAAGGTGGAGCCGACCTGGTAGTCGCGGCGCGTCGCGTTGTTGACGTACTGCTTGGTGTAGTCGATGCCGCCGTACATGGCGACGACCCGGCCGTTCGTGGGGTCGATGGAGGCGCCGCCGGCGCGGACGTTGCGGTCGGCCGTGCGATCGTCGCTCGTCTGCGACATGACGTTGTCGTCGACGGCTTCGACGAGGGCGTTCTGTTTCTTCTTCTCCAGCGTGGTGGTGATCCGGTAGCCGCCGGTGGCCAGGGTCCCCTCGTCGATGATCTGGTGGTCGGTGAGGTAGTCCTTGACGGCCTGGACGATGTAGCCGCGCTGTCCGGAGAGGCCGGTCGATCTCTTCACCTTGTCGGGCACGGGGAACTGCATGGTGGCGCGGTCGGATGCGCTGAGCCAGTTCTCCTTGACCATGCCGTCGAGTACGTAGTGCCAGCGGGCGACGGCCGCGGGCTTGTTCTCGGGGTGGACGACGACGTCGTACGCGCTGGGGGCGTTGAGCAGGGAGGCGAGGTATGCGCCTTCGGCGGGGGTGATGTCGCCGATGTCCTTGCCGTAGTACGCCTGGGCGGCGGCCTGGATTCCGTAGGCGTTGCGGCCGAAGTAGCTGGTGTTGAGGTAGCCCTCGAAGATGTGGTCCTTGCTCACTTCGCGGTTGAGCTTGATCGCGATGAAGAACTCTTTGATCTTGCGGATGACGGTCTGTTCCTGGCCGAGGTAGTAGTTCTTCACGAACTGCTGGGTGATGGTCGAACCGCCTTGTCTCCCCTTGCCGGTGAGGGTGTTCCAGCCGGCCCGGAACATGGCTTTGATGTCGACGGCGCGCTCGGAGTAGAAGTTGCGGTCCTCGGCGGCGAGGACGGCGTGCTGGACGGGGAGCGGGACCTGGGCGAGCTGGACGTTCTGCCGGTTGACGTCGCCGTCGCGGGCGATGACGGTGCCGTCCTTGTAGAGATAGACGTTGGACTGCGCGGTGGCGGTGGGGTTGGCGGGCGGGATGCCGACGAGCTGGTATCCGGCGATGAAGCCGCCGATGAGGATCAGGGCGATCACCAGGAGCGTGCCGAGTGCGGCCCGCCAGGTGGGGACGGCCCGGCGCCAGCCGGTGCGCCTGGGCCGGCCGGTGCGCCCGTTCCTCCCTCCGGGCGCGGCTGCCTGGCCTGCGGGTGCGCCGGTGCCGGCAGAGAGGTCCCTCGGGGCCCAGTTCCCGTTGCCGGGATCCCCGCTCTGCTGCTGTGGCTCGTCGCTCATGTCGGTGAAGACTCCTCGGCCGCGGTCGGTTCCCCCATACTGCACTTTTCTGCGCAATAAGCACCGGATCGACCTCCGGAGGGAAGGCCGAAAAGCGGTCGCGGCGGCTGCTGCCGCTGGACTAGGGTCGTGCGCTTTGGTGCCCGGCGCCGTTGGGCGTCCGAGTGCGAACGAGTGCGGGGGCGATTGAGGTGCGGCTGTACGCGGTGGTCGCTGCGGGCGGGTTCCGGCGCTATGCCACCTACCGGATCGCGACGGCGGCGGGGGTGTTCACCAACACCGTCTTCGGTTTCATCCTGGCGTACACCTATATGGCCCTGTGGGACGAGCGGCCGCGGCTCGGCGGTTACGACATGTCCCAGGCGCTCACCTACGTGTGGCTGGGTCAGGCGCTGCTGGCGACGTGCGCCATGATGGGCGGCGGTTTCGAGGACGAGCTGATGGAGCGGATCCGTACCGGCGATGTGGCGATCGATCTCTACCGGCCGATCGATCTTCAAATGTGGTGGCTGGCCGGGGACTTGGGGCGCGCGGCGTATCAGCTGCTGGCACGCGGCATCGTGCCGATGGTGTTGGGCGCGCTCGCCTTCCCGCTGGCGCTGCCCGTGTCGCCGGGGATCTGGCTGGCGTATCTGGTCTCGGTGACGCTCGGTGTGGTGGTCAGTTTCGCGGTGCGCTATCTGGTGGCGCTCTCCGCGTTCTGGCTGATGGACGGGGCGGGCGCGACGCAGATCGCGTTTCTGGCGGGGTTGTTCTTCTCCGGGATGCTGCTTCCGCTGACGCTGTTCCCGGGGCTGCTGGGCGAGGTGGCACGCGCACTGCCGTGGTCGGCGCTGTTGCAGGTGCCGGCCGATGTGTTCCTCGGCAAGCACACGGGGTGGGGGCTGGTGGAGGCGTTCGCGTTCCAGGGCGGCTGGGCGCTGGCGCTGCTGCTGGCGGGGCGGCTGGTGCAGTCGGTGGCGACGCGCAGGGTGGTGGTCCAGGGTGGCTGAGGTTGCACAGACGGCACAGGCGGCGGAGGCCGGCGGGGGCGTCGAGGCGCCCGAGGTGGCGTTCGCCGAACGGTCGAGGCTGGTCGAGGGGGTCCGTGCGTACGGGCTGATCGCCTCGATGTGGCTGCGCTCGACGATGGCGTACCGGGCGTCGTTCGTCATGACGACGTTCGGGAACTTCGCGGCGACCGGCTTCGACTTCGTCGCGATCATGCTGATGTTCGCGCACGTCGACGAATTGGGCGGTTACACGCTGCCGGAGATCGCCCTGCTGTACGGGGCTTCGGGCACCGCGTTCGGCCTGGCCGATCTGGTGCTGGGGTCGATGGACCGGCTGGGCCGCAGGGTCCGGGACGGCACGCTGGACACGCTGCTGGTGCGTCCGGTGCCGGTGCTCGCCCAGGTGGCGGCGGACCGGTTCGCGCTGCGGAGGCTGGGGCGGATCACGCAGGGGCTGCTGGTGCTCGGGTACGCCCTGGCGACGCTGGACATCGACTGGACACCGTTGCGGGTGGCGATGGTGCCGCTGATGCTGCTGACCGGGGCAGCGATCTTCGGGGCCGTGTTCGTGTGCGGGGCGGCGTTCCAGTTCTTCGCGCAGGACGCCGCCGAGGTGCAGAGCTCCTTCACGTACGGCGGGAACACGCTGCTCCAGTACCCGCCGACGATCTTCGCGAAGGATCTGGTGCGCGGGGTGACGTTCGTCGTGCCGCTGGCCTTCGTGAACTGGCTGCCCGCCCTGTATGTGCTGGGCCGGGACTACCCGCTGGGGTTGCCGGAGTGGGTGGCGTTTCTGCCTCCGGTGGTGGCGGGGGTGTGCTGGGCGCTCGCGGGGACGGCATGGCGGGCGGGCCTGCGCTCGTACCGGAGCACGGGAAGTTGACCGGCGGGAGAACGAGGGCATCGGACATGGGCATGGACACGGATACCGACTTCATCGAGCTCGACGACGTCGAGAAGGTCTTCGACGTGCGCCGCAGGACGGGCTTCCTGCGCAGTGAGCGTCGGGAGGTCCGCGCGGTCGACGGGATCAGCTTCCGCGTGCCGCGCGGTGAGATGGTCGGCTACATCGGCCCGAACGGCGCGGGCAAGTCGACCACCATCAAGATGCTGACCGGCATCCTCACCCCGAGCGGCGGCCGGCTGCGGGTCGCGGGCATCGACCCTTCCAGGGAGCGTACGAGGCTGGCGCACCGGATCGGTGTGGTCTTCGGCCAGCGCACCACGCTCTGGTGGGACCTGCCGCTGCGGGACTCGTACCGGCTGGTGCACCGGATGTACCGGATCCCGGACGCCCGCTACCGGGAGAACCTGGACCGCTGCGTTGAACTCCTCGATCTGGGTGAGCTGTTGGATGTACCGGTGCGGCAGCTGTCGCTCGGGCAGCGGATGCGCGGCGATATCGCGGCGGCGCTGCTGCACGACCCGGAGGTGCTGTACCTGGACGAGCCGACGATCGGCCTCGATGTGGTCTCGAAGGCGAAGGTCCGCGGCTTCCTTCGCGACCTGAACGCCGAGCGGGGTACGACGGTGCTGCTCACCACCCATGACCTGACGGACATCGAGCAGCTCTGCCGGCGGGTGATGGTGATCGATCACGGTCGTCTGATGTACGACGGGGCGCTCGCCGGACTGCACGAGATCGGCGCGAGCGAACGCACCCTGGTCGTCGACCTGGAGCGCGAACTCCCGGCGATCCGGCTGGAGTCGGAGCATTCGGTGCGTACGGTGAAGGTGGAGGGGCCGCGGCAGTGGCTGGCGTTCCCCGCGTCCGGATCGGCCGCCCCGCTGGTGGCGCGGATCGCGGCGGAGTACCCACTGGTGGACCTGTCGGTGCGGGAGCCGGACATCGAGGCCGTGATCGCCAGGATGTACGCGTCGGCCGGCGGTGCGTAGAGGAATGTGAAGCGGCGTCAATTACCGCTGGTGGCAGTCGGATCGGTGACGTGGGCGGGCGCGTTCAATAGGCTGCGCGGTATGACGAGCGAACATCCGGACATGCGTGCTTCCGATGCCGAGCGTGAGCGTGTCGCCGAGGTCCTGCGCGAGGCGGTGGCCGAGGGCCGGCTGCAGATGGAGGAGTTCGAGCAGCGGCTCGACGCGGCCTACAAGGCCCGTACGCATGGCGAGCTGGAGCCGCTGGTCCGCGATCTTCCGGCGCCGGGCGGGGTGGTGGCACCGGTGGGTCCGGGAAGCTCGCCCGCGCGGACGGGTTCGACGGGGGTCGACTGGGCGGCACGTGTCGGCGGCCCCGCCACCTCGACGGGGGCGTTCGCTTTCTGGGGCGGCTTCAGGCGCAAGGGTACGTGGACGGTGGCCCGGAAGTTCACCGCGTTCGCGATGTGGGGCGGCGGCGAGATCGATCTGCGCGAGGCCCGCTTCGAGGACCGTGAGGTCGTCGTCCGCTGCTTCACGATCATGGGCGGGATGCAGGTGACGGTCCCGCCGGAGCTGGATGTCGAGGTCAGGGGCATCGGCATCATGGGCGGCTTCGGCGACCGTGCGTCGGGCGAGGGCATCCCCTCGCCGGGCTCGCCGCGGGTGCGGATCACCGGCTTCGCGCTGATGGGCGGGGTCGATGTGGAGCGCAAGCGGACGAAGGCGGAGAAGGAACGGGAGCGGGAGCGTGCCCGGCAGCTGAAGAAGGGCTCGGGCGAGGAGTAGGGCCCGTACGGCGACGGGGGACACGGCGGTGAGCCCTGCGGGGCTCACCGGAACCCATCCGCTCCGGTGAGCCGGTCAGAGCTGGTCGGACGCCGGCCTGGTCCGCTGCAGGGTCCGCAGATCCACCTGCTGTCCCAGCCGCAGATATCCGTTGTCGTTGAGATGCAGATGGTCGCCGCAGTCGAACTCCGGGAGGAGCCTGCTCGGCCGGTACGGGTCGCGTACCACCCGGTCGAAGTCGACGACCTCGTCGAAGATGCCGCCCGCCCGGATCAGCGCGTTGACCTGCCTCCGTACGGCGTCCTCGGCAGGCGTCCAGGCGAGGGAACCCTCGAACGGCATCAGAGTGGCCCCGACGACGTGCAGCCCGCGGGCGTGGGCACGCTCCGTCATGGACCTGAGCGCGTCCGCGATCCGCTGCGGGTCCCGCTCCTTCGGGAACTGCTGCACGTCGTTGATGCCGAGCGCGATGATGACGGTCTTCACATCGGCGACGCCCAGCACGTCCCGGTCGAAACGGCCGCTCGCCCGCGGCCCGTACATCTGCCCGTAGCCCTGCCCGTCGCGCAGGATGCGGTTGCCGGCGATGCCCTGGTTGACCACCGCGTACCGGCCGCGAAGCCGGTCGGAGAGGACGTCGGGCCAGCGGCTGTTGGCATCGAGGGTCGAGCCGGTGCCCGCGGTCAGCGAGTCACCGATGGCGACGATCGCCCCGCCGGCAACCTTGTTGCGGACGTCCACGGCGGTGAGATAGCGCCACAGGTTGCTGGGCCACGTGCCGTGTCTGTCCGCCACGTACGAGGTCTGGTGGCTGTTCGGGTGAATGGTGACGGGGCCGTCGGCGGTGGGCGTGCGCAGGGTGACGACGAGATCGGCGTCAGGGGCGACGGGGACGACGACCGGGTCGCTGACGATCTGTCCGCCTGCCGGGATCGTGACGGACGGGGCGCCGCGGAAGGAGACGGGCCTGGTGTTCACCGTGCCCTGATCGACGAGCAGCGGGTGCGTGCCGAAGAGGTTGGAGAGGGTGATGCGGGCGGCGTCGCCGCCGATGCTGGTGTGCACGACATTACGGATGGTGCGCTGGGTCAGGTCGTCATCGGTGTACGTGTCGGCCACACCGGCCGTCGGAGCCGCGGCCCAGGTGCCGATCCAGACACCGGTGGAGTGGGCCGGAGCGGCGGGTGTACGGGCCACCGACTCCGTGCCGACCTGCCTCGCTCCGCCGCCGGAGAACAGGAGGGATCCGGCGAGCACCATGATCGCGGCGAGCGCGGCGGTGCCCGCCACGAGGGCTGTGAGCAGGGCGGGTCCGTGGCGCCTGGGCATGGGCGGAGTGTCTCCTCGTGGTGGTGCGGGCTGATCTCATGATGAAGCAGGGCGCGGGGGAACTCGACATGCGGCCCAGGAGTAGGTCAGGTAGGGACAATGCGTACGGGGCACCGGGGGCGATGCGTACGTGTACGCGGACGACGGGTGGAGCGGATGGAACGGATCGAGCGGACCGAGTCGGGCGAGCCGGATGGGGGACCGGTCGAGCCCGCACGGGCACTGGGTGGCGCGGACGGGAGTTCCGGCACGGCAGCCTCCGCTCCCGTGCACCATGCCCCTCTCGCCTCCTTCGCGTACACGGCCGCCGACGAGGAGAAGCGGCGTGGCGTACGCCGTATGAAGACCACGGCCACCGGTCTCCTCCTGCTTGTCGCGCTCGTGTACGTCCTCGCCACCTGGGCGAAGAACGAGGGTGTGGGCGGCTGGCCGGGCTTCGTCGCCGCGGCCGCCGAGGCGGGGATGGTGGGTGCGCTTGCCGACTGGTTCGCCGTCACGGCGCTGTTCAAACGTCCGCTCGGCCTGCCGATCCCGCACACCGCCATCATCCCTACCAAGAAGGACCAGCTCGGAGCCTCATTGGGTTCCTTCGTCGGGGAGAATTTTCTTTCGGGTGATGTCGTACGCGGCCGGATAAACGCTCTCGGCATCGGCGGCCGGCTCGGCGCCTGGCTGGCGGAGCCGGACCACGCCGACCGGGTGACCGCCGAACTGGCGACCGCGCTGCGCGGGGCGCTGACCGTCCTGCGCGACTCCGACGTGCAGGCCGTGGTCGGTGAAGCGATCACCCGACGGGCAAACGCGGTGGAGATCGCCCCCGGTCTCGGCAAGATGCTGGAGACGATCGTCGCGGACGGCGGCCACCGCAGGGTCGTCGACCTGGTCTGCGTACGCGCCCACGACTGGCTGATCCTGCACGGCGACTCGGTGATGGACGCGGTGCAGGGCGGGGCGCCGGGCTGGACGCCACGGTTCGTCGACAAGCGGGTGGGGGAGCGGGTCTACAAGGAGCTGCTGCGCTTCGCGACCGAGATGCGGGACATGCCGGAGCATCCGGCGCGCTACGCGATCGACACGTTCCTGACGGATTTCGCCGCCGACCTCCAGACCGACTCGGACACCCGGGCGCGGGTGGAGCGGCTGAAGTCGGAGATCCTGGGGCGCCGGGAGGTCCAGGACGTCATCGCGTCGGCCTGGTCGTCCGTCCGCACGATGATCATCACGGCTGCGGAGGACGAGCAGAGCGAGCTGCGGCTGCGGGCGCGCGCCTCGCTGATGTCGCTGGGCGCGCGGCTGGCGACGGACGGCCGGCTCCAGGCGAAGCTGGAGGGCTGGCTGGAGGACGCGGCGGTGTATGTCGTCACGACGTACCGCACGGAGATCACGTCGCTGATCAGTGACACGGTCGCGAGCTGGGACGCGGACCAGACGTCGAAGAAGATCGAAGCGCACATCGGCCGTGACCTGCAGTTCATCCGAATCAACGGCACGGTGGTGGGTGCGCTGGCGGGGCTGCTGATCTATACGGTGTCGCGGGCGTTCGGCGCGTAGTCACCGGGTGCGGCGGGAGTTCCGTTTACGCAAGGCCGTTCGGTCATGGCGGCGAGCTGACTACCGCCGCAGTATTACGCTGCGGGTATGAGTGACGTGTACGCCGTGGACTTCGCCCTTGACCTGCAATCCTCAGTACCGAGCTCCGTGCTCGCCGATCTGCGGTGGCATCTCGGCATCGAGGCCGCCGGAGAGAGCCGAGCGGAGGACCCTGTCGGCGAGTTGGGCGACGTGTTCCCCTTGCTTGCTGCGCGCGGACCTGCGAGGCGAATCGGCGGGGTCCTCGTGGGCGAGCTCACCCGGACGGCCGGCGGATGGTCTCTGACGGCGCGCCAAGAGGTGCACGCCGAACTCGTGCCTGAGCTGGACTTGCTCGCGGAGCGACTCGCGTGGAATTCCAGCACCGAGGGCGTGATCGGGCAAATTCGCTTCTACGAGGAAGAAATTCCCGATCTGTTCATCAACAGATCGGGTGCGCTGGTGAAGGCATCCCTCGCTCTCGCGGGGAAAACTGCCGCGTAACAGGGGAAATCACCGATCCTCAATGGGGAAGTCATCTCCCAGGGGTGACTCACTCGGCGCATCTTCGTCGAGTTCCGGCGTCAAATGCAATACGGCCTCCGCATTTGCGATCATGCGCGTGATCTCGATCGGGACGGCCCTTAGCCCTGTCATCACTGCGGACGTGTCATCACGGCGGTAGGGAGGCGGGAACGGCGCTGGTTATGGAGTGTGAGCAGCGTCAGTCGCGGTAGCGGGCGCAGATCGCGCTGATGCCGTTCGGCGCGCCGGCTCCGGTGAGGGTTCCGGGTGCGTACCCGGCCTGTCGTACGGGTACGCACCCGGCTTACGCGGGGGAGTGCTCTTGAATACGCGCCCCGTCGCCCTCGCGTTCAGTGTTCCGCGGGCCTTGCGGGAAAAATTTCTCAGGCGGCGCGGCGGGTGACCGCCCATGACGCGGCGGCGACCGTGCCTGCCACGGTGAAGACGGCCGGCCAGGCGCCGAGCTTCTTGGCCAGCGGGTGTGATCCGGCGAACGCGGCGACGTACGCCGTGGTCAGAGCGGTGGCCGCGCGGGGTCCGGCCTGGCGGTTCCACTCGTACGCGGCGACGGACCCCGCGGCGGCGAGCGCGACGCCGCCCAGCGGCCGCTTCTTGGTCCAACGCGCGATCGCGTACCCGCCGACCAGTCCGCCCGCCGCCACCGCCGCTGTCGGAACCTTCGCCATAGCCGCCACCTTCGCCTTCTCGCCGGCCGGTTCTTCTCGCCGTCCGGCTGTTGTCGGCTTCCGAGGCTAACGCGACGGGCGGACTCAGGTTGGCGGAGGGGGTGCACATGCGTTTACCTTGAAGGTGAACACCTGTGCACCCCCAGGCTTCCGCCACCGGCACCACTGCCGAGCACCGTACGGAGAATGCATGTCCGCGGACATATCCGCCCTCGACGGGGCAGCCGGGCAGACCCGGACCCCGCACCACCCTCGCTTCGCCGTAGGCGTCCTCGCGTTCTGCGGCGTCGTGGTCGCGGTCATGCAGACGATCGTCGTCCCGCTCCTCCCGCACATCCCGGCTCTCACCGGCGCGACCCCCACCGCCGCGAGCTGGCTGGTCACCGTCACGCTCCTCACCGGCGCCGTCTTCACGCCCGTCCTGGGCCGGGTCGGCGACATGTACGGCAAGCGGCGGGTGCTCGTCGCGTCGCTCGTGGTCCTCGTCATGGGCTCGGTGCTGTGCGCCGTCAGCTCCCACATCGGCGTACTCATCACCGGACGTGCTCTCCAGGGCGCCGCGCTCGCCGTCGTACCGCTGGGCATCAGCATCCTGCGCGACGAACTCCCGCCCGAGCGGGTCCTGTCCGCGGTCGCCCTGATGAGTTCGACGCTCGGCATCGGCGCGGCCGTCGGCCTGCCGGTCGCGGCGCTCGTTGTCGAGAACTTCGACTGGCACACCATGTTCTGGGTGTCGGGTGCGATCGGGCTCATCGACATCGTGCTGGTGCTCTGCTGCGTACCGGAGTCCCCGCTGCGCACCCGGGGCCGCTTCGACGCCGTCGGCGCGCTGGGCCTGTCCGCGGCCCTGGTCTGCCTGCTGCTCGCGGTGACGCAGGGCGCCGACTGGGGCTGGGCGTCGACGCGTACGGTCGGCCTGCTGGTCGCGGCCGTCGTGGCGGCGCTGCTCTGGGGCGCGTACGAGCTCCGCGTGCCGACGCCCATGGTCGACCTGCGGGTCTCGGCCCGCCCGGCCGTCCTGCTCACCAACGTCGCCGCCCTGCTGATCGGCTTCGCCTTCTACGCGAACTCGCTGGTCACCGCGCAGATGGTGCAGGAACCGAAGGCGACGGGCTACGGGCTCGGCGCCTCGCTCGTCGTCAGTGGGCTCTGCCTGCTGCCGGGCGGTGTGGCGATGGTGGCGCTCTCGCCGGTGTCGGCGCGGATCTCGGCGACGTACGGGCCGAAGGTCAGCCTGGCGCTGGCGGCGGGGATCATCGCCGTCGGCTATGCGGTGCGGTACTTCACCAGCCACAGCCTGTGGCTGATCATCGCCGGTGCGACGGTCGTCGCCTCGGGTACGGCCATCGCGTACTCGGCGCTGCCCGCCCTGGTGATGCGCGGGGTCCCGGTCAGCGAGACGGGGGCGGCGAACGGCCTCAACACGTTGATGAGGTCGATCGGACAGGCTTTCTGCAGTGCGACGGTGGCGGCGGTCCTCGCCAACATCACGTTCCGGGCCGGCGGCCGGACCGCCCCGACGCTCCACGCCTACCAGGTCGTCTTCCTGATCGCGGCGGGCGCGGCACTGCTGGCGCTGACGGTCACGCTGTTCCTGCCCGGCAGCCGTACACCTGGGACAGGTACGGTCGAAGAGACCGGCATCGACCGCAAGGGCGGTGCGCGGACGATCCCGATCGAGGAGGGCGCATGACCGGCAGCCAGGCCGCCGTTCCGGCCCCTTCGCCGTCCTCGGTCCCCGCCGACCAGGGAACGGGCCGGGACGCCATCCTGCGCGCGGCGCGGCGGGCGTTCACCCAGCGCCCGTACGCCGAGGTGACCATCCGGGGGATCGCCGCGGACGCCGGAGTCAGCCCCTCCCTGGTCGTGAAGCACTTCGGCCGCAAGGAAGAACTCTTCAACACCGTCGCCGACTTCGGCCCGGCCGCCGAGGAACTCTTCGACGCCCCGCTCGACACGCTGGGCCGTCACATGGTGGTGACTCTCGTACGCCGCCGGCGCGAACTGAAGTCGGACCCGCTCCTGCGCGTCGTGTTCTCCCTGGGCAACCAGGACGAACGCTCCTTGTTGCGTGACCGCTTCCACGAGCAGGTCACCGAGGCGCTGATCGCCCGCCTCCCCGGCCGTGAACGCACCCTGCGCGCCGAGCTGATCGCCGGCCACCTTCTCGGCCTCGGCGCCACACTGAGCCTGCACCGCGAGGGCGCGGGTTCACTGGCCACCCCCGAGCACCTCGCCGATCTGTACGCGCCGGCGCTCCAGACCCTGATCTCGGGCTGAGGCCACCGGGCGCGGAGGGCCAACCGTGGCGGTATGGTCTGGGCCAATCGACGAGGGGGCCTCATGTCTGTCCGTACCGCCCGTGCCCGTTCCACCCGTGCCCGCACCCGCATGCGTGCCGCCGCCGGACTGACCGTGCTGCTGGGCGCGTGCCTGATGGGCTGCAGCAGCGTCGAGACGTCGGACGGTCCCGGGGGCGACGTCCCGTACGTGGCGCCGTCGGCGAATGCGGCGGCCGCGTCCCGGGCGGCGGAGGCGCAAGCCGAAGCGGACGCCCAGGCGTCGGCCGATGCGGAGGACGCCGCCCGTATGTCCTCCGAGAAGCCCGCGAGCACACCCGCGCAGGTCCGTGACGCGTTCGCCACCCTCCAGGCGACCCTGGACGACACCTGTACTCCGGGGACGGGCGACTGTGCTTACGTCCTGGGCCGGGTCCACGACGAACTGGCGGGCCTGGAGGCCTCGATGAAGGCGTATCCGAAGGACCCGGGGCACTTCAAGGAGCCCGTGGCCTGGATGACCACCCTGGACCGGACGCTGAAGGGCGACACCTCCACGGAGAACCTGGAGAAGCACCGCTCCGAACTGTTCGGCACGCGCGACCGCGTCAACTCATGGATGCAGGGCCACCCGGAGGACTACCGGTGACGGACCGAGTCGTTCAGGAGAGCCAGTCGGCGTAGTGGGTGGGGGCGATACGGGCGTCGCCCTTGGCGATGAGGACGTCGCCCCGGACGACGGCGAACATGCCGGCCGTGTCGTCGGTGACGACAGTGCGGCCGTCGGGGCGGGCGTTCAGGGTCATCCGGCCGAGTTCGTCGAGGGGGAAGACGTCCGGCCCGGCGACGTTCAGGACGCCGTTGAGAGGGGTGCCGGCAGCGACTTCGGCGACGGCGTCGGAGACATCCTGGGCGGCGATCGGCTGGATCGGCGTAGGAGGCAGGTGGACGGTGTCGCCATCGGTGGTCATGGCCAGGACCGAATCCATGAACTCCATGAACTGAGTGGCGCGAACGATCGAGTAGGGGATCGACCCGGTCTTCAGGATGTTCTCCTGGAGGATCTTGGCCCGGTAGTAGTCGAGGTTCGGCACCTGTTCGATGCCGACGATCGACAGGATGACGACATGGCCCACCCCGCCCTTCCGGCAGGCGGCCAGGAGGTTGTCCATCGAGGTCTGGAAGAACGCCGGGGAGGCGTCGTCGAAGGTCGGGGAGTTCGTCAGGTTGACGACGACGTCGACGCCGGCCACCGCCTCGTCCAGGCCCTGGCCGGTGATGATGTCGACTCCGGTGGACAGCGAGTGCGGCACGACCTCGTGTCCCGCCGCTTTCAGCTTCTTCACGACCTGCGACCCGATCCGGCCGGTACCGCCCATCACTGCGAACTTCATGGGTCACCTTTCGTCGCGCATCACTGGGTGGCTCTTCGGAGCCCCGATGGCGTACTGGGGAGGGAAAGGGATCTGACAGCGAATCCGAATCGGGGCCGGTGCCCGTCTTCGCTTCGATGCTCCGGCATCGGGCCGGCGATTTCTTCTTCGCCGTGACGCGAATTCTCGGTGCCCGTGGTCATTGCCGTGCACCGGTCGGCCCGCCGGCGTCCGCAAAGCGGCCCGGGGTCCGCGTGCGGAAGGTTCCGCCACGGTCAGGCAGGCCGTGGAGCCCGCCGGTCCTTACGCTGGGCCAGCTCCTCGTCATCGACCAGGGTAAGCATGGGCTGGCCGGGCGCGCACATCATCGTCACGAGGAAACGGCTCCGGCAGTCCGTTCGGTTGTTTCCGTCCTGATAGTGGATTACATCTCCGCCCGGCTCCCAAAAGGTTTCCCCGGCCTTGATCACACGCTCAGGCTCACCTTCGAGCTCGAAGAGCATCTCCCCCTCCAGCACGTAGCCGAAGGCGGGCCCCGAATGCCGGTGCGGAGGAGTGCCCGGATCTCCAGGGGGGAATTCGACGAGAATGGTCATCGCCTCCGCCCCTTCCGGGATGTGCGGCGGCTCGGCCGTCTGCAGCACGGTCAGTGCGGTCTTCCATGCTTCGGACCGTGGTTTCCGACCTGTGTTCGCGGGCTCGTTGCTCGACATGGTGAAGCCTCCAGTGCCTGGGCTGCACGGCCCAGTCTCACACCGGCCCGCATGTGTCGCCCGTCGCCCGACGCAGTGCTCGGGCAGCGCCCTGGGCCGCGTGTGACGGCGCTTCGGCGGGGCCGGGGCCGCCACCGGTGCCCCGCCATGACGACCAGGGACCGTCGCGGTGAAAAGTGGCCCGCATTGAGCCAGGAGCCTGACACCGCCGGGAATCGTGGCGGGCTGCGACGAGGTCCTCCAAGGGCCGGCCCGGCGTGGCCGGGCCGGGTGCGAACACGCCACCGGACCAGGGGCTGCCACCGGCGCGGGTCAGGGGCGAGCAGGGCCCGAACCGCGGCAGCTCGATGGCGTGGGGCACGCATTCACGCGGACCTCGGTCAGGATCCTCCGGCCTCGCGGACGACTCGGATCTCCGGGTAGACCGGCTGCCACATGGCGTCCAGCACCAGCTTGCCGAAACCGTCGTCGACCTCCGTGCGGGCGACGCCGTCGTGGGCCGCGGCCCGGCCGACCGCTCCCGCCACCGCGGCGGAGGTCGCGCGCAGCGCGTCGGGCAGCGGGAGGACGGGCGCGCCCGGCGTACTCCCGTCGACCTGTCCGGCCACCGCGTGGGCGGCGGCGACGAGCATGCCGTCGGTGACACGGGTGGCGCGGGCGAGGATCGCACCCAGGCCCAGCCCGGGGAAGATCAGCGCGTTGTTCGCCTGGCCGATCTGATACGTCACGCCCCGGTACTCGACCGGGTCGAAGGGGCTGCCGGTGGCCACCAGCACCTGCCCGTCGGTCCATTTCAGCAGGTCGGCGGGGGTGGCCTCGGCCAGCGGCGTCGGATTGGACATCGGCAGGATGACCGGCCGCCGGGTGTGGGCGGCCATCTCCCGTACGACCTGCTCGGTGAAGGCACCGCCCTGACCGGAGGTGCCGATCAGCACCGTCGGCCGGACCCGACGGACCACCTCGGAGAGGCCGACACCGCCGTGCTGCGCGTCCCGTTCCCAGTCGGCCACCTCGGCCGCCGGGCGGGCGTAGCGGACCTGGGCCTCGCGCAGGCCGTCCTGGTCGTCGGTCAGCAGGCCGTACCGGTCCACGGCCCAGAAGCGTCGGTCGGCCTCCTTCTCCGGCAGCCCGTCGGCCACCAGGGCGTCGCGGAACTGGTCGGCGATGCCCGTGCCGGCGCTTCCGGCGCCGAAGACGACGATGCGGTGGTCGGTCATCGTCATGCCGCTGGCCTTCGTCGCGGACAGCACGGCGGCGAGATTGACGGCGCCGGTGCCCTGGACGTCGTCGTTGAAGGTGAACACCCGGTCGCGGTAGTGGTCCAGGATGCGGCGGGCGTTGGCCGTGCCGAAGTCCTCCCAGTGCAGAAGTGCGTCGGGGAAGAGCCTGTTCGCGGTGGTGACATACGCGTCGATGAAGGCGTCGTACGTCTTCTCGTCCACGCGTGCATGGCGGTTGCCCAGGTAGAGCGGGTCCTCCAGCAGTTGCTGCCGGTTGGTGCCGACGTCCAGCATGACCGCGAGCGTGCGGTTGGGGTCGACCCCGCCGGCCGCGGTGTAGACGGCGAGTTTGCCCTCGGAGATGTCGATGCCGCCGACGCCCCAGTCGCCGATGCCCAGGATCGCCTCACCGTCGGTCGCCACGATCAGATCGACGTCGCCGGCCCCGAGTCCGGAGCCGCGCAGCGCGTGCTCGATCTCCTCGGGGACGTTCACGGAGAGATAGATTCCGTGCGGGCGGCGGAACTCGTAGCTGTAGCGCTCGATCGCGGTGCCGACGGTCGGGGTGTAGACGATCGGCAGCATCTCGCCGAGGTGGTCGCCGACGAGCCGGTAGAACAGCACCTCGTTGCGGTCGTGCAGACCGGTCAGATAGACGTTCTTGGCGAGGTCGTTGGGCTGCGAGCGGTACTGCGCGTAGGCGCGCACCGCCTGCTGGTCCTGGGTGAGGGACTGCGGCGGCACCAGGCCCACCAGGTCCAGTGTCACGCGTTCCTCCGGCGTGAAGGCCGTGCCGCGGTTGAGCCGTGGATCGGCGAGTACGGCCCGGCCCGTCGCGGTGGTCTCGAAGCGGTGTTCCCCGGCGATCCACTGGGTGCCCATGAGCGGTCTCCCGTCGTCGGCCCTCGTCGGCGCGGTCGGATTCTGGGGTACGCGGGATGTGGGTGACCTCCTTGATCAGCGGATCCAGAAGGACAGGAGGCGGGTGCGTGTGCGTGGAAGGTCCTCCACGGGCATGCATGCCTCCACGGGTTCCGGCCCGCGCATTGCCATGTTCCATCCGCTCACCCCAACGGCGCCACCGGAGAAAGCCGCAGTGCTCCGGACCGCACGTTTCCCGGGTTCCCCGGCGGCCCCGTCGCCGCAGGCATCGACCCCGCTCCGCACACCCCGTCGGCCTCCGCCGGGATCCGGTCCTCGCGAAGGCCTTCGCATCGCCCGCCGCAGGCCCGGATTCGACGCCGCGGGCCCGGACTCGCCGGTGCCGGGTTCTCCTCCGGGGCGACGGCCCACGGCAGACTGCCAGGTGCGGTCATCGTGCTGGTCTTTCGCTTCGCGACGCCGGACGTCTCGAGGAATCAGCCGATGGCCGCCGCACATTCGGGCTCGACACTCGCCACACGGAGCAGGGATGCAACCGCAGCAGCACCATCCGACCGGCTGCCCGTCCCGTACCCCGCCGGGAATGCATCGCCCCCGTCGAGGATGACCGACGATCAGCGTCGACGGACACACGGCACGCTTCGGTCCAGCAGCAGCTATCTGGCCGGGTTCCGGTGGCGGAAGCTGTGGCAACTCGGGCCGTTCCGTTGGGGTGATATCGCCCCCTGGCGCGCAGTCCGGGTGGCCGTCGGCGTGATGGTGCCGCTCGCGGTCGGCTCGGCCTGCGGACGTCTCGACTACGGTGCCTTCGCGGCTCTGGGGGCGCTGCCTGCCGGATTCGCCTCGTTCCAGGGCGTGACCCGGAGCCGGGTGGCGGCCGTGGCAGTGGCCGGCGCCGGCATGGCGGTGTCCACCTTCGTCGGTGCAGCCACGGCGGCGGCCGCTCCATGGCTGCTGGTACCGGTCGTCGTCGTCTGGGGTTACGTCGTCGGGCTCCTCGTCTGCCTGGGGCCGAGGCTGAGCGTGGCAGCTCTCCAATGGCCCGTGGGGCTGCTGATCGCGACCGGTATGCCGCTGGGGCCGACGGAAGCTGCGCTGCGGGCCGGCCTGGTGCTCGCCGGCGGGCTGTTCCAGGGCGTGCTCGTCGCCGTTTCCTGGGCTTTCCAGCGAGGCGACCCGGAGCGCGCGGCGCTCGCCGAGTCCTACCGGATCCTCGCGGTCTACGCCTCGGGCCTGGCAGCCGGGCACTTCGGGCCGCCGTCGGCGACCGCCTTTCCCGCGGCTGTCGCTCTCACCGACCCCAATCCGCTGTTGCCCATGACCACGCGTCTGCACTTCCTGGACCTGCTCGAGCAGGCGGAACGCATCCGCGTCTCGCTCGCGGCTCTGGCCGATCGTGCCGCTGACGAACCTTCGGAGGCTGCCCGTCGCCCTGTCGCGTACGCCGCCAGGACGCTGGATCTCATCGCGGACACACTGAGTACCGGACGAGCCGAACGTGCCGGACAGGCCCGCGAGTTGAACGAGCTCCTGCCGAGCCTGGCTGTCGCCCCCGGCACCCGTGGGCAGTTGGCCGCGGAGGCGCTCTTCGGACAGCTCCGTGCCGTGACCCGGAGCCTGGTCGCCCTTGACGCGAGGCCCGGGCGAACGCCGGTGAGCCATAAGGCGATCAGCCCTGTGGTTCCGGCAGCCGGCCAGGACGGGATCGGATGCTCCGCCCTCACCCTGCGAGCCAATCTCGCCCTTTCCGGGGAGACCGGGCGTCACGCCGTGCGGCTGGCCGTGGTCGCGGGGCTCGCCGAGGCGATGGTCCAGGCAACCGGCCTGTTCGAAGGCCGTTGGGTGGTACTGACGATCTTCCTGGTGCTCAAGCCCGACTACACCTCCACGGTGTACCGCAGCATCCAACGGGCAGGGGGCACGGCCATCGGAGCGGGCCTCGGGGCGGCAGCGGCGTGGCTTGCCCACCCGAGCTCGGTCGGGCTGATCATCGCGGCCGGGATCGCTGTCGCTGCCGCCTACGCCCTGTTCGACGTGAACTACCTGATCTACAGCAGCTTCCTCACCGTCTTCATCGTGATCCTCCTCGACATCCTCGGCCTGCCCGCGGACACCACCGCCGTGGCGCGCCTCACCGACACCGCTGTCGGAGCGGTCATCGCGCTCATCGCCTACTCCGTGTGGCCGACCTGGGAGGGCCTCACCGCCCAGGAGAAGTTCGCCCGGACGATCGAGGTCCACAACACCTACACCACTGCCCTGCTACGCAGCCTTGCCCGTCCCGCGCAGGCCGATCCGGCCCGGCTACGTGGCCTTCAGGCCGCCGCCCGCCGCACCCGCACCGACGCCGAGGCATCTTCGGACCGTCTGGCCGACGAGCCGCCGCACTCGCCGTTGACTCCCGGCGTCGCGCGGACTCTGGTCGCCGTGGTGACCCGGCTGGCCCGCACCGAACTGTCGCTGCATGCCCTCGTCCCGCCGCGGGCCACCGCTATCGGACGGGAAGAAGGTGGGGCCGACGCCGATGCCGGTCGGCTGGAAGCCCTGGCAACCGCGTTCGACAGCGCGATGATCACTCTGGCCGAGGCGGTCAGGACTCTGCGGCCTCCCGGCCCGATTCCTCCGCTCCGCCAGGTCCAGAACGAGTTGCACAACCGGCCGACCGCGCTCGATCCCCGTCTGCTGCAGATCACGGACCACCTGGTCGACACCGCCCACACACTGGAAGACGTCCTTCGGCGGCATCTCGCTTCGCCATGAGGGCCGACCGGGCCGGCATTCCACCGGCCTCGGACAACTCCGCCGGTGTGACCGCCGTCGCGGGGCACAAGGAGACACCCCGCCCCGCTCGCCGGGAGCCGGCCCGGCCCCGTACGTGACCCCGCCCCGGTACGAGCGGGATGTGACGCGTACCGGGGCGGGCGATGGTGGCGTAGCGGATCAGGATCGGGGCCGGGATCAGCTGAAGACGACCGACCGGAGCTTCAACCGCTCGGAGGCGTGACCGCCGAAGGGGCGGAGGGAGAAGTGGTCGCCGTCACAGTCGGGGCCGGTGAAGACGGTGGCGGTCGAGACGGTGTAGTTCCAGGGAGAGGCGGCGGGGTTCGACGAGTTGGGGTCGGCCACCTCCGGCAGCGTGACGCACTCTCCGCTCGGCGGGTTGATCAGCTCGGCGATGTGCGGGGTGCCGTCGAGACCGGTGTAGCTGTAGGCGAAGAATCCGACGGTCGCACTGGCCGAGGTCGGCAGTGTGACGACGAGCGCGAGTGCGCCGAGGGCGGCAGCGACGGCGGTACGAAGGCGCATGGAGGGCACTCCTGGTGGGATTCGGAGGAATACATTCCGCTTCAACCTGTCCCGGTGACCTGCGGTTATTGCGGAGCGCGCGCCCCCGTCACCCGGAAGTGAACAGCGGAATCGGTTCTGCCGACGGCCATGTGGGTCACCTCCCGCTTCGTCGCGCTCGTGAGGGCCGGTCGGGTGAGGAGCTGGGTGGGCACGGCGAGGACCGGGCGGTTTCGACGCCGTCGGGAAGTTGTCGCGCCGGCAGGGTGACAGCGCGGGTCGTACGAACTGCTCGACCTGGCCGGCATCCCTCGAAGCCGGCGCCCGGCCTCACCTTGAGTGCCACCTGCGCACCCCGATCTCATTGCGTGAACCAGTTTGAAACTTTCTCAGTTCAAGCTATTGCGCGCACCATCAGACCCCCTTACGTTCATCGGCGATCACAGACTGGCTGATCTTCTCGAAGGTTTGACCTTGCCCGAAAGGGAGTCTCATGCCCCGTACATCTGCCCGGCCGGTGCGGTTCGGCGCCGCGCTGCTCACCACGTTGGCCGTTCTGCTGAGTGTGACGCCCACGGCCTCGGCGAACAGCGCTGTGTGGGGGCGGGCAGGCCGGCCGTCGGCCGGGGAGTCGGGCAATCCGGCGCCGAAGGTCGTTCCGGCTCTGCGTGAATGGTCCGGAGGCCAAGGAGCGCTGGCCCTGGGACAGGGCTCGCGGATCGTGGTGGACAACGACAACGAGAAGATGCTGACCGATGAGGCAAGGACCCTTCACGGTGAGCTGGCCGAGGTCGCCGGGCTCGATGTGCCCATGGTGGCGGCCTCACATCCGCGCGACGGCGACATATTTCTGTCCGTGCAGGGTGCCGATCGGGAACTCGGCCCCGAGGGGTACGCACTGGACGTCGGCGATGTGGCCGTCATACGTGCCAACGACGACACCGGCGTGTTCTACGGCACGCAGACCCTGCTGCAGGTCCTGAAGACGACACCGGGCCACCGGGCCCTGCCGCGGGGCGAAGCGCGTGACTGGCCGAAGCAGCGCGAACGCGGGTACCTGCTGGATGCAGGGCGGAAGTACTACTCCCCGGACTTCGTCGTGCAGACGATTCGGGAGATGTCGTACCTGCGGCTGAACACGCTGCAGTTGCATCTGAGTGACCACAACGCGTTCCGGCTGGTCAGCGAACGCTACCCGTGGCTCGCCGCCCCGCAGGCGTACACGAGGGCGGACATCCGACGCTTCGAGGCCGCGGCCCGCACGTACCACGTGACGCTCATTCCCGAGATCGAGATGCCGTCGCACGCTTCGGCGATCCTCAAAGGCAGGCCCGACCTGGCCTTCCCGTGCCAGGCGCTGGCCGGCGGAACTCTGGATGTGACCAACCCGGAGGCGCGGAAATTCACCGCGGGACTGATCGAGGAGTTCGCCCCGCTCTTCTCCGGGCCGGAATTCCACATCGCCACCGACGAATATGCCCGCCAGGCCGAACAGGAAAAGTGTCCGCAACTCGTGAAGTACGCGAAGGAGCACGGGTTCGGTTCCACCGCGGATGTCTTCGTGGACTACATCAACGAGATGAACAAGGTCGTGCGCGCTCAGGGCAAGCGCATGGTGATCTGGAACTGGTGGGACGTCGACCAGACCCCCACCATCCACCCGGACAAGAACATCAAGGTCGAGGCCTGGACCACGGGCGATGAGACGAGTGAGGACCACAGCGCGCAGAAGTACCTCGACCAGGGCTACGAGGTGGTGGTCTCCGCGAGTGACACGCTCTATGTCACTCCGGGATTCCCGCTGCTGCCCGATGCGAAGTACCTCTACGAGAAGTGGACACCGCAGCAACACCCCCGTCTGTCCGGGTATCTGATCTCGGTGTGGTCGGACAACGCGATCACCCGCCCCGACAGTTATTTCGACGCCTACCTGCGGCGGCCGCGGGAGGTCCTGGCCGACCGGCTCTGGGGCGGCCCGCGGCACGGCACGGTGGAAGACTTCTTCGCCCGGGCCGATGCCATCGGTACCCCGCCCGGCGTGCCCGAGTACGCGCTGCCCGGCAGGCTGACCGGCACCCCGTACGGGACAAGTCCGGCCTGGGACCACTCCTCCAGCACCTTCGACAAAGCCTTCGACAGCGAGCCGGGCACCAATTTCCTCTACGCCGAACCCAGCGGCGGCTACACCGGCATCGACCTCGGCCCCGACCACGCCTCCAGGGTCTCGCTGGTCCGGTTCTTCCCCGGTGCCAATGACACGGAGCTCGACCGGATGACAGGCGGCCGGTTCGAGGGTTGCACCGACGGGCCGACCAGCGGGTGTCGGACGCTGGCCACCGTGAAGGACCGGCCGGAGTTCGGCTGGAACGAACTCGCCGTGGACAACGCCGCCCGTTTCCGCTGGCTGCGCTACGTCAGTCCTGATGACGGTTACACCAGCGTCGCCGAGATCGAGTTCATCGCGCCCCCTGGCGGCAGTCGGCGCGTCAGCGTTCAGGGACCCGCCGAGCTGCGTCAACTCGGTGACAACCGGGTGGTCACGAGCTATCGCAACAACAGCGACCGCCCGGTTCACGACGTCCGGCTCAGCCTCGGCGCCGAATCCACCCAGGATCGGACCACCCGCCGGGTGCGAGCACTGGATGCCTCACGATTCGCCGCCGTGAAGCCGGGCCAGACCGTCTCGACCCGCTGGCAGGTCACCGTCCCGCTGAATGCGGCGACCGGGACCTACCACCTCGTCGGGCGGGCCGGCTACCAGGAGCAGCAGGGCAAGGGCGAGCCCCGCCACGAGAGCGTCGGCTTCACCCGCTCGACGCTCGGTCAGGCGCTGACCGCACGGCTGGGTCCCGAGGCCGTCGGTCTCGATGCGGGCGATTCCGCAGCCACGCAGTTGCAGGTCACCAACCATGCGGCGGCGACCGTCGAGGTCGCCTGGAATGAGGTACGGCCCCCCACAGCCAATCCGGGCTACACGATCCGCGCGGCAACCGGCACGGTCAGGGTCCCCCCAGGCGGCACGACGTCTGCCCACCTCACGGCCACGGCGTCCGACAACGCCGACGGCCCCACACCCCCCTTGCGCCTGGACCTCACGGCCAACTCCGCAGGGCAGCCCGAGATCCGGGCCGGCTCGGTGGAACTGCGCATTCACAGCCGCCTCCACCCCTACCTGTCCGACCTCGACTGGTCCGAGGCGACGAGCGAGTGGGACGTCGTGACGCGGGACACGTACGTCGGCAGCAGCGATCCCATGACGCTGAACGGTGTGCGATATCAGAAGGGTCTCGGTGCAGCGGGCAATTCGAAGGTCTCATTCGATCTGGGGAAGAAATGCTCGCGGCTGACGGCGACGATCGGGATCGACGATGCCGCGGACTCTTCGACGGACGGCGGCACGTCGCACTTCTTCGTCTTCGTCGACGGTAAGAAGGTCTACGAGAGCGGGCTCATCACTCGGGAGACCGTGAAGGAGGTGGACGTGGACGTCAGCGGCGCAGACACCCTCAGCCTGGTGACCGATAACGCCGGGGACGGTTTCGATCACGACGCCGTCGACTGGGCGGACGCCCTCGTGCATTGCTCCTGACCGTGCGGCCCAGTGCCCCGAGCCAGTGATTCCTCGGCAGGAGGCGGCGAACTCGTCGATCTCATTTCGGCGCCGAGTTCTACAAGAAGCGCCACCCCGTCGACCGCGGCGCGCGCCGCGGTCGACGGCGGAGAAGCGCCTCCGCACGCAGGTGGGAATGATCCGGCGTCCGGTGAACACGTCCGGCGGCGAACTCGCGCTCACTGCCGCGGACATGGTGGACGTGACGCCCGCGAACCACCGGCACGGCTCGGTCTGGTTCGCCTGACCCACACCGAGGGCGTGACGTGAAGTCCCGTTCGCATGGTGGGAGATGGCGGCGGTGCGGTACGGTGACGAAATCCTCACGCTCTGTGTGTGCACGCGCACATAGAGCGGCCCCCGGCGGTGCGCCAACACCATCCGAGGGCCTTCATCACCAGTGGAAGTAGCCACCGGAAATGCTGCGTCATGCTATCTCCCCGTCCCGGCGCTTCACGAAGGCATCGCACGATGTCGTGCGCCATCCGCGTCTGAGCAGTGACGCGAAAATCCTGCTCCTGTACGTCCAGGGCCTTCCCGAGGACACCTCGTGCAGGCCCCTGAGCGAACTCGCCCGGAAGCTGGGCATCAAGGGCCGCGCGTACCAGAAGGCGAAGGAACAACTCGTCGCGCACGGGTACGTACACGAGTGGCGCACCCAGGGCGGCCGTGGCCGCTGGATCACCGAGCAACTGGTCGCGAACACCCCTCTGACGATCGAGCAGGCAGAACATCTGCGAGGGGCCCCGCCCACCACCTCGCCACCGAGTACGCACATTCCGACGGTCGGCGAACCGGCCGGCCGGACGGTCGGTGGCTATGAACCCGTAGAAGACCACAGTGATAAGACCACTCCCCACCCACCCTCCGAAGCCGAGCCGAGGACGGCCCCGGAACGCGGACCGAGGCCGAGACCGGCCGGCTCCCACCAACTGGCCTGCGCGGAACGGGTCCTGCTCTCGTTACGCCACACCCGTCGCGAACTGCACCTGGGAGCGCGCGAGGCCCGCGCACTGGCCGTGGAGGCGGTCAAGTGGCTGGAGCGCGGCCTGAGCGAGTCCGACCTACGACAGGCACTGCTCGCCGAACGCCCGGAAGGCGGCGTCCGCTCGGCGTTCGGCTTCCTGCGCTACCGCCTCATCCAGAAGCTCCCCGCAGAACCGGCCCCGCCCGCGTTGCCTCAACTCCCGTCGGCCGCTGCCCTGGTCGTCTGCTCCTCGCCCGGTGAGGAACACGTCTTCCGCCCCCTGGGAGACGAGACGGAATGCGCTCCGTGCCGCCAGGCCACCGCATACGCGACCTTCTACGGCGCTCCCGCACCGGAGCCCGATCGCATGCCGTGGCGCGAACGGTTCGCGAAGATCAAAACGAATCAGTCGTGCCCCGGCGGACAGGGCCTGTCCGGCGGGGCACGGCCGGGGGCTGAGTCGCCGAGACCAGCACCTTCCTGATGCCGTCACGGCGTCACCCCGCACTCGCGCGGGCTGTGATTGGAGTCTTCGGTACCTCTTGCACGCCTGTCGACAGGCCGACTCAGCGTGGGAGTCCTTGCAAGGAGGGTCAGCCTGCCGCAATCGCTGAGTAGGTCCACACGTCCGCCGGGATCTCGTGGCGAAGCTTCCAGACGATCCCCATGGGCTTGCTGCCCTTGTGCTCGACATATTCGGCGGGACCAAGCAGCATCCACGGCTGGGGCCCGCCGATGTCTGTCTTCTTGTAGCGACGGACGAAGAGGAGGACGTGGGCGTGCTTGTCCTTGTGGGTCCGGTAGCGAACGCCGGTGGGCGATGACTCCGAGGTCTGGTTCTGGGACTCCCAGTGGAACAACGACTCGTTCAAGGCGTAGTCCTTGTAGCGCGTCTCTGGGGAGAAGTCCTTCTCGTCCTTTTCGAGAGTGATGAGCAGAGCGTCGGTCTGGATGTCCTCGCACCACTTCACACCCTCGCGGAAGTGCCCCGGCATGAAGCCGCCCATGTACGACTGCCCCAAGGCGGGGAGGATCTCCTCGCGACTGTATGAGGCGTGGACGGTCAGCGGCAGACCTGCGTGACCGCCGAGCAGCGGGACGGGCACGTGATCGGCGAGATCCAGGATGTGGGCGAGGACCTGACCGAGTTCGTCACGGAAAGCTTGCTGGGGACGAAGGGTGTCGAAGCCCTCCTGGTAGCTGTTGAAGTCGCCACCCAGCGGCCACAGCGAGAAGAAGAACATGCGGGCGTAGGCCTGCTCCTGTTCGTTGAGCTCGTCGTAGGTGGGGGCGTCGTCAGCGAGAAGCTTGCTGTACGCGGCGACTCGAAGCGGATCGTCGACGTGAAGGAAGGCCGATACGCGCTTGAGTAGCGCGGCCTCCCCCTCCGGCCCAGTCTCGGCGAGGAGCTTGGCGCGACGGAGTAGCCCCGTCCACGAGTTCCCGTTGCCTCGGTAGAGCTCCTTGAGCTCTCGACCGCTCTCCTTGAGATAGTCCGCGAGCCGAGGTTCGGCGTATGCGGCGACCTCGCGGGCGAGCTGAGTGACGTTGACGCTGATCTGGCTGCGGATGTTGTCAATGATCAGCTCCTTGGCTTTGGTCTCAAGGATGATCTGGCAGCCAGATGGCAACTGCGGAAAGTCGTGTTCGATGTTGGTGAGCAGGCGATTGCGGGTGAGGTTGGTCAACGCGCGGAACTGTTCCTCGAAGCGGAACTCCTTGCGGTGCTGACCGATGAAGTCCAGGACGGTGAGGACGGCTTTGTCCTCGGTCCGGCGCAAGCCTCGTCCCAGCTGCTGAAGGAATACCGTGGCGCTGGACGTGGGGCGCAGCAGGAGCAGCGTGTCGACATCAGGGATGTCGAGCCCCTCGTTGAACAGGTCGACAGAGAAGATGACTTGGAGCGTGCCAGCCTTGAGCTGATCGAGGGCGTCCTTGCGCTCAGGGCGTGGGGTCTCGCCGGACAGGGCGACCGCATTGAGGCCGGCTCGACGGAAGAAGTCGGCCATGAAGTTCGCGTGCGCGACTGACACGCAAAAGCCCAGCGCGCGCATCGTGCCCGGGTCGGCAACCTTGTCCTTCACGGCTTGCACGACGAGCCTGGCTCGTGCGTCATTGCCGGTGAGGAGATCACTGAGGGCCGTGGAGTCGTACGCTCCGCGTTTCCACGTGACGGCGCTCATGTCGGTGTTGTCGGTGACGCCGAAGTAGTGGAACGGGCTGAGTAGATCGTTCTCAAGGGCTTCCCAGAGGCGCATCTCTGCGGCAATCCGGCCATCAAAGAACTCGTCCTGGATGTTCAGCCCGTCCATACGTTCCGGTGTAGCGGTGAGTCCCAGAAGTTCTTGTGGGTCGAAGTGATCCAGGATCCTGCGGTAGGTGGGGGATGTACCGTGATGGAACTCGTCGATCACGATGACGTCAAAGTGATCTGGAGCAAAGCGGTCCAGTGCGCGTGAGTTGAGTGATTGCACGCTCGCGAACACATGGGCCCACGTATCGGGAATCTCCCCGCCGACGAAGAGCTCGCCGAAGTTCGCATCAATCAGCACGTTCTGGTAGACCCGCAGCGACTGTTCCAGGATCTCCTTGCGGTGGGCTACAAAGAGCAGCCGCGGATCACGGCCCAGTGTCTGCCGCAGGCGCTTGAAGTCCAATGCGGCCATCACAGTCTTGCCTGTGCCTGTCGCGGCGACGAGGAGATTGCGGTTCCGGCCATGGACGGTCCGCTCCACCTGGAGGCGCTCAAGCATGTCGCGCTGGTGTGGGTAGGGCCGGACTTCAAGGCCGGAGAGCGTGATGGTCGTGCCACTGTTGCGGTTGGTTCCGCCAGCGTGAGACAGCGCCTCGTCGAGTCGCTGCGCATCGCTGTCAGGGTCGTACGACTCGAAGGAGCGCTCGCTCCAGTACGCGTCGAATGTCGCCTCGAATTTGCGGAGGACGGAGGGTGTGGCGACCGACGACAGTCGAACGTTCCATTCGAGGCCATCGAGAAGCGCGGCCTTGGACAGGTTCGAGCTACCAACGTATGCCGTATCGAAACCACTGTTGCGACGGAAGAGCCACGCCTTGGCATGGAGGCGGGTCGAGCGGAGTTCGTAATTGACCTTCACCTCGGCGCCGAACTCGCGGACCAGGCGATCCAACGCGCGACGTTCTGTGGCGCCGATGTAGGTCGTTGTCAGCACACGGATGGGGACACCGCGATCGCGTGCGGAGGAGAGTGCCTGTTCAAGGACGCGGAGGCCGTGCCACTTCACGAAGGCGCAGAGGAGATCAACACGGTTCGCCGTAGCCAACTCGGCGCGCAGCTCAAAGCCCAGGCTCGGATCGTCGGGTGAGTTGGTGATCAGCGCCGTCTCGGAGAGGGGTGTAGCAGGGCGGATTGCGTAGACGCCGGGAGCCTCTTGCTCCGCTACCGCGAGCAACTGTCGGGGGCCCTCGATGACGAGGTCGACCCACTCCGTCGCACCCTCGATGGTGTTGAGGGACTCCAGGATGTGGTTGGCGGCGAGTACCTGCTCGGCAGGTGAGAGGTCCTGGAGGACTCGTCGCACTACGTTCCCGATATGGCGTGACAGCACCCGAGGTGCAGATTCAGAGCCGACTATTTCATCGATGGAGCGCCAACCCGTGGTGTCGAGTTGTTTCATGCGTTCTTCGAGACGATGAGTAATCAGCGTCTCGTAGAGCCCAGCAACCGGAGCTGAGTCGCCTACAAAGTCGTTGGGCATGGCCGAGTCCCCCTCTTTCGACACCTACGCAGGCAGTTGTATCAAGTGGGACTGACAAAGCGATTCGTCGGCCGCTTCGGCGAGGGGGGGCGTGGCTACGCGCCGGTCATAGGGCAGACGGGAAGAGCCCCGCTCCGTGGTCGGCGGGGCTCTTCGTAGATCGTCTCGGTACGCCTCACACCCCGTGGCAGTCCCGGTAAGCCCGCCCCGAGCCGCACCAGCAGGCCGCGGTCCGCGCCGGAGGCCATGGCACCGCTCGGCCGCGGGCCGCGAGTGTCGTCGCGTACTGGGGGAGGAGGTCCGGGTCGGACGGGGACGCGGCTTCGGAGGCGGCGAAGGCCTCGTACGAGGGGACCGTGCCGGTGACGATGCCCAGGTTCGGGGTGCCCGCGGAGTGGAGGTCGCGGAGGGCGGCTTCCAGGTCGGCGAGGTGTTCGGCGTGGGAGGGGTACTCCGCGCGCAGGGTGGGGTAGCCGGCGAGGAGTTCGCTCAGTTCGGTCTCCGGCCAGTGCAGGACCGCCACCGGGAACGGGCGGGACAGAGCGGTGCGGTAGGTGCCCAGTTCGGCGCGGAGACGGGTGATCTCGGCCTGGAGTTCGCCCGGGTCGGACGAGCCGAGCGACCACAGCCGCTTCGGGTCGTGGAGTTCGTCCAGCGGGACCGTGGCGGTGTGGAGCGTGTCGGTCAGTTCGTCCCAGGAGTCGTGGTCGACGCCCATCAGGCGGCGTACCCGGTGGCGGCCGATCAGCAGCGACTGGGTGGCGTACGGGACTTCCTCGCCCGGGGCCAGGAGCAGGGTCAGCGCGGTCGAGAGGAAGTCGTGGGCCGACTCCAGCTCGTCGTGCGATTCCAGGGTCTCGGCTGCGATCTGCCAGGGGGCGGGTTCGAGGGGCCCCGCCGCGCGGATGCCCTCGATGATGGCGCGGGCCTCGGCCTCGTGGCCGTACTCCCAGAGGTTCGATGCCTTGAGGGCCTTGATCAGGTACGGCTCGGCGGCGTCCGCGGCGAGGAGCTCGTCGTAGAGAGGAGTGGCGCGAGTGCGCTCGCCGGCGAGCTCCAGATGGGCGGCGGCCCGGAGGAGCAGCGGTTCCCGGTCGTCGGGGTACTGCGCCGCCGTGCGCAGCAGGCGCTCGGCTTCGGCAATGTGGTCAGCAGGCGTGTCGGGGCGCATGCATCACACCGTACTGCTGTACGGCTCCTGCACGGAGGGTTGTTCCGCCCCTGGAGAGTTACAGGTCCTGCCCTTATCGTGCGGGCCGTGAGGCAGCGGATACCGGTCATGGTGCAGCGGAACCCGCGCGGGCGGCGCCTCGCCGCGCGCGGGCTGTGGTCGAGCGCGGAGGTGGTCGTGACCCTCGGTGTGGTGCTGCTGCTTCTCGTCGTCCATCAGCTGTGGTGGACCAACAGGCAGGCCAGGGCCGATGCCCGGCACAAGGTGCGGTCCCTGGAGCAGGAGTGGGGGCGGGCGGGGAGCGGAGACGCCGGTGTTCCGTCCACCCCGCCGGACGAGGGGGCGGATACGGCCGCGGATACGGACACGAGTGCGGCGGGGGAGGGCGAGGGTGCGCCGGCGGGTGGTGCGCGTACGGCAGCGGCTGCCGCGCCCCGCTGGGATCAGGCCTACGCCGTCATCCGCATCCCGCGCCTCGGGCTGACCGCCCCCGTCGCCCAGGGCATCAGCAGGAGCGGCGTCCTCGACAAGGGATACGTCGGGCACTACCCGCGCACCGCGCAGCCCGGTGGCGCCGGGAACTTCGCGCTCGCCGGGCACCGCAATACGCATGGTGAACCGTTCCGCTACATCAATCGGCTGCGGCGCGGCGACCGGATCACCGTCGAGACCCGGGAGCGCGTGTACACGTACGTCGTCGACAAGACGCTGGCGCAGACCGCCGCCCGGGACAGCGGGGTCGTCGCCGCCGTGCCGCGCAGCAATCTGAAGCCCGCATTCGGGTACAGCGAGCCCGGTTCCTACGTGACGCTGACCACGTGCACGCCTGAATTCACCTCCCGTTACCGGCTTGTCGTCTGGGGGAAGCTGGCGGGCGTGCGGGGGCGGTAGGAGGCGTCGCTAAGCTTTCCCGACGTGCTCAGACGACGTCCGCAGTTGTTGTGGTTGCTGGTTCCCTACGTGCTGTACCTGGGGGCGCTGCCGTTCGTGAACCGGGTCCGTCCCGTCGTGCTCGGACTGCCGTTCCTCTTCGTGTGGCTGCTCGGGGCGACCCTGCTGACACCCGTGGCGGTCTGGCTGACCCGGCGGGGGGACCGCCGGTGAACGCCGCAGTCGCAACCTCCGTCTTCGGGGCTTTCATGGTGGCCACCGTCGCGCTCGGGCTCCTCGCCGTGCGAGGGCGCGGGAACAGGGGCCGTGACGGGCTTGCCGAGTGGTCCGTCGGCGGGCGCAGCCTCGGGACCGTCTTCATCTGGGTGCTGATGGCCGGTGAGGGCTACACCAGCTTCAGCTATCTCGGCGCCGCGGGATGGGGCTACAACTACGGGGCCCCCGTGCTCTATGTCGTGGCGTACATGTCCTGCGGCTACGCCGTCGGGTATGTCGTCGGACCGATGCTCTGGGCGTACGCGCGCAAGCACGGGCTCGTCGGGATCACCGACATGGTCGCGCACCGCTTCGGGCGGCCCTGGCTCGGCGCCCTCGTCGCCGTCCTCGCGACCGTGTTCCTGCTGCCGTACATCCAGCTGCAGATCACCGGCATGGGCGTCGTCGTCTCCACCATCTCGTACGGCGCCATCAGCCTGAACTGGGCGTACTTCATAGCCTTCGCCGTCACCACGGGTTTCGTCGTGGTCAGCGGACTGCGCGGCAGCGCCTGGGTGTCCGTGCTCAAGGACGTGCTGGTGATCGCCACTCTCGGGTTTCTCGCCTTCTACGTCCCCATGCACTACTTCGACGGGTACGGACCCTTCCTGGACCGGCTCGTCACGGAGAGGAGCGAGTGGCTGACCTTCCCCGGGCACGGCGGGAGCGGGCTCGGGCAGGCGTGGTTCGTCACCACCTCGTTCCTCAACTCCCTCACCGTGGTGATCTTCCCGACCACCGTCGCCGGCTACCTCGGCGCGAAGAACGCCGACGTCCTGCGTCGCAACGCGATGTGGCTGCCCGCCTACAACGTGCTGCTGTTCGTCCCGATGCTGCTCGGCATGGCCGCCCTCTTCGTCGTGCCGGGGCTCGTCGGCGCCGAGTCCAACCTCGCGCTCTTCGAGCTCGTCGTGGACTCGCTGCCCGCCTGGGCCGTCGGCGTCATCGGGGTGGCGGCCGCGCTGTCGTCGATCGTGCCCATGGCCGTCTTCATGCTCGTCATCGGCACGATGTGGGGGCGCAGCGTGCTCTCGCTCGTGCCGCGCTGGCGGCAGCGGCAGAAGGGTGCCGCGCAGACCGTGGTCGTGGCGGCGGGCGTCATCGCGCTCGTGCTGACGTACACCGCGCCGAACACGCTGGTGCGGCTCTCCCTCATCTCGTACGAGGGGATGGCACAGCTGCTCCCCATGGTGCTGCTGGGGCTGATGTGGCGGCGGCTGACGCTGCTCGGTGCGATGGCCGGGCTGGTCGTGGGCGTAGGGGTGGTGTGCGGGTTCGTGTTCACCGAGAACGATCCGGTGTGGGGCGTGAACGCGGGCATCGTCGCCCTCGGCGCCAACCTCGCCGTCGCGCTCGCGGTGACCTACGCGGGCCCGCGCGAGCACGACGACCGGCCGGACGGTGACGTCCTCGCGCGGGACGAGCCGGTGGAGACACAGGGGACCGCGGAGAGCCGGGAGCCGGAGCTCTCGGGGGTGGGCGTCAGCGAGGCGAGCGACGCTCCCGCAGGAGCATGACGCCGACCGTCGCCACCAGAGCCATCGCGACCGAGCAGCACCGCCCCGTCCGCACCCGACCCCGACGACGCGACCGCGATCCGGTCAGTCGCGCCCTGTTCGCCCCGCGTCGGCTGCTTCAGCCCCTGGAGGCCGCCCCCGTCTGACGCCGGCCACCCGCCACGGCGCCATCGTGTATAACGGCTGGAGGGCCGAATGGACGAGCCCACCGGGCCGAGCGGAGGAGGGATCGATGAGCGGCAGCATCAGCAACCGTCTGCGCGCCGGTGTCGCCCGCCTGCCCCGCCCCGTCGGAATCCTGCTCTTCCTGCTCACCGAGGTCCTTCTCGCCGAGGGCGGCAGCTTCTCAGCCGCGGTCGCGCTCGCCGCCACCGCCGCCGCCGGTTCCGCGCTTGTCGCCTGCTCGGTCATCAGCGCCCGCTGCGCCGCCCCGGTGCCCCGCACCCAGGTCCGTACCGCCATGCGTGACCGCGAGAAGCGCACCGCGTTCCTGTCGCAGCGCGATCCCGACGCCAAGGGGCGCAGGCGGCCCCGAGCCCCCGGCCGTGCCCTCCTGACGGCCGCGTAGGGACTTCGCCCACCTTCTTGCCTGTGTACGTACGCATACGTGCGCCCGGGCGCACCCTCACGCGGGTCGTCATGCCGAGCCAGAACTTCTCTCCCGGCACGACGAGACCCCCGGAGGGCTCACCCCATGTCCGTCTTCATGTCGGCTTTCGCCGGCCTGGTCGGCTCTTTCGCCGACCTTCTCCAGCCGCTCTTCCAGGGCGCCGCCACCGCCGCTGCGATCGTCCTCTTCACGGCGCTGGTGCGCCTCGCCGTGCACCCCCTGTCGCGGGCCGCGGCACGGGGTCAGAAGGCGCGGACCAAACTCCAGCCGCAGATCGCCGAATTGCGTAAGAAGCACGGCAAGAATCCCGAGCGCATGCAGAAGGCGCTCATGGAACTGCACAAGGAGGAGAAGGTCTCGCCGCTGTCCGGCTGCCTGCCCAGCCTCCTCCAGATGCCGGCCTTCTTCCTGCTCTACCACCTCTTCTCCAGCCAGAAGATCGGCGGCGACCCCAACGCGCTGCTCGGCCACGAGCTCTTCGGCGCCCCGCTCGGCGAGCGCTGGCACAACGCGCTCGCGAACGGCGGGCTGCTCGGCGCCCAGAGCGTCGTCTATCTCGGCCTCTTCGCGATCGTCGCCACCGTCGCCACGTTCAACTACCGGCGTACGAAGCGTCAGCTCGCCGCAGCCCCGGCCACCCCTGCCACCGGGCCCGACGGGCAGCCGATGCCCGGCATGGGCGCGATGACGAAGCTGATGCCGCTGATGTCCTTCTTCACGCTCGTCTCGGTCGCGTACGTGCCGCTCGCCGCCGCGCTCTACATCGTCACCAGCACCACCTGGACCGCGGTCGAGCGGACCGTCCTCTACCGCGACATGCCGGCCGCAGGTGCCGCCATGGCCGCCGCGGCGTAAGGGTCGTGGCCGCTGCGGCGCAGTCGCCACGGCGGGTACACCGGTCCAGTGTGTGAACAGGGTCTTGCGGAGTGATCCGATGTCTTGGAGGATCGGCCAAGCCTGCGATGGCCGCCACCCATCCGACGGGCCCGATCTCGACCAAGGGGAGACAGACGTTGAAGCTGCTTCGCGTGGGTACGGCAGGTGCGGAACGACCGGCTCTGCTGGACCAGGACGGAACGCTGCGTGACCTGTCGGGAATCGTCACCGACATCGACAGCGACCTGCTCGCCGACGAGTCCGCGCTGGCCCGCGTACGGGCCGCCGCGGCAGCGCCCGGCGAGCTGCCCGTGCTCGATGCCGACGGGCTCCGGGTGGGGCCGCCGCTCGCCCGGATCGGCAAGATCGTGTGCATCGGGCTGAACTACCACGACCACGCCACCGAGACTGGTGCGGCGATTCCGACCGAGCCGATCCTGTTCTTCAAGGCGCCGGACACCGTCGTCGGACCCGAGGACACCGTGCTGGTGCCGCGCGGCAGCCGAAAGACCGACTGGGAGGTCGAGCTCGCCGTCGTCATCGGCCGCACCGCCCGGTACCTGGACTCCGCCGAGGAAGCCCTCGGGCATGTCGCCGGTTACGCGGTCGCGCACGACGTCTCCGAGCGCGAGTTCCAGATCGAGCGGGGCGGCACCTGGGACAAGGGCAAGAACTGCGAGACGTTCAACCCGCTGGGGCCGTGGCTGGTCACGGCGGACGAGGTACCCGACCCGCAGGCGCTCGCGCTGAAGCTGTGGGTCAACGGCGAGCTGAAGCAGGACGGCACGACCGCCGACCAGATCTTCCCGGTGGGCGAGGTCGTCCGCTACCTCAGCCAGTTCATGACGCTGTACCCGGGCGATGTCATCAACACCGGTACGCCGGCCGGGGTGGCCATGGGGCAGCCGGAGCCCAAGCCGTACCTCAAGGCGGGCGATGTCGTCGAGCTGGAGGTCGAGGGGCTGGGACGGCAGCGGCAGGAGCTCAAGGACGCGTAGCCGCGTAGCCGGCAAAGAGCCGTCCCGCGGACGGCCAAAGATCGGAGGGGTGGGCGCTGCTGGTGCAGCGGCCCACCCCTCCGATGCGTCATCCGGCGATCGTGGTGGCGAACTGTTCCAGCGCCTCGACGACCAGCGCGTGGTCGTCCGCCTGGGGGAGACCCGAGACCGTGACCGAGCCGATCACGCCCGCTCCCTCGACCGCGATCGGGAACGAACCGCCATGTGCGGCGTACACGTCCGGGTCCAGTCGCGAGGAGTCCTCGAACGTCGTCCCCTTCGCCCGGAATCGGGTCCCGACCAGGTACGAGCTCTCGCCGTACCGCTCGACCACTCTGCGCTTGCGGTCGATCCAGGCGTCGTTGTCCGCGCTCGAACCGGGCAGCGCGGCGTGGAACAGCTGCTGGGCGCCGCGCCGGATGTCGATCGCGACCGGCGCGTGCCGCCTCCGGGCCATGGAGACGAGCAGGCCGCCGAGGGCGTACGCGTCGTCGTAGCCGAAATGCGGCAGAGTCAGTCGGCGCTCCTGCGCGATGAGCTCGGAGATGGTCGGAGCGGTGGGGTTCATGCGGTCTGCTCCTCGGAAGCGGTGGGCAGGGTCACGGTGACGCCTTCGCGGGCCGAGCGGCGGGCGGCCTCGAGGACGTCCAGGGCCGCGGCGGCCTGCAGGGCCGTCACCGGATTGTCGCCCTTGCCGCGCACCGCGTCGGCGACCGCCGCGTAGTACGCCGGGTAGTCGCCCGGCAGGGTACGGACCGGGACGCCGGCACCGGTCAGCGGCGACTCGCCCGCACCGATCCGGCCCCACAGTGCCTCGGGCTCCTCGCCCCAGCCGGGAGCCGCGGCGGACGGGCGGTGGCCCTCGCGCAGGTCGGCCTCCTGCGGGTCCAGCCCGTACTTCACGTAACCGGCCTTCGAGCCGAGCACCCGGAAGCGTGGGCCGAGCTGCGCGGTCGTGGCGCTGACGTACAGATGCGAGCGGACCCCGTTGGCGTGGGTGATCGCCAGGAACGTGTCGTCGTCGGTGGCGGCGCCGGGGCGGCGCGCGTCGGACTCCGCGTACACCTGGACGGCCGGGCCGAACAGCACGAGCGCCTGGTCGACGACATGGCTGCCCAGGTCGTACAGCAGTCCGCCGATCTCCTGCGGATCGCCCGACTCGCGCCAGCCGCCCTTCAGCTGCGGGCGCCACCGCTCGAAACGGGACTCGAAGCGCTGTACGTCGCCGAGCTCGCCGTCCTCGATCAGCCGGGCGAGCGTCAGGAAGTCGTTGTCCCAGCGGCGGTTCTGGAAGACCGAGAGCAGCAGGCCGCGCTCCTCGGCCAGCGCGGCGAGCGCGCGCGCCTCGGCGGCCGTGCCGGCGATCGGCTTGTCCACGACGACCGGCAGACCGGCGTCGAGCGCGGCGGTCGCGATCGGGACGTGGGTCTTGTTGGGGGAGGCGATCACGATCAGGTCGAGCGCGTCCAGGCCGCCCGCGCGGGCCCACAGCTCGTCGGGCGAAGCGGCGAACGAGACGTCGGGGAACTCGGCGCGGGCCTGGGCCCGCCGCTCCTCGTTCGACGTGACGACCGTGTCGAGGACGAGGCCCTCGGTCGCGGCGATCAGCGGGGCGTGGAAGACGGAGCCCGCCAGGCCGTAGCCGACGAGTCCGACGCGGAGGGGGGTCTCGTGCGCGTGCGTCTGCCGCTGCGTCTCGGGAGTCGTGATGCCAGTCATGCAATCCACTTAAGCAACGCTGTTGCCAAAGTGCAAGCGAGAGGGACAATGGAGCCGTGAACAGGAGTAATGCCGGGGCGAACCTGCCGACACTGCGCAGCCACAACGCGGCGCTCGTGCTGGACCTGCTGCGTGTCGCGGGCGAGCGCGGGATCAGCCGTCTGGAGCTGGCGGAGCGGACGGGGCTCACGCCGCAGGCCGTCAGCAAGATCACTGCCCGGCTGCGGGCGGAGGGCCTGGCTACGGAGGCGGGCCACCGCGCGTCCACGGGCGGCAAGCCGCGAACGGTGCTGCGGCTGGTCCCGGACGCGGGGCACGCGGTGGGACTGCACCTGGACCGCGACGAGCTGACGGTGGTCCTGGTCGACCTGGCCGGGACGGTCGTCGCGAACCGCAGGACACCGCTGGACTTCGGCGCACCGGCGGGAGAGGTCGTCGCGGTGGCCGCGGGCGAGGTCGCGGCGGTGCTGGGCGGACAGGCGGGGGCGGCCGCCGAGGCGGAATCCCCCCAGCCGCACCCCTTCCCGGAACCGGGGGCAGGCACCCCGGCCCCCGCGGCGTCGACCCTCGACGACGGGGGCGCGGGCGGGACCACTCGCGTGGGGGGTGCGCGGACCGTCCTGGGGATCGGGGTGGCCGTACCCGGGCCGTTGGACCATCGCGGCGGCGTGCTCCACCGTGTCACCGGATTTCCGCAGTGGGACGGCTATCCGCTCCAGGAGGCGCTTGCCGCCCGTACCGGGTTGCCCGTCGTCGTCGACAAGGACACCAACGCCGCCGCCCTCGGGCTCGCTCTACGGGCAGACGGTCCGGGCGACTTCGCATATCTGCATCTCGGGACCGGGCTCGGCGCCGGGCTGTTTCTCGGCGGAGCGTTGCACCGCGGTGCCCGGACCGGAGCCGGGGAGTTCGGGCATCAGACCGTGTCGCTGGACGGGCCGCCGTGCAGCTGCGGCGGGCGCGGCTGCATCGAGGCGCTCTGTCTCGCGGCCGTCGCCGACGGCGATGTCGCGGAGGCCGCGCGCGTGCTCGGGACCGGTGCCGCCAACCTCGTCGGACTGCTCGACATCGACCGGGTGGTGCTGGGAGGCCGTACCGTCGGCGCGGATCCGGATGCGTACGTACGAGGGGTCCGCGCCGTGATCGAAGAGCGGGCACGGCGTGACGGCACCGGTGCGGCGGTGCCGCTCGTCACCACCGCCGGTGCGGGCCGGCCGGTCGCCGAGGGGGCCGCGCAGCTGGTCCTCGCCCCGTTGTTCGGCCGTGTCGGCAGCGGCGGTGGCGCCTGAGGGCTGTCCCTTAATCCCTGGTGGATCGGCGCGCGGCGTCGGATGCGGCGCATCGCAAGGCGGAGGGGCGTCCTCATACCGGTCGTATGCGGGCGTTCCGACAACGCAGCGAGGTGCCGTAGCCGTCGTCGTGCGCTTGCCAGGGATGACGGGACAGCCCTCAGGGCCTCTCGTTCGGATCATGCCGGGCTCGCGGGGTCTGATCCGAACGAAAGACCCGCGCGCCGTCGGAGCGGTAGGGGTGTGGGCCGGTCGAGGGGTCGAGGGCGGCCGACCGGGTGTCCCTTCGGCATGTCGACGCCCGGCGGGTCGCGCGCGCGTGACAGCGTCACCGGCTACAGCCGGTGAACTCCGGACACGGGGCGATCCGGCCGTTCGCAAGCAGCGAAGGGTGTCCCCCATGTCCCCCCAACCGCCCCCGGAACCGACCCCCGAACCGTCGCAGGAGCCGTCCCCGCTCCTGCCGTCCGCACCGCTTCCTCCCGCCGCACGGCCACGCCATGGTCTCGCCCTCGGACTGGCCGCGGCGAGCGTGGTCCCCGCCGTCGTCCTCGGCGGCCCGTCAGCCGCCGCCACCCCGGTCCCGGCGCTCTCCGTCACCGCCGACCAGCAGTCCACCTGCGGCACACCGGCGGCGGGCGACTTCCCGATCACGACCCGGATCCACGGCGGCCCGGAGAGGTATGCCTCCGGCGGCGGTTACGGCACCTGGTTCCTGGATCTGACCAATACGACCTCCGAGTCCTGCCGGTCCATCCACCCGGTCCTGGTCCTCACCGACGAGGACCGGAAACTGACCTCCGACCAGATCCAGCTGGAGTTCTCCGATCAGTCCCAACCCGATGTCGAGCACCGGGTTGCCTGGGAGACGACCGACCGCGACGAGCACATCGGTGTCTTCGGTGGTGACGGCGCCGACGACTTCGACGGCTTCACGGTCCCTGCGGGCCGCACCGTCACCGTCGAGGTCCGGATGGCGTTCACCTCCGACACCGGCCCCGGCCGGATCACCGTCAACGCCGCGATCGTCCAGCGGCAGCGCGGCGCGAGCGCCGACAGCAACAAGGCGCAGCCGAAGGACGACGGGGACTGGGTCGGTGAGTCCGACGACTATGTCTTCAGCGTCGTCGAGGACAGTGGCGACGACGGCACCGACGAGTACGGCGGCAGGGACGAGTACGGCGGCAGTGACGATTTCGGCGGCACCGACGAGTACGGCGGCAGTGACGAGTACGGCGGCACCGACGAGTACGGCGGCACCGACGATTTCGGCGGGCCCGGTGATGTGGGAGGCGTCGGCGATGTGACGGGGAGCGGGGACCCCGGCCGGGACACCGCTCGCGACGGAACCGGAACCGGCCCCCGGGACGACACCACCGGAGCGGTCGGCGACACCGGTGACACCGCTGCCATCGGTGGCGTCGACGGCGGAGGCGTCGGTGATACGCCGGCCTCCGGGCGCGTCCCGGACTCCGGACGGGCCCCGCAGGACAGTCCCGAGCTCGCCATGACCGGCCAGAGGTCGACCGTCCCCTGGCTCTCGCTCCTCACCGCCGGGTCCCTGCTGCTCAGTGGGGCCGCCGTCCTCGCATGGTCCCGGCGGCTGCGCCACGCCCGTCGTTGACCTGCGACGCCGCACCGTTCACCGGTGTTCATGTCCGTCTGCCACCATCGGGACGTGGACTACCTGCTCGACCAGGCACCTGGCGCACCGATCCGCTCCGGCATTCCGGAGCACGGCCGTATCCCCAAGTACTACGCCGTGAAGGCCCATGTCTCGCTTCTCATCGAGGAGTTGGGCGAGGGCGGCATGCTGCCCACCGAGCGTGACCTCGCCGTCCGCTACGAAGTCTCACGCGAGACCGTGCGTCAGGCGCTGCGTGAACTCCTGCTGGAGGGCCGCCTCGCCCGTCAGGGCCGTGGCACCGTCGTCGCGGGCCCCAAGCTGGAGCAGCCGCTCTCCCTCGCCAGCTATACGGAGGGTGTGCGCCGCCAGGGGCGGACCCCGGGCCGCCACCTCATCGGTCTGGAAAAGTTCCCCTGCCCCGCCGCCCTCGCCGCCGAGACCGGCGTCGCGCAGGGCGAACCGGTATGGCACCTGGAGCGTGTCCTGCTCGCCGACGACGACCGGGTCGGCCTGGAGAGCACCTATGTCTCCGTCGCCCGAGTACCGGATCTGGACACCGAGTTCGACCCCGACTCCTCCTTCTACGCCTACCTCCACGAGCGGCTCGGCATCTCGTTCGGCGATGCGGACGAGCGGATCGAGACGGTGCTCGCCACCCCGCGCGAGGCGCTGCTGATCGGTACGCCGCCCGCGCTGCCCATGCTGCTGCTCCACCGGATCTCGCGTGACGCGAGCGGACAGCCACTGGAGCGCGTACGCACCCTCTTCCGCGGCGACCGGTTCTCCTTCACCGCTCACCTGGGCGCGCGGGCCTGACACCGCGGATCGGCAACCAACGCGTATTGATAACGGCAATGTAACGGGTCTAGGCCAAGTTTGAGGCCCGGTTCATCCTCCCGTTGCCGCACCGACCCGATCGGGCCACCCGCCCCGAGGAGCGTTGCCGCCGTGAGAGTCATCGTCGTAGGAGCCGGCGTGGTGGGAACCATGCACGCCTGGCACGCAGTGAACCGCGGCCACGAGGTCGTACAGATCGAGCGCGAGAGCGAGGCACGCGGAGCATCGCTCCGCAATTTCGGACAGATCTGGGTCAGTGGCCGGGCCGGTGGCGAAGAGCTGGAGACCGCCCTTCGTGCCCGCGAGTTGTGGGAGGGCATCGGGGAGCAGGTCCCCGGCCTGGGCTTCCGGCCCTGCGGTTCACTGACCCCGCTCCGCACCGAGTTGGAGATCGCCGTCGCCGAGGCCGCCGTGGCCCGCCCCGACGCTGCGGCCCGCGGCTACAAGCTGCTCACGGCCGACGAGGCCCGCGCCGTCAACCCCGCGCTCCGCGGCGACTTCGACGCCGCGCTGTGGTGCGAGCGGGACGCCGCCGTCGAGCCGCGCACCGCCCAACTGGCACTGAAGCAGCAGCTGTTGTCGTCGGGCCGGTACACCTTCCTCGGCGGCCGTGAGGTCCGCGAGGTGGTCGGTGCGGCCTCCGTGCGCGACGACCACGGTGACGTGCACACCGGCGACGCCGTCGTCCTGTGCACCGGAGCCTGGCTCGGCGGCCTCGTCCGCGAGCTGGCCGGCCCCGATCTGCCGGTGCGCCGCGTCCGCCTCCAGATGATGCAGACCGACCCGCTCGGCGAAACGCTCACCACCTCCGTCGCCGACGCCGACAGCTTCCGCTACTACCCGGCGTACCGGAGCGAGGCGCTCGACGCCCTCAACGCCGGGCAGGCGCAGGCGCCGACCGCAGCCGAGCACAAGATGCAGCTGCTGATGGTCCAGCGCCGCGACGGCGGACTGACCATCGGCGACACCCACGAGTACGAGCACCCGTTCCCCTTCGACGTCGTCGAGGACCCCTACGAGCACCTCACCCGGGTCGTCGAATCCTTCCTCGGCCGCCCGCTGCCGAGGATCAGGCACCGCTGGGCCGGGGTCTACGCCCAGTGCACCGACACCAGTCGCGTCGTCCACCGCCAGCAGGTGCGGGACGGCATCTGGCTGGTCACCGGGCCGGGCGGCCGCGGTATGACCTGCTCGCCCGCCATCGCCGAAACGACCGCCGACGAACTGGGCTGGTGAAGAAGTTGAGCAACGCGCAGCAGAACGACCAAAGAAACGACCGGATGAACGAGCAGAGGAACAGGCTGAATCTGATCGTCCTCGACATGGCCGGGACCACCGTCGCCGACGGCGGCCTCGTCGAGCAGGCCTTCGGCGCCGCCGCACAGCGCCTCGGCGTGGAGCCCGGCTCCGCCGACCACGCGGAGAAGCTCGACTACGTGCGCGCCACCATGGGCGAGTCCAAGATCTCGGTCTTCCGCCACCTCTTCGGCGACGAGGACCGGGCCCAGCAGGCCAACCTCGCGTTCGAGGAGGCGTACGGGGAACTCGTCGCCGACGGCCGTATCGCGCCGGTGCCCGGCGCCCGCGAAGCCATCGAGCGGCTCACGGCAGAGGGCCGGACCGTCGTCCTCTCCACCGGCTTCGCCCGCACCACCCAGGACGCGATCCTCGCCGCGCTCGGCTGGCAGGACCTGGTCGCGCTCACCCTCTGCCCCGCCGACGCGGGCGGCCGCGGCCGCCCCTACCCCGACATGGTCCTCGCCGCGTTCCTGCGCACCGGAGCGGTGGACGGCGTCCAGCAGATCGTGGTCGCGGGGGACACCTCGTACGACATGCTCAGCGGCGTACGCTCCGGGGCCGGGATCGTCGCCGGGGTGCTGACCGGCGCACACGACAAGGACCAGCTGGAACGCAACGGGGCCACGCACGTGCTGGGTTCGGTCGCCGAGCTGCCGGACCTCATCGCCCGGGCGGAAGCATGACCGGCGCATCCGCACCCGCGGCAGCAGGCCGGACCGCGCAGCGCGGCGGGATCCGGTTCGACGGGGTCAGCGTCGCGTACGGCAGGAACACCGTCCTCGACCGGCTCGACCTGACCGTCGAACCCGGCGAGGTCATGGCACTGCTCGGGCCCTCCGGATCCGGCAAGACCACCGCCCTGCGCGCCGTCGCCGGCTTCGTCCGGCCCGCCTCCGGGCGGGTCTGGCTCGGCGACCGCGACGTCACCGCACTGCCGCCGCACAAGCGCGGCATCGGCATGGTCGTCCAGCAGTACGCGCTGTTCCCGCACATGCGGGTCCAGGACAACGTCGCCTTCGGCCTCAAGGCCCGCAAGGTCGCGAAGGCCGAGATCCCCGCACGGGTCGCCGACGCCCTCGAACTCGTCGGCATGGCCGCGTACGCCAAGCGCTACCCGCGCGAGCTGTCCGGCGGTCAGCAGCAGCGCGTCGCCATCGCCCGCGCACTCGCCGTCCGCCCCGGAGTGCTGCTGCTCGACGAACCGCTCTCCGCGCTCGACGCCCGGCTGCGCTCCGGGATGCTCGCCGAACTGGCCCGCCTGCACCGGGAGTTGCCGGACGTCTCCATCCTCTACGTCACCCATGACCAGGTCGAGGCGCTGACCCTCGCCGACCGGATCGCGGTCATGGACAAGGCGCGGCTGCAGGACTGCGGCACCCCGCAGGAGCTGTACCGCCGCCCGCGTACGGAGTTCACCGCTTCGTTCGTCGGCAACGCCAACCTGCTGCCGGTCACCGTCGCCAGGACCGCCGGCACCGTGGAGTTCGCCGGGCGCAGCCTCGACGTACCGACCGGCGAGGCGGCCGGCGGCGTCACCGCCACCCTCTGCGTCCGGCCCCACCTGGTCGGACTCGGAGACGGGCCCAACGCGCTGACCGGCGCCCTCGCCGAGGTCCAGTGGCGCGGCTCCACACATCGCCTGTACGTCGACGTCGAAGGCCACCGGATCAAGGCCGACCTTCGCGAACTGCGCGACACCCCTGCGCTCGGTGACCAGGTAACCCTGCACTTCGCGGCCGAGGACGCGGTGCTACTGCCCGCGGGGGCAACGGGGGTGAACGATGGATAGCACCGAGGTCCGCCCCAAGCCTGCTGATCCCGCGCCGGTCTCGGCGCCCACCGATCCCCGGCCTCTCGATCCCGCTCGACCAGGGGAGACCCCGGTCGCCCCTGCGGAACGGATGCCCACCAAGGTGCGCACCGCCCGGTTCCTGTGGGTGGTGCCGCCTGTTGCCGTCCTTGCCCTTGTCTTCCTCTACCCGCTGGTCCTCGTCGTCCAGCAGTCCGTCAGCCCGGACGAGGGCGGCACCTCGCTCGCCCCGTACAGCGACGTCCTCGCTTCCGCGTCGTTCCGCTCGGCGCTTACCACCACCGTCTGGCTCGCCGTCGGCTCGACCGCCGGCTGCCTGGTGCTGGGCCTGGTCCTCGCCCTGGTGATCGCCTTCGTGCCGTTCCCCGGCGGCAAGGCGGTCGCCAGATTCATCGACGTCTTCCTCTCCTTCCCGTCCTTCCTGATCACCCTCGCCCTGCTGTTCATCTACGGCACCGTGGGCATGGCCAACGGCGTCTGGACGGACGTCACCGGCGCGGCGGACGGACCCTTCCACTTCCTCACCACGCCGTGGGGTGTCCTCCTCGCGGAGATCACCTACTTCACCCCGTTCGTGATGCGGCCACTGCTCGCCGCGTTCTCGCAGCTCGACACCGCGCAGCTGGAGGTCGCCTCCTCCCTGGGTGCGAAGCCCGCCCGGATCGTGCGGCAGGTGATTCTCCCCGAGGCGCTGCCGGCGCTCGCCGCAGGCGGCTCCCTCGTCCTCGTGATGTGCCTCAACGAGTTCGGGATCGTGCTGTTCACCGGGGCGAAAGGGGTCACGACCCTGCCGATGCTCGTCTACAGCAAGGCGATCCTGGAGTCCGACTACCCGGCCGCCTGTGCCGTCGCCGTCGTCAACATCGCGATCTCCGTGGGTCTCTACAGCCTGTATCGGATGGTGAGCCGCCGTGTTGGTGCATAGCCGTACCGGGAAGTGGGCCACCTGGGCCGTCTTCCTCCTGCTCTTCGTCCCACTGTTCGCGCTCCCCCTGCTGGTGATCGTCGCCGCGTCGTTCACCACCAACTGGTCCGGCGCCTTCCCCTCGGGCCCGACCACTGAGCACTACCGGGCCGCCACCAGCGGCGACTCCCTCCAGGCCCTCACCACCAGCCTGATCACCGCCGTCGCCGCCAGCCTGCTCGCCCTCACCGTCGGCTCCTGGGCCGCGCTCGCCGCCGCCACACTGCGGCGGCGGGGCAAGAGGTTCCTGGACGGGCTGTTCATGCTGCCGGTCGCCGTACCGTCGGTCGTCGTCGGCCTCGCCGTGCTCGTCGCGTTCAGCAAGCCGCCGATGCTGCTCAACGGCACGCGCTGGATCGTGATCCTGGCGCACACCATTCTTGTCACGGCGTTCGCCTACCAGTCGGTCTCGGCCGCGACACTACGTCTCGACCCGATGTACGAGCAGGCGGCGGCCAGTCTCGGCGCCCGCCCCTCCTACGTCCTGTGGCGGATCAAGCTGCCGCTCCTGCTGCCCTCCCTCACGGCGGCCGCAGGGCTCTGCTTCGCCCTGTCCATGGGCGAGTTGAGCGCCACGATGATGCTCTACCCGCCCGACTGGACACCGCTCCCGGTGCAGATCTTCGCGGCCACCGACCGTGGCTCGCTCTTCACCGGCGCCGCCGTGGCCGTGGTCCTCATGGGCACGACGCTGCTGGTCCTGCTCGCGGTCTCCCGCATCCGCACCAAAGCCTCGTACCGCTGACCCCCCGTACCGAACACACTTCCAGGAGATACGACTCCCATGCGCAAGAGCCACCTCAAGCCGCTGGCCGCCGTCACCGGCGCGCTCGCCCTCGCCGCCACCCTCTCCGCCTGCGGCGGTTCCTCCGCCGCCTCCGACGAGAAGATCGTCACCGTCTACAGCGCGGACGGGCTCAAGGGCGAGAACGGCGACGGCTGGTACGACAAGGTCTTCAAGGACTTCGAGAAGAAGACCGGCATCAAGGTCGAGTACGTGGAGGGCGGCTCCGGCGAGATGGTGCAGCGCGCCCTCCGCGAGAAGTCCAACACCCAGGCCGATGTGCTGGTCACCCTCCCGCCGTTCATCCAGCAGGCCGACTCCAAGGGCCTCCTGGAGGCCTACGAGCCGGCCGGCTCCGACCAGGTCGACGGCGCCGACAAGGCGTCCGACTCCAAGTGGACCTCGGTCGTCAACAACTACTTCGGCTTCGTCTACAACAAGAAGGAACTGAAGACCGCGCCCACCACCTGGGACGAGCTCACCGACGGGAAGTACAAGGAGAAGATCCAGTACTCCACCCCCGGAGTCGCCGGTGACGGCACGGCCGTACTCATCAAGGCCATGCACGACTTCGGCGGCAAGGAGCCGGCGATGGAGTACCTGAAGAAGCTCCAGGCCAACAACGTCGGGCCGTCCGCCTCCACCGGCAAGCTCGCCCCCAAGGTCGACAAGGGCGAACTGCTCGTCGCCAACGGCGACGTCCAGATGAACTTCGCGCAGTCGAAGGACATGCCGAACCTCGGCATCTGGTTCCCGGCGAAGGCCGGCGCCAAGCCCACCACCTTCGCCCTGCCCTACGCGGCCGGACTGGTCAGCAAGGCCCCGCACAGCGCCAACGGCAAGAAGCTGCTCGACTTCATGCTCTCCGAGCAGGCCCAGAAGGACGTCAGCGAGGTCGGCGGCGGCTTCTCCGCCCGCAAGGACGTCGAGGCCACCGACGCGAACGCCATCGCGCTCAGCAAGCTGATGAACGGGGTGGAGATCTTCGAGCCGGACTGGTCGGAGATTGGCGCCAACCTGGACGGTTACGTGGACGCCTGGAAGACGGCCACCGGAAGCTGACTGCGGGGCACGGGCCCACCTTGCTCCGCCGTCCGGCACTCCGCCCAGCGGCGGAGTGCCGGACAGCCACTCAGACGAGGTCGACGAGGTCCGCGATCGAGTCCACAACCTTGGTCGGCCGGTACGGGTAGCGCTCGATCTCGTCCCGGTTCGTCAGCCCGGTGAGAACCAGGAACGTTTCCATCCCGGCCTCCAGCCCGGCCAACACGTCCGTGTCCATCCGGTCGCCGATCATCGCGGCGGTCTCGGAGTGGGCACCCAACGTGTTCAGCGCACTGCGCATCATGAGCGGGTTGGGCTTGCCGACGAAGTACGGCTCCTTGCCGGTGGCCTTCGTGATCAACGCAGCGACGGAACCGGTGGCGGGCAACGCCCCCTCGGGTGAGGGCCCGGTGTTGTCGGGGTTGGTGGCGATGAAGCGGGCGCCGTTGTTTATCAACCGGATGGCCTTCGTCAGCGCCTCGAACGAATAAGTCCGCGTCTCACCCAAGATCACGAAATCGGGTTCGGTGTCAGTGAGCACGTACCCGGCTTCATGCAGGGCGGTGGTCAGCCCCGCCTCACCGATGACGTAGGCAGTGCCGCCGGGGTGCTGGTTGTCCAAGAACTTGGCGGTGGCCAGGGCCGAGGTCCAGATGTTCTCGACCGGCACTTCGAGGCCGATGCGGTTGAGCCGCATGTGCAGGTCTCGGGCTGTGTAGATCGAGTTGTTCGTCAGAACGAGGAACGGCTTGCCGGAATCACGGAGCTTCTTGATGAAGGCGTCCGCGCCGGGGATCGGCACGCCTTCGTGCATCAGGACCCCGTCCATGTCGGTGAGCCACGATTCGATGGGCTTGTGATCTGTCATGGGTGGGGCTCCTGCCGTACGAGGACTCACGGGATGACCATGCTATTCACTCCTCGCATTCAGAACCTGAACGTCTCGCAGCCCGGACCGGACGCCGGGGGAAACGCGGCCTTTTGGTCCCTGGCATCCCTTACGCGCCGGTAAGCGGCTATCCGTCCGAAGATCACCTACAGCGCGGGTTCGGGTATACGGAGTCACCCGTTCGGCCTCGCAGGGGAACCTCTTCCAGGAGGCCGGCTCGATCAAGAAGACCGACGACCCCCGCCGACATCGACCGCTACCGCTTCCGGCCGTCCACGGTAGTCGACTCCATCGCCGACCTCGTCGACCTCATCGACGTGGGTCGAGCCCGGCCGAGCCCGGCACGGGCGCGTGCGGGCAGAGGTTCCTGCGAGCCGCTCCCCGCACTCCCTCGGAGCAGCCGCGTCGCCCCAGCGGATGCGAAAACCCGCCGGACGCGTGAACCTGCCTTTAGGAGGTTCACGATGCGTTCCATACCCCTCACGTTCTGTGGAGTCGTAGTGGTTGCGGTGACACTGATGCCCGCTTCCGTCGCACTGGCCGACTCCGGCTCCGGCCAGGAAAAGGAAACACAGACCCGCGCCACCCTCTCGGTCGACCCGGCCTCCATCGCCCCCGGGGGTGAGGTGGATCTGCAGGTCGACGGCTGCAACGGCAAGAAGGCCAAAGGGATCTCCGATGCCTTCGACTCCGACGCCGGCTTCTCGGCCGCCGACGAGAGCGGCCTCTCCGCCACCGCCAAGATCCGCTCGGACGCCGCGGCCGGCGACTACGACATCTGGGTGACGTGTGACGACGACAAGGACACCCGGGTGTCCGGCACCGTCACCGTCGTCGCCCGTGAGGGCGCGGCCCCGATCGCCCCGGTCCGCGCCGGGGGCGGCGGCACTGCGACGCTCCTTGCCGGCGAGGCGGCCCAGCAGGACGGCCCCGGCATCGCACACACCGTGACCGGGTTGGTCCTGGCCGCCGTCGCGTCCGTCGCCGTCGCCTTCCGCAGCTCCCGCCGGCGCCACCCGTCCACGGACTGAACGAGATGTCCGCCTCGGACCGCCCCGCAGGCACCGGCCGGCTGCTCACCGGCGTGGCCTGGGCTGTCGTGTTGCTGGGCCTGTGGCTCTGGGGCCGCGGCATCACCGACGGCTCCGGCGCCAGTTCCGCCCCGACCACCGGCGATGTCGCCGCGGTCGGCCGCCCGCTCGGCGTACCCCTACCCGCGGCGCACGCCCCGATCAAGGGTGCGGCGCCCGAACGGGTCGAGATCCCCTCGATCGGCATCAAGGCCCCCGTCGTTTCCCGCGGCCTCGACGCGGCAGGAGCGATCGACCCGCCGTCCTTCGCGACACCGCACACGGTCGGCTGGTACGGCAGCGGCACCCGGCCCGGCGCGGCGGGCGCCGCGCTCTTCGTCGGCCATGTCGACACCGAGACCAAACCGGCCGTCTTCTACGGGCTCAGCGCGGCCCGCCCCGGCGCCAAGATCCGGGTGGTCCGCACGGACGGCACGGTCGCCGAATTCACCATCGACGACGTCCAGGTCTTCACCCGGGACCGCTTCAACGCCCGCAAGGCGTACGGTCCCCGCAAGGACGGCCGGGCGGAGCTGAGGCTGATCACCTGCGGCGGTACGTTCGACCGGGCGTCGCACGAGTACAACGCCAATGTGGTCGTCTCCGCCTATCTGACCGGCGAGAAGAAGAGCGCGGCCAAGGCGGCCGAGGCCGTGGACAGGTCCGCCAAGTCCATCAAATCGGACGACTCGGCGTAGGCCGGCAGGGCAGAAGAGGGATACCTGGCCCGGCCGGCCGCCCGTTCTCCCCCCGGGGCGCCGGCCGGGCCGGTCCTCGACCGCGGTGCGCGGGCTGCGGGAGAAGCCCGGCGCCGACACGGGAGGGCAAGGGGGCGTGTGGGCCACTCCTGAACACTCTAGGCCGGTGAACGGCCATGGCCCAGTCGGTTTTTGACGGTGCGTCCAGAACCGGTCACTGTCCGTCGTCCGTGAAGCCCTCGCGCGTACGGGCAAGCCGGACGCCTGTGCCGGAAGGGGGGCGAAGGCCGTGGCCGGGACCAGTGCGTGACAGGGTCCGTCCATGCGGTCGGTCCTCGCCGACGGTCGGCGCGTCCGGGGTGTACGCCGAGCGCCGGTTCCGGCCGGCGCGCGGGTTGCGGGCGCAGTGCATCTCGAAGCCGAGTGTCATGTCCTTGGCGATCGAGTCGTACAGGCCGCCGGCCTGCTGGAGGTCCGATATCCGCACGGCGTTGCTGATGCCGACGAACATCGGTGCGTCGTAGCGGTCGCCCTAGTCATTGTCGCAAGGGTCAAACGGGCTATTAACCGGCTATATGTGCGATTTGGATGACTCTTGCGAAGGGGTGTGGGGAGGTGTAGGGCTGTGCGTGCACGAACAAGGCCCCCTCACGTTCGGTGAGGGGGCCTTGATTCCGCGTGCGCCGCCAGGGACTCGAACCCCGGACCCGCTGATTAAGAGTCAGCTGCTCTAACCAACTGAGCTAGCGGCGCCTGCTGACCTGGAGAACTCTACCTGACCTCCGGGGGTGCTTCTGACCATTTCCTGTCGATCACGGCCTGTCGGATGGTCGTTTTTTCACTTCTATCCGTCAAAATGCAATATGTCAGGTGAGTTGCAGCGCTGACGCCTGTGCAGGTGCGCCCAAAAAATCTTGAGAGTGCAGAGGGGATTCGCATGGCTGTGCCGGCCTTCGAGGAGTACGCGCCCGCCGTCGACTGCACCTGCGCCGGGTGTGCCGCGCAGCGCCGCGCTGCCGCCAAGGCCCTGCCGAGGCGGTACGGAGGACACCCTGCTGCGCATGGGGCGCGGCGCGCGCTGGTCATGGTCACGGCGGCCGGCGCGGTGCTCGGCACCGGTGGGGCAGAGGCGGCGGGCGCGGCGACCGGGCACGCCGCCGAAGGCGCCGGAACCGCAGGGTCCGTCGGGTCTGCCCGGGCGGACCCTGCGCCGATCCCAGCCGACCCAAGTGACCCGGGTGATCCAAGTGGCCCGGGCGATCCGGAGCCGGGCGACCTGGCTGACCTGGGCGATCCGGCCGACCCGGCCGACCCGGCCGATTCGGCTGACTCGGCCGATTCGGATGCGGACGACTCGGAATCTGGCAGTCCGCAGGGTGCTCCCGGCCCACTGCAGGGGCGTGGGGCCCCGGGGCCGCCATCGTCCACGGGCTCGGCACCGCAGACGCCGAAGACCACACGGACGGACATCATCAACCGGGCGAAGAAGTGGGTCAGCGAGCAGGTCCCGTACAGCATGGCGAAGTACTGGTCCGACGGTTACCGGCAGGACTGCTCCGGCTATGTGTCGATGGCCTGGAAGCTGAAGGGCAACGAGTGGACCGGCAGCCTCGCCAAATTCGGGACCAAGATCGCGCGTGAGCAACTGCGGCCCGGCGACATCCTGCTCTTCCACAACAAGGCCAACCCGACGATGGGCTCGCACGTCACGATCTTCGGCGGCTGGACCGACTACACGCACAGCCATTACTCGGCGTACGAGCAGACGCCCTCGCACACGCGTAAGCGGACGACGCCCATGGCGTACTGGACCCACTCCGGCAGCTACATCCCGTACCGCTACAAGGGGCTGCCCATCGATACCGGTAGCAGCAGTTCGAAGGCGATGCCGGCGTTCCCGGGTGCCGCGGAGTTCGGTCCCGGCGCCAGCAGCACGTACGTCACCCGGCTCGGCCGCATGCTCGTGGACCGCGGTGGCAAGCGCTTCTACAAGGTGGGTCCGGGACCGGACTGGCGTGCTGCGGACCGGCGCGCGACCCGGACGTTCCAGAAGGCCCAGGGCTGGTCGGGCAAGGAAGCCGACGGGATTCCCGGCCCGGACACCTGGCGCCTGCTGGTGAGCGGGACGGGCCGGGGCATCCCCGCGAGCGGCAGCGGGGACAGGGGCGGTTCGACCGCGGCTCCCGCGTTCCCGGGCCGGGACCAATTCCGGCCGGGTCGGTCCAACAGCCATGTCGACAAGCTCGGCAGACAGTTGGTGAGGAAGGGATACGGCAAGCACTACGCAAAGGGCCCCGGCCCCCGATGGGCCGAGGAGGACCGACGCAATGTCGAGGCCTTCCAGCGGGCCCAGGGCTGGCGGGGCGCAGAGGCCGACGGCTACCCCGGCCCAGAGACCTGGCAACGACTTTTCGCGTGACAGAACGGACATGACGGAGGCGGGAATGGAATCCACGGTGTCGGACAGCTCCGGAGATCCGGAGAAGGAGAACAGGATGAAAGGTGAGCCGGTGAACGGCGGCGAGGAAGCGAGGGCCGGATGGGGCCCGGGCGTGGGAGCCGACGCGGGGTCCCGTACGAGTTCCGAGCCGGGCGACGGGACGGACTCCGTCCTCGACCTGGTGCTCGACCTGATCCCCGGCGAAGCCAAGGACTCCACTCTCGGCGCGGCCTCGGCATCGGTATCCGTCCCGGCTGCGGACCTCGTAGCGGATTCGGTGTCCGCGCCGGGTTCGGGCCCCGTGCCGGCTGTCGGTACCGGAGCCGTACGGCCGACCGAATCCGTCGGAGCCGGGCCGGTGCCCGGCACCGCACCTGACGCCGCACTCGGCCCCGTGGCCGCCGGCCTGGTGTCGGTCGATGACGAGGGGGGAGCCGAGCCTGCTTCGGACCTCGCGCCGGTTTCGGACCCCGCGCCGGTTTCGGGCCCCGCCCCGGCTGCCGGGGCCAGGGCCGCATGGCCGCCGCCTGGACCCGTCGGCACCGAGCCCGTGCCCGACACCGTGCTCGATGCCTTGCTCGATGGCGCACCCAGCCCCGTGCCGGCTTCGGTGTCCACCTCGGTTTCGGACCCGGCCCCGGTTCCGGACCCCGTGCCGGTCTCGGTGTCCGCCACGGTGTCGGACCCCGTGCCGGCTGTGGAGGTCAGGTCCGTATGGCCGCCCGAATCCGTCGGAACCGAGCCCGTGCCCGATGCCACGCCCGACGTCGCACCCGTCGACCTGGTGTCGGTCGGGGCCGAGGGCGGAGCCGTGCCGGCTGCGGTGTCCGCCGCGGCTTCGGATTCCGTGCGGGCTGTGGGGGCCGGGGCCGCATGGTCGCCGCCCGGAGCTGTCGGAGCCGAGCCGGTGACCGACGCCGTGCCCGCTGCCCTGCGCGACACCGCGCCGTACACGGTGCCCGACGCCGTGCCCGACGCGGTGCTCGATGCCGTGCCCGACACCGTGCCCGAGACAGTGTCCGACGCATTGCTCGATGCCACGCCCGGCCCCGGACCCGCCGCCCCGACGTCCGTCGGATCGGAGGCCGGAGCCACGGGTGACGGGGCGAAGGACGACCACGATGCCCGGTGGGAGACCGGGCGGCAGCAGGCCGTCAGCGCCAAGGAGCGCAACGCCGTCCCCCCCGTGCACATGCTCACCCGTGACCACTCCGGCGGGCGCCCGGCCGCTCCGGCGCGGCAGGGCGGCGGAGGGGAGAAGGCGACGGGAGTGCGGCGGGCGCCCGTCGCCCGCAGGGGGCAGGTGCAGGCACCCATCCGGCCCGCTCCGACCTCGGATCCGTACCTCACCGAGAAGCCGGGGCCCGCACTACCCGGGTGGATCGCGGTGCTCACCGCGTTGGCCGGGGTCGTCGCCGGTGGCGCCGTGCTGTGGTGGGTCGGTGCAGTGCCGCGCGGCCTGCTCGCGCGGGCCGGGATGAGTGCCCGCCCGCACGAGGGGATCGGCGTCGGGGCCTTGGCGGAGCTCTTCCTGCTGGTGATCCTGGTGCTCGTCGCGGTCGGCGGTCTGGGCCGTGGGCGGGTCGGGAGCGCGTGGGTGCTGACGCTCTTCGGCGAGTACCGCGGTAGCGTGCGCCGGACCGGGCTCGTCTGGACCAACCCGCTGCTGGCGCGCCGCCGCGTCGATGTGCGGCTTCGGCACTGGCGGAGCGAAACACTGCCCGCTGTGGACGCGAACGGTACGGCGCTGCGCGTCGTCGTCCTCGTCGTGTGGCGGATCAAGGACACGGTGCGGGCGACGTTCGGAGTGACGGACCACGAGGACTATCTGCGCGAGCAGGTCGAGTCGGCGATCGCGCGGGTCCTTTCGCAGCTCCCCGCCGACGCCTTCCACGAGGACGCGCACACCCTGCGCAACGCGGAGGCGGTCGGTGACGCGCTGACCCTGACGCTGAAGGCGGAATGCGAGCCGGTGGGCATCGAGGTGTACTCCGCGCAGCCGACCGGTATCGAGTACGCGCCGGAGGTCGCCGCTTCCATGCAGCGCCGGCGGATCGCCGCCATCGACGCCCAACACCGCGACAGCGTGCTGACTTGCGTGGTCGACGCGGTGGACGACACGGTCAGCCGGCTGACCGCGCGAGGCCTCGTGACGCTCGACGACTACGAACGGAAGGCACTGGTCAAGGACCTGACGGTGGCCTTCTACACCGGACGTACCAGTGCGGAGGGCTCCTGATCGCGCCGCCGTATAGCCTCCGCGGGGAACCGGAATCCCGCCCCCATTGGTCTGGACATGTTCATGCCCTGTCAATAATCTAAGGCTTGGTCTAGACCGCACCATCGCGCGCGCAGCAGTGCTCATGGAACTTCCCCCACGTTCTTGAGGAGCGACAGCAATGCGTAAACGGGCAAGCGCGGCCGTCATAGGTCTCGCCGTCGCGGGCGTCTCGATGTTCGCGACGAGCAGCGCCGACAGCCACGGCTACACCGACAACCCCATCAGCCGCCAGAAGCTCTGTGCCAACGGCACCGTCACCGACTGCGGTGCCATCCAGTACGAGCCGCAGAGCGTCGAGGCTCCCAAGGGCTTCCCGGCGGCGGGTCCGGCCGACGGCAAGATCTGCTCCGGCGCCCACGACAACTTCGCGGCACTGGACGACCCGCGCGGCGGCAACTGGCCCGCCACCAAGGTCACCGCAGGTCAGGGCTTCGGCTTCCGCTGGCAGTTCACCGCCCGCCACGCCACGACGGACTTCCGGTACTACATCACCAAGAACGGCTGGGACCCCACCAAGCCACTCACCAGGGCGGCGCTCGAGTCCCAGCCGTTCATGACCGTGCCGTACGGCGGTCAGCAGCCCCCGGCCACCCTGACCCAGCAGGGCACCATCCCCACCCAGAAGACCGGGCGGCACATCATCCTGAGTGTCTGGAACATTGCGGACACCGGGAACGCGTTCTACGCGTGCTCCGATGTTCAGTTCTGACGCCTAGTCAGTTACCGTGCGGCGCCATGGGGAACGCAGGCACCGTCGCGGAGCTCGTACAGCGCCAATGGGGCGACCACCGGCCCGGGTTGCGACATGAGGACACCGTCCTCAGCCACCACCAGGTCGCCGCCGGCGCTGCCGCACGGGCGGCGCTCCTGGTGGATCTGCTGCCGGCGGGCAGCGAACCGCACGTGGGGGTTCTGCTCGACAACACCCCCGAGTTTCCCCTGTGGTTGAGCGCGGCGGCCCTGGCCGGGGCCGCCGTTGCGGGCATCAACCCGACCCGGCGCGGTGCCGAGCTGGCCCGCGACATCATGCACACCGACTGCAGGGTCCTGGTCACCGAACGCGCACATCTGCCATTGCTCGACGGGCTCGATCTGCCGGGCGTACGGGTGCTGGTCACCGACACCGGCGCGTACGCCGAGCTGCTCGCCGACTACGCGGGGGCCGAGCCGGGCGACGCGGTGCTCGGGGAGGTCCGGTCCGCAACCCGCATGCTGCTCTACTTCACCTCCGGGTCGACCGGTGCGCCCAAGGCCGCTATCTGCACCCAGGGACGGCTGGCTGCGGCCGGGCAGTCACTGGTCGACCACTTCGGGATCCGGCGCGACGACGTCCACTACGTCTGCATGCCGATGTGCCACGGCAACGCGGTGATCGCCGACTGGGCCCCCGCGCTCGCGGGCGGCGCCGAGGTCGCCCTGCGCCGCCGCTTCTCGGCCTCCGGCTTCCTCGACGACGTACGGGCGTACGGCGCAACGTACTTCACCTATGTCGGCCGCGCCGTGCAGTACCTGCTGGCAACCCCAGAACGGCCCGACGACCGTGACCATCCGCTGCGACTCGGCTTCGGCACCGAGGCGGGCACCGTGGACGCGGCCAGGTTCCGGGACCGGTTCGGGGTGCGGCTGGTGGAGGGGTACGGATCCTCCGAGGGCGGCGCGGCGATCCAGCGGACCCCGGACACCCCGGCGGGCGCCATCGGGCGGGCCTCCGCCCGGGACGATCTCGCCGTCGTCGACCCGGAGACCGGCGAGGAGCGCGCCGCCGCGGTCTTCGACGACGGTGGGCGACTGATCAACGGTGCCGAATCCATTGGCGAGTTGGTCAACCGGGGCCGTACACCCTTCGAGGGCTACTGGCGCAACGCGGAGGCGGACGCGGCGCGGGTGCGCGGCGGCTGGTACTGGACCGGGGACCTCTTCTTCCGCGACCCCGAGGGCTTCCTCTACTTCGCGGGCCGCACGGACGACCGGCTGCGCGTCGACAGCGAGAACCTGGCGGCCGCGATGATCGAGAACATCGTGGCCCGCTGGGAGGACGCGGCGGCCGTCGCGGTGTACGCGGTGCCGGACCCGGTGGCCGGCGACCTGGTGATGGCGGCGCTGGCGCTGCGTGAGGGGGCGGTGTTCGACCCGGCCGCCTTCGCCGCGTTCCTGGCGGCCCAGCCGGATCTGGGGACGAAGATGGCGCCCCGCTTCGTGCGGATCGTCCCGGCGATGCCGGTCACGGCGACGAACAAGGTGCACCGGGTCGCGCTCCGCCGCGAGGGCTTCCGGAGCACGGACCCGGTGTGGTGGAACGGGGTGGGCGGTGGTGCCTACGGCCCGTTGGGGGGCGAGGAACTGGCCGGCCTGCTCGCCGAGTACGAGGCGCACGGACGGACAGCCCTCCTGTCCTCGATCTCCCCCGTGGCCTGAAGGGCGGGGAGGGGCCGTCGACGGGCCGGGAACGCAGGCCCGTCCGGCGGACGAGGACGGACAGGGTTGACGTGGGCGGCCCTCAGTGGGTCGGGGCCAGCTGGTTCCGGACCCTACTGCCGCGCCGCAGAAGTGCCACGGCAAGCACCGCTCCCGCGAGCAGAATCAGCGAGCCCGCGACCGACGCGTACTGCATGCTGTGCACGAACGCCTCCCGGCCCGCCGAGATCAGCGACGCGTCCCCCGTGGCCAGAGCCCCCGGCAGCGTCTTGCGTGCGGCCTCCGGCGCGGAGTCCGGCAGGTCCGCTCCGTACACCGCGGTGGCGACCGCGCCCAGCAGGGCCATGCCCATCGCGCCGCCGAACTCCTGACCGGTCTCCAGCAGTGACGCGGCCGAACCGGCCTTCTCCGGCGGAGCGGTCGCCAGCGCCAGGTCCGAGACGAGCGCCATGACGGTGACGATGCCCGAGCTCATCACGGCCGAGCCGATGAGCAGCAGCCACAGCGAGTCCGTACCGGACAGGGAGAGCAGAGCGAACCCGGCGGCGGCGATGAGGAATCCGGCGGAGATGACATACGTGCGGTCGATCCGCTGGGCGATCGCCGTGGCCGTCGGCGCCGCGGCTCCCACCGCCAGCGACGGGGCCAGGCTCCACAGGGCGGCCTCCATCGTGGACATGCCGAGGACCGACTGGAGGTACTGGGTGGTGAAGAAGGCGGAACCCATCATCGCGAAGGCGGCGAGGGAGTTCAGGCCGATTCCGGCGGCGAAGCCCTTACCGCGGAACAGCTCACGGCTGATCATCGCGTCGTCACGGACGCGCTGGCGGCGGACGAAGACCCAGCCGACGAGCAGGCCGACGGCGATGAGCACGGCGTTGCGCGCGTCGAGACCATGGGCGGCGCTCTCCTTGACGCCGTAGACGACGGGGAGCACGGCGCCCATCGACAGCGGCACGCTCCACAGGTCGAACCGTCCCGGGTTCGGGTCCTTGAACTCCGGTACCAGCACCGGCACCAGAACCAGCAGCAGCACCATCGCCGGCACATTGATCAGGAAGACCGAGCCCCACCAGAAGTGCTGCAGCATGACCCCGCTGAGCGCCGAGCCGAGTGCGATCCCGCCCGCCATGGCGCCGGACCAGATGCCGACCGCGGTGCTGCGCTGCTGCTCGTTGCGGAACATGTTCCGTACGAGCCCCATCGTCGACGGCATCAGCGTCGCTCCGCCGATCCCGAGCAGCGCGCGGGCCGCGATCAGCATCTCGGGGCTGGTGGCGTATGCCGCGCCGACGGACGCGGTGCCGAAGGCGGCCGCCCCGAGGAGCAGCAGCTTGCGGCGGCCGATCCGGTCGCCGAGCGAGCCCATCGTGATGAGCAGACCGGACAGGGCGAAGCCGTACACATCGAAGATCCACAGCTGCTGGGTGGCGCTCGGGGCGAGGTCCCGGTCGATGGACGGGATCGCGAAGAAGAGGACGGAGACGTCCATCGAGACAAGGAGGAGGGGGAGCAGGAGGACCACGAAGGCGGTCCATTCCTTGCGGCCGGCGAGGTCACTGCGATCAGTGGTGGTGCTCGTCGCGTTCGTCATGCCAGGAAATATACGAACGTTTAAAACAAGTGTCTAGTACGTATGTGTAACACGTTTGTATGGAACGGCGGGCAGCAAAAAACGCAGTGGGCGGTCTACGTACATCTACGTAGACCGCCCACTGCGCTGTCTGTGCGCCGCCAGGGACTCGAACCCCGGACCCGCTGATTAAGAGTCAGCTGCTCTAACCAACTGAGCTAGCGGCGCCTGCTGACTCGAAAATAATACCTGGTCCCGAGGGGTGCTGATGACACGTGCCCGCATGAGGACGCCCCTCCGCCTTGCGATGCACCGCATCTGACGCCGCGGGCCGATCCGCCAGGGATTACGGGACAGCCCTTAGCGACCGGGGAGTGACACGCGGGCTGTGAGCCCGCCGCCGGGGTTGGGCATCAGGGTCAGGTCGCCGTGGTGGGCGCGGACGACACCGGCGACGATGGCCAGGCCGAGGCCGTGCCCACGGTGCGCGGGGTCCTTCTCGGCCAGGCGTCCGCTGCCGCGCAGGAACGGTTCGGTGAGGTGGTCGACCGTCTCGGGCAGGAGGGGCCCGGTGTTGGTGACGGTCAGGACGGCGCGGCCAGGGTGTGCCGGGTCGGGCTCGGTGGTCAGGGTGAGCGATCCGCCGGTGGGCAGGTTGTGCCGCAGGGCGTTGTGGAGCAGGTTCAAGGTGAGCTGGCGGAGCAGTACGCCGTCGCCGGTGGCCGGGGCCGGGTGGATGCGGGCGGAGAGGGTGACGCCCCGTGTGCAGGCTTCGTCGCGGACGAGCTCAAGGGCTTCCTGGGCGGTGTCGGCGAGATCGAGGGGCTGTGCGGCGGGCCGGGTGTGGTCGAGGGCGGAGAGCTGCAGCAGGGCGTCGGTGACCTCGATGCCGCGCTGGTTGGTCTCGCGCAGTCGGGCCACGAGCCGGGGGTAGTCCTGGCCGTCGGGGTCGGCGGTGGCGACGTCGAGCATGGTGCGGTTGATGGCGAGCGGGGTGCGCAGTTCGTGCGAGGCGTTGGCGGCGAAGCGCTGCTGGGCGTCGAAGGACCGCTGCAGGCGGGCGAGCATGGTGTCGAAGGTGTCGGAGAGATCGGTGAACTCGTCGCGCGGACCGGTGAGTCCGATGCGGTGGTCCAGGGAGCCGTCGGCCGCCCGCTTGGCAGCTCGGGTGATGTCCTGCAGGGGCCGCAGGACGCGCCCCGCGATGAACCAGCCGCCACCGATCCCGACGAGCGCCAGCAGGAGCAGCGTGAGGCCGGAGGCTCTGAGCAGGGTCTGAAGGATCTCCTGCCGGGAAGGGGCGCCGCTCTCGTCCCGCGGGTTCGCGGCGGTCAACGGGTAGTTGGGCACGAAGCGCATGGCCAGGTAGATGACGGCCAGGGTGAACGCGCCCGCGACGACCACGAACAGGGCGTAGGTGAGCGTGAGCTTCATACGGGCGGTCAGCCGCCGCGGCCGAAGGGGGCGCGCCGGGTCGTCCGCGGCCGGTGCCGCGGCGGTGGCCCGCTGGGGTGCTGATCGCCGGTTCACTGTCCGTGCCCCGCCGGTTCGTCGAGCCGGTATCCGACGCCGGGCACGGTGTGGATCGGCCACGGTTCGCCCAGCTGTTTGCGGAGGGTGGACATCGTGATGCGGACCGCGTTGGTGAACGGGTCGGCGTTCTCGTCCCAGGCCCGCTCCAGCAGTGTCTCCGCGCTGACGACCCCGCCCCGCGCCGTCATGAGGACTTCCAGGACGGCGAACTGTTTCCTGGTGAGCGCGACGTACTTCCCGTCGCGGAAGACTTCGCGCCGGAACGGGTCCAGCCGGATTCCGGCGTACTCGATGACCGGGGGTGTGCTCTCCTTGGGCCGGCGGGCCAGTGAGCGGAGCCGTACGACCAGCTCTTTCAGGTCGAAGGGCTTGGTCAGGTAGTCGTCGGCGCCGCTTTCGAAGCCGCTGACCTTCTCGTTGAGGAGGCCCGCCGCCGTCAGCATGAGCACGCGGCAGCCGAGGCGCCGCTGCACGATGAGCCGGCACACGTCGTCGCCGTGCGTGCCGGGGATGTCGCGGTCGAGGACGACGACGTCGTACTCGTTCACGTCGAGGCGCTCCAGGGCGGTGTCGCCGTCCCCGGCGATGTCGGAGGCGATGGCTTCGAGCCTCAGACCCGCCTGCACCGCCTCGGCGAGATACAGCTCGTCCTCGACAATCAGCACCCGCATGCGGCCTCTCCCGCTCTGTCTCAAACCGGACGATATCCGGCTTCCGGTCCAGCCTACGGCCCGAGGAAGGAACGGTGGCGAAGAGCGATTTCCGCACTGCGGAGCGCTCCTGCCGAGATTCCCGCCGCGAGCCGGACCGGCCGCCGGTCCTGTGCCCGGCATCTCCATTGGAGCGGTCCGCACCTATCGAAAACGTATCCGGAAATCGAGACGGCCCGACAACACGGCCCGCCCTTGGCTCAAGGCATCCCGGAGCGGCACCCGCCGCCCCGGCCGAGACGCCTGGAGGCCGCGATGCACGACAACCACCTGGCGAACCGCTCAGTCACGGCGGCGCGCCGATTCCCCGGTCGGATGACGGCGGGAATCGGTGCATTCCTGGTTCTGATGCTGTCGGCGGTCTGGGTCGTCACGACCGGCAGCGAACCGGCCGCGCGGGCAATCGCACCAGCAGAGCATTCGCCGGACAGCGGCGGAGCGCCCGCGGAGGTCCCTCCCGAGGCCGCCGACGACGGTGACCTACCGGGCGACAGTGAAATCACCCCTTTCGACACCCGCCACGCGGCCGTCACCCGTCTGGACAAGCGTCTGCTGAAGGCCGTGCAGGAAGCGGCCCGGGACGCCGGGGAGGACGGGATCGAATTCGTGGTCACGTCGGGCTGGCGCAGCAAGGAACACCAGCAGCGCTTGCTGGAGGAGGGAATCGAGAAGTACGGGAGCCTGGAAAAGGCGCGGGAGTTCGTGAACACCCCGGAGAAGTCCACCCACGTGTCCGGGAAAGCGGTGGACATAGGTCCCACCGACGCCGACGACTGGCTCATCCGGCACGGCTCCGCCTATGGCCTGTGCCAGGTCTACGCCAACGAGATGTGGCACTTCGAGTTGCTGGCCGGCCCCGGCGGCACCTGCCCCGCCCCCCTGAACAATGCCGCCGGCTGACCGGTACCCGGCCGGGTACCGCTCGCCTCTCCCTGAGCCGGCACCGCTGATCCGGTCCGCGCCGTCCCACCCCACCTTTGAAGGACATGACGTGCCCGACCTGCACGAGGACCCCTACCCGGATGTGTACATCGGTGGCGGATTCTTCGACCCCGCCCAGATACCGCCCCTCGACCTCGACCCCGAGCGCGAACAGCAGGCCGTTCCGGAGACAGCACCCGTGCCGGACGAACAAGCCCACGACCGGCCGGACCGCACGCCCGATCGGCACGGCCGTGGCTACGGATGGCGCAAGGGCCGGATTCCGACCGCGCTGGCGGTCATGACGGGGATCGTGCTGGTCGGCCACTCGCTGGTTCCCAACTCGGTCGGCAATCCGGGCAGCCTGCTCGAGACCCTGCTGCCCTGGACAGGTCTGGCCGTGCCCGTGCTGCTGGCGGCCGCCTTGCTCCGCAGGTCGGTGCCGGCCGGCGTCGCCGCGCTCCTGGTCGCTGCCGCGTGGGCTGCGATGTTCGGGCCGTTGTTCCTCGGCGGGCATCCGGACGCCGAGCCGGACCTGACGGTCGTCACCCACAACGTCGGTGCCGCCAACCCGGACCCTGCCGGGACCGCCCGGACGCTGCTCGCCGCCGACCCCGACCTGGTGGCCCTGGAAGAGATCACCGATGACGCGATGCCCGCCTACCGGAAGGTGCTGGGCCGCCGGCTCACGTACTCGGTCCACATCGGCACCGTTGCCCTGTGGAGCCGCTACCCGATCTCCGACTCGGAGCGCGTCACCATCGACCCCGGCTGGAGCCGCTCCCTACGTGCCCGGGTCCAGGGGCCGGGCGGCCCGCTCGCCGTCTACGTGGTGCACCTGCCCTCCGTCCGGGTCGGCGCCTACGGCTTCACCATCGCCCGGCGCGACCAGGTCCTGACCGCGCTCTATCATGCGGTCGACCGGGAACGGCAGAAGAAGGTCCTCCTGATGGGTGATCTCAACGGCGCCACCAACGACCGGGGCCTCGCCGCCCTGAACTCCCGGCTGACGTCTGTCCAGGACGAGGTGGGGGCCGGCTTCGGCTTCAGCTGGCCTGCAGCGTTCCCGGTCGCCCGTATCGACCACATCCTCACGCGGGGCGTCACCCCCACCGACGCCTGGACCCTCCCCGCGACCAGCAGCGACCATCGGCCCGTCGCCGCCAGGCTGAAGGCGTAGCGGGCGCACCGCCCCGAGCTGTCGGAACTCGTGCTCAGAACTCGTGCTCAGAGCGCCAATGACAGCAGGACCGGCGCGGCCCGCCGGTTCAGCGTGTCCGCCGCCGAGCGCAGCCGGTGCGCATCCTCGACCGGCAGCGAGAGTGCCAGGCAGCCGGCCGAGGAGCCCGCCGTCAGCGGGACGGCCGCGCAGACCGTGCCCACCGCGTACTCCTGGAGGTCGAGCACCGGGACCGTTGCCGACTGGCTGTCCAGCTTGGAGAAGAGCACCTTCTCGCTGGTGATGGTCCGCGAGGTGAGCCGGGCGATCTTGTGACGCGAGATGTGGTCGCGGCGGCCGTTCTGGTCGAGTTGGGTCAGCAGGCACTTGCCGATCGCGCTGGCGTGCGCGGCGGACCGGAAGTCGACCCACTCGTTGACCGCGGGGGTACGTGGACCGTCGGCGTACTGGGTGACCCGGATCTCGCCGTCGACGTACCGGCTGATGTACACCGCGGCGCCGACCGAGTCGCGCAGCTGGTCCAGGGTCTGCTGGAGTTTCGTCTCCAGGGCCTGTCTGCGGCTGGCACCGGAGCCGAGCAGCAGGAGCGAGGCGCCGATCACATAGGCGCCGTCGGTGACCTGCTCGACATAGCCCTCGCGGCGCAGCATCAGCAGCAGCGGGGCGAGATGCCCGGCAGGCAGCCCCGTCTCGCGGGAGATCTGGGCGTCCAGAACGCCGTTGCCGTGTTTGGAGACCGTTTCGAGAACGCGAAGGGCGTACTGCACCGAGTGGAACGGCGCGGTCGGTTCGGGCTTCAACGCCACGGTTTCCCCCTACCAGGTTGTGACCGCAAGACCAGGTTGTAACCGCAAGCTTCCGCACCACGATAGCCGCCAAATGGCGTTTGAGGGGGGCCTGTTGACGACTTGACGAGCCGCCCCCGGCGCTGTCAGCTGGGGCGCGCCCGTCTGGCATATGCCAACGTCATTAGCGACCTATGGAGGGCGAGGTCACAGCACCGCGTCGAGGAACTCGCGCGTACGTTCGTGCTCGGGGTCGGAGAAGATTTTTTCCGGCGAACCTTCCTCCACCACCCGCCCTGCGTCGAACATCAGCACCTTCTCCGAGACATCCCGGGCGAAATTCATCTCGTGGGTCACGCAGAGCATCGTGATGTCGGTGTTCCGCGCGATGTCGCCCAGCAGGTCCAGCACGCCCGCCACCAGCTCCGGGTCGAGCGCGGACGTCACCTCGTCCAGGAGCAGGATCTCCGGCCGCATCGCCAGCGCGCGGGCGATCGCCACCCGTTGCTGCTGGCCGCCGGAGAGCTGCGAAGGGTGTGCGTCGACCTTTCCCGAGAGCCCCACCAGATCGAGCAGCTCACGGGCGTGGGCCTCTGCCTCGTCCCGGTCCATGCCCAGCACGCTGACCGGTGCCTCGGTGATGTTCTGCAGCACCTTCATGTGGGGAAAGAGGTTGAACTGCTGGAAGACCATGCCGATCTTCTTCCGGGCCTCGCGCAGATGCTTCTCGGTCGCCGGCCTCAACGAGCCGTCGGGAGCCTTGAGGTGGGACAGCGGGTCGCCGTCCACCCAGATCACTCCGTCGCTGACCTTCTCGAGCGTCATCAGCAGCCGCAGGATGGTGGTCTTGCCCGAGCCGCTGGGTCCGATGAGTGTGACGTGTTCGCCGCGCTGCACCGAGAAGTCCAGCCCGTCGAGGACGACATGGTCGCCGTACCGCTTCACGACGTTGTCGAAGCGGACCAGCGGATGGCCGGTCGGCGACGTGGCGGGCGCCGGGGCGATGTCCACGGGGGCCGCGGCGGCCGCCTTCGGCAGGGGGAGAGGTTCAGTGGCCAAGGCGCTTCTCCAGCTTTCTCATCAGCAACGAGGTGGGGTAGCTCGCGACCAGGAAGACCAGTCCGGCGAGCGTGAACGCCTCGGTGTAGGCGAAGTGATCGGCGCCGTACTTACGGGCCTCGAAGACCATTTCCTGCACCGTGATCACGGCGAGGAACGGAGTCTCCTTGAACATCGAGATCGCGTAGTTGCCGAGGGCGGGCAGCACATTGCGCACCGCCTGCGGCAGGATCACGGCCTGCCAGGTCCGCCGCGGGGTGAGCGAGAGCGCCCGGCAGGCCTCCCACTGGCCTTTCGGCACACCGTCGATCCCGGCGCGATACACCTCGGAGGTGTACGCGGCGTAGTGGACGCCCAGCACCACGATGCCGATCGTCAGCGGCTCCACCGAGGTGAACAAGGCTGCCGCGCCGACCAGTTGGACGAGCAGCGGGGTGGACCGGATGAATTCCATCACGACCCGTACCGGCACGGTCACGAACCTGCTCGGGGCCCGTCCGGCGACCGCGATGGCAAGCCCGAGGACCGCGGCGACGAGCGTGCCGAGCGCGGTCGCGAGCAGCGTGACCCGGAAACCTTCGAGCACCAGGGGAAGTACGTCCCGGGCGGCGTTCCAGTCGAAGCCGTTCACCGGGCACCTCCGGTCGCGGAGGCGACGGCGTCCGTGGCGCTGCGGCTGCGCAGCAGCGAGCCCGCACCGGTCGGCAGACCCAGCCGTCGCTTGGCGCTCCGCTCCAGCAGATTCATCAGCAGAGTCAGCGCGTAGGCCAGGACGAAGTAGGCGACCAGCAGGGTCATGTACGCGGTGAGCGTCTCACCGGTCCGGTCGCGCAGCTGCTGGATCACGGTCATCAGGTCGGCCGCGGAGATCAGCCACAGCAGCGGGGTGCACTTCAGCAGCTGGATCAGCAGATTGGTGAAGGACGGGATCATCTGCACCCAGGCCTGCGGAATGATCACCTTCCGCATCCGGTACAGCGGCGTCATGTTCAGCGCGACGGCCGCCTCGTACTGGGCACGAGGTACGGAGCTGATCGCGCCGCGCACCACCTCGGAGCCGTACGCACCGTAGTTGAGGCCGAAGGCGACGACGCCGCAGAGCAGAGGCGTCAGTTCGTACCCCGTCAGCGGCGGCATCGCGTAGTAGAGCCAGAACAGCTGGATGTAGAGCGAGGTACCGCGGAAGAACTCCACGACCACGCGTGACACGCCGCGCGTCACCATGAGCCGGCTGACCGACATCAGACCGAGGACGAAGGACAGGAGCAGGGCGAGCAGGGCCCCCAGGACGGTCGCCTGGAGGGTCACCCACAGCCCCGAGCGCAACTGCGGCAGATCGTCGACGAAGGCGGAGAGGAAATCACTCATGCGGTGGGGTCCGTCCCTGTCAGCCCTTGCACAGATCGGCCGTCTTCAGGGTCGTCGGTGGCAGCTCGGTGGCTCCGAAGCCGTACTCCTGGAGCAGGCTGACGTAGCGTGACCGGTCCGAGACGATCTTCTTCAGCTCACGGTTGAAGGCGTCCCGCAGATCCTCGTTGCCCTTCCGGAAGACGGCGCCGCCGGGGCTGTACTGCCGCTTGCCGTCGAGCTCCGGCAGAAAGGCGTCGGTGACCTCGGTGCCGGGATTGGTCTTCGCCAGCCAGCGCAGCGAGATCCCGGTGAGCAGGAACGCGTCGATCCGGCCGCCCTTGACCGCGTCGGCGCCGTCCTGCGGCTTCTGGAGCGACTTGATCCTGTCCTTGGAGATGCCGGCCCCCTCGGCGTACGAACCCTCGACGGCACCCGACATCACTCCGACGACGATCCCGGCGGCCTTCGCCGATGCCAGGTCGGTGACCTTCTTCGGGTTGCCCTTCTTCACCATGAGCGCGGTGGGCGAGATGAATTCGGGCTCGGAGAAGATGGCGTTGGCGCAGCGCTCGGGCGTGATCGCCATGCCGGCGCTGACCACGTCGTACTTGCCCGCCTGCAGCCCGGGGATCAGGCCGTCCCACTCCGAGAGGGTGGGCTTCAGTTCGTCGACGCCGAGCGCCTTGAATATCTCCCGGTGCAGGGTGGGGGCCTCACCCTTGAGCTGCTTGCCCTCCATGTAGCCGTACGGGGCCTCATTGGCGTACGCGACCCGGACGAACCCCTGCTTGCGGAGCGTCTCGAGCGCCCCCGCGCCGTCCGCGGAACCGGCGTCGGTCTTGCTGCACGCGGAGAGGAGACCGGGCACGACGAGCAGACCACCTACGGCCGCCGATCGGTTGAGAAAGCCCCGACGGGACAGGTGCGGGAAGTCAGCCATGGTTCGCAGTCTCCTGGAGGGTTCGAACAGTCCGGACAGGTGCAGCGCCTGCCCGATCCCGTGCATCTATGCAGGAAGCGGCTGCATGTAATTGAACAGTGACTGGGGCGTGACCCTTCCGTGTCCCCATGTGGGCAGAGCGCGACGACCGGTGTGCGGCGCGTATACCCCGGAGCGGAAAGCCCCATGACTCGCCGTCATGTGGAGATGTCCGTCATGGGCGGCCGAAGTGGTCATCGGGCCACCCCGGTTGGGGTCACTCGCTCCCGTCCCGGACGGGGACGTACCCGAGCCGCTTGTCGACCACGTTGGGCAAGGGCTTCCCGGCCGACCAGAGTTCGTACATCTCCACGAACTGCTCACCCAACCGGTCCCGCCAGCCGACGGTGTCGCCGCTCATGTGCGGGGACACGATCAGCCCCGGTACGTCCCACAGCGCGCTTCCTGGATCCAGCGGTTCGTGCGCGAACACGTCGAGCGCCGCGCCCGCGATCCACCGTCTGCGCAGCGAGTCGGCCAGATCCTCCTCGACGACCATCGGCCCGCGCCCGACATTGATGAAGCGGGCCGACGGCTGCATCAGCCCGAAGAACCGCGCGTCGAACATCCCGCGCGTGCGCTCCGTCAGCGGCGCCGCGCAGACCACCCAGTCGGCGAGCGCCGCCAGCCGGTCCAGATCCTCGGAGCCATGGATGCTGCGGCGCGCGGTACGCCCGACGAGTGCCACCTGGACCCCCAGCGCCATCAGCAGTCGGGTGATCTCCCGGCCGATCGGCCCGGCCCCGACCACCACCGCGCGGCCGCCCGCGACCTGCTGTGATTCACGGTGACGCCACCGCCGCTCCCGCTGCAGCTCCAGTGTGCCGGGGACGTCCTTGGCGAACGCCAGCACCAGGCCCAGGACGTACTCGGCGATCGGCCGTTCGAAGACACCCCGCGCATTGGTCAGTACGGTGTCGGACGCGGCCAGCTCCGGGCAGAGCAGCCGGTCCACCCCCGCGCTCGCCGTATGCACCCAGCGGGGCCGCGGCCCGTCGCCCGGCCAGGCGGCGCGTACCGCGTCGGACGTGAAGTCCCACACCAGCAGAGCATCGGCGTGCGGCAGTTGTCCGGCGAGGCCGGCCTCGTCCGTGTACCGGATCCGGACCCGTCCGGTCAGCCGGCCGAGACGCGGCGAAGGGTCGGTGTCCAGGACGAGCAGGGTGGGCTCTGGCATGAGAGACGGTGGCTCCGCTGTGTCTGAGATGTGCGGATTGACCACGCTCGCACCCCGGCAGGGCTCCGTCAACGGGAATGTGGGCGAGGGCTGCCGAGGAGAATACTGGGCAGGGAGAGGCAGCAGCGGCAGTACACCGGTCCAGCAGTGCAGGAGGGTGGACATGACGACCGTCGGATTCCTCTACCCGGGCCACTTCGCGGAGGACGAGTTCCCACGGATGGAGGTCATCCTCGACACCACCATCAGACTGGTGGTGAACCGCACCGAACCCGGGGAGGACGACCGGCGCCCCGACACCTTGCGAGAGCTGGGGGAGCCCGAGCGCCTCGCCGTAGGCATCGAGGAGCTGAGGCGCGCCGGCGTCGAGTCGGTGGTCTGGGCCAGCACGGGCGGGAGCTTCGTGTACGGCTGGGAGGGGGCCCACGGGCAGACCACCTCCCTGGCCCGGGCGGCGGGGCTGCCCGCCTCCAGCGCGTCGCTGGGCTTCGTCCAGGCGGTACGGGCGCTGGGCGCCGCCCGCGTCGCGGTCGCCGCTACCTACCCCGAGGAGATCGCCCGGCTCTTCAGCGAGTTCCTGGCCGCCGCGGGCATCGACGTGGTCGCCACGCACAGCGGCGGCGTCGCCTCCTCCGCCGAGGCCGCCGCGTGGGGTCCGGACCGGCTGAAGGAGCTCGCCGTCGCCGCGGACCGCCCGGACGCGGACGCCGTACTGCTGCCGGACGCCGCCCTGCACACCACCGCGCACATCTGTGAACTGGAAGAACTGCTTGCGAAGCCGGTTCTCACCGCCAACCAGGTGGCGGTGTTCGAGGCGCTGCGGCTGGCCCGCCGCCGTACCTGGGCGCCGCAGCTGGGCACGCTCTTCGCCACCCGGGAAGCGCCGCCGGCCCCGGTGGCGTAGCGACCGGCCGGGGAATAAACGGAGACAACCTCCTGTTAATCACCCACGGACGTACGCGTCCAGACGCCAGCGCATCACCGGAGAGGCCTTCACGTGGACAAGAACCGAGGCGACGACATTCGCGGCCGGGCCGAGGGGACGGCCCCCGTGCCGCTCTCGGTGCTCGACCTGGTGAGCGTGGGCCAGGGCCGCACCGCGACCCAGGCGCTCCGCACCAGCGTGGACATCGCGCAGCTCGCCGAACGCCGCGGGTTCCACCGCCTCTGGGTCGCCGAACACCACTCCATGCCCGGGGTCGCCTCGTCGTCGCCGGCCGTGATCCTCGCTCATCTCGCCGCCCACACCGAGCGGCTCCGGCTCGGCTCCGGCGGGGTGATGCTGCCCAACCACGCCCCGCTCGTCATCGCCGAACAGTTCGGCACCCTTGAGGCCATGGCTCCCGGCCGCATCGACCTGGGCCTCGGCCGCGCGCCCGGCACGGACGGCGCGACCGCTGCCGCCCTGCGCCGCACCGACCGGCTGAACGAGGGCGCCGACGACTTCCCGCAGCAGCTCGCCGAGCTGACCCGGTTCCTGGACGACGACTTCCCCGACGGCCACCCGTACGCCCGCATCCACGCGGTCCCGGGCCCGGTGCAGGGCCCCACCGGCCGCCCGCCGATCTGGCTGCTCGGCTCCTCCGGCTTCAGCGCGAGGCTGGCCGGTGTCCTCGGCCTGCCGTTCGCCTTCGCCCACCACTTCTCGGCGCAGAACACGATTCCGGCACTCGACCTGTACCGGGAGTCGTTCAAGCCTTCCGCGGTGCTCGACGCCCCGTACGCCCTGATCGGCGTCTCGGCGCTGGCCGCCGACGAGGAGCGCGAGGCCCGGCGCCAGGTGCTGACCGGTGCGCTGTCGATGGTCCGCCTGCGCACCGGCCGGCCCGGTCTCATTCCGACCCCTGAGGAGGCGGAGGCGTACGCCTTCACCCCCATGGAGCGAGAGTTCGTCGACGGCTGGCTCGGCAACGTCATCCACGGAACGGCGGACGAGGTCCGCTCCGGGCTGGACGACCTGGCCAAGCGGACCGGTGCGGACGAGCTGATGATCACTGCCAATGCGCATGGGGGTGGGGCGCGGGTGCGGAGTTACGAGTTGATCGCGGATGCGTATGGGTTGCGCGGCTGAGGGTTGTGCGGGTTCGTCCGCCTGACCGCTTCGTCCTCAAGCGCCGGACGGGCTGACAGATGCCCTCAAGCGCCGGGCGGGCTGACAGATGCCCTCAAGCGCCGGGCGGGCTGACAGATGCCCTCAAGCGCCGGGCGGGCTGACAGATGCCCTCAAGCGCCGGGCGGGCTTGGTTTTGGCGGACGGGCGAGGGATGGGTTTGCCGGGCGGGCTTGATGTGGGCGGGTGGGCCGGCGGAGGTCCTGGTTCGCCGGGTGGGCTCGGGGTGTCGCAGGGTGCTCAGCGTTGCAGGGATCTGGCGCCGATCAGTTCCGCGATGCGTTCCGGGGCCACCGCTCGTGAGTAGAGCCAGCCCTGGCCGGTGTCGCAGCCGATCCGGCGCAGTCGCTCCGCCTGGCCCGCGGTCTCCACGCACTCCGCGGTGACCGTCAGGCCCAGCCGGTGCGCCAGTTGCACCATCGCCTCGACGATCGTCTCGTCGGCGGGGCTGGGGTGCGCGCCGTCGTCGTAACGGAAGCCACGCACGAACGAGCCGTCCAGCTTCAGCACGGACACCGGCAGCCGGCTCAGATAGGCGAGGTTCGAGTAGCCGGTCCCGAAGTCGTCGATGGCGATCCGGACGCCCATGTCGCTGAGCGCCTGGAGCGCTTCCAGCGGGCGGCCCGCCGAGCCCATCACCGCGGACTCGGTCAGTTCGAGCTGCAGCAGTCCGGGTGCCAGGCCGGTCTCGGCGAGGATCTCCGCGACATCGGTCACCAGGTCCGAGTCCCAGACCTGCCGTACCGCGACATTGACGCTGATGAACAGCGGCGGCTCGGTCGGATGGTCCAGCTGCCACCGTCGGGCCTGGCGGCACGCCGAGTGCAGTACCCACCGGCCGAGCTGGACGATCGAACCGTCCTCCTCGGCGATCGCGACGAACCGGTTCGGCGAGAGCATGCCGAACTGCGGGTGGTTCCAGCGGACCAGGGCCTCCACCCCGCGTACGACCCCGTCCGCCATCCCGACCAGCGGCTGGTACTCGATGGTGAACTCGCCGCGCTCGACAGCGGGCCGCAGCGTGGACGAGAGCGCCTGCCGCGTCATCCGGTGAGCGTTGCGCTCGGGGTCGAAGAGTGTCCAGCGGGCCTTCCCGTCCGCCTTCGCCCAGTACAGCGTGGTGTCGGCGGCCTGCATCAGACCGGTCGCCGAGGTGCCGGCCACGGCGCGCTCCACCACGCCGATCGACGCCGATACGGCCAGCCGCTGCCCGGCCAGGTCGAACGGCTTCTGCAGGGCGGTGAGCACCACGCGGGCGAGATCGGTGAGCTGCTGCGTACCGGCGGACTCCTCGACGAGGATCGCGAACTCGTCGCCGCCGAGGCGCGCCACGAGTGAGGCGCCGGTGCGGTGCTGGTTCTCCTGTTCGGCGCAGTCGGTGAGTCTGGCGGCGACGGCGGCGAGCAGCCGGTCGCCGACCCGGTGGCCCATCGTGTCGTTGACGGCCTTGAACCCGTCCAGGTCGAGGTAGCAGAGCCCGATCCGGCCGTGCCGCCGGGGACCGTCCTGGTCCGGCGGGGTCTCCAGGGCGGCGGAGAGGCGTTCGAAGAACAGCGTCCGGTTGGGCAGCCGGGTCACCGGATCGTGCATCTGGAGGTGGCGCAGCCGCTTCTGCAGCTCGCGCCGGTCGCTGATGTCGGCGACGGAGAGCAGTACGGGACAGGAACCGGTGGAGGAACCGGGTGGTGTCTGCGGCATCGGTGCGACGGTGATCTCGGCCCACAGCGAGCGCCCGTCGGGGTGTTTGAGCCTGCGTGTGCAGCGGAACCGGGAGCGCCGGCCGCGCAGCACCTCGCGGTACGCATGCCAGGTGCGGCCGTCCGACGAGACGTCGAGCAGATCGGACGCGGACTGCGCGGTCAGCGCCGTGGGGGCGGCGCCGAGCAGCGCGCCGAGGGCGTCGTTGGCGGTGAGGATCAGGCCTTCGTGGTCGACGACGGCCATCGGGAGGATGGCGGCCCGGAAGGCGGCCCGGTAGTCGGTGCCGCGGCCGACCGGCTCGGACTTGCCGATGCCGTCGGCGGTTCCGTCTGCGAGGCCGTCTCCGGCCCTCTCCGCGATCCCGTCCGCGGCCCCGTTTCCGGCTCGTGCCGTCGCGGGATCCGTATGACGCTCCGTGACCGGCGGTCGCGCGGTAGGGGGCGCTGCGCCTGCCGGGGGCCTCGGCCCTTCGGAGGTTTCGCTCACCGCTTGCTCCCGCCGTGCAGTTCTGTCCTGAACAGATGTGGTCGGACTGGGCCCGCCGCGTGGAGTGCCGCTGTCGGGGCGGAAATCACGCAGGAAAGCGTGGTGAAGCATAGAGGTTGTCGTCCGGCCCGTTCCAGCTCCGTTCCCGTTCGGGGCCCGCGGATCGCCCCGCATGGACCACTCGCGCGCCGATCCGGTTTGCCCAGGACTGATTGTTTCTGCGCGGCTCTGTTCTCTCCAGTCGATCTTGAGTCCGTCTTGCGCAGTTGCGGTGATCGATTATGACTGTCCGTGAAAAGGCACCGGGTGGCGGTCCGCTTACCCGAGTGGGGCAGCACAACAGGGCATACCACACCAAACCGGCACAGGCTGGGTTGCGAGTCCCGCATCCCGCACCCGGAGGTCGATGTGCCGCATAAGCGCAGACTCGCGGGAGTGGAGAGGCCGAGTCCGCGTGGAGTGCTGGCAGGGCTGATCGCGCTACTGGCGCTCGCCGCCATCTCTCTTGTCGCAGGTCCGGCCGTGGCCGCCACCGGTGCGGCCGGCCCGTGCGCCCTGCCCCGGACTGAAGTGCACCACTCGCTGGGAGTGGGTGACTGGAACGACGCCTACCCGCGCCCCGACCACGCGCTCGATGCGGTCATGATCTTCCTCTCCTTCACCGACGCCCGCCCCGTCACCACCCCCGCCGAGCTGACCGCCGACTACTTCCCCGCCACCACCCAGTTCTTCCAGCACGCCTCGTACGGGAAGTTCACCCTGCGCCCGCACCCGCTGAAGCACTGGATCCAGATGCCCCGGAGCTCCACCGCGTACGGGATAAAGCGTGACTGGGACGACGGCCGGCGCAGCGAGTATCTGCGTGACGCCATTGCCGCAGCCGACGACCAGGTCGACTTCTCGAAGTACGACATCGTCTATCTGGTCGCCGACCCGGACGCCCCCGGCGTCGACTCCGATGCCACCAAGGTCGTCAACTTCGACCAGCCGCTGCACGCCGACGGCGCGGACATCAGACGTGTCGTCACCGTTTTCGAACAGCACCCGCCGGACCGGAACGTGCTGGCCCACGAGACCGGGCATGTCTTCGACCTGCCGGACCTCTACCACCGGCCGACGGACGGCAAGGGCGACTGGGACACGTACGTCGGCGACTGGGACGTGATGGGCAGCCAGTTCGGCCTCGCACCGGATCTGTTCGGCTGGCAGAAGTGGAAGCTGGGCTGGCTGGACCGCAGGCAGGTGGTGTGCATCCAGCGCAAGCAGGACATCACCCTGGAGTCGATGGCCGCCGCCCCGGCACGTGGCGCGTCCCTCGGGACGCGGCTCGCGGTGATCAGGACCGGGGAAGGCGGCGTGGTCGCGATGGAGGCCCGCAGCGCCACCGGCAACGACCGGTCGACCTGCAGCGAAGGGGTGCTGATCTACCGGGTCCGCAACGGGACGGCGTCCGGCGGCGGGCCCATCCAGGTCATCGACACCCACCCGCACACCGACGCCTGCTGGGACCTGTCGGTCTACCCGCCGCTCGCGGACGCCCCGCTGCGGGTCGGGGAGACGTACACCATTCCCGGTGAGCACACCAGGGTCGAGGTCGCGGACAGGACACCGTCGGGTGCGTGGACGGTAAGGATCACCACCGGCACGTGAGCAACCGGTCCGGCGGTGAAACGAAGAAGCCCCCCGCTTGCGCGAGGGGCTTCTTCCGTCTGTGCGCCGCCAGGGACTCGAACCCCGGACCCGCTGATTAAGAGTCAGCTGCTCTAACCAACTGAGCTAGCGGCGCCTGCTGACGTCGTAGACCTTAGCATCCTGATCGGCGGGAGGAAAAATCGAATTCCGGGCCGTCGGCGCGGGCGCGGAGCGGGTCACGCGTACACAGGCCCAGAGGAGTACGTCGGGGCCAGGAAGCCACGGGTGACGGGTGTCGGGGGCGACCACCCACCGGGGCCCGGGAGAGGTGGAACCGCAGGCCAGGGGCGGGACGGTCACCGCGTCACCGGTGCCGTGACAGAGCAGCGGCGGGAACCTGTTCGCCTGGTCGTCCGGCCCTCCGGGCGCCTGCGGGCCGTGTTCCGTCACCGGCTCGGGGCGGCCGCCCCACTCCTCCCAGTCGAGCAGCGACGGCAGCCGCTGGGCGGTCCCGGGAGCGGCGAACAGCAGCATCCGACCGCGGTGTGAGGCGACCGGGCCCGAGCCGGGCCCGTCGGCCCACAGGTGCTCCAGCATCCGCCGCCCGAAGAGCACGGGCACATTGACCACGTCGAACGCAGTGCCGCACGGCAGCACGCCGGGGGAGCCGGGGTGGGCCTGCCACTGGGTGAGCGTGGAGCGCGGATAGGCCGTGGCGCCGGCGAGCCAGGCGGCGCCCGCCGCGGTGACCTGCGCGGTCTGATGCCCGGCTGGATTCCCGGTCCGGGACCCGGCATGGGGTCCGGTCCGGTCCCCGGTCTGGTCCCGCAGGGCGGCGAAGATGTCGACGCTGTGGTGGGACCCGGTGCCGGGGTACAGGGTCGATTGGTCTGGCAGCCATGCACTCATGTGCACTGGTCTACCGGGAGTGACGGTCCGGATTCCAAGAGTTGCCGGAAATCGGGACAGGGTGGTGGGGGGAGGAGTATCTTGCCCGCGGGCATATGCCAGCGGCTGTACCCGGAGTCAGCTCCGGGCAAGGGCCGGACGCTCCGGCGTCACGGTCTGGCGCCGCCCAGCAGGCTCCGGCCGAATTCGACCATCTTCTTCGCGTAGTCCTCGGTCCACTCCGCGCGCTCCGCGATGTCCGCGGTGGTCAGCCGGTCGAACCGGCGCGGGTCGGCCAGCTGCGCAGCGGCGATCGCCTGGAACTCGACCGCGCGGTCGGTCGCGGCGCGGAACGCCAGGGTCAGCTCGGTGGCGCGGTCCAGCATCTCCTTCGGGTCGTCCATCGACTCCAGGTCGAAGAAGTGCTCGGGATCGGCGACCGCCGCCGACGGCTCGAAGAGCAGGGGCGCGGGGCGCAGCCGCTGCCGCTCGTTCCGCTCGGGTTGTGCCATGTGGTGTTCCTCCTTCGGTGGGCCCGACGGCCACCCTCTATTGTCCAACCCGCCGCAAGTGCGCTTCGGGGCGGTGCACGGGATCAGTGCGCGGGGGTGCGCACCAACACACCTCCGGGCGCGACGCGCGCCCCACGGTGGCCCATCGCCCACGGCCCGGCGACGTTACGGACGCCATCGCACCGGCGACGTGACGGATGCCACGCCGGTGATGTGGCGGATGTCACCGCACGCGCCGCGTCACGGCGCGCACCGCACCGGCGTCACTGCCCGCACCGCACCGGCCGCGTCACGGCGCGCACCGCACCGGCGTCACTGCGCGCACCGCACCGGCCGCGTCACGGCGCGCACCGCACCGGCGTCACTGCGCGCACCGCACCGCACCGGCGTCACGGCGCCCACCGCACCCGGTGTTCCGCGAGATGTGCCAGGACCGCGTGGTTAGCCTCCCAGCCGTCGGGGAATTTCACCGTGACACCCAGTTGGACCGGTTCCGTCGACGGATGTTCGTCCAGCAGGTCGGCGACGCCTTCGCGACAGACCACGATGCAGGCATGGCGGTGCCGCGAGGCCAGGACGCACAGCCGGCCCGTCTCCAGGTGGAACGCCGTGGCGTCCGGGCGGCCGGACAGCGGGTGCAGGACCACCGTCACATCGAATTCGCGGCCCTGGAGCCGGTTCGCCGTGTCCACCGCCACACCCGTCACACCGAGCTCCGCGAGCGCCGCCCGTACCGCCGCGGCCTGGTCGCGGTGGGCCGTGCCGACCGCGACCCGGTCCGCCGTCACCGCGGCGGGCTCGGGGGAGCGTTCGCTCGTCGCCGCACCGCCCCGGTCCAGCAGACGGCGCACCACCAGGGCCACCGCCCGCACCGCCTCCGGATCCGTGCGCGGGGTGTGCCGGGCCGGAAGTCCGAGCAGGCCCCAGCCGGACTCGGCGGCCTCGTCCAGCACCCGGTCCGGGGCGGAGCCGTCCGACGCGACACCGAACGACAGTCGCCGGTCGCCGTGGTCCGTGCCGCTGCGGAACGGGGTGTACGGGTAGAACGCGTCCGAGACCAGCGGCGCCGCCGACGCGGGCAGCCGCCACGACACCGGCAGCCGGTGCTGCGGCAACTCCGGGTTGTGCGCCAGCAGGGTGGAGACCGCGCTCGCCGACGGGTCGTACGACAACCCCGCCCACTGGTCCGCGCCGACGATCGAGAACGGGTCCAGCTGGCCGGGATCGCCGACGAACAGCGCCCGTTCGAAGAGCCCGGCGACGGCCAGCAGCGCGTCCGAGCGCATCTGGTACGCCTCGTCGACGATCGCGTGCCCCCACGGCTCGACGTTCTTCACATGCGCCCACTTGGCGGCCGTCGAGATGACGACGTCAAGTCCGGCCAGGTCCGCCGCCTTTGCCGACTTCCGTACGTTGGCCAGACCGTCCAGCACCTTGTCGTACGGGTCCGAGTCATTGCTGTGCAGCCTTCCGACCGGCAGCCCCGGGTCCTTCTCGGCCAGCCGCACCACCAGGTCGTCGACCTGGGCGTTGGTCTGTGCGACCACCATCAACGGGCGCCCGGCGGCCGCCAGTTCGAGGGCGGCGCGTACCACGAGCGTCGACTTGCCCGCGCCCGGCGGAGAGTCCACCACGATGCCGCGTGCCGTGCCGTGCAGCGTGTCGTCCAGGATCGCGGTGGTTGCCCGTCCCGCCGCCGCGCCCGGGTCGAATACGGCTGTCACAGAAGGTCCTCCGCGGTCACGGGGTCGGGGGTCTCGGCGGCGCCGCCCGGCGGACCGCCGTGCGTCCAGGGAGTGTCCTCCGGGTCCGGCAGCTTCGGGCCGCCGCGCTGGTCGTGCTCGAACAGCGTCCACGCGATCCGGTCGCCGGGCTCCGGCAGCGAACCCGAAGCCGGCTCCTTGCTCCGGCCCATCCGGTCGGTGATCCGCAGCACGAGCAGAGCCTCGTCCGGTCCGGCGGAGTCCTCGGAGGCGTACGCCACGAACTCGGCCGTCTGCGGCCTGCCGTCCAGCGAGCGGTACACCTTCGTCCGCTCACCGAGGTGCGGGCGTTCGTCGGTCCGGACCGTGACCAGCGGGCGCGGCGACGGCCGCTTCGACTCGCTGTACGCCATCACCACCTCCGTCACCTCCCCGACGAACGCCTCGCCGGCCAGCCGCCGCCCCGCCAGCACCAGCGGATCGTCCAGCGCCTCCTGGGCCTCCAGTTGCGCCTGCGCCGTCTCCCGGGACGCCAGCTTCTGGGCTGCCGTCACCGCGTCGTCCCGGCGCGGCTGGGGCGGTTCGCCGGACCGCACCCGGTCCCGGTGGCCGGTGAACGACCAGCGGTCCCGGGTCCAGCGGTCCTCGGACCTGGACCCGGGCGGCAGCTGCGCCATCAGGTCCAGCCCCCGCCACACGGCATCCCAGGTCGGCCGCAGCACGCCGGCGAGCAGTGATCCGATCTCCCGCTCGGCCGCTGTCAGTTCGGCGAGCCGGGCGTCGGCCGCGAGCCCGTCCTCGGCCGCCGCGAGTGCCGTGCGCGCCCGGTCGTACTTCTCGATCGCGGGTGCGAGCAGCCGGTTGTCGAACGCCGGGTCCGTGGCCGGACCGGCCGGCGGGCACACCAGCTGGCCGCCGCCGTCACGCTCCAGCTCGGCCCGGAGCGCGGCCTCGGCCCCGGACTCGCCCGCCGGAGGGTCGATCCAGGCGAGCAGTGCCCCCAGATGCTGGTCCTCCAGCGTGGACTGTCCGGTCGCCCAGTGCCGGTTCAGCAGATCGGTCGCGGCGAGGAGCAGCGAGGAGCCCGGCACCCGGGCCCGCTCCCCGTAGTGCGTCAGCCAGCGGCCGAGCAGCGGGACACGGGCCGGGGCAGGGTACGGGGTGTCCGGATCGTCCTCGGCGGTGCGCCGGAACCGCATGGAACGGCCCAGCAGCCGTACGAAGTCGATACCCGCCCGGCTCGGCACGATCAACTGCGGCGCGTCCGTGCACAGCTCGACCTCGACCTTGACCTTCTTGCCGGTCTCGGGATCGGTCTCGTTGCGCTCGGCGGGCTCGACCACGTCCGCGTACGACTCGATGTGGGGCAGGACCGCCTCGGCCAGGTCGGCGAGGAACGCGAACCGCAGGTCACGGTCGCGCGGCTGGGCAACGGTCAGCAGCCGCGGCGCGTCCCGGTCGGTTCCCACGAGCGCACCGAGCGGTGCGCCCGCCTCACCGGCGGTGGTCAGTGGTACGAGGACGAGCGGCCGGCCGGTGAGATGGCGGTGCAGAACGGTGGCCACCGGCTGGGCCCGCCCGCTCTCCACGGCCTCGAGCCGGGCCAGGGTGCTGATCAGCGACATACCGTTCCGTCCTCCGGAGCCGCCGTGATGGTCGCTCTTTCCAGCGCCTCCGCGCGCAGGGCCGCCGCGCGGCGCAGGGCCGCGACCGCCGGATCCGCCGGGTCGCCCTCCTTGCCCGCGGCCGCGGCCAGCACATCGGTGACCGTCGTCAGACCTCCGAGCTCGCCCCGGACGCTCCGGCCCAGCGCCTGGACCGCCCCGGCCGAGCGTGCCTTGGCCCGGCAGTGGAAGGCCAGTTCACAGGCGGCCAGGCACTCCGGTGCGTACGCCGCCGTGACCGATTCGACCGCGGCCGTCAGCTCCTGCGGCGAACACGCCGGATCGAAGGTGGTGCCGTCGGGCAGGGCCGCCGCGATCTCCTCGATCCGGGTCAGCCGGGTCAGCTGTCGGCGGGTGACGGCGCGCTGCTTGCGCACGTCCACCACCGACGCCGTCGGCAGGTTGGAGAAGTCCTTCGGGCAGACCAGCAGCACCCGGTGGCCGACCTCCGCACCCTGCGTGACCGCCGCGATCCGCTCCAGCGCCAGGACGTACACCGCGGACTGCCGGGCCGCCGCGCCGACCTTCGCCGCGTCCGCGGAACTGTCGATCATGGGGAACGACTTGATCTCCACAACGGTCCACCGGCCGTCGGGGTGCACGACCACCGCGTCCGGCTCCAGATAGGCCGGCGAGCCCGCCACCTCCAGGGCCAGCATCGGATGGTCGAGCAGCGCCCAGCCGCCCGCGCCCGTCGCCTCCCGCAGCGCCAGCGCCGTACGGGCCGCGCGCCCCTCGGGGCCGGCCGCCGTCAGATCCGGTACCAGGACCTGGCGCGGCGGCTCGCCGCCGCCGAGACGCTCGTGCAGCAGCCGCATCAGCTCCGTACCGCCGTCGGCCTTGACCTTCGCCTCGAAGGCGTTGCCCCGCATGAACGCGAACTGCGACTGGCCGAACGCGGCGGGGGAGCCGAGCGCCGTAGCCAGCGCGGCCTTGTCCACCCCGGCGCCGTCCAGCAGGGCGCGCCGCTTGCAGCCGGGGTTCGTGGCGAGAGCGGCCAGCGCGCGGGCATCGAGCGGATGCGGGGCGACGGCCGGACCGCGCAGCTCAGCGAGCCGCTGCCGGAGCGCCGTCGTCTGCGGCGTCGCCCGATGCTGCGTCATCGGTGGAGTCTGCGGAGGAGGTCCGCTGGCCGGGGATTCGCTCACCCGCGGAAGTCTTGCATCCGGCACTGACAATCGGGGACTTCGTGGCCGGATCGGCCGGTGCGAACCGGGCCTGTACCGCGGCCTGCGCCCGGTCGGCGAGCCGCATGACCGGCCCGGCCAGCAGCGCTCCGACGGTCATCACGGCAGCGCCCGCGACCGCGTCGAGGAAGTAGTGGTTGGCCGTGCCCATCACGACGATCGTGGTGACCAGCGGGTACATGACGCCCGCCGCGCGGACCAGCGGGTGCCGCGCGTGACGCCAGAGCAGGACCCCGCACCAAAGCGCCCAGCCGACGTGCAGACTCGGCATCGCGGCGTACTGGTTGGTCATCCAGCCCATCCCGCGCGGCGCGCTCGCCTCGGTGCCCCACCAGCCGTACGAGCTGTACTGGGCCATCGTGTCGACGAAGCCGTGCGTGGCGTGCAGCAGCCGGGGCGGGCAGGTCGGCAGCAGCGCGAAGCCGATCAGGCCGAGCAGCGTGGAGGTCATCAACCAGGTGCGGGCGCTGCGGTACACGGCGGCGCGGCGCCGGTAGATCCAGATCAGGACGGCCGGGGTGACCAGGTAGTGCAGTGAGGCGTAAGCGAAGTCGGCGGGTATGCCGATGGACGGGTGCGAGGTCATCAGCCGGTTGAGCGGGTGCTCGGCGTTGAGGAAGAGTGTCTTCTCCAGATGAAGTATTCGCAGGCCGTGGTCCACAGCGGTCGACACATCGCTGCGGACCAGCAGCCGGCCCACCGAGTAGAGCGCGTACACGACCGCGATCAGCGGCAGCTCGGCCCACCAACGGGGCCGTTGGCTCGGCGCGGGCGCGGTGGCAAGCGGCATTCGGAAGCTCTCCATCATGTGTTCATGCGACCGAGGGCGGCCGTTCAACCGTACGGCGCGGATCGGCCGCGTTTTCCCCCGGGGTACCCCTGCGGATGCCCCGGTTCGTACGGAGATTTCTCCGCGGGGAAGGGGACGCCTGTTCGGCCCCGGAGGTTGCCTGCCGGACGCGTGAGCGATGATGGAAAAGGCGGATCACCCGTCCCTGTTGTCGTTTTCTCCGTACCAAGATTCAGGGAGAGCCGTCATGGCACCGCGTATCCTGCTCGCCCGGCACGGCCAGACGGAATGGTCCGTCAAGGGCAATCACACCGGCAGGACCGACATTCCTCTGCTCGACGCGGGCCGCGCGGGCGCCAAGCTGCTGGGCGAGCGGCTGCACCGCGGGCCGTGGGCGGACCTGCCGGGCCTGGAGGTCCGCACCAGCCCGCTCGTCCGTGCCCGGGAGACCTGCGACATAGCGGGCTTCGCGGACCGGGCACAGCCGTGGGACGCGCTCATGGAGTGGGACTACGGGGCGTACGAGGGCATGACACCGGCTGAGATCCAGGCGATCCGGCCGGGCTGGTTCATCTGGCGCGACGGGGTACCGGACGGCGAGACCCTGTCCGAGCTGTCCGCCCGTGCGGACGAGATCGTCGAGTGGGCGCGCTCGGCCGAACGTGACGTGCTGGTCTTCGCGCACGGTCACATCCTGCGGGCGCTGGGGGCGCGCTGGCTGGGCGAGGACGTGTCCTTCGCGTCCCGCATCCGTCTGGACCCGACGTCGCTCTCGGTGCTCGGATGGGCATACGGTGCACCGGCCCTCGAACGCTGGAACGACACGGGCCACCTGGACCGGTGAGGTCCTGCCCGCACCCGGCCGCGTGGTGCCCTCGACCACCGGTCCCGAACCGTGGCCCGCGGGTGAGGTGACCGTCGCCCGTCCCGTCCCGCGCGGCCGGATTCGGCCCGCCGGCGATCGAGAACGGAACCGGTGCACCGGTTCCGGATGCGCGTGGCGTAAGGGGCAACCGGACGGCACCCCGCCCTACACCTCCGCCCCCACATCTCCGTACCGCTCCAGGAACTCCGTCACCTCCGGTGAACCCCGCTGCGCCCGCAGCACCTGCACCGCCGCCGCCAGCATCGCCCGGATGCGGGAGGACTGGACCTGGGTCAGCAGGTCCAGCACCTGCTGCCCCGCCGTGGCCGCCTCCGCCGAGGCCCCGGCCCGGGCCAGGTCCGTCGTCAGCTCGGCGCGGTACAACGCCAGGTTCCGGGTGAAGTGGGGATCCTGGAGCTGCGTGGCCCGCCGTGCATGGCGGGCCGCCCGCGGCCAGTCGCCCAGCGCCGACCAGCACTGCGCCTCCAGCATCTCCAGCTCCGCCTCCCGGAAGAACGTCATCCACTCCGGGTCGGCATCGGACGCCCCACGGCCGAACGCCGTGTGCGCCCGCCCCAGCGCCCGTTCGCAACCGCTCCGGTCGCCCAGCCCTGCCCGGCCCCCTGCCTCCCGCAGCGCGAGCAGTGCCAGCAGCCGCGGTGAACCCAGTGGTTCCGCCGCCCGCTGCCCGGCCTCCGCCGCGCGTACCGCCTCACGGGGCCGTCCCGTGTCCCTCGCCAGGAACGACGCATTGCAGAACGCATGCGCCTCCAGCGCCGGGTCCCCGGCCACCCGAGCCGTGGCCAGCGCCTCCGCGTAGTGCGAGCGGGCGTCGTCGAAGCGTCCCGAGTCATGCGCCAGCCACCCCACCGAGATGGCCAGTTCGCCGGCCCCGGCGTGCAGCCGGTCGGAGGTGGACCGGCGGGTGATGGTCCCTTCGTCCAGCAGCGCGTAAGCGGCCCGCAGCGGCTGCGCGGCCCGCCGGTAGAGGCCGCCGCCGCCGTGCCGGTCGTCCAGCAGCCGGATCTGCCGTACCGCCTTCTCGACGGCCGTCACCTCGGCCTCGCCTACTCGCCGTTGGACGGGCAGGGCAGCGGCGGCGATGTTCGTGGTGCCGAGGCCCAGGCCCAGGGATGCGGCCGCCATCGCGGTGGTGCCGCTCGTCATGAATACGCGACGCAGCACGTCGCTCTCCTCGTCGGTGTCGCTCTGGAGCGTGGGGGGTGGGGGTGGGGGGGTATCAGGACCGTCAGGGCGGTCGGGGGCGTTGCCGGTGGTTCTCGCCGCCCGGCCGCGTACGGACTCACGCGCCGAGAAGCCCAGATCCGCCAGGGTCGCCCCGGGGAACATGTGCAGGAAGACCCGTTCGTAGGCGTAGTTGGGACAGCGGATCTCGCCGGACTCCACGCGCCCGATGTACCGGGCGTCGCACGCGACCTGCTCGCCGATCTCGCGGGCGGACCTGCGTACCGCGGCAGCGAACTCCCCGGCGGAGCGCGGTCCGCGCAGCCGCCGGAAAGCGAGGTTGGGAACTGTCCCTGTCGACACCATGGCTGGGCCCTCTCTGGTGCAAGCCGGGCGCCTGATTCCGGTGTCCGGCGGGGCAAGAACGTACCTGCTGTGACGGGTCACACACGCAGCGTTTGCCTACAAAACGGATATCTCACCCACGATCCGCCATGAACTGCCACCCTTTGCGGCGGTGCCGCACCGTAGCCCTTGACGTAGTCGACGCGTTGGTCCATGCGGAGACGGAGTCTGGCTCCGCCCGGCGATGAGAGGAGAGGTCCCTTGTTGCATCTCGGCACGGAGGCCGGCTCGCGGACGACTTCGGCGTCCCGAACGGCGACGACCAGTACTGCCACCACCCGTACGGCGAAAGCCGATGCCGGAACGACGGAGTGCGATCCCACCGGCACCGCCGTCGGCGGCCCCTGTGATCTGGTGACCGTTCCGGCCCGCCAGGGCCTGGAGGCCGTGGACATCCTGCGCCGCGGCGCCGCTCAGGAGGCCGTCGGCCCGGTCCTGCACGACGGCGCCTGCGACACCCTCGGCTTCCTGGTGCCGCCGGGCACCGCCGACGCCTGGGACGTGCCGGGCAGCGCCTGTACGAAGACGAACGGCCGCGGGCTGCGCATCCCCGCCGAGCCGCCGGTCTCCGGCAGCGGCTGGCTGCTGCCGCCCGCCGCCGACGCGCAGGTCACCGACCCGGCCGCGCTGCGTGCCGCACTCGACCAGGCGGCCCGGCTGATCGAGGCGGCCGACAACTGCTGCTGAGCCCATAATGGCCAGGTGGGCGGGTTTCCCCCGCCGCTGCCGGTCCTGCACCGGCCCGGGCGACGAGCAGTGGGTAGGGACGAGCGTCAGTGGCACGTCGAGGTGCGTCGAGCGGTGGCGCGGGCGCCCGCAAACGAGCGGACCGCAAGTCCGACCGCAAGCCGGAGAGCCTCTCCGAGACCGTCGACGGCGGTCTCGCCGAGCTGATACCCGACCGGGAGCGGCCGCACGCCTGGACACTGACCCTCGACGGCGCCCCGCAGTCCCACGTCGACCTCGACGACCCCTCGCATCTCTCCTTCGCCTACCAGCGCCGGATCGGCCACATCGCCGATCTGGCCGCCCCCGAAGGCCGGCCCCTGCACGTCGTGCACCTGGGCGGCGGCGCCTTCACCCTCGCCCGGTACGTCGCAGCGACCCGGCCGCGCTCCACCCAGCAGGTCGTCGAGTTGGACGCGGCGCTCGTCCAACTGGTGCGCCGGGAGCTGCCGTTGGACCCGCAGGCCCGAATCAGGGTCCGCTCCACCGACGCCCGTGCCGGACTCGGGAAGATCCCGGACGACTGGGCGGATCTCGTCATCGCCGATGTCTTCGGCGGAGCCCGTACGCCCGCCCACCTCACCAGCGCCGAGTTCCTCACCGACGTGCGCCGGGTACTGAAGCCCGCCGGGCAGTATGTGGCCAACCTCGCCGACGGTCCGCCGCTGGCCCATCTGCGCGGCCAGATCGCCACCGCCGCCACCGTCTTCCCCGAGCTGGCACTCGCCGCCGATCCGGCCGTGCTGCGCGGCCGCCGCTTCGGCAACGCCGTGCTGCTCGCCTCGGCGCTCCCGCTCAAGGTCGCCGAGCTGACCCGCCGGGTCGCCACCGACCCGCACCCCGGACGTGTCGAACACGGCAAGGAGCTCGCCGACTTCACCGGTGGCGCGGCGGCGGTGAGCGATGCGGACGCGCGTCCGTCACCCGCGCCTCCGCCGTCCGCCTTCGAGTGAGCGGCCGGTGATCAGACGATCTCGACCATCGGCGGATGGTCGTTCCAGGTGCAGAAGACCGACACCGTCGTCCCGTCATCGGTGGTGAAATTCACCCGGATCCAGGTCGTGTTCGTCCAGACCCGCATCGACCAGCCCGGATCCGGTGTGGCCGAGACGAGCTTCGCCCAGTCGGCGCCGATCTCGAAGACGACCCGTCCGCCGTCCGTCGGGTAGCTCTTGACCGTGCCGGAGGGTTTGGGCGGGCGCGAGGGCGCGGGGCTGCTCGACGGGGTGCGGGACGGTTGCCGGGGCGGGGTCGCGGACGGCTTCGGGGCGGTACGAGGGGTGCTGCTCGGCGTCGGCGCCGGCGACGACTGCGGGCGCCTCGTCGAGGACGACAGCGCGTCCGCCCCGCTGTGGCTGTCACGGGCGCTCGCGGATATGGGCACCGCGCGCGGCGGGTCGTAAGCAGTCCCCGCCATCACCGTGTGCACGCCCCACCACGACAGCGTGACCGCAGCGCCGGTGGCGAGCGACCACGCGAGCGCGTGTACGAGTCCTCGTTGCATCCGGCACATCCTGCACCACAGGGCCCCGTGGTGTCCCCGTACGCCCACGGACAGGACCGCGGGCCGGTCGATGGCGTACGGTGCCGCCCATGCCAAGTGTGCTCGTGGTCGAGGACGACCAGTTCGTACGTTCCGCCCTCATCCGGCACCTGACCGAGGCCTCCCATACGGTACGGAGCGTCGGTACCGCGCTGGAAGCGCTGCGCGAAGTCGCCCACTTCCGATTCGATGTGGTCATCCTCGATCTCGGTCTGCCCGACCTCGACGGATCCGAGGCGCTGAAGATGCTCCGCGGCATCACCGACGTACCCGTGATCATCGCGACCGCGCGGGACGACGAGAGCGAGATAGTCCGGCTGCTGAACGACGGCGCCGACGACTACCTGATCAAGCCGTTCTCGGTGGAACACCTGTCGGCGCGGATGACCGCCGTGCTGCGCCGTTCGCGCGCCGCCGGGGGGGAGGCGCCGCCGCCGAGTGTCATCCAGGTCGGCGGACTCTCCATCGATCCGCTGCGCCGCCAGGCCGAACTGGACGGCACCGCGCTCGACCTCACCCGCCGCGAGTTCGATCTGCTGACGTTCCTCGCCGGGCGTCCCGGGGTCGTCGTCCCGCGCAAGGAACTCCTGGCCGAGGTGTGGCAGCAGTCGTACGGCGACGACCAGACCATCGACGTCCATCTCTCCTGGCTGCGACGGAAGCTGGGGGAGACGGCGGCCAGGCCGCGCTATCTGCACACCCTGCGCGGCGTCGGAGTGAAACTCCAGCCGCCCGCGGTGCAACGGCCCGACCCGGAGCAGCCCGTATGAGATGGGCCCTGGTCAAGGTCTGCCTGGCCGTCACCGCGATGGTCGTCATCGCCTTCGCCGTACCGCTCGGCCTCGTCATCAAGGAGATGGCCCGCGACCGGGCCTTCTCCGACGCCGAGCGGCAGGCCGCCACGATCGGTCCGACCCTGTCCATCACCACCGACCGGGCCGAACTGGAGACGGCCGTCCTCACCACCGAGCCGGGCGGCGAAGGCCGGATGGCCGTCCACGTCCCCGCCTCCGAGGAGTCGGACAGCCGGCCGGTGGAGATCGGCACCCGGCGCGCCACCCGCAAGGACGTGGAGACCGTACGTACTTCGGGGCGCGCCTCGATCAGCGAGGTCACCGGCGGTTCCGCACTGCTTCAGCCGACCGCCCTGGGGTCCGGGGGCATCGCCGTCGTCGAGGTGTTCGTACCCGAGGGCGAGGAGTCCAACGGGGTCGCCACCGCCTGGCTGATGCTGGCGGGCGTGGGCATCGCGCTGATCGTCGGCTCGGTCGCGGTCGCCGACCGGCTCGGCGTACGCATGGTGAAGCCCGCCCAGCGGCTGGCGGGAGCCGCCCACGACCTGGGGGAGGGCAGGCTGGGGACCAGGGTCCGCGAGGAGGGGCCGACCGAGCTGCGTTCCGCCGCCGTCGCGTTCAACTCCATGGCCGACCAGGTCGTCCAGCTCCTCGCCAACGAACGGGAACTGGCCGCCGACCTCTCGCACCGGCTGCGCACCCCGCTCACCGTCCTGCGTCTCAACGCCGCATCGCTCGGCGAGGGCCCGGCCGCCGAGCAGACCCGGGCCGCCGTCGAGCAGCTGGAGCACGAGGTCGACACGATCATCCGCACCGCCCGCGAACAGCGCCCGCAGACCCAGGGACTGAACAGTGGGCCCGGGGCCGGCTGCGATGCATCAGAGGTGATCCGCGAGCGGATGGACTTCTGGTCGGCGCTCGCCGAGGACGAGGGGCGCGAGGTGCGCCTCGCGGGAGTGGACCGTACGGTACGCATCCCCGTCGCCCGGCCCGAACTCGTCGCCGCGCTGGATGCGTTGCTCGGCAATGTCTTCCGGCACACCCCGGAGGGCACCGCCTTCGCCGTCGACGTGCACCACAGCGGCGATGCCGTGATCGTGCTGGTCTCGGACGCGGGCGGCGGCATAGCGGACCCCAAGGCGGCACTGGCGCGCGGCGGTAGCGGTGGGGTACGGGCCTCGGTGGGCTCGACCGGGCTCGGGCTCGACATCGTCCGCCGCGTCGCGGAGTCCACCGGTGGCGATGTGCGGATCGGGCGGTCGGTGCTCGGCGGCACGGAGGTCCGCATCTGGATCTGGCTCGACGGGCGTGGGCCCGGGCAGGGCGGCCGCCGCCACCGGGTCGGCCGGCAGCGCCGCCGCCTCCTGTCGGCGGGCCGGTCTTAACCAGCACCGATGCGTCCCTTAAGCGAACCCTAAGAACATCAACTCGTGCCCGGTGCACCCCATTTGCCGGTTTCGGGGCCGCTAACGTGCTCCCGCACCCACACCCCCCGTACGACAGAGGCAGGCACGCAATGGGCACCAGTACGCACCGGCGCACGGCGAGCACCCGGACCAAGGCGATCGGCGCCGTTGTCGCCGCGGCGGTGATCGGCTCCGCGGTCTTCGCCCTCACGGGCACCGCACAGGCCGCTTCGGTTGGCGCCGCGTACACCAGGACCAGCGGCTGGACGGGCGGCTACACCGGGCAGTACGTCGTCACCAACGACACCGACAAGGTCCAGACGGACTGGACACTCGAATTCGACCTGCCCGCGGGCACGAGGATCAGCTCCCTCTGGAACGGCGAACACACCGTCAGCGGCAACCACGTCACCGTGAAGCCCGCCGGGTGGAACAAGGAGCTGGCACCCGGCAAGTCGGCCACCGTCGGCTTCGTCACCACCTCGGACGGCACGGCGGCGGACCCGACCGGCTGCCTGATCAACGATGCCAAGTGCTCGGTCGACACCGGAGCGACGCCGGAGCCCAGCGGACGCCCGACCGAGACCGCGACCCCGACTCCCACGGCCACCCCCACGGCCAAGCCCACGCAGACCGCCACGGCGACCCCCACACCCACCCCGACACCCACCGCGCCCGAGGGAGGCGGCGGTACGGCGGGCGGCGCCGGCTTCGCCCCGTACGTCGACACCTCCCTCTACCCGGCGTACGACCTGGTCGACACCGCGACCCGGACCGGGGTGAAGGAGTTCAACCTCGCCTTCATCACCTCCGGCAGCAGCTGCGCCCCGCTCTGGGGCGGCGTCACCGCTCTCGGCGACGACCACGTCGCCTCCCAGATCGGCGCGCTGCGCGCCAAGGGCGGCGACGTCCGGGTCTCCTTCGGCGGCGCGGCAGGCTCCGAACTGGCCCTCAACTGCACCTCCGCCGCCGACCTCGCCGGCGCGTACGGCAAGGTCATAGACACGTACAAGCTCACCAAGGTCGACTTCGACATCGAAGGCGGCGCGCTGCCCGACGCGGCGGCCAACTCCCGCCGCGCCCAGGCGATCGCACAGCTCCAGAAGTCCCACCCGGACCTCGATGTGTCCTTCACCCTGCCGGTGATGCCCGAGGGCCTCACCCAGCCGGGCGTGGACCTGATCGCCGACGCGAAGAAGAGCGGCGTGAAGGTCGGCGCCGTCAACATCATGGCGATGGACTACGGCGCCTCGTACAGCGGTGACATGGGCTCGTACGCGATCCAGGCGGCGACCGCGACGCAGGCCCAGATCAAGGGCGTGCTCGGACTGTCGGACGCGGCGGCGTGGAAGGCCGTGGCCGTCACCCCGATGATCGGTGTGAACGACGTCAGCACCGAGATCTTCAAGGTCGAGGACGCCACGCAGTTGGTGGAGTTCGCCCAGGAGAAGGGGCTTGGCCGGCTGGCGATGTGGTCGGGCACGCGGGACAAGGCGTGCGCCGGCGGGGCGAAGCCGTCGGCGGATGCGTCGTGCAGCTCGATCGTGCAGGAGCCGCTCGCCTTCACGAAGGCGTTCGGCGCGTACAAGTAGCTTCTCTCCACCCCACAGACCGCCACCCCCCCGAGCGCATCCCGGCCGGCCCCACACCCCCCACATCCGGCCGGGGTGCGCCCCCTTTTCCTTGGCGAACCGTTCCGTCCCCGGTCGCCGGACGGGCCTGATCTCCCGGCCCGTCCGGCGACCGCGGTCCGCGCGACCGCCCGGTCACACCTTCCGGTCAACCGCAGGGAGCACCGCCGGAATCGCTGCCGTCAGCACGGACGTGTCCAGCCCCGCCCCCCGCCGCATCGTGGCGGGCGACGCGGAGGCGGCCGGCCGGGCGGCCCGGACCGGACCGGAGACCACGCCGACCCGGCTGCGCACGGCCTGATCCCACCCACCTCGGCGACAGCTGGGCCACAGGTCCGCCCTTTCACCTCGGCGGTACGGTTCGGAGGGAGAACGCGGATGCGGCCCAACGCACCCTCTGGCTCCGCACCCTGTTCACCTTCCGGTGGGCGGACGAGCAAAGTCCAGCCGTGGCCGAACCGGCCCGATGGTGCACACGAAAACAGCGCGACCGGTCTGCTTCCGCCGGGACCCTGCACTCTTCCCGGCCCCAGTCCCTCGCCGGCCTGGGAGTATTCACGAGCACGCGCTGTCCGCGGACGGTGCCGGAACGCTTAGGCAAGGCTTCGACCGGACACGGTCGCGTGACTTGCAGGACACACTCGGGCAACGGAACCGTCTTCAACTCTTGACACCCACCCCCTTGAGGCAGCAACCTTCCGGCATCGGCGCATGGGAGCGCTCCCACATCGCACGGGAAATTCTCGCGCGGACAGCACTGCCCGTGTCTTCCCCCCTGCACCATCTGGCACTTGCACCCACCTGCGCGTACGGCGCGCAGTCAGAACGCCAGTCCCGCCCTGGAACAAGGAGTAGTGGAATGCGTATCACCCGCACCGACGCCGGCCGGCGTCGCAAAGCCGCGCTGGTGGCCACCACGGGCCTGACGGCCACCGCCCTGTTGCTGACCGGATGCAGCGACTCGGGCTCATCGGACTCCAGCGGGAGCTCCGACGCAAACGGGAAGATCACGTTGACCGTCGCCGACTTCGGGCAGTTCGGTTACAAGGAAGCGGGTCTCTTCGCCAAGTACCACGAGCTCAACCCGAACATCACGGTCAAGGAGGACGCCACCGCCGACGAGAAGGTCTACTACCCCAAGCTGCTCCAGCAGCTGAACTCGGGCAGTGGCCTGGCGGACGTCCAGGGCCTCGAGGTCGGCCGGATCAAGGAGATCGTCGACACCAAGGCGGACCAGTTCGCCGACCTCAGCAAGGTGATCAACGTCGACGACTGGGTGTCCTGGAAGGAGAAGCAGGCCACCACGCCCGACGGAAAGGTGATCGGCGCCGGTACCGACATCGGACCGATGTCGCTCTGCTACAACACCGACCTCTTCAAGAAGGCCGGTCTGCCGACCGACCCCAAGGAGGTCGCCGCCAAGGTTGCCGGCGGCTGGGAGGACTACCTCAAGCTCGGTGAGGAGTACAAGAAGTCCGCCCCCAAGGGCACCTTCTTCATGGACTCCGCGAGCGCGATGTACAACGCCGTGGTGAGCTCCAACGCGAAGCAGTACTACGACGAGAGCGGCAAGCCGATCTACAAGGACAGCCCCAGCGTCAAGCAGGGCTGGGACCTGGCGGCCGAGGCTGCGGACAAGAAGCTGACGCAGGGCCTTGCCCAGTTCAGCCCCCCGTGGAATGCCGCACTGCGCAAGAGCACCATGGCCACCGTGGCCTGCCCCGCGTGGATGGCCGGTCAGATCTCGGTCAACGCCGGTGAGGGCAACAAGGGCAAGTGGAACATCACCACCGCCCCCGGGGCGACCGCCGCCAACTGGGGCGGCTCGTTCCTCGCCGTGCCCAAGTCGGGCAAGCACGTCGACGAGGCCACCAAGCTCGTCAAGTGGCTGACCGCCCCCGAGCAGCAGGCCGCCGTCTTCAAGGCGATCGGCAGCTTCCCGTCCAACAAGCTCGCGTACGACCTGCCGGACGTGAAGACCGCGAAGCTCCCGTACTTCAACGACGCCCCGATCGGTGAGATCTACGCCGGTGAGGCCAAGTCGATCCCCGAGACCGTTCTCGGCCCGAAGGACGGCGTGATCAAGGACAGCATCTCCACCCAGATCAACAACATGGAGCAGCGCGGCACCAAGCCGGACGACGCCTGGAAGGCCGCGACCACCGCGATCGACAAGGCGATCGGCTGACCCTCGCAGCAGCGGGCGGCCCCCGGGCCGCCCGCACCTGCGTGTCCCCACCCCGCGGGGCACCGGGGCCGCGCACAGCCCGTCTCCCGATGGGCGTGCACGGGGCGGCCGGGTATCTCCCCGGCCGCCCCGTGCGAGCCCACCGCACGCGCCTTCGGCCCATCCAGCCCCGTACCCGGGTAACCAGCAATCCAGGGAAGGACTCCCGCCCGTGGCCACCTCGACTCCCACCCGGGATGCATACGCCCCGCCACCCCGCGGTTCCCAGCACACACCACTGAACGCCCGCCGACAGACGTGGCGGAGCCGGCTCTGGCGGTTCGACGACAAGGCGTCGCCGTACGCCTACATAGCCCCGTTCTTCCTCGTCTTCGGTGCTTTCGGGCTCTATCCGCTGATCTACACCGGCTGGATCGCCCTGCATCGGGTGGAGATGACCGGACTCAACCAGATGGAATGGGTCGGCTGGGACAACTTCGACAAGATCCTGCACGACGCGGAGTTCTGGACGGCCGTCAGCAACACCTTCCTGATCGGCGTCATGTCGACGGTCCCGCAGCTGCTCGTCGCACTGGGCCTGGCCCATCTGCTGAACTACAAGCTCCGCGCCAGCACCTTCTGGCGGACGGTCATCCTCACCCCGTACGCCACCTCCGTGGCCTCGGCGGCCCTGGTCTTCGCCCTGGTCTTCCGGGCCGACGGGGGTCTGCTGAACTGGGCGCTGGAGTTCGTCGGCCTCGGCCACACCAACTGGGCCAACGGGCACTGGACGTCCAAGATCGCGATCTCCGTCATCGTGATCTGGCGCTGGACCGGCTACAACACGCTGATCTACCTCGCCGCCATGCAGGCCGTGCCGACCGATCTGTACGAGGCGGCGTCGCTCGACGGAGCCTCCCGCTGGCAGCAGTTCCGCAAGGTGACCATCCCCTCGCTGCGGCCCACGATCCTGTTCACGATCGTCATCTCGACCATCGGTTCCATGCAGCTGTTCGGCGAGCCCCTGCTGCTGGAGGGCGGCACCCTCGGTGCGACCGGAGGCAACGAGAATCAGTACGAGACCCTCAGCGTCTACCTCTACAACTACGGCTGGAACCTGGGGCATCTCGGTCCGGCCGCCGCAGTGGCCTGGGCGATGCTCGCCCTCCTGCTGATCATCGCCGCGGTCAACTGGCTCATCGGCCGCTTCGTACGCAAGTCCGCGGTCTGACCGGGAGCGATATCCATGACCATGACCAGCCCCACCAAAGTCCCGGAGCTCGGCCTCCCGGCACGTTCCGCAGATCGCCTCCAGAAGGGCCCGAGCCGCTTCAAGCCCGGCGCCGGCAAGCAATTGCAGGGCGGTCCGTTCGCCTACATCGCCCTGGCCGTCGTCGGTATCGGCTCGCTGCTGCCGCTCTACTGGACCCTGGTGGCCGCCTCCCACACGCAGGACGAGGTGCTGGCCTCCACACCGCCCTTCCTGCCGGGCGGACGGTTGTTCCACAACCTCGACGCGGCCTGGAGCCAGGCACATCTGGGCAAGGCGATCGTCAACAGCGTCATCGTCTCCAGCTGCATCACGGCGGCGACGCTCTTCTTCTGCACGCTGGCCGGTTACGCCTTCGCTAAGATGCGGTTCACCGGACGCAACGGGCTGATGGCCGGGGTCATCGCCACGCTGACGATCCCGCCGCAGCTCAGTGTCGTCCCGCTGTTCATGATGATGTCCGACCTCGGCTGGGGCGGAAATCTGGAGTCGGTGATCTTCCCGACCCTGGTGAGCGCGTTCGGGGTGTTCTTCATGCGCCAGTACCTGTCGGAGGCGCTGCCGTACGAGCTCATCGAGGCCGCCAAGATCGACGGTGCGAACAACTTCCGTATCGTGCGGAGCGTGGTGCTCCCGGTGGCCCGCCCCGCGATGATGGTGCTCGGGATGCTCACTTTCGTGCAGGCGTGGAACGACTTCTTCTGGCCCTATCTCGCCCTGAACCAGGAGAACCCGACGCTCCAGGTGGCCCTCGGCCAGCTGAGCGCGTCCTACACCCCCGACCAGAGCATCGTCATGGCCGGTGCGCTGATCAGCACGCTGCCGCTGCTCGTGGTGTTCGTGATCTTCGGCAAGAAGATCGTCGGAGGGATCATGTCCGGCGCCGTCAAGGGCTGACCCGACGGCACCCGGCCCACCGGGTGATGGTCCGTCACCCGTCGCCCCGTCCCGGATGTCCCGTACGGCCTGCCCCCGACCACAGGCCGTACGGGCCCGGAGCCCCACCCCTACCTCCTCTGCCTCGCCCTGCCTCTGTTCCGTCCACACATGGGAGCGCTCCCGCATGACTGCCGTACGACCTGACATCACCCCGAAGCCGGCATCCGAGGCAACGAACTCGACGACACTCTTCCCGACGGGCTTCGTCTGGGGAGCGGCCACGGCCGCCTACCAGGTCGAAGGCGCGGCTGCCGAGGGCGGCCGCACCCCTTCCATCTGGGACACCTTCAGTCACACCCCTGGCAAGGTTCTGGCCGGTGACACCGGTGACGTCGCCGCCGACCACTACCACCGCTACCGGGACGACGTGGCCCTGATGAAGCAGCTGGGGCTGAAGGCCTACCGCTTCTCCGTCTCCTGGTCCCGGGTGCAGCCCACCGGCCGCGGCCCCGCCGTCGAACGCGGCCTGGACTTCTACCGCAAGCTCGTCGACGAGCTCCTCGAGGCGGGCATCACCCCTGTCGCCACCCTCTACCACTGGGACCTTCCCCAGGAGCTGGAGGACGCGGGCGGCTGGCCCGAGCGGGCCACCGCCGAGCGCTTCGCCGATTACACCGCCATCATGGCCGGCGCCCTCGGTGACCGGGTCCCCGTGTGGACCACCTTCAACGAGCCGTGGTGCTCGGCCTTCCTCGGTTACGGCTCCGGCGTGCACGCCCCCGGCCGCACCGAACCGGCGGCCACCCTGCGTGCGGCACACCATCTCAACCTCGCCCATGGACGGGCGATCGAGGTACTGCGCGGACGACTCCCCGCTGGAGCGCAGACCTCGGTCACCCTCAATCTGCACCAGGTCCGCCCGCTGACCGACAGCGCCGCCGACGTCGACGCCGCCCGCCGGATCGACGCCGTCGGCAACCGGATCTTCACGGGTCCGATGCTGCGAGGCGCGTACCCCGAGGACCTGATCGCCGACACCTCGCACGTGGTGGACTGGTCGAAGCTGGTCCACGACGGCGACCTGGCCGCCATCTCCCGCCCCATCGATGTGCTGGGGGTGAACTACTACACGCCCACGATCGTCTCCACGCCGGAAGAGGGCAGGGGCGACTCCCGCGACGACGGCCACGGCAACAGCGACCACTCCCCGTGGACCGGCTCCGAACAGGTCGCCTTCCACCTCTCCGAGGGCAAGAAGCGCACCGCGATGAACTGGGCGATCGACCCCGAGGGGCTGTACGAGCTGCTCATGGACGTCACCCGCGACCACCCGGGCCTGCCCCTGATGGTCACCGAGAACGGTGCGGCCTTCGACGACCAGGTCTCGTCCGACGGCCGGGTCGACGACCCGGAGCGGATCGAGTACCTGCACGGCCACCTCGACGCCGTCCAGCGGGCCGTCGCCGACGGCGCGGATGTCCGCGGCTACTTCCTGTGGTCGCTGATGGACAACTTCGAGTGGGGGTACGGATACTCCAAGCGCTTCGGTGCGGTCTACGTCGACTACGCATCCCAGCGCCGCATCCCCAAGGCGAGCGCCCACTGGTACGCCGATGTGATCCGCCGTCACGCACTTCCCCCGGCCTCCGAACTCCTCTGACTTCTCTGAGCGCCGTCCGGTGGACAGACGCACGTGACGGACGACGGAGACCCGGCCCCGTGCCGGGTCTCCGTCGTTTCCGCAGCTCCCGTTGTCCGGACGGCTCCCGGATGCGTATCCGCAGATCCGGTACCTCATGGCCGCCTGCACCCGGTAGCGCCATCCCGTATGGTGGGAGCGCTCCCATAATTGGGACCCGGCAGACCTTCCGAGGTCGGGCAGGTGTCACGGGGTCCAACAGGTGGACTTGGTTTGGTTATCCGACTGTGAGAAGTTGACCGCGAACGGGAGGCAGCCATGGCGGCAGCGCGAGTACGGAGCGGCGGGCGGCCCACGCTCGAAGAGGTCGCGGCACGGGCCGGAGTCGGGCGTGGCACGGCCTCGCGGGTCATCAACGGCTCGCCGCGGGTGAGCGAGCACACCCGTGAGGCGGTCGAAGCTGCCGTCGCCGAGCTGGGGTACGTACCCAACCGCGCGGCCCGCGCACTCGCCGGAAACCGCACGGACGCCATCGCCCTCGTCGTGCCCGAGCCCGAGACCCGGTTCTTCGCCGAGCCGTACTTCTCGGACATCGTCCGCGGTGTCGGCGCGGCCCTCGCCGACACCGAGATGCAGCTGCTGCTCACCCTGGTCGGCAACGACCGCGAGCGGAAGCGGCTGGCCCAGTATCTGACGGCGCACCGTGTCGACGGTGTGCTGCTGGTCTCCGTGCACGCCGACGATCCGCTGCCGGACCTCCTGGAGCAGCTCGGCATGCCGGCTGTGATGAGCGGCCGCAGATCCGCCTCCGAGAGACTCGCCGCGGTCGACTCCGACAACTTCGAGGGCGCCCGTGGCGCCGTCGACCATCTGATCTCCCGCGGCCGCCGCTCCATCGCCACGATCACCGGGCGCCTCGATGTGTACGGCGCGCAGCGCCGCCTCGACGGCTACCGCAAGGCGGTCGCGGCGGCCGGTCTCGGTCCGGACGAGCAGCTGATCGCCCGCGCCGACTTCACCGAGGAGGGCGGCGCCCGTGCCATGCGGGAGCTGCTGGCCCGCCGCCCCGATGTGGACGCGGTCTTCGCCGCCTCCGACGTGATGGCCGCGGGCGCCCGTCAGGTACTCCGTGAGGCGGGCCGGCGCATCCCGGACGATGTGGCGCTGATCGGCTTCGACGACTCGGCCGTGGCCCGTCACATGGACCCGGCGCTCACCAGCGTGCGCCAGCCGATCGAGGAGATGGGCCGGGTGATGACGCGGGTGCTGCTCCAGGAGATCGCGGGCGAGAACGAGGAGCGCCCGCAGATAGTCCTCCCGACGGAGCTCGTCGTCCGCGATTCGTCCTGACGGACGCCCCGGTCCGGAGGCCGGGGTGACGACCGTCACACAGGGGCCTGGTGAGGGAGTCTCAGTCGCGCGGGCACACGAGAAGGGCCCCGGTCCGAAGACCGGGGCCCTTCCCTCAAGGGTGAGTAACGGGACTCGAACCCGCGACATCCTGGACCACAACCAGGTGCTCTACCATCTGAGCTATACCCACCATGTCCGGTCTTTTTCTGACCGGCCGAGAAAAAGTGTACAGGGTCCGAGAGGGTGCTCGCGCCCTTGTTGTTCGGCCGCTGATCCCAGGCGTTGAAACACTCGTGACCAGCGGCTTCCCAAGGTCCTAAGCCGACTGCTGGGTCAGGCGTGTCGCAATGGCCTTCGCCTGCTCGGAGTCGGGTCCGGGCTGCGGTACGAAGACAGCTTCCCGGTAGTACCGCAGTTCCGTGATGGAGTCACGGATGTCCGCGAGCGCCCGGTGGTTGCCGTTCTTCTCCGGGCTGTTGAAGTACGCCTTCGGGTACCAGCGGCGGGCCAGCTCCTTGATCGAGGACACATCGACGATCCGGTAGTGGAGATAGCCCTCCAGGGCCGCCATGTCGCGGGCCAGGAAGCCGCGGTCGGTACCGACCGAGTTGCCGCAGAGCGGGGCCTTGCCCGGCTCCTTCACGTGCTCGCGCACGTAGGCCAGCACCTGGGCCTCGGCGTCGGCCAGGGTGGTGCCGCCGGCCAGCTCGTCGAGGAGGCCCGAGGAGGTGTGCATCTGCCGCACCACCTCGGGCATCGTCTCCAGGGTCCTGTCCGGCGGGCGGATCACGACGTCCACCCCTTCGCCGAGCACGTTCAACTCCGAGTCGGTGACCAGTGCGGCCACCTCGATGAGTGCGTCTTCCGTCAACGAGAGCCCGGTCATCTCGCAGTCGATCCACACCATGCGATCGTTCATACGCCCCACCCTACGGGGCGCTGCGCTGCCCCGGCAGGGTCGGGCGTCCCGTGGCGTAGGCATCGGACCCGGGCTTCCCGTGCTCCGGCTGACCCGCACCGACCGCCGTGGGGGCCGCGGCCCCGGCGCTCGACGGGGCCCCCGTCGCACCGGGCCTCCGGTTCGCGGAGGTGCCCTGCGCGGGCACGACCGTCTCGATCGCGGTCGCCACCGGGTCCGGCGCCCCGGCCTGCGGACGGCGGGCCCGATAGGCGGCCCGGTACGCGGCGGGGGAGGAGCCCAGCTGGCGCCGGAAGTGTCCGCGCAGCGCGACCGGCGAGCGGAAGCCGCAGCGGCCCGCGACCTCGTCGACCGAGTAGTCGGACGTCTCCAGCAGCCGCTGCGCCTGCAGCACCCGCTGGGTGATCAGCCACTGGAGCGGTGCGCTGCCGGTGAGCGAACGGAACCTCCTGTCGAAGGTCCGCCTGCTCATGTAGGCGCGCCCGGCCAGCGTCTCCACGTCGAACTGCTCGTGCAGATGCTCCAGCGCCCAGGCCACGACCTCGGCGAGCGGGTCGGAGCCGATCTCCTCAGGTAAAGACCTGTCGAGGTAGCGCTCCTGACCGCCACTGCGCCGCGGCGGGACCACGAGCCGGCGGGCCAGCGCACCGGCGGCCTCCGTGCCGTGGTCCGTGCGGACTATGTGCAGACAGAGGTCGATGCCGGCAGCCGTCCCGGCGGAGGTGAGCACATCGCCGTCGTCGACGAACAGCTCACGCGGATCGACATGGACCGACGGATAGCGCTTGGCCAGCGTCGGTGCGTACATCCAGTGCGTGGTGGCCGGCCGGCCGTCCAGCAGGCCCGCGGCGGCGAGCACGAACGCCCCGGTGCACAGCCCGACGATGCGGGCCCCTTCCTCGTGGGCACGGCGCAGCGCGTCCAAGGCCTCGGCGGGCGGCGGAGAGGTGATCGAACGCCAGGCGGGCACCACGACGGTGCCTGCCCTGCTGATCGCCTCCAGCCCGTAGGGCGTGGTGAGTTCGAGTCCCCCTGTGGTCCGCAGCGGACCCTCTTCCCCGCCGCAGACGAGCAGTCGGTAGCGCGGAACTCCCGCGTCCTGGCGGTCGATCCCGAACACGGAGAGCGGGATGGAGCTCTCGAAGATGGGGCCGCCACTGAACAGCAGCACGGCGACGACTTCCCGACGTCGTCGCCCGCTGAGCTTCCGTACAGCCTCCGTTGCGGCGGCGGAGTCCTGGCTCATGACGCTAAGCCCCCCTCGGTGTTCGCGTCTCCCTGGTCCTTACGGGCCTGTCGCTCCTGCACATTTCCCCTCGGTCTTGCACGAGTCCCCAGTCTTCGGCACCCAAGATCGAATCTACTGCGTCCCGCGGTGCCGGCGTGACAAGTTGACCAACCAGCGCTATGTCGACAAGGCAACTTGGCGGGAAGCATTCGATCACGAAGCGTTTCACTCAGAAGCCGTGCAGGGAAGTGCGCCTCGCATTCGTGGCCCGTCCCCGTCGGGTGGAAGCGTACCGCCTGGTCTCTTCTTGCCTGGTGGCAAGGGGGTTGATCGGCCAATTACCCAAGGAATGGGCAGGGGTGAGAAGTTGGCTGAAAATATATGGTTGCGCAAGTCTGAATCCGTCGTTTGACCGGCGCACAACCCTGACGACACGACTGTGCCCGTACGCCCCCGGGGCCAGGTGGGCGGGGCGGGATCCGGCAGGCCGCGAGGGGCGCGGCGGAACCGGGACGGATGGCGGTATCCGGTCGGTGGGTGCAGCGACGGGCGGGTCGGTGGGTGTGCCGAACGCCACGCGGGCGAGCGGCTCCGGTGAACAGCTGAACACCGCCGGGGTGCGCTTCCCGGCAGCGCTCCGCCACGGTGCCCCGGTCGGTGCGCCTCGGTGCGATGCCGTAACTCCGCGGCGCCGGCGGGTGGCCGGTGGCGCTCGCCCGCCCGCCGGTCACCGAGTGCGGTCCCCTGCTCACGCGAGCTCGATGTACTACGCAACCGGCATTGCCATACGGGGCCGCCTCGGGCATGCTCCCTGGAACGTCGCACGCGCTTTGCGGGGGTCTGGGCAGTGGAGGAGTGGCGCCGTACCCTTGGGGGTAAGGGGTTGGGAAGATGATTCCCGGACACCGCATCACCGCCCGCTGATACACCTTCCCCAAGTTGCTCACTCCTCACGAGGACTCTCTTCGCCGAGACACCGATGGCCGGTCACGAAATCCCCGAACCCGCGGACCGCAAGCAGGTAGCCGACCCTCTGTCGGACCAGCAGGCGGTCGAAGAAGCACGCCATTCCTGCGATCCCGCCTTCCGGCATGGGGTCGTGGTCGGCTTCGACGGCTCCACGTCCAGTGAGCGAGCCCTCGCCTATGCCATCGGGATGGCCCGGAGATCAGGTTCCGGCCTGATCATCGTCCATGTCGCCAACCGGCTGCCGACCACGGTCTGGGCAGGCTGTGAGCCGCCCGTCTTCGTCGACGTGCCCGACCACCGCACCGAGGTCCTCGGGCTCGAGCTCGCCTGTGCGGACTACCTCTCCGAGGTGCCGTGGGTACTCGTCGAGCGGGGCGGCGACATCTGCCACGAGCTGGAGGACGTGGGCCGGGAGTACTCGGCCGACGCGATCGTCGTCGGCTCCACGCACGGCATCGTCGGCCGGATCTTCGGCTCGGTGGCGGGGCGGCTGGCGCGGCGCGCGCAGCGCCCGGTCGTGGTCATTCCCTGAGAGCTGTCCCGTAATACCTGACGGACCCCCGGCGATCGCTCGCCGCCCCCTCGTTCTCCGACGTGGCGTCAACTCGCTGTCGGAAACCGGCAATCTACTCGCCCGTAGAGGTGAATTGTGCGCTTGTGAAGGGTACATAAGGGTCACGGGAAACAGCACCACTGCCTTTGAAGGGAGCCCGCCGTGGACAATGACGTCTCTGCGGGAAACAGCAGCACCTCCATCCTCGGCCATCTCGCCCTGGGACTCACCCTGTTGGCGTTCGGTATCGGTCACACCGGGGTCATCGACGGTGTGACGGCGGCCGACGCCGTCTCGCTCGCGCTGTATGTCGGCGGTATAGCCCTGTTCGTCGCCGGACTGCTGGAGTTCCGCGCCGGCAGCGGTTTCACGGGCACGGCCTTCGTCGGACTCGGCGCCTTCTGGTTCACCTGGGGCACCGGTGCCGATGCCCAAGTCTCCAGTCACGCGGCGGGCATGTTCCTGCTGCTCTGGGCGCTGTTCGCACTCAGCCTGGCCTTCGGCTCGGCCGGCGGCGGTCTGCTCGCCCAGGGGATGTACGGACTGCTCTTCCTGGGGCTTCTGCTCCTGGGCGTCGGGCAGTTCGCGGGCAGCGACGGGCTCGGTAAGGTCGGCGGCTGGCTCGCCGCCGTGGCCGGTCTCGCCGCCTGGTACGGGGCGACGGCGGCGCTGGCCAAATGGCCGACGGTGCTCCCGAAGCGCGCTGCCGGCCGAGGTGTGACGGCCACCGGCTGAGGCAGCCCTCGGCCGGCACGGCCCGGCCGACGCGAGAGAGCGGCCCCGCACCCGTGGTGGCGTGGTGCGGGGCCGCTCCCTGTCCGGCGTACTGCCGCGCGTGCTACTCGACCGTGACGGACTTCGCGAGGTTCCGCGGCTTGTCGATGTCGCGGCCCATGGCCAGCGCCGTGTGGTACGCGAAGAGCTGGAGCGGGATGCCCATCAGGATCGGGTCCAGCTCGTTCTCGTTCTTCGGTACGACGATGGTGTGGTCGGCCTTCTCCTGCACCTGGTGTGCGACGGCGAGGATCCGGCCGCTGCGGGCCTTGATCTCCTCCATCGCGGCGCGGTTCTTCTCCAGCAGTTCGTCGTCCGGCACGATCGCGACGGTCGGCATCGCGGGCTCGATCAGGGCCAGCGGGCCGTGCTTCAGCTCGGACGCCGGGTAGGCCTCGGCGTGGATGTACGAGACCTCCTTCAGCTTCAGCGAGGCCTCACGGGCGACGGGGTAGCCGCGCACCCGGCCGATGAACATCATCGACTTGGCGTCCGCGTACTCCGCGGCCAGCTTCTTGATCTCGTCCTCGTTCTCGAGGATCTCGGTGATCTGGGCGGGCAGCTTGCGCAGGCCCTCGATGATCCGCTTGCCGTCGGCGACCGACAGGTCGCGGATCCGGCCGAGGTGCAGGGCGAGCAGCGCGAACGCGACCACCGTATTGGTGAAGCACTTGGTGGAGACGACGCAGACCTCGGGGCCCGCGTGGACGTACGTACCGCCGTCGGCCTCCCGGGCGATCGCCGAGCCGACCACGTTCACCACGCCGAGGACGCGGGCGCCCTTGCGCTTGAGCTCCTGGACGGCGGCCAGTACGTCGTAGGTCTCGCCGGACTGGGAGACCGCGACGTACAGGGTGTCGGGGTCGACGACCGGGTTGCGGTAGCGGAACTCGGAGGCGGGTTCGGCGTCCGCGGGGATACGGGCCAGCTCCTCGATCAGCTGGGCGCCGATCTGGCCCGCGTGGTACGAGGTGCCGCAGCCGAGGATCTTGATCCGGCGGACCCCACGCGCCTCGCGGGCGTCCAGGTTGAGACCGCCCAGGTGGACGGTGGAGAACCGGTCGTCGATCCGGCCGCGCAGCACCCGGTCGACGGCGTCGGCCTGCTCGGAGATCTCCTTGTGCATGTACGTGTCGTGGCCGCCCATGTCGTACGACTCGGCCTCCCACTCCACGGTGGTCGGCGTGGCCGTCGTGCTGGAACCCTCGGTGGTGTACGTGCGGAAGTCGTCGGCCTTGAGGGTGGCCATCTCGCCGTCGTCGAGGGTGACGACCTGGCGGGTGTGGGTGACCAGCGCGGCGACGTCGGAGGCGACGAACATCTCCTTCTCACCGATGCCGAGGACGACCGGCGAGCCGTTGCGGGCGACGACGATGCGGTCGTTGAAGTCGGCGTGCATGACGGCGATGCCGTACGTGCCCTCGATCGAGCGCAGGGCCTCGCGGACCTTCTCCTCCAGGGTGTCCGCCTGCGCGCGGGCGATCAGGTGGACCAGTACCTCGGTGTCGGTCTCGGAGAGGAAGACGACGCCGTCGGCGACGAGCTTCGCACGGAGCTCGGAGGCGTTGTCGATGATGCCGTTGTGGACGACGGCGACCTTGTGGTCGGCGTCCAGGTGCGGGTGTGCGTTCTCGTCGCTCGGGGCGCCGTGGGTGGCCCAGCGGGTGTGGGCGATACCGGTGGTGCCGGTGAAGCGCTTGGGGATACGGGCCTCCAGCTCCCGGACCCGGCCCTTCGCCTTGACCATCTTCAGCGCGGCGGGCTTCCCGGCCGAGGCCTTGCCCGTGATGACGATGCCCGCGGAGTCGTAACCCCGGTACTCCAGCCGCTGCAGTCCTTCCAGCAGCAGCGGAGCCACGTCACGCTTCCCGATGTATCCGACGATTCCGCACATATGATCTCTGCCCCTCCATCGACGTTCTGGTGAGTGCCCGTTGTTCAGCCGTAGACGATGCGGCGCAGCTGACGGAGCGACAGCTCCGGCGGTGCGACCGCCCGGTGCGGCAGTTCGGCCGCGATCCGTTCGAAGATCTCCGCGTTCACCAGGCCGCCGGACTGCAGTTCCCGGTGGCGGCGGCGCACGAAGTCGTCGGTCGTCTCGTCGAAGTACGCCAGCACGTCGAGGATCACCCGGGCTGCTTCTCCGCGCTGAAGCGTGGTGGAGCGAACCAGGTGATCGATGAGGTCGTCATGTGACGGGCGGCGTTCGAGCACTCGTTGATATTGCGGTTAATGGAGGCCGTACGCAACAATTCTGCCCGATATCGGGCAAAGGTGAGTGCGATTGCACTCTCCAGCGGGTGCGGAGTGGCGCCGAGAGGTCGTGGAATCGCTCCATGTGGTCGTGGCGTCGCTCAGCGTCGCTTCAGGATCCGGGCCCCGTCCCGACCGGATGATTTCCGCTGCGCGTCAGATTCCGTCGGCCGTAAAAGGGGGAAGTGGTCTACACCTTGACCGCGCGTGGGTCGCACGATACGCATGGTGATGGTTCGTTTCTCAGGAGATCCACAGGTGTGAACCCGTCGAAAGGGACCCGGCTTGTGAGACTGCACAGGACACAGCGCACCGCCCTTCCCCGTCTTCTCGGCTCACTGCTGCTCGTCACGGCGGCCGGCATCTCCAGCGCCGGCGCGGCTCCGGGAGCGGCGGCGGCGAGCATCGGCCCGGCCGCCGCCGCGCCCCGACCGCTCGGGCAGATCGTGCCTGCCCCAGCCGAAGTGAAGGCAGGCGGATCCCCCTATGTCATCAGCGCGGGAACGAAGATCCGCGTCGACCGCGACTCCCACGAGGCCCGGAAGATCGGCGACTATCTGGCGGGCGTACTGCGCCCCTCCACCGGGTATGCCCTGCCGGTCACCGGCAGCGGCGGCAGCGACGGCATCCGGCTGCAGCTCGGCTCCCGCGACAGCAAGTTGGGCGCGGAGGGCTACACGCTGAAGTCCGGCCGCGGATCCGTCACCATCACCGCGCGTGGCCCGGCAGGGCTCTTCCACGGCGTCCAGACGCTGCGTCAGCTGCTCCCGGCCGGTGTGGAGAAGAAAAGCCGTCAGGCGGGCCCCTGGAGGGTTGCGGGCGGCACGGTCACGGACGCGCCGCGCTATGCGTACCGGGGCGCGATGCTCGATGTCTCCCGGCATTTCTTCTCGGTCACCGAGGTCAAGCGCTACATCGACCAGCTGGCCCTCTACAAGATGAACAAATTCCACCTGCATCTCTCCGACGACCAGGGCTGGCGCATCGCCATAGATTCCTGGCCGCGGCTTGCCACGTACGGCGGGCAGACGGAGGTCGGCGGCGGCGCCGGCGGCTACTACACGAAGAGCGACTACAGGGAGATCATCCGGTACGCGGCCTCGCGCTATCTGGAGGTCGTGCCGGAGATCGATCTGCCGGGCCACACGAACGCGGCACTCGCCTCGTACGCCGAGCTGAACTGCAACGGGGTCGCCCCGCCGCTCTACACCGGCACGAACGTCGGGTTCAGCTCGCTGTGCGCGCCGAAGGCCGTCACATACGACTTCGTGAACGACGTGATCCGCGAGCTGGCCGCGCTCACCCCGGGCAAGTACATCCACATCGGTGGCGACGAGGCGCACTCCACCAGCCACGACGACTATGTGGTGTTCATGAACAAGGCGCAGGCCATCGTCGGCAAGTACGGCAAGACCGTGGTCGGCTGGCACCAGCTGACCGGGGCCACGCCGGTCGCGGGCGCGGTCGCGCAGTACTGGGGTTACGACGAGACGGGCGCCGCCGAGCGCAAGCAGGTGGCGGACGCCGCGAAGAACGGCACGAAGCTGGTGCTGTCGCCGGCGGACCGGGCCTATCTCGACATGAAGTACAACAAGGACACCGCGCTGGGGCTGGCCTGGGCCGGCTACGTCGAGGTGCAGCGTTCGTACGACTGGAACCCCGGCACGTATCTCGAGGGCGCCCCGCAGAGCTCCATCCTCGGTGTCGAGGCGCCGATCTGGTCGGAGACGCTGACCAACAGCGACGAGATCGAGCAGATGGCGTTCCCGCGGCTGCCGGGCATCGCGGAGCTGGGCTGGTCACCGGCGTCCACGCATGACTGGGACACGTACAAGGTGCGGTTGGCCGCTCAGGGGCCGAGGTTCTCGGCGCTGGGGATCGACTACTACCGGTCGGCGCAGGTGCCGTGGCCCGCGAAGTGAGGTGACCGGGCGGTCCGGCCGACGCCTCCGTCCTCGATCGCCGGACGGGCTCGATTCTTCGGGCCCGTCCGGCGATCGGGACGACGATCTAGAACCCCGCGATCGGGTTCCTCAGGGTGCCGATCAGTTGCAGGGCTCCCGACGGGTCCGTGAGGTCGACCATCTGCTTGTTGTTGCGCAGCTGCAGCCGGTTCAGGCAGGACAGTGCGAACTCGTCGGTGAACATGTCGTACTGCTTGAACTTGTCGGCGAGCTGCGGCATCGACTCCTGGTAGCCGGACACGCACTCGGCGACCGTGCGCCAGAAGGTGTCTTCGTCGAGGACCGACTCGGTGGCGAGTCCGGCGGCCAGGAAGCGGAAGAAGCAGTCGAAGACATCGGTGAGGACCGACAGCAGTTTCATGTCGTCGGGGACTTCGGCACGGATCCGCTCGACCTGCGGCGGCAGCACCGCGTCCGGGTCCATGACCGCGATCTCCTCGGCGATGTCCTTGAACACCGTGCGGGTGACGACCCCGTCCTCGACGACCAGGATGACGTTCTCGCCGTGCGGCATGTACACCAGGTCGTACGCGTAGAAGCTGTGCAGCACCGGCACCAGATAGGCGTCCAGGTAACGTCGCAGCCACGTGGCGGGTGCCAGTCCCGACTCGGCGATCAGCGCGCCCGCGACGGAGTTGCCCTCGTGGTCGGTGTGGACGAGCGAGGCCATGGTCGCGACCCGTTCGCCGGGTGCCAGCCCCGGCACCGGGCTCTCCCGCCAGAGGGCGGCGAGCATTTTCAGGTACGGGGAGCCCTTGGCGGTGGCCGCCTCGTACGCCCGGTGGTGGTAGCCGATGGCGGCCCGCTCCCGGATGATCGAGAACCGGGCCGCGCGCAGCACCTCGTCGCGCTCGATCAGTCCGGCGAGCCAGTCGTTGATCGCGGGCGTCGCTTCCATGTAGGCGGCGGAGAGTCCGCGCATGAAGCCCATGTTGAGGACGGACAGCGCTGTTTTGACGTAGTGCTTGTCCGGGTTGCTGGTGTTGAAGAACGTGCGGATCGACTGCTGGGCGAGGTAGCTGTCGTCGCCCTCTCCGAGGCAGACCAGATGGTGCTGGGCGAGTTCTCCGGCGAAGGTGACGGCCAGCTTGTTCCACCACTGCCAGGGATGGACGGGGATCAGCAGGTAGTCGTCGAGGTCGAGACCGAGGCCGGCCATCGTGGCGGCGAACCGGGCCCGGGTCTCCTCGCTCAGTTCTCCGTCGATCAGCGTGGGGTAGTCGAGCCCGGCGCCCGCCGTGAAGGTGGCGCGGTCGCGGCGGGCGGCGAGCCAGACCAACCGGATCGCGCTCGCCGCCTCCGGGGCGTACGCACGGTACTCGTCGACGCCGAAGCCGAGCCGTCCGTTGTTGGCGACGAAGCAGGGGTGGCCCTCGGTCATGCCCGTCTCGATCGCCTGGAAACCGGCGGCGACGAGCTCGGCGGAGGTCACCGGCTCCTTGGTCAGTTTGTACGCGGTTCCGGCCAGCGTGGAGGAGATCTCCTCCAGGTAGACCGGCAGGATCTCTGCCGAGAGCCCGAGCGTCTCGCGCAGTTCGATGAAGAACTCCAGTGCGTCCAGGGGGAGTTCCTGGCCGTGCCGGTGCCGGGTCACGGAGGCCGCGTCGACCTGCCAGTGGTCGAGCGCGAAGCGGCGGGCGCCGAAGCGGTACTCGGTCGCCGTGTCGTCGCTGCGTACGGCGTAACGGTCGCCCCCGAGCGGCTCGGGGGTCAGCAGCCGCTCATGGGCGAACTCGGCGACGGCTTTGCGGACGAGCTGCCGGTTGGCGATGGCCCAGTGTGCGGGGGTGAGGTGCGCGACGGCGTCAGTGGTCGTGGTCATCGGGCGGCTCCTTCGCGTCGTGCGGCCTCGAACTGCTCCCGGGTGCAGGCGCTGAGCAGTGCGGTCTTCTCCGGCTTGGCGATCTCCCGGAGGACCTCGAAGCCGACGGCCTTGTTGAGTGCGTGCACCGCGCCGTTGCGTACGTCCGGCTCGACGACGACACGGCGTACCGACGGGTCGGCGAAGAGTGTCTCCATCACGGCGGTGATCACAGCGCGCGTGAAGCCGTGCAGCGGGGTGTCGGACGGGGCGACCAGGAAGTGCATACCCATGTCGCCGGGCTCGGCCTCGTACAGGCCCTTGAGCTCCACCTCGGCGGGGTCGTAGCGCTCCATCAGGAAGGCGGGCTGCCCGTCGTGCAGTCCTATGAACGCGTCGTGGTGCGGGTGGGCGGCGATCGCCATGTACTCTCGCTCGACGTCCTGGAGCCTGGCGTCGCCCATCAGCCAGAAGGAGGCCTTGGGGTGGGTGACCCAACCGTGCACCATCTCGGCGTCGGCGAGAGGGTCGAGGGCGCGGACCGTGAAGGTGCCGAGGTCGGTGGTCATACGGCGAACTCCTGGAAGGCGATGGACTTCTCGACCGGGTAGTACTCACGGCCGAGCAGTTCGCCGATGATGTACGCGTTGCGGTAGGCACCCATGCCCAGGTCGGGCGAGGTGATCGAGTGGGTGTGCGTGCCCGCGTTCTGCAGGAAGACGCCGCGTCCGGTGGTGTCGATGGAGTAGTTCCGGGCCACGTCGAAGCGGCCCCGGCTGTCGTGGCGCAGCCGGTCGGTGATCGGCTCCAGGAAGGCCGGCGCGGTGTACCGGTAGCCGGTGGCGAGGATCAGGCCCTCGCTGGTGAGGGTGTAGTCCTTGCCCTGCTCCTCCTGGCGCAGACCTAGGGTGTACGTACTGCTGGACTCCTCGTAACTCGCATTTTTCAGGGCGGAGTTGGTCAGGAGCCGGGTGGGGACGGGGCCGGTCAGGTTCTTCTGGTAGAGCAGATCGAAGATCGCGTCGATCAGCTCCGAGTCGATGCCCTTGAAGAGGCCCTTCTGGCCGGACTCCAGCCCGTAGCGGGTCTGCTCGGGCAGCGCATGGAAGTAGTCGATGTACTCCGGGGAGGTCATCTCCAGCGTCAGCTTGGTGTACTCCAGCGGGAAGAACCGCGGTGAGCGCGTCACCCAGTTCAGCCGGTAGCCGTGCACATCGATCTCGGAGAGCAGGTCGTAGTAGATCTCCGCCGCGCTCTGTCCGCTGCCGACGAGAGTGATGGACTCCTTCGCCTGGAGGGCGGCCTTTCCTTCCAGGTAGCGGGAGTTGTGCAGGAAGTCGCCGCCCAGGTCCTGGCAGGCCTCCGGAATGTACGCGGGGGTCCCCGTGCCGAGCACCAGGTGCCGGGCGCGGAAGACACCGCCGTCGGCGGTGGCCACGGTGTAAAGGGCGGTGCTCTCGTCGTACGTGACGGACTCGGCGGTCTCGTCGAAGCGGATGCTGCTCAGTTTGGCGGCGGCCCACCGGCAGTAGTCGTTGTACTCGGTCCGCAGCGGGTAGAAGTTCTCCCGGATGTAGAAGGAGTACAGCCGGCCGCGTTCCTTCAGGTAGTTGAGGAAGGAATACGGCGAGGTCGGGTCGGCCATCGTCACCAGGTCCGACATGAACGGTGTCTGCAGGTGGGCGCCTTCGAGGAACATCCCTGCGTGCCACTCGAAGTCCGGCTTGGACTCCAGGAACACACCGCTGAGTTCGTCGATGGGCTCGGTCAGGCAGGCGAGGCCGAGATTGAACGGGCCGAGGCCGATCCCGATGAAGTCGTGGGGGTCAGGAAGCGCGGTCAAGGGAGTCTCCCAGGTACTGCTCGGCGTGGCCGGCGATCAGGTCGAGAACCGCGGCGATGTCCCGCGCGGTCGTTTCGGGGTTGAGCAGGGTGAATTTCAGGTACTGGCGGCCGCCCACCTTCGTCCCGGCGACGACGGCCTCGCCGGAGGCGAAGAGCGCCTTGCGGGCGTAGAGGTTGGCCCGGTCGATCTCGGCGGGTGCGGTGACGGCGGCCGGGATGCAGCGGAACACCAGCGTGGACAGCTGCGGCTCGACGACGACGTCGAAGCGCGGGTCGGCGGTGAGCAGCCGCCAGCCCTCGGTGGCCAGGTCGCAGACCTCGTCGAAGAGCTCGCCGATGCCGTCCGCGCCCATGACGCGCAGGGTCATCCACAGCTTGAGGGCGTCGAATCTGCGAGTGGTCTGCAGGGACTTGTCGACCTGGTTGGGGATGCGCTCCTCGGCCATCCGCTGCGGGTTGAGGTACTCCGCGTGGTACGTGGCGTGCCGCAGCGTCGCCCGGTCCCGGACCAGCACGGCCGAGGAACTCACCGGCTGGAAGAAGGACTTGTGGTAGTCGACGGTGACCGAGTCGGCGTGCTCGATGCCGTCGAGGAGGTGGCGGCGCTCGCGGGAGGCCAGCAGTCCGCAGCCGTACGCGGCGTCGATATGCATCCAGGTGGAGAACTGCTCGCAGAGCGCGGCGATCTCGGGCAGTGGGTCGATGGAGCCGAAGTCAGTGGTGCCCGCGGTGGCGACGACCGCCATCGGCACGGCTCCCTCGGCGACGCACTGCTCCAGCGCGCGGGCGAGGGCCATGGTCTGCATGCGCTTGTTCTGGTCTACCGGGACGGAGACGACGGAGTCCGGTCCGAGACCGAGGAGTTTCGCCGACTTCTGGACGCTGAAGTGGCTGCACTCCGAGGTGAAGATGCGCAATCGGTTGAAGTGCTCCGGGAGGGATTTGGCCTCTTCGCGGGCGAGCAGCAGGGCCTGCAGGTTGGACTGCGTGCCGCCGCTGGTGAAGATGCCGTCGGCCGCCGGTCCGAGGCCGATCCGGGCCGCGGTCCAGTCGATCAGCCGGCGCTCGATGAGGGTGCCGCCCGCGCTCTGGTCCCAGGTGTCCAGCGAGGAGTTGACGGCCGAGAGCACGGCTTCGCCGAGGAGTGCGGGGATCACCACGGGGCAGTTGAGATGACCCAGGTAGCGGGGGTGGTGGAAGTAGACGGCGTCACGGAGGTAGACGCGGTCGAGCTCGTCGAGGGCGGCGGACGCATCGCCCAGCGGCCGGTCCAGATCGATCGCGTCGACGACCGGGGAGAGCTCGTCGACGGAGATTCCGGTGAACGGCCGGTCGGTGGCGGCGAGTTTGGCCGCGACCCGTTCGACTCCTGCGGTGACGGAGCGACGGTAGTGCTCCGCAGTCGTGTCATTGAGCAGGTGCGAACGCATGAAGGGGTCCTCCCGGATGCGGGGAACTTCATCGGGCCCTCAGGACAGAAGAGGGGGCGAGGGCGCGATGCCGAAGTAAGGTAAGCCTAACCTAACTTCACGTCGCGTTGTTCCCTCGCCCCCCGTGGGACGCAGAAGTTGTCCGAATCACAGGCCCTTACGCGTCCTCGGTGGCCGCTTCCGCGCGCAGTTGCTCCTCGCTCAGTCCACGGCGCCAGTAGCCGACGAACGTGATGCGCCTGCGGTCGAACTGACGCTCCTGCACGAGATGGCGGCGCAGTGCCCGTACGTTCGACGACTCGCCCGCGATCCAGACGTACCCCGTGCCTTCGGGCAGTTCTGCGGCGCGCACGGCGTCCACGGCCGACGGTGCCCCCTCGTCCCGCACGAGCCAGCTGATCCGGGCACGGGCCTCGGTGTGGAGCGCCTGGCGGTCCTCGGTGTGCTGGACCTCCAGCCAGACGCGGGCCCGCATGCCGGCCGGCAGCCACTCCAGGGCCGCGGACGCGGCGGGCAATGCCGTCTCGTCGGCCCAGATCAGCACCCAGTCGGTGTCCTGAGGGGGCCGGAAACGGACGGCCGTGTTGTCCTCGACAGCCGGTCCGAGCGCTTTGAGGAGATCGCCGGGGGCGGCGCCGGCGGCCCAGCGGCAGGCCGGGCCGCCGTCCTCGTGCAACGCGAAGTCGATGTCGATTTCGGTCGAACCGTCGGGGCCGCGACGCTGCGCGCGGACCGTGTACGAGCGCATGACGGCCCGGACATCATCGGGCAGCGCCCGCCAGGCGGCGAACCAGTCGCCGTTCTCGTCGACCGGAACGACTGGTTCCAGCTGGCCGGGGTGCGGCAGGAACAGTGACAGGCTCTGATCCCGGCCCCCGGCGGCGAAGCCGTCGAGTCCCGGCCCGCCGAAGGTGATCCGGAGCATGGACGGTCCCAGCCGCCTGGTCCGGACGACCGTCAGGCCGAAAAACCGGAAGGGGGCGACGGGGGGAGCGGCGGCGGTCGTCATACGAGGGCTCCTTCCAGGAACCGGGAAGCGGGGGTGACACGGCCCGGCCCGGCCGGGAAGATCCCGGCCGGGCCGGGCCGGTGCTGGGTTGCTGTGATGAGCGGTTCCGGAATGGCTCCGGAGCGCTTCCGGAGTGCTCCGGCGGCGCTTACGGTGCGTCAGCCGGCCTTCTTGGCGTCCTCGATGGCCTTCGCGAGGTCCTCGAGGATCGGCGCGCACTTGTCGTACGAGTAGATCGGCTCGGTGGTGCGCGGGATGACCTGGCCGGCCTTCACGGCGGGCAGCTGCGCCCAGGTCGGCTTGGACGTCAGGGCGTCGGGCTGCAGGGCCGAGGAGCGGTTGTCCATCATGATGATGTCGGCGTCGTACTTGTCGACGTTCTCCCAGCTCAGCTCCTCGAAGAAGCCTGCCGCGTTGACCTTCGGCTCGACGAACTTCACGCCCAGTTCCTGGAAGTACAGGGTGTCCGCGGACATCTTGGCGAGTGAGACGTAGAAGAGGTCCTGGCTGGCCGAGCCGATCATGACCTTGATGTTCGGCTTGGACTTGGCGGCGGCGCGCAGCCGGGCCGCGGCCTTCTCGAAGCGGGCCTTGGCGGCGGTCACCGCGGCGGCCTTGACGTCGGCGCCCAGGGACGCGGCGAGGTCCTCGTGGCGCTGGATCGCCTTGGGGATGGTGGTCTGGGCCGCCCACAGGGCGACGCTCGGGGCCAGCTTGAGGATCTTGTCCTTGGACTCGTCCGGCACGTACCAGAGGGCGTCCTTCTCCCACATGGCGGTGACGAGCAGCTCCGGGCCGAGCGCCGCGTACTTCTCTACGTTGAATTCGCCCCAGACGTTGCCGAGGATCTCGACCTTGCTGATGTCGAGGTCGCCGGCCTGCACATCGGCCTTGCCGTCCTTGGTCTTCGTCGGGCCGAAGACGCCCTTGACCGCGATGCCGTAGTCGTGGAGTGCGGCGGCGACACCGGTGAAGGCGACGATGTTCTTCGGGGTCGACTTGGCCTTCGCGGTCAGACCGCGGTCGTCCTTGAACGTCCAGGGGCCGGACTTCTCGGAGCTCGAACCCGAGCCGGAGCCGGAGCCTTTCGAGTCGCTGTCGCCGCAGGCTGCGAGCACGGCGCCGAGACCGACGGCGCCGCCGGCGGCCAGGAGGCCGCGACGGGAGAGGGAGGTGGTCCGGACCTTGGGCATGGGTGTGTCTGCTTTCGTACGCGCCGGTGGGCGCCCGCTGACGAGTTCGAAGGTAGGTTAGCCTAACCTCAGCAACTGTCCAGAGGGCGCCCTGCCCAAGAGCGGCCGGCCCGGCTACCAGACGAGAACTCCGCCACCCACGTCCTGGGCCCGCCGGGCCGCCGCGGTGATGTTGGCCAGCCGTTCGGCCACATAGCCTTCGCGGTAGCCGCATTGGGCGTCGAGCGCCGCCGCGTGCGGGCGCAGCAGCTCGCACTCGGCGAGGAACTCCTCGATGTCCTCCGGCTCGACGTACAGGTCGTGGGACGCGAGCTCGGGCAGGAACCTGGCCCCGAGCGCCCGGGCCCGCTCCGACCCCCACAGACCGGTCCGGCAGCTCTCGGCCCCGGCCATGTCGCTGCCGTCCGGGGGATCGTCGAGGAGGTGCGGCTTCCCGCTCCGGCCCCGCACGAAGGTGTGCACCAGGAGCGTCATCCGCCGAAGTCCTTCCGGCATGCGTCGAGTCCCTCGATCCGCACGTCCACGGTGCGGTGCTCCTCCCAGCGGTCGCGGTCGATCCGCAGCCTCTGCAGGGTCACGGGAGCGCCCCGCAGGGCGGCCACCTCGAGCCCGTCCGGCAGATAGCCGAGCCGGCGCGAGACGCCCAGCGAACGCGGGTTGCCGGTCATCGCCGACGAGGTCGCGGTCCGGGCGCCGAGACCGGCGAACGCCAGATGCAGCACGGCGGCCCGCATCTCGGTGCCGATGCCCTGCCCCTGGTGCGCCAGCCCCAGCCACGAGCCGGTGGTGACCTCCCCGGTCACCGCGAAGTCGGCCGCCCCCAGGTCCTGCCGGCCGACGACCTTGCCCTCGTGCAGCACGGCGAGGCTCAGCACCCAGTTCCGCACCGACCAGTTGGCGACGGTGCCCAGCACGTGCTGGTACACGGCCCGGCCGCGCTCGGCCGGCGGGCCGTCGGTCCAGGGGACGGTGAACGGCATGCTGTCCGGAGCATGTACCCCGTCGACGGCGACCGTCGCGAGGTCGTCGAGCAACTCCAGGTCGGGAAGCCGGAGTTCCAGGCGGGGCGTGCGGATGCGGAGCCCGTGGAGGGGCCAGTGCCGGGGGTCCATGAGCAGACTCTGCCGGGGCGGGCCCGGCCCTGTCGAACGAATTGCCCGCCGACAGGAATCCGGCAGCCGCACTCCCGGGGGCCCGCCCGGCCCCCTCAGGCCGGCAGCCCCAGCTCCCGCGCGATCAGCATCCGCTGCACCTCGCTCGTTCCCTCGCCGATCTCCAGGATCTTGGAGTCGCGCCACATCCGCGCCACCGGGTACTCGTTCATGAAGCCGTAGCCGCCGTGGATCTGCGTCGCGTCGCGCGCGTTGTCCACCGCCACCGTCGACGAGTACAGCTTGGCGAGCGCCGCCTCCTTCTTGAACGGTTCGCCGTGCACGAGCCTCGACGCCGCGTCCCGCCAGCCGATCCGGGCCATGTGCGCCCGCATCTCCATGTCCGCGATCTTGAACTGGATGGCCTGGTTGGCGCCGATCGGCCGGCCGAACGCGTGCCGCTCCTTGGCGTACTTCACCGACTCGTCCACACAGCCCTGCGCCAGCCCCGTGGCCAGCGCGGAGATCGCGATCCGCCCCTCGTCCAGGATCCGCAGGAACTGCGCGTACCCGCGGCCCTCCTCACCCAGCAGGTTCGCCGCCGGGACCCGGACGTCGGCGAAGGACAGCTCGCGCGTGTCCGAGGCGTTCCAGCCGACCTTGGAGTACGGGGCGGCGACCGTGAAGCCGGGGGTGCCGGACGGCACGATGATCGACGAGATGAGCGGGGCGCCGTTCTCCTTGCGGCCGGTCACCGCCGTGACCGTGACCAGTGCGGTGATGTCCGTACCGGAGTTGGTGATGAAGCACTTGGAGCCGTTGATCACCCACTCGTCCCCGTCGCGCACGGCCGTCGTCCGGGTGCCGCCCGCGTCGGACCCGCCGTCCGGCTCGGTCAGCCCGAACGCGCCGAGTGCCTCGCCGGAGCAGAGCCGGGGCAGCCACTGCCGCTTCTGCTCCTCCGTACCGAAGAGGTGGACCGGCATCGCTCCGAGCGAGACCCCGGCCTCCAGGGTGATCGCCACGGACGAGTCGACCCGGGCCAGCTCCTCCAGGGCGATCCCGAGGGCGAGATAGTCGCCGCCCATACCGCCGTACTCCTCCGGGAACGGCAGCCCGAACAGGCCCATCCGCCCCATCTCACGCACGATCTCGTACGGGAACTCATGGCGTTCGTAGAAGTCGCCGATCTTCGGGGCGACCACGTCGTGCGCGAACTCCTCGACGGTGCGGCGCAGTTCCTCGTGCTCGGCGGTCAGCCGGTGGTCCAGGGACATGGCGGGGGTCACTCCTTGTGGGAGAGGGCTCGGACGGTACGGGAGGGGCTCGGTCGGCCCAGTTGTTCGGCGAGCCACACGCTGGTGGCGGTGAGCGCGTCGAGGTCGACCCCGGTTTCGATGCCGAGGCCGTGGAGCATCCACACGAGGTCTTCGGTGGCGAGATTTCCGGTGGCGCTCTTCGCGTACGGGCAGCCGCCGAGGCCGCCCGCGGAGGCGTCCACGGTGGTCACTCCGTGCTGGAGCGCGGCGAGGGTGTTGGCGAGGGCCTGGCCGTACGTGTCGTGGAAGTGCACTCCGATGGTGTCGGTGTGCACGCCCTCCTCGTTCAGCTCGGAGAGCAGGTCCTGCACATGGCCGGGGGTGGCGACGCCGATGGTGTCGCCGAGGGAGAGCTCGTCGCAGCCGAGGTCCATCAGCGCCTTGGCGACCCGGACGACCTGGTGGACGGGGACGGGCCCCTCCCACGGGTCTCCGAAGCACATCGACAGATAGCCGCGGACATGTACCTTGTCCGCCTTGGCGCGGGCGACGACCGGCTCGAACATGGCGAGTGACTCGTCGACCGTGCGGTTGAGATTGCGGGCGGCGAACGCCTCGGTCGCCGACCCGAAGACGGCGATCCGGCGGGCACCGAGTGCGAGGGCCCGGTCGAGCCCGCGCTCGTTCGGTACGAGTACCGGGAGCGCGACCCCCCCGAGGTCACCGAGACGAGGGAACAGGTCCTCCGCGTCGGCGAGTTGGGGCACCCACTTGGGGTGGACGAAGCTGGTCGCCTCGATGGTGGTCAGACCGGCCGCGGCGAGGCGATGGATGAACTCCGCCTTCACCTCGGTGGGTACGACACCCTTCTCGTTCTGCAGTCCGTCGCGGGCGCCGACCTCATGGATGCGTACCCGGGCGGGCAGATCCGGTGCGGGCACCGTCATGGGCAGCGTGCGGGCGGTGGTCATGCGTCCTCCCCGGGTTCGGCCGCAGGCGCCACCACGGCCAGTACCTGGTCCATGGCGACGGTGGAGCCGGCCGTGACATCGAGTTCGGTGACGGTCCCGGCGTGCGGGGCTGAGATGACGTGCTCCATCTTCATCGCCTCCACGACGAGGAGGCTCTGCCCGGCGACGACCTCGTCCCCGACGGCCACCTTCACCACGGTGACCGTGCCGGGCATGGGTGCGGCGAGCGTGTCGGCGCCGGAGCGGGCGGCTCCGGTGAGTGAAGCCTCGACGGGATCGTGGTCCTGGACGTGCCAGGTGTCGCCGTCGCGGCCCAGCCAGGCGCCCTGCGGGGAGGCGGCGTGGGCGAACGTGTGGGTGACACCGGCGAGTTCGAGGACGATGCGGTGCGGCGACCGCTCGATCAGTCTGGCCGTTTCCCGGCCGCCGGGCAGCGGAGCCAGCGGGCCGCAGGTGCCGGTCGGGGGCTCCGGTGGCTGCGCGCCCTCCCCGACATGGCCGAACGTCAGCTCGGTGCCCGCCGGGCAGTCGCGCAGTGAGACCTGCACGGGGTCATGACCCGGCAGCCGGAAGTCGCGCACGGTCCGGGCCGGGGTGCCGCCCAGCCGCCAGCCGCTCGCCACCGAGAACGGGTCCACCCAGCCGGAGGGGTCCACGGGGGAGGCGCTCACCGGGGAGGACTGCCGCAGCAGCGCCGCTGCCGCGTACACCTCCTCCGGAACCCCGTCGGTCACCAGCCCGTCGACCTCGCGCTCCACCAGCCCGGTGTCCAGCTCGCCCGCCACCACCTGCGGGTGGGCGAGCAGCCTGCGCAGGAATCCGGCGTTCGTCGGAACGCCCAGGATCACCAGCTCCGACAAGGCCGCGCGCAGCCGTCGCAGCGCCGTCTCCCGGTCCGGACCGTGGACGATGACCTTCGACAGCATCGGGTCGTAAAGACTGCCGACCTCGACCCCCTCGCTGAGCCCCGAGTCGGTCCGCACGCCGTGGCCGTCCGGCTCGTGGAGGGAGAGCACCGTACCGCCGGAGGGCAGAAAGCCGCGGGCCGGGTCCTCGGCGCAGATCCGGGCCTCGACGGCATGACCGGTGAGCGTGATGTCCGCCTGGCTGTAGGGGAGTTGCTCGCCGGAGGCGACCCGCAGCTGCCACTCCACCAGGTCCAGCCCCGTGATCAGCTCGGTCACCGGGTGCTCGACCTGGAGGCGGGTGTTCATCTCCATGAAGTAGTACGAGGCCGGGTCGTTGCCCGGGACGATGAACTCCACCGTGCCCGCGCCCACATACCCGCAGGAGCGGGCCGCCTGGACGGCCGCCTCGCCCATCGCCGTCCGGGTCTCCTCGTCGAGCAGGACGGACGGTGCCTCCTCGATGATCTTCTGGTGGCGGCGCTGCAGCGAACACTCGCGCTCGCCGAGGTGCACCACGTTCCCGTGCTCGTCGGCCAGGACCTGGATCTCGATATGACGCGGCCGGTCGATCCACCGCTCCACGAGCAGGGTGTCGTCCCCGAACGAGCCACGGGCCTCGCGGCGGGCAGCCGCGATCTCGTCGGCGAGCAGCGCCTCGTCACGCACCAGCCGCATGCCCTTGCCGCCGCCGCCCGCCGACGGCTTCAGCAGCACCGGCATCCCGATCCCGCGCGCCGCGTCCGCCAGCTGCGCGTCGCTGAGTCCGCTGCCGGACGACCCGGGCACGACCGGGACGCCGGCCGCGGCCACCGTCTCCTTGGCCCGGATCTTGTCCCCCATCAGCGAGATCGCCGACGCGGGCGGACCGATGAAGACGAGCCCCGCGTTCGCGCAGGCCTGTGCGAATCCGGCGTTCTCGGCGAGGAACCCGTACCCGGGGTGCACGGCCTGCGCGCCGGTGCGGCGGGCCGCCTCCAGCAGCGCGGGCACGTTCAGATAGCTGGCGGAGGCGGGTGCGGGACCGATCCGTACCGCTGTGTCGGCCTCCCGTACATGCCGGGCGTCGGCGTCCGCGTCGCTGAAGACGGCAACGGACCGCACACCCATGTCACGCAGGGTCCGGATGACCCGGACCGCGATCTCGCCGCGGTTGGCGACAAGAACGGTGTCGAACATCGTCATCTGTTCCCTCACATCCGGAAGACGCCGAAGCCGGGCTCACCCAGCGGGGCGTTGGCACACGCGGTCAGAGCGAGCCCCAGCACCTGCCGGGTCTCCAGGGGGTCGATCACACCGTCGTCCCAGAGCCGGGCGGTGGCGTAGTACGCGTTGCCCTGCGTCTCGTACTGCTCGCGGATCGGCGCCTTGAAGGCTTCCTCGTCCTCGGCGCTCCAGTCGTCGCCCAGCTGGTCGCGCTTGACCGTCGCAAGGACGGACGCGGCCTGCTCACCGCCCATGACGGAGATCTTGGCGTTGGGCCACATCCACAGGAAGCGCGGTGAATAGGCCCGCCCGCACATGGAGTAGTTCCCGGCCCCGTACGACCCTCCGACCACGACGGTCAGCTTCGGCACGCGGGTGCAGGCGACCGCCGTGACCATCTTGGCGCCGTGCTTGGCGATGCCACCGGCCTCGTAGTCGCGCCCCACCATGAACCCGGAGATGTTCTGCAGGAAGACGAGCGGGATGCCGCGCTGGTCGCACAGCTCGATGAAGTGCGCACCCTTCTGGGCGGACTCGGAGAACAGGATGCCGTTGTTGGCGACGATGCCGACCGGATGTCCGTGGATCCGGGCGAAGCCCGTGATCAGCGTCGTCCCGTACTCCGCCTTGAACTCGGCGAACCGCGATCCGTCGACGACCCGGGCGATCACTTCCCGTACGTCGTACGGCGTCCGTGAGTCGACCGGCACGACCCCGTACAGCCCTGCGGGATCGACCTTCGGCTCCTCCGCGGGCTCCACGGACCAGGGCAGAGCGGCACGCGCGGGCAGCGTCGAGACGATGTTCCGGACGATCCGCAGCGCGTGCGCGTCGTCCTCGGCGAGATGGTCGGTGACGCCCGACGTGCGGGAGTGGACCTCGCCGCCGCCCAGCTCCTCCGCCGTGACCACCTCGCCGGTCGCGGCCTTCACCAGCGGCGGCCCGCCGAGGAAGATCGTCCCCTGGTTCCGGACGATCACGGCCTCGTCGCTCATCGCGGGGACGTACGCCCCACCGGCCGTACAGGACCCCAGCACGGCCGCGACCTGCGGAATCCCGGCCCCCGACATCCGCGCCTGGTTGTAGAAGATCCGCCCGAAGTGCTCCCGGTCGGGGAACACCTCGTCCTGCATCGGCAGAAACGCCCCGCCCGAGTCCACCAGGTAGAGACAGGGCAGCCGGTTCTCCAGCGCCACTTCCTGGGCCCGCAGGTGCTTCTTCACCGTCATGGGGTAATACGTGCCGCCCTTGACCGTGGCGTCATTGGCGACGATCACGCACTCCCGGCCGCTGACCCGTCCGATCCCGGCGATCACTCCGGCCGCCGGGGCCGCGCCGCCGTACAGCCCCTCGGCCGCCAGCGGCGCCAGCTCCAGGAAGGGCGATCCGGGGTCCAGCAAGGCGTCCACCCGGTCCCGAGGCAGCAGCTTGCCGCGTGCGACATGCCGGGCGCGGGCCTTCTCACCCCCGCCCAGCCTGGCCACGGCCAGCCGCGCCCGCAGCTCGTCGCCGAGCGCGCGATGCGCCTCCTCGTTGGCCAGCCAGCCCTGAGACGCGGGATCCGCCGCACTCGCCAGCACCGGTGCCTGCTGCATCCGTCGAGCCCCCTTGCCCGGTCGGCCGGTCCGGCCGACTCGGTTAATGAGCGTTAACACGTTCCCTTCAGGTTAACGCTCGCTAACCCGACTGTCTAGAATCGAATCCATGACCACCAGGACGGACGCCCCGACACGCCGTGAGCAGATCCTCAAGGAGGCTGCCCGCCTCTTCGCCGAGCGCGGCTTCCACGGCGTGGGTGTCGACGAAATAGGCGCTGCCGTGGGGATCAGCGGACCCGGCCTCTACCGCCACTTCCCCGGCAAGGACGCGATGCTCGCCGAACTCCTGGTCGGTATCAGCGAGCGTCTCCTGGCGGGCGGACAGCTGCGGGTGACCGAGGACGCGAGCTCCGGCGACGGTTCCCCGGAGACGCTGCTGGACGCGCTCATCGAGGGCCATATCGACTTCGCCCTCGACGACCGTCCCCTGATCACCCTGCACGACCGCGAGCTGGACCGCCTCCGGGACACCGACCGCAAGCGGGTGCGCAGGCTCCAGCGGGAGTACGTGGAACTGTGGGTCGAGGTGGTCCGCGCCCGCTACCCCCTCCTGCCCGAGAACGAGGCCCGTGCCACCGTCCACGCGGTCTTCGGCCTGCTCAACTCGACCCCCCACCTGGGCCGCCCCGGCGCCCTTCCGGGCCGCACGGCGACGGCGGCGCTGCTGCACCGGCTGGCGCGGGGGGCGTTCGAGGCGGCGGGCGAGCAGGCGTAGGGCAAGCCGGTTTCTGCGGACCTGCCGCAGGTAATCTCTGCTCCATGGGTGAGTTCCTGCCGTTCCTCGTGGTGACCGGCGCGCTCGCCGCGGTCATGGGCTTCTTCACCTGGCTGGCATCCCTCGTCCGCCGCCGCGGCCTCGCCGGCGGAGCTGTCCGCGCCGCCATGGCCTCCTACGAAGAGGCATTCCGTGTGACCGCCCACGACTCGCACCACGAGATCCAGGCACAAGCGGAACGCAAGATGCCGGTGGCGTCGCCCGGTGATCCGTGGCGGCCGGTCCGTGGCGGGGCCGGTCCGCGGGGCGAGGGCGGGCGAGGCACTCTGCGGCGGCGTCCTCGCCGATGGCGGCGACGTCTTCGCGGGCTGGTGAACAGGCCCGGGCGTGATCGCTGACAGTTCCGCCCCGGCTGACCCCTCCCTGCGAGCCCGCCAGGGACCACGGGACAGCCCTTAGCATCTCCGCATGCCTGAATTGCAGCTCCTCCGCCTCGACCACGCCCAGGCCCTTCTCGCGTTCGAGCAGGAGAACCGGGCCTACTTCGCCGCGTCGATCCCCGATCGTGGCGACGACTACTTCGCCCACTTCGATGTGCGGCACCACGATCTGCTCGCGGAACAGGCCGCGGGGCAGCACTTCTTCCATGTGCTGGTGGACGGCAGCGGCGCGGTACACGGGCGGGTCAACCTGGTCGATGTGGCCGACGGTTCGGCCGCACTCGGATACCGGATCGCCGAGAAGAGCGCCGGGCAGGGTCTGGCCACGGCCGCCGTGCGTGAGATCTGCGGCCGTGCCGCCGCGGAGTACGGTCTCACCGCGCTGCGGGCCGCCACGACCCTCGACAACGCCGGGTCGCGAGCCGTGCTGAGCCGTACGGGATTCGTACCCATCGGTGAGATCCGGCTGAGCGGCCGCCCGGGCCTTCGCTTCGTACGGAATCTGCGGGAGGCGCCGGAACCGGGCAGCGCGGAATGACCGCCCCGGCCGGAGGTGCGGCGCACGCAGCAACCCGGCGATGCGGTGGCCCGGGCGCCCCGCGGACGTGCCCCGCCGTCCGCCGTGCAAGACACCCGGCACGCTGCGCACACCTGACGGCACAATGGGTTCATGCCGATACCCAGCCGTGCCGCCCTCGTCGAACACCTTGTCCGTACGCGTATCGCCGGAGATGTCGCCACACCCCGTGACAACAACCTCTCCCACTACCGCAAGCTCGCCAACGGCGATCGCCACTACTGGCTGGGTCTGGAGCTCGGCAACCGGTGGGCCGATGAGCAGGACGTGCTCGCCGTGATGGCCGAGCGCTGTGGGGTCAGCGACGATCCGGAGCACCGGCACGGGCAGGACACCATCGATCCCGAGCTGACGGTCGACGCGCTGGAGCGGATGGCGGCCCGGCTGCGCAAGGCGGCCGCCGGCTCGGAGCGGGTGCTGTTCGCGACCGGGCATCCGGGTGGGCTGCTGGACGTGCACCGGCAGACCGCGGACGCGTTGCGGGCCGCCGGGTGCGAGATCGTGCGGATTCCGTCCGGGCTGATGGCGGACGAGGGCATGGTCTTCCAGTTCGCCGATGTGGCCGTGATGGAGCGCGGGGCGACGCTGTGGCACACGCACTCGCCGGCGCCGATGGCGGCCGTCCTGGACGGTCTGGAGCGCGAGGGACGGCCGATGCCGGATCTCGTCGTCGCCGATCACGGGTGGGCCGGTTGTGCCGGGCAGCGGGGGCTCGACTCGGTCGGCTACGCGGACTGCAATGACCCGGCGCTCTTCCTCGGGGAGGCGGAGGGCACCCTTCAGGTCGTCGTGCCGCTGGACGACCATGTCCTGGACCCGCGGTTCTACGACCCGATGACGGACTATCTGCTGGACGCGGCCGGGCTGATCTGAGCGCCCGTCGTCCTCAGGCGCCGGGCGGGTCCGAGCCGGCGGCCCCGCGCCGCACGACCAGCCCCAGCCCAGGCGTCGGGTCCAGATACACCCGGCGGATCGTCGGATACCGCTCCTGCAGCTGCTCCTCCGCCTCCTCGCACGCCCACTCGATCTGCTCCGCGGTCGACGTGTCCCGGAAGTCGATCTTCGCGGCGACGAGGACTTCCGTCGGTCCCTGGATCAGGGTGGTGAGCTCCAGGACCTCGATGATGTGCGGCACGGTGAGGAGTTCCTCACGGATCCCGGCCCGCATCGCCTTCGGCACCGGGCGGCCGATCAGCAATTGGGCGTTGGAGCGGCCCAGCACCCAGGCCACGTACACCAGCAGTGCGCCGATCAGGAGCGACGCGACGCCGTCCCAGACGTCGGAGCCGGAGAGCTGACCGCCGAGCAGACCGCCCGCGGCGAGGACCAGGCCCGCCAGGGCCGCCGAGTCCTCCATCACGACCGCCTTGACCGCGGTGTCGGGGGTGTGGCGCAAGTAGTGGGTGGCGGGCGCGCCCAGACGGGCGGCTTCGCGACGGACCTGACGCAGGCCCGTGCGCAGGGAGTAGCCCTCCAGCAGGAACGCGATACCCAGCACGATGTACGAGACCAGCGGGTCGCCTAGTTCCTCCCCCTGGACCAGGGTGTGGATGCCGTCGTAGAAGGCGAACACCGCGCCGCCGACGAAGGTGGCGACCGAGGCGAGCAGGGCCCAGATGTAGCGCTCCGGGCCGTAGCCCAGAGGGTGTTCCTCGTCGGCGGGCTTCTCGCTGCGCTTGAGCGCGGTGAGCAGCAGAACCTCGGTGACCGTGTCGGCGACCGAGTGCGCCGCCTCGGAGAGCATCGCGCTCGATCCGCTGATCAGCCCCGCGACCGCCTTCGCCACGGCGATACCGAGGTTGGCGACCGCCGCGACGATGACCGTGAACGTGGACTCACCACCGGGCGCGCTGTTGTCGGTGCTGTTCTCGGCGCTCATGGTGGGGAGTATCCACGAAGGGGCGGTCCGTGGCCTGTTCAGTCCCGCGGGACCCGGACCACGCCCTCCTGGATGACGGTGATCGCCAGCCGGCCGTCCTGCGTGTAGATACGGGCCTGGCCCAGACCGCGTCCGCCGGACGCGGACGGCGACTCCTGGTCGTACAGCAGCCATTCGTCGGCCCGGAACGGCCGGTGGAACCACATCGCGTGGTCCAGGCTCGCGCCGACCACGTCGCCGACCGCCCAGCCGCCGCGCCCGTGCGCGAGCAGCACCGAGTCGAGCAGCGTCATGTCGGAGACGTAGGTGGCCATGCAGACGTGCAGCAGCGGGTCGTCCGCGAGCTTGCCGTTGGTGCGGAACCACACCTGGGAGCGGGGCTCCTGAGGTGTGCCGACGTTGGCGAACGGCGGGGCGCCGACATAGCGCAGGTCGACCGCGGCCCGGGCTTCCAGCAGCCGGTCCATGACACCCGGGTCGGTGAACACGTCCGCGTACCGCGGGAGCATCTGTTCCGCCGTGGGGAGCGTCTCCGGGTCGGGAGCGGGCGGCATGTCCGCCTGGTGCTCCAGACCCTCCTCGTACGCCTGGAAGGACGCAGAGAGATGGAAGATCGGCTGCCCGTGCTGCACGGCCACCACCCGGCGGGTGGTGAAGGAGCGGCCGTCGCGGATCCGGTCGACGCTGTAGACGATCGGCGCGCCCGGGTCGCCCATCCGCAGGAAGTAGGAGTGCAGGGAATGGGCCGTGCGGTCCGCGGGGACGGTGCGGCCCGCGGCGACGAGTGCCTGGGCTGCGACCTGGCCGCCGAAGACCCGGGGCACGACCGCCGAACGGCTCGTGCCCCGGAAGATGTCCCGCTCGATCTGCTCCAGGTCGAGCAGATCGAGCAGGGATTCAAGTGCTGTGCTCATGGAGAAGAACGTAACCGCTCTACAGACCCATGGACTTGGCGATGATCGACTTCATGACCTCGCTGGTGCCGCCGTAGATGCGGTTGACGCGGTTGTCCGCGTACAGGCGGGCGATCGGGTACTCGTTCATGTAGCCGTAGCCGCCGTGCAGCTGGAGGCAGCGGTCGATGACGCGGTGCGCGACCTCGGTGCAGAACAGCTTGGCGGAGGCGGCCTCGGCGGGGGTGAGCTCACCCGCGTCCAGGGCCTCCAGGGCACGGTCGGCGACGGCCTCGGCCGCGTCCACCTCGGCCTGGCAGGCGGCCAGCTCGAACTTGGTGTTCTGGAACGAGGCGACCGGCTTGCCGAAGACCGTGCGCTCCTGCACGTACTGCTGGGCGAACCGGACGGCGGCCTTGGCCTGCGCGTACGCGCCGAAGGCGATGCCCCAGCGCTCGGACGGGAGGTTCTGGCCGAGGTAGTGGAAGCCCTTGTTCTCCTCGCCGAGGAGGTCCTCGACGGGCACCTTCACGTCGACGAACGCCAGCTCGGCGGTGTCGGAGGTGCGCAGTCCGAGCTTGTCCAGCTTGCGGCCGATGGAGTAGCCCTCGGACTTGGTGTCCACGGCGAAGAGCGAGATGCCGAAGCGGCGGTCGTCCTCGCGCGGGGCGGAGGTGCGGGCGCACACGATCACGCGGTCGGCGTGCACGCCACCGGTAATGAAGGTCTTGGCACCGTTGAGGACGTAGTGCGTACCGTCCTCGGAGAGCTTGGCGGTGGTCTTCATGCCCGCGACGTCGGAGCCGGTGCCCGGCTCGGTCATCGCCAGCGCCCACATCTCCTCGCCGGTGACGAACTTCGTCAGGTAGCGCTTCATCTGCTCGTCGGAGGCGAGCATCTTGATGTACGGCAGGGCGAGCAGCACATGCACGCCGGAGCCGCCGAAGGAGACGCCCGCGCGCGCGGTCTCCTCGTAGAGCACGGCCTCGAACTTGTGCGTGTCCAGTCCTGCGCCGCCGAACTCCTCGGGGACGTTGATGCCGAATATGCCCAGCTCACCGAGCTTGTCGTAGAAGTCGCGCGGTGCCTGGCCGGCGGCGAACCACTCGTCGTAGACGGGCGCGACCTCGGCCTCGATGAAGGCGCGGATGGTCTCCCGGAACGCCTCGTGGTCCTCGTTGAATACCGTACGGCGCACGGGGGTGCCTCCTCTGTCAGCGGTGAGTGAGCTTCGGCCAGGGCTGGCTAAGCGCTTGCTCAGTTCTCGTCAAAAGTTACCCGGCGGTCACCGGAGCTGTCCAGAGTCGGCCGGCGGTGGTCGCCCACATCACAGCCGGCGTTCGCCGCCGGACCGGTCGGCCCCGGCCTTGCCGCCGGACCGGTCGGCGCGGCCTCACGGCTGGTCCGGTCGGCGCGGCCTCACGGCTGGTCCGGTCGGCGCGGCCTCACTGCTGCCGCAGTGCGAACCAGAGCTCCGTCCGTACGTCCATGTCGTCCAGGTCCGCGTCCAGCAGCGTCGCGCAGCGGGCGATGCGCTGGCGGACCGTGTTGCGGTGGACCTGGAGGGCCGTGGCCGTGCGGTCCCAGCTGCCGTGGAGACTCAGCCAGCAGCGGAGCGTCTCCGCGAGCGTGGCGGTGAGCGGAGCGAGCAGTGCGCGGGCGTGCGCCTCCGCCTCGGCGCGCGGGACGAGGGCGGTGAGACCCCGGCCGGTGTCCGTGTGGTGGTGGGCCAGCGGGGTGCGGGTGGCCACGGCGCGGCCGAGCGCGCGGGCCGCCTGGCCGTCGGCGAGGTCCAGTGCGGTGATGGGGGCCGGGGCGGAGGTGCCGAGTGTCCAGCCGGGCTGCGGGGTGACCCGGTCGGTGCCCGGGACCAGGACCTTGACGGCGTCGCCGCCCCGGCCCGCGTCGACCAGGGCCGACCCGAGGGCGGCGCCCAGCGCCCCGGCGGTGAGCGGGTCCACCGGGCCACCGGCGCTGCGGCGTGCGTGCACCACCGTCCAGAGTTCGGCGCCGCCGAGCAGCGGGGCGACGGTCACCGGGTCCGCGCCGAGCAGCAGCCGCACGAGCGCCGCCGACCGGCCCGCGGCGTCGGCGCCCTGGTGCGGGGCGGCCAGCAGGGAGAGGAGGACGACCGCGATCCCGGTGACCGTGTGGTCGCCCGCTTCGCGCCGCCCCGTCGCCAGTGCCAGGACGAGCCCCTGCCCGCCGCCGAGCGCGTACGCGAAGAGATGTGTGTCCCCGAGGGTGTCGGTCGCGGACGTCGGGGCCGGGGAGGCGGGGGCGGTGGTGGGGGAGACCACGCGGGCCAGCCGGGCCAGGGCCGCCCGCACCTCGGGGGCCGGTCGGCGGCCCGCCGCGTGCAGCTCCTCGCCGGCCGCGGAGAGCAGCATCGCCCGGCCCGCCAGCTGCGCGGCCAGCTGGTGCAGCACCGCGGGCACCGGGTCCGGCCGCGCCGCCGCCGTCGCCAGTGCCTGCTGGGCGCGCGTCACCCGGCGCAGCTCCCGGTGCCGGGCCTCGGCCATCAGCCGCCACACCGCCCGCGCGATCGCCGTGAACGGCGTCGCGGGCGGCACCTCCACCAGCGGCAGCCCGTGCCGGTCGCACGCCTCGATCAGCGCCTGCGGCACCGCGTCGTGCACCGGGGTGACCCCGAAGCCGAGCGCCGCCGCACCCGCCTCCACCAGCCGGGCGACATACGTGTCCGGCTCCTTGAGCAGCACTCCGGCGCTCAGCAGCAGCTCACCGCCGAGCAGATACGGGTACGGGTCGGCCATCTCCGAGGTGTGCACCCACAGCAGGTCGACATGGGCCGGGCCAGCGATCAGGCGCAGCCCGAGGTCCTCGCGGGCGAGCAGTTCGGCCAGCGGGATCGGCGGGGTGGGCGGAGCCGACCCGGCGGGGACGGCGGACCCGGAGGGGGCAGAGGGCCCGGTGGGAGTGTCCGGCATGGACGGTCCATCCATTGGCTACGGCGAGAATGGATAAAACGTACACTTCAGCGCTGCCTGCAGGCCACCTACCGTCTTCACGAACCACACAACCCCGCAATGACCCGCAACGTGACTGAGACGGAGGAAGCCCATGGCTGTCGACTACGCGGTGATCGTCGTCTATCTGGCGGGCATGCTCGCCATGGGCTGGTGGGGCATGCGCCGCGCCAAGTCCAAGAGCGAATTCCTGGTGGCGGGCCGCCGCCTCGGCCCCTGGATGTACTCGGGGACCATGGCCGCGATCGTCCTCGGCGGCGCCTCCACCATCGGTGGCGTCGGCCTCGGCTACCAGTACGGACTCTCCGGCGCCTGGATGGTCTTCACCATCGGCCTCGGACTGCTCGCCCTGTCCGTCTTCTTCTCGGCGCGTATCGCCCGGCTGAAGGTCTACACCGTCTCCGAGATGCTCGACCTGCGCTACGGCGGCCGGGCGGGCCTCATCTCCGGCGTCGTCATGTGGGCGTACACGCTGATGCTCGCGGTCACCTCGACCATCGCGTACGCCACCATCTTCGACGTCCTCTTCGACATCAACCGGACCGTGGCGATCATCCTCGGCGGCGCCATCGTCGTCGCGTACTCGACGCTCGGCGGCATGTGGTCGATCACGCTCACGGACATGGTGCAGTTCGTCGTCAAGACGATCGGTGTGCTGCTTCTCCTCCTGCCGATCGCGGTCATCAAGGCCGGCGGCTTCAGCGAGATGAAGGCGAAGCTGCCCACCGAGTACTTCGACCCGCTGGGCATCGGCGGCGAGACGATCTTCACCTACGTGCTGATCTACACCTTCGGCATGCTGATCGGCCAGGACATCTGGCAGCGCGTGTTCACCGCACGCACCGACCGGACCGCGCGCTGGGGCGGCACCGTCGCCGGCACCTACTGCCTGGTCTACGCGCTCGCCGGAGCCGTCATCGGCACCGCTGCCAAGGTCATGTACCCGAAGCTGCCCAGCGCGGACTCCGCCTTCGCGACCATCGTCAAGGACGAACTGCCGGTCGGTGTGCGAGGGCTGGTGCTCGCCGCCGCCCTCGCCGCGGTGATGTCGACGTCGTCCGGTGCGCTGATCGCCTGCGCCACCGTCGCCAACAACGACATCTGGTCGAAGCTGCGAGGCGCGGTCTCGCGCGGCCGGGGCGACGAGCACGACGAGGTGAAGGGCAACCGGGTCTTCATCCTCATCATGGGTGTGGCCGTCATCGTCATCGCCATCGCGCTCAATAATGTGGTGGAAGCGCTGACCGTCGCGTACAACCTGCTCGTCGGCGGTCTGCTGGTGCCGATCCTCGGCGGTCTGCTGTGGCGCCGGGGCACGGCGGCCGGTGCGCTGGCCGCGGTGGCGGTGGGCGGCGTCGCCGTGATCGGCCTGATGGCGACGTACGGAATCCTCGCCAACGAGCCGGTCTACTACGGGTTGCTCGCCTCGCTCGCGGTGTACGTGATCGTCTCCCTGGCGACGAAGCCGACCGATGCGGCGGTGCTGATCGCCTGGCGCGAGCGGCTCGCGGGGAAGGGTGCCGACTCGGACGAGACGGCACCGGAAACCGTGACCGTCTGACCCCTTGTCCTCAACATCCCCCATCGCCTCAACGGCATGGGGGGTGCCCCCCCGACGGGCTCGATCCTGGCCCTGTCGTCCTCAATCGCCGGGCAGGCAGACCGAGCCCGTCCGGCGATTGGGGACGCAACCCGTTGTACCCGCACCACCCCGCGTCATCAGAAGAAAGGCACTCCCCATGAGCAGCAACGAAACGCCGCGCGGCCCCATCGACTCCTCCCGCGTCCCGCGGTACGCGGGGCCGGCGACGTTCGCGCGGCTGCCACGCCTCGACGAGGTCGGCACCGCCGACGTCGCCGTCGTCGGCGTGCCCTTCGACACGGGTGTCTCGTACCGCCCCGGCGCCCGCTTCGGCGGCAACGCCATCCGTGAGGCGTCGCGCCTGCTGCGCCCGTACAACCCGGCACAGGACGCCTCGCCGTTCGCCCTCGCGCAGGTCGCCGACGCCGGTGACATCGCCGCCAACCCGTTCAACATCAACGAGGCCGTCGAGACGATCGAGGCCGCGGCGGACGATCTGCTCGGTACCGGCGCCCGCATGATGACGCTCGGCGGCGACCACACCATCGCGCTGCCCCTCCTGCGCTCCGTCGCGAAGAAGCACGGCCCCGTCGCGCTGCTCCACTTCGACGCCCACCTCGACACGTGGGACACCTACTTCGGCGCCGAGTACACCCACGGCACGCCGTTCCGCCGGGCCGTCGAGGAGGGCATCCTCGACACGTCCGCGCTCTCCCACGTCGGCACGCGCGGCCCGCTGTACGGCAAGCAGGACCTTGACGACGACGCCAAGATGGGCTTCGGCATCGTCACCTCCGCCGACGTCATGCGCCGCGGTGTCGACGAGATCGCCGACCAGCTGCGCCAGCGCATCGGCGACCGCCCGCTGTACATCTCCATCGACATCGACGTCCTGGACCCGGCGCACGCGCCCGGCACCGGCACCCCCGAGGCCGGCGGTCTCACCTCCCGCGAGCTCCTCGAGATCGTCCGCGGCCTGTCCTCCTGCAACCTGGTCTCCGCCGACCTGGTCGAGGTCGCCCCGGCGTACGACCACGCGGAGATCACCTCCGTCGCCGCCTCCCACACGGCGTACGAACTGACGACGATCATGTCCCGCCAGATCGCGGCCGCGAAGGGGGCCGAGGGCAAGTGACCCACGACCACCACGACGAGCGCCCGCAGCTCACCCCCGAGCAGATCGCGGCCGCGCTGAACCCGTCGGCCGGACGCAACGGCGGCGACCTCGTCGTCGAAACCCTCCAGGGCCTCGGCGCGACCACCGTCTTCGGCCTGCCCGGCCAGCACGCGCTCGGCATGTTCGACGCGCTGCGCCGCTCGTCCCTCTCGTACGTCGGCCTGCGCGTCGAGAACAACGCGGGCTTCGCCGCCGACGCGTACGGCCGGATCACCGGTGAAGTCGCCCCTCTGCTGCTCTCCACCGGCCCGGGGGCTCTCACCTCGCTCGCCGCGCTCCAGGAGGCGGCGGCCGCCTCGGCGCCCGTGCTGGCCATCTCCAGCCAGATCCCGACCGCGGGCCTGGGCGGCGGGCGCCACGGCTATCTGCATGAACTCCGGGACCAGAAGGCATCGTTCCGCGACATCGTGAAGTCCGTCCACACGGTCCGTACGGCGTCGCAGATCCCGTCCGCGATCGCCGCCGCCTGGGAGTCCGCGCTGACGGCCCCGCACGGCCCGGTCTGGATCGAGATCCCGCAGGACGTGCTCCTCGCCGAGACCACCCTGCCGGCGGTCACCGCGATGGACGCCACACCGCGGCCGCTCCACGCCCGTCCCGAACTGACCGCCGTGGCGGCCCACCTGCTGGCGAACGCCGAACGGCCGGCGATCATCGCGGGCGGCGGAGTCGTCCGCTCCGACGCGTCCCGCAAGCTGCTCGCCCTCGCGGAGAAGATCGACGCCCCGGTCGTCACCACGTTCGGCGGCAAGGGCGCCTTCCCCTGGGAGCACCCGCTCTCGCTGCAGTCCTGGCTGGAGGACCGTCACACGACGGACTTCCTCGAAGCGGCGGACGTCCTGCTGGTCATCGGCTCCGGACTGGGTGAACTCTCCTCGAACTACCACACGTTCAGCCCGCGCGGCCGGGTCATCCAGATCGAGGCGGACGCCGGGAAGCTGGAGTCCAACCACCCCGCGCTCGGCATCCACGCCGATGCCCGTGAGGCCCTCGCCGACCTCCTCGAAGAGGTCGAGCGCCGCGAGGACCCGTCGGCCGCGGACCGCGTCCGCACGGTGCTGGAAGCGGTACGCGAACGGATCGCCGGCCAGGACCTCACCCTGGAACAGCAGCTCATCGCCTCGGTGCGCGAGGCGCTGCCCGACACGTCCCCGAGCTTCTGGGACATGACGATCCTCGCCTACTGGGCCTGGTCCGCCTTCGACGCCCGGCACCCCAACACCATGCACTCGGCGCAGGGCGCGGGTGGTCTCGGCTACGGCTTCCCGGCCGCGCTCGGCGCGGCGGCGGCCGACCGCACGAAGCCGGTCCTCGCGGTCTCCGGCGACGGCGGCGCGATGTACTCGATCGCGGAACTGGCCACGGCCCGTCAGTACGACCTGCCGGTCACCTGGTTGATCATCGACGACGGCGGCTACGGCATCCTGCGCGAGTACATGACGGGCGCGTTCGGCGAGGCCACGGCGACGGAACTGTCCCGCCCGGACTTCGTCGCCCTCGCCGAGTCGTTCGGCGTGCCGGCGGTCCGCACGACCCCGGAGACGCTCGCCGCCGACCTGGCGAAGTCCTTCGCGGAGCCCGGCCCTTCGGTGGTCGTGCTTCCGGCGCTGCTGAGGATGTTCGAGCCGACGCATCTGTAGGCTGCGGCTCCACCGAGGTTCCGGGGCGCGGACTCGGAACCTTCCCTCGTCCGCGAGGTCGTCACCGACCTCGCGGACGAGTCGGCCGCTCGCCCCGAAGCCGGTGTCCTCGCGTCACAACCCGGCATTCCGGGCCGGGAGCGTACAACTTTTCGGCCGCTCAGGAGTCTTCTGTGTGCCAGGTGTGCAGGGGGCGCACCACGCAGACCACTCAGGGGGAGACGTCTCATGACGGACCGGCCTCGTATCCACCGCCGCGCACACACCGCGCTCGCCGTCACGCTCGCCGCAGGCGTGCTCGCACCCGTGGCCCTCGCCGCCACGCCCGCCGCGGCCGCGACACCGACGGTGACCTGTACCTCGGGCAAGGCGGGGCTCGCCGCCAAGCTGTCGAAGGACATCGCCGCCGCACTCAAGGGGCGCTCGTCGACCACGGCGATCGCGCTCTACGACCGGACCACCAAGACGTCGTGCACGATGCGGTCCACGAGCAAGTACGACTCCGCGAGCGTCGTGAAGGCGACCGTCCTCGCGACGTTGCTCTGGGACAACAAGAAGCACAACCGCTATCTCACGCAGCGCGAGGTCAACCTCGCCACCGCCATGATCACCAAGTCCGACAACGACGCGACCACCAGCCTGTGGAAGCAGCTGGGCGTGACCAAGGTGAATGCGTTCCTGAAGGCCGCGGGGATGACGCACACCGTGCCCGGCTCCGGCGGCTACTGGGGACTGACCCAGATCACCGCGCAGGACGAGCTGCGACTGCTGTCCCTGCTGACCGCGAAGAACTCCGTGCTCAGTGACAACTCGCGCGCGTACGAGCTCGGCCTGATGCGCAAGGTCATCTCCTCGCAGCGGTGGGGGACGCCCGCCGGTGCCCCGTCCGGGGTGACCGTCCAGGTCAAGAACGGCTGGCTGCCGCGCGCCACGCACGGCTGGCGCGTGCACAGCATCGGCGCGTTCACCGGGAAGGGGCACGACTACGGGATCACCGTGCTCACCCAGGACAACAAGACGATGAACGACGGCATCAACACCATCCAGGCGGTCGCCCGGGCCATTCACAAGGACCTGAACCCGGCGGTCACCGCGCAGACGACGATCGCCCCGCCCGCGAAGCCGCAGGAGGCGGTACCCGCGGTGCCCGGTGCTTCCGCGGTGCCGATGGTGACGGCCGCACCGCAGTCGTAGTTCCTCGGGTCCCGAATCCTAGGCCGAACGGACCATCTTCGTAACGGCGGGATGAAATCCGCAGCTGACCGCGTTGGTGCCTTCCGGTAGATCAGGTCGAACGGGAGGCACCGGTGACGGACGCAGGCACGGACGCGGAGCGGCAGGGCTGGGCCCGGCGGCTGGGCGGCTACGCATGGCGCTACCGACGCAATGTGCTGCTGGCACTCGGCTCGTCGCTCGCCGGGATGGCGGTACTGGCGCTCGTCCCGCTGATCACCAAGGTGATCATCGACGATGTCGTCGGTAACCACACCCGCTCCCTCGGAGTCTGGACCGGCCTCCTGATCGCCGCGGCCCTGCTGGTGTACATATCGACGTACGTCCGCCGCTACTACGGCGGACGGCTCGCCCTCGACGTCCAGCACGATCTGCGTACCGAGATGTACGGGACGCTCACCCGGCTCGACGGGAAGCGGCAGGACGAGCTGTCCACCGGGCAGGTCGTCGGGCGCGCCACCAGCGACCTTCAGCTGATCCAGGGCCTGCTGTTCATGCTCCCGATGACCATCGGGAACGTGCTGCTCTTCCTCATCTCCCTGGTGATCATGGCGTGGCTCTCCCCGCTGCTGACCCTGGTCGCGATCGCCGTCGCCCCCGCCCTCTGGTTCATCGCCCGCCGCTCCCGCTCCCGGCTCTTCCCCGCCACCTGGTACGCCCAGGGCCAGGCCGCCGCAGTCGCCGGAGTCGTCGACGGCGCCGTCTCCGGCGTCCGGGTCGTCAAGGGGTTCGGGCAGGAGGAGCAGGAGACCGGCAAGCTGCGCGAGGTGGGGCGGAAGCTGTTCGCCGGGCGGCTGCGCACCATCCGGCTGAACGCCAGGTACACCCCCGCCCTCCAGGCCGTCCCCGCGCTCGGCCAGGTCGCGATGCTGGCGCTCGGCGGCTGGCTCGCCACCCGGGGCGAGATCACCCTGGGCACGTTCGTGGCGTTCTCCACCTACCTCGCCCAGCTGGTCGGACCGGTCCGGATGCTCGCCATGGTGCTCACCGTCGGGCAGCAGGCCCGCGCCGGTGTGGAACGCGTACTCGAACTGATCGACACCGAGCCCACCATGAAGGACGGCACGGTGGTGCTCCCGGCGGACGCCCCCGCGCGCGTCGAGTTCGACGACGTGCGGTTCGGGTACGCTCGAGACACAGGCATGGGAAGCGGAGCCCCCGAGCGGCTGGTCCTCGACGGGTTCTCGCTGACCATCGAGCCCGGTGAGACCGTCGCTGTCGTCGGTGCCTCCGGCAGCGGGAAGTCGACCGTCTCCCTGCTGCTGCCCCGCTTCTACGACGTGTCGCACGGCGCCGTCCTGGTCGGCGGCCACGACGTCCGCGAGCTCACCCAGGACTCGCTGCGGGCCGCCATCGGCCTCGTACCGGAGGACAGTTTCCTCTTCTCCGACACGGTCCGCGCCAACATCGCGTACGGGCACCCGGACGCCACTCAGGAGCAGATCGAGCAGGCCGCCCGCGCCGCCCAGGCGGACCGTTTCATCGCCGATCTGCCCCTCGGCTACGACACCAAGGTCGGCGAGCACGGCCTGACCCTCTCCGGCGGCCAGCGCCAGCGCGTCGCGCTGGCCCGCGCCATCCTCACCGACCCCCGGCTGCTTCTCCTCGACGACGCCACCTCCGCCGTGGACGCCCGCGTCGAGCACGAGATCCACGAGGCCCTGGCGCAGGTGATGGCGGGCCGCACGACGCTGCTGATCGCCCACCGCCGCTCCACCCTCGGCCTCGCCGACCGGATCGCCGTCCTGGAGGAGGGCCGGCTCGCCGACATCGGTACCCACGAGGAGCTGGAGCGCCGCTCCCCGCTCTACCGGCGTCTGCTCACCGACCCGGACGAGCTGGGCGGCACCTCCCCGGGCCACCAACCCGTCCTGGCCGACACGGCCGTCGAGGACGACCGGGCGCTCCCGGAGGAGCTGGAAGCCGACTTCGACGCCGAGCGCGGCATCAGCCCCGGTCTGTGGGTCCGCAAGGAGGAGCCCCGCGACACCGGCGCCGCCGGCATGCCCGCCACCCCCGAGCTGCTCGCCCAGGTCGAGGCGCTGCCCCCGGCCACCGACATCCCGGACATCGACGAGGCGCGCGCCGTGCGCGCCGAGGAGTCGTACGGGCTGCGCAGGCTGCTGCACGGCTTCGGCCTGCCGCTGCTGGTGAGCCTCGCGCTCGTCGCCGTCGACGCCGGCATGAGCCTGCTCCTGCCCGTGCTGATCCGGCACGGCATCGACCAGGGCGTCACGCAGATGGCGTTCGGCGCGGTCTGGGCAGCCTCCGGGATCGCCCTGCTCGTCGTGCTGGCGCAGTGGGCGGCGCAGATCGGCGAGACCCGGATGACGGGCCGCACCGGCGAGCGGGTGCTCTACTCGCTGCGGCTGAAGATCTTCGCGCAGCTCCAGCGGCTCGGCCTCGACTACTACGAGCGCGAGCTGACCGGCCGCATCATGACCCGGATGACGACGGACGTCGACGCGCTGTCCACGTTCCTGCAGACCGGACTGGTCACGGCCTTCGTCTCCGTCGTCACGTTCTTCGGCATCATGGTCGCGCTGCTCGTCCTCGACGTCGAGCTCGCACTGGTCGTTTTCACGACGCTTCCGGTGCTGGTCATCGGTACGTTCTTCTTCCGCCGCAAGAGCGTCAAGGCGTACGAGCTGGCGCGTGAGCGGATCAGCGTCGTCAACGCCGACCTCCAGGAGTCCGTCTCCGGGCTCCGGATCGTGCAGGCGTTCCGCCGCGAGCGGGACGGCGCCGAGCGGTTCGCCGGCCGCAGCGACCACTACCGTGAGGCCCGGGTGCGCGGCCAGTGGCTGATCTCGGTCTACTTCCCGTTCGTGCAGCTGCTGTCGTCGGTGGCCGCGGCCGCCGTACTGATCGTGGGTGCGGGCCGGGTCGACAACGGCACACTCACCACCGGTGCGCTCGTCGCGTATCTGCTCTACATCGACCTGTTCTTCGCGCCCGTGCAGCAGCTCTCCCAGGTGTTCGACGGCTACCAGCAGGCCACCGTCTCGCTCGGCCGCATCCAGGAACTCCTCCGGGAGCCGACCTCCACCGCCGACTCCGTGGAGCCGCTGGACGTCCTGTCGCTGCGCGGCGAGATCGCGTTCGAGGACGTCTCCTTCGCGTACGGCGCCGACGACGAGAAGGAAGAGGCCCTCACCGGCATCGACCTGCGGATCCCGGCCGGCCAGACCGTCGCGTTCGTCGGCGAGACCGGCGCCGGGAAGTCCACCCTCGTCAAGCTCGTCGCCCGGTTCTACGACCCGACGGGCGGCCGGGTCACGGCGGACGGCACCGATCTGCGCCACCTCGACCTCACCGCGTACCGGCACCGGCTCGGCGTCGTACCGCAGGAGGCCTACCTCTTCGAGGGTACGGTCCGCGACGCCATCGCCTACGGGCGGCCGGACGCCACCGACGCGCAGGTGGAGGCCGCGGCCCGGGCGGTCGGTGCCCACGACATGATCGCCACGCTGAACGGCGGCTATCTGCACGAGGTCGCCGAGCGGGGCCGTAACCTCTCGGCCGGCCAGCGCCAGCTGATCGCACTCGCCCGCGCCGAACTGGTCGACCCGGACGTCCTGCTGCTCGACGAGGCGACCGCCTCCCTGGACCTCGCCAGCGAGGCCCTGGTCAACCAGGCGACCGACCGGCTCACCGGCCGCCGCACCACCCTCGTCGTCGCTCACCGGCTGACCACGGCCGCCCGCGCCGACCGGGTGGTGGTGATGGACCACGGCCGGGTCGTCGAGGACGGCACGCATGACGAACTCCTCGCCGAGGAAGGGCACTACGCCGTGCTGTGGCGCACCTTCATCGGGGAGGACGAGCCCGCGGGGGTCTGATCCGAGAGGGTCTCAGCGGATGCCGGAGATCCTGCCGGTCCGCAGGTCCGACTGAACCGTCAGATACGTGTACGTGGGGTGCTTGCCGCCGCTCCAGGTGAGCCGCACCTTCGACCAGGTGTGACCGGCGCCGCTGTCGCCCGAGGTGACCTTGAAGGCGAGCGGGGTGTTCTGCGCGCGGAGGACACCGTCCGCATGGTTGCGCGTTTCCCAGGTGTGCAGCTGGGAGCGGAGCGCGGGCGTGAGGTAGAACGCCCGGAGCGCGGCCGTGAGCGTGCCGCCGCCCGCGGTGCCGGCGGCGTCGATGTAGGCGCCGTAGAAGTGGGCGACCTGCTGGTAGGCCGGGGCCGCGGCGGTGCTGCGTGCCGTCGCCGGGGCCGCGGGGGCCTGCGGCGTTGCTGCGGCGGCCGGAACCACGGCCGCGGCGGCGAGCAGAACGGTGAGGAGAAGGGTGCGGCCTGCGGTGTGACGGCCTGGCATGTTGCGGAGTTGGATCACGGCAGTTCCTTCCATTTGTGTCGCTCTGTCCTGTTGGACATGAGTTGTGTCGATTCGGTTGCGTCGGATGCGTAGCTCGACGGGTGCAACCTCCGGATGGCCTCTCGCGTCGTACGCATGTACGTCTATGTGGCACGTTTGGCGAGAGTGTTCGATGGAGCTGATGAGATGGGCGGGTTGGCTGGGGTGAAGGGTCTGCTGGGCACCAGAGGAATCGGAAGGGCGGCAAGGGGGATCGGCGGGGGCCGGCAGGCGCTGGTGCAGCTGCTCGTCCTGGCGCTGGTGAGCGCCGCCGGGCTGGTGCTCGGCAGTCCCGGAGCGAGCAGCGCCGACGCGGTGTCGGCGTGCGGCGGACGGCCCGCGAAGACGGTGAAGTTCGCGACCGGCGAGCTACGCGTCTACAGGAGCCGCGCCTACGCCTGCGCGGTCACCGTCGCCGACAAGCCGGGCAAGCGCCGCCAGATGTCCGTCCAGCTGCAGGCACGAGGTGCCCGGCCGGTCGGCGACAGCGGCAGATACACCACGCGGGCAGGCCCGGTGACGGTGTCCGCGCTGCACCGGTGCATACGGGCCACGGGCTCGATCTCCGGGACATCGCGTTCCACGGGCTGGATCCTCTGCTGACGCCGCCCGCCTGACGCCGGGACAACAGGGTCTGGCGGTGCGGGTGTTGCCCCCGCTAGGTTCACGACGAATGTCGTGAATCAAGGGGAGGGTGTATGCGCAAGGCGCTCAGAGGTCTTCTGTCGCTGGCGGTGCTCATAGGCACCGTGACCGCGACGGGTACCTCGGTCGGTGCGGCCACCGCCGCTGAACCGGCCGCGTTGGATTCCGCCCAGGCCGCTGCGGGCAGCGACAGCGGTACGAGCACGGACATCAAGGACCGCATCCTGGCCATCCCGGGGATGAGTCTGATCGAGGAGAAGCCGTACGAGGGCTACCGCTACTTCGTCCTCAACTACACCCAGCCGATCGACCACCGGCACCCGTCGAAGGGCACGTTCCAGCAGCGGATCACCCTGCTGCACAAGGACACGTCCCGCCCGACGGTCTTCTACACCAGCGGCTACAACGTCTCCACGAACCCCAGCCGCTCCGAGCCGACCCGGATCATCGACGGCAACCAGGTCTCGCTGGAGTACCGCTTCTTCACCCCGTCCCGCCCGGCACCCGCCGACTGGTCGAAGCTCGACATCTGGCAGGCCGCCAGCGACCAGCACCGCGTCTTCACCGCGCTGAAGCAGATCTATTCCAAGAACTGGCTGACCACCGGTGGCTCGAAGGGCGGCATGACCGCCACGTACTTCGAGCGCTTCTACCCCAAGGACATGGACGGCGTCGTCGCGTACGTCGCGCCGAACGACGTGGTCAACAAGGAGGACTCGGCGTACGACCGGTTCTTCCGGAACGTCGGCACCGAGGAGTGCCGCGACCGGCTGAACGGTGTGCAGCGCGAGGCCCTGATACGCCGCGAGCCGCTGGAGAAGAAGTACAAGGAGTACGCCGACGGCAACGGCTACACCTTCAACACCGTCGGCTCGCTCGACAAGGCGTACGAAGCCGTCGTCATGGACTACGTCTGGGCGTTCTGGCAGTACAGCCTGCTCGCCGACTGCGATTCCATCCCCGCCGATGCCAAGACCGCACCCGACCAGGCGATCTGGGACTCGGTCGACCGCATCTCCGGCTTCTCCGCCTACGTGGACCAGGGCCTGAACACGTACACGCCGTACTACTACCAGGCGGGCACCCAGCTCGGCTCGCCGGACATCGAGCAGCCGTGGCTCGGCAACCTCAGCCGGTACGGGTACCAGCCGCCGCGCAACTTCGTGCCGCGCTCCATCCCGATGAAGTTCCAGCCGTCGGTGATGCGTGACGTCGACAGCTGGGTGAAGCACCACGCCCACCACATGCTGTACGTGTACGGGGAGAACGACCCGTGGGGCGCGGAGCGCTTCCGCCTCGGTGCGGGCGCCCGTGACAGCTACGTCTACACGGTGGCGGGCGGCAACCACGGCTCCAATGTGGCCGGTCTCGCCGCCGATGAGAAGGCGAACGCCACCGCGGCCATTCTGCGCTGGGCGGGCGTCGCCCCGGCCGCCGTGCAGTCGGACCCGGCGAAGGCGAAGCCGCTCGCTCCGTACGACAAGCGCCTCGACAAGAAGGACGTGACGAGCGAGCGCAGGCAGGGCCCCACGCTGCGGCCGTAACGGGCCGGCACGGCGTGATGCGTACCGGGTCCGAACCGTGCGGTTCGGACCCGGTACGCGCGAGTCCTTCCGGTCAGTACGTCAGCCCGTAGCCGATCGGGTACAGCACCTGCGTCGGGTCGCTCGCCCGCTGCACCGGTACCGGCAGCCTGCCCTGCGGTTCGGCGCGGCCCGCGATCACCCGCGCGGCCGCCCGCAGTTCGACGTCCGTCCAGGAGTAGGCGGCCAGGCTCGCCGCGTGCGCGGGCAGCTGGGCGATGTCGTACGGGTTACGGATCGCGAGCGTGATCACCGGGACGCCGGTCGCCACGAGGGCGCCGACCAGGGTGCGCTGCGAGCTGGTCGCCGAGACGTTGTAGGTCCCCACGATCACCGCGTCCTTGCCCTGCGCCGCGGCCACCGCCTCGGCGATCTTCGCCTGGGTGGGTGCGGTGCCGGTGGACAGGGCGGTCGCCGAGTAACCCAGTTCGCCGAAGGCGGTGGCGAGCGTGGTGGTCGGCGGCCCGGTGGTGCCGGAGGGGGAGGCCGGATCGGCGCCGACCACCAGCAGGTTCCTGTGGGAGCGGCGGGACAGCGGCAGCACCGCACCGTCGTTGGTGAGCAGGGTGGTGGTGTGCTCGGCGATCCGGTCGGCGGCGGCGAGGTGCGCCCGGGTGCCGACGGCACGGTCCACGCCCCGGTGGGTGACGAACGGGTCGTCGAACAGCCCCAGCTTCACCTTCAGCCGCAGGATGCGCAGGATCGATTCGTCGAGCCGGGCCTCACTGATCTCGCCGCTCTTCACGGCCGCGAGGAGCGTGTTCCAGGAGACATCGAGGTTCGGCGGGTTCAGCAGCTGGTCCACGCCCGCCTGCAGGGCGAGGACGGGCACGCGTTCGTCGCCGTACTTCGTCCGCACGCCCTCCATGCCGAGCGAGTCCGTGACCACGACACCGTCGTAACCGAGCTCCTCGCGCAGGATGCCGGTGAGGATCGGCCGGGACAGGGTGGCCGGGTCCTCGGCCGGGTCGAGAGCGGGGACGACGATGTGCGCGGTCATGATCGCGTCGATGCCGGCGGCGATCGCCGCCCGGAACGGCGGGGAGTCCAGCTCGGCCCACTGCTCGCGGGTGTGGTGGATGTACGGCAGGCCGGTGTGGCTGTCGGTGTTCGTGTCGCCGTGGCCGGGGAAGTGCTTGGCCGTCGAGGCGATCCCGGCGACCTGATACCCCTTCACCTGGGCGGCGACCATCGCGGCCACGGCCTGCGGATCGGCGCCGAAGGAGCGCACGCCGATGACCGGGTTGGCCGGGTTGACGTTGACATCGGCGTCCGGGGCGTAGTTCTGGTTGATGCCGATCGCGGCCAGCTCGGTGCCCGCGATCTTCCCGGCCCGGCGGGCGTCGGAGGACGAACCGCCCGCACCCAGCGCCATCGCGCCCGGCATCAGCGTGGCGGGCTCACCGACGCGGCAGACGATGCCGTGCTCCTGGTCGGTGGAGATGAGCAGCGGCAGGGGAGTGGGGCCGGCGAGACCGGCGCGCTGGATGCCGTTGGAGAGGTCGGCGATCTGGTGCGGGTCACGGGTGTTGTGCGCCCAGGCGAAGTAGATGATGCCGCCGACGTGATACTTGGCGATCAACTCGGCGGCGGTACGGACCCCGATCTCGGCCAGGTTGGCGTCGATGTCGGCCTGGTCGGGTTCGGTGGCGGAGTGCCCGTACACCCGCATCACGAAGAGCTGGCCGACCTTCTCCTCCAGGCTCATCCGGGAGATGAGCTGCTCGAGGCGCTTGGTGGCGGAGGAGGAAGCTGAGGCGGCGGCTCCGGGGGCGGAGACCGCGCCGGTCGCGGCAGCTGCGACGGTCGCGGCGGTGGCGGTGAGGAGGGTCCGTCTGGAGGTGCGGTGGTGCACGTGAGCTCCTTCGGCCGTTCTCGGTGACGAGGGGGTGGTGAAAGAAACTTCCAATGGTCACGGATATCCAGAAAGTAACTACCGGTCAAGGGGGCAGCCCAAACTGAGCCCATCCGGCGAACGAGGACGGACGCGGGCGCAGCCCGCAGACCCGGTTTGCTTGCGCCCCTTTCCCCTGTACCCCCCCGCACGGGCTCCCGTCCCTACATCGGCCCCACCCTCGCTCCCCGCCCCTGAAGGGCCGTCACCGCCGCCGTGATCGCCGGACGCCGAGCCGCCTCCGTACGCCACACCGCGTACAGCCTCCGCACCGGCACGGGATCGAGCCGTACCGCGACCACCCCGGCCGGCAGCGGTCCGCGGCCCAGCCGCGGGATCATGGCGACGCCGAGGCCGGCGGCGAGCAGCGCCAACTGGGTGTGGTTCTCCTCCGCCTGGTGCCGGATGTCCGGCTCGTAACCCGCCGCCCGCAGTGTCCGTACGAGCCAGTCGTGGCAGACCGTTCCCGGCGGCTGGCAGATCCACCGCTCCTTCGCCAGCTCCTCGCGCCGCACCGCGTCCCGCCCGGCCAGCCGGTGACCCTCGGGCACCAGCAGATCGCACCGGTCGTCGCCGATCACCGCCTGCGTCACGCCCTCCGGCGCAGGCAGCGGGGCGATGTCCCAGTCGTGCGCGACCGCCAGGTCGATCACGCCCTTGGCCACCAGATCGACGGACAGATGCGGATCGACCTCGGTCAGCCGGACGTCCAGGGCCGGGTGGTCCTGCTCCAGCTCGGTCAGCACACCGGGCAGCAGACCGCGTGCCGCGGAGGCGAAGGCACCGATCGACAGCCGCCCGGTGGGCAGCCCCCGACGCTCCTCCAGCGTCGTCTCGGCCCGCTCCACGATCGCCAGCAACTGCTGTGCGGTGGCGGCGAGATGGAGTGCCTCCTCGGTGAGCGCGACACCGCGACCGCGCCGTTCCAGGAGTGTGGTGCGGGTCTCCCGCTCCAGCTTGGTGATCTGCTGGGAGACCGCCGACGGGGTGTAGCCGAGAGCTGCCGCGGCGCCCGCGACGGAGCCGTGGACGGAGATGGCGTACAGGGCGCGCAGTCGGGACAGATCGAGCACCGGAACCTCCCGGACCTTGCCGATTCGTTAGCGATGCTCAATTCCACCATGAAGAAATCCGAGCTGGTGCTACATGGTCCGGGCAGGTGATGCTCGGTCCATGCGTCCCCTTCACATAGCCCTGGCCGCCGTGGTGGCTGCCGTCTGGGGTGTCAACTTCGTCGTCATCGAGGTCGGCCTCGGCCACTTCCCGCCGCTGCTCTTCTCCGCCCTGCGCTTCCTGGTCGCCGCCCTGCCCGCGGTGTTCTTCGTCGGGCGCCCCAAGGTCGCCTGGAAGTGGATCGTCGGCGTCGGACTCGTCCTCGGAGTTGCGAAGTTCGGGCTGCTCTTCATCGGCATGGACCGGGGGATGCCCGCCGGGCTCTCCTCCCTGGTGCTTCAGGTCCAGGCGGTGTTCACGGCCCTGTTCGCGGCGCTGGCACTCGGTGAACGACCGGGCAGGGTCAGGGTGCTGGGGATGGCGGTGGCGCTCGCCGGCATCGGGGTGGCGGCGGTCGACGAGGGCGCGAGCGGCCCCGTGCTCGCCTTCGTCCTGGTGATCGCGGCGGCGGCCTGCTGGGGCGTGTCCAACGTCCTGACCCGCAAGGCCGCCCCGCCGGACTCCCTCAACTTCATGGTGTGGGTCTCGACCGTGCCCGTACTGCCGCTGCTCGGCCTCTCCCTCCTCTTCGAAGGCTGGGACCGCGACGCCGACGCGCTCGCCGCGCTGGACTGGAGCGGCGTCGGCATCATCGTGTACGTCGCCTGGATCACGACGGTCTTCGGCTTCGGGGCGTGGGGCTTCCTGCTGCGTCACCACCCTGCGTCGTCCGTGGCGCCGTTCACCCTGCTCGTCCCGGTCTTCGGGATGTCGTCGGCGGCGCTGCTGCTCGACGAGTCGGTGAGCCCCCTGCGGTGGTGCGCGGCGGCACTGCTGGTGGGCGGGGTGGCGCTGACATCCCTGGCGGGGACGCGCCGGCCGCGTCCCGCGGTGACGGAGACCGCGGAACCGCAGCCGGCGGGTGCCTGAACCCGGGCACCTACTCCTTCGGCGCGCCCAGCCGCAGCAGATGGTCGCGTCCCGCGCTCAGCAGCCCGGGCAGGTCGGCCGCGCCCGGGTGCCAGCGCTTCTCGTACTCCCAGCAGACCCAGCCGTCCGGGTCCAGGGTGTCCAGGCATGCCCGGAGCGGCAGCACCCCGGCGCCGAGGGGCAGCGGAGTGAGGTCGTCCGCCGACGCGATGTCCTTCACCTGTACGTATCCCAGGTGCGGGGCGAGAACAGCATGGCTCGCGACCGGCTCCTCGCCGGCCAGCCAGGTGTGCATGACGTCCCACAGCGCGCCGACCTGCCGGTGCCCGACCGTGCCCACGACACGGGCCACGGCGGCCCCGGCCCGGTGCGAGTCATGGGTCTCCAGGAGGATCCGTACGCCCAGATCGGCGGCGTACGGAGCGGCGGCGCCCAGCCGACGGGCGGCGTTCGCGTCGGCCGTGTCAGGGTCCAGCCCGCCACCCCCGGGGAAGACCCGGACATTCGAAGCGCCGAGATCCCGTGCCAGCTCCAGCAGGCCGGCGAGCTCGTCCAGCACCGGCTGGTCGTCCCCCTCGGCAGCGACCCGGACGTACCCGGCGACGGTCAGGATCTCGACGCCGCCCCGCTTGAACTCATCGGCCACATCGGCGCGTTCGGCCGACGAGAGCCCCGGGTGCACCGGCTCCTCGGGGTGGGCGCGCAGTTCCACCCCCTGATAGCCGTGCCCGACGGCGAGCCGGATGACGTCGGCGACCGGCATCCCCGGCACTCCGAGGGTCGAGAAAGCGAGCTTCACGAGCGTTGTCCTTCCGTCGGTACGTGCCCCTGCGCCGTACGGACCGGACAGTGGCCCGCACATCATCGGCCCACGGCACGCACTACGAGTACCCCCGACCCGGCGGCGGAACCCGGCCGGGTCACTTCCGCGGCGGTGCCGTCGATCCCCGGACCATCAGCTCCGCGGCGATCGTCGCGATGCCCCCCGGCGGCGGGGTCTCCTTGCCCATCGCCAGCCGGCCCGCCCGTGCCCCCGCCTCGAACAGCGGCAGTCGTACGGTCGTCAGAGCGGGGACCGCGTCCACCGAGAACGGCAGGTCGTCGAAGCCGGCCACGGAGATGTCCGCGGGGATACGGAAGCCGCGGTCCCGGATCGCCGCGCTCGCGCCCAGGGCCACCGTGTCGTTGGCGGCGACGATCGCCGTGACCTCCGGTTCGCGGCGCAGGAGTTCGAGGGTCGCGTCGTAACCGGACCGGCGGTCGTACGGGCCGTGCACGGTGAGGCGGTCCTCGTCGCCGCCCAGCCCGGCATCCTGCATCGCCTCCCGGTGGCCCTCCAGCCGGTGACGGGTCGTCGTCCGCTCCAGGGGGCCCGCGACATACCCGATCCGCCGGTGACCGAGTGAGAGCAGATGCCCGGTGAGGCGCCGGCCACCGCCCCGGTTGTCGAAGGCGAGCGCCGCCACGACCGCCTCGCCCTCCGGCAACGGGGGCCGTCCGCACAGCACCACCCGGGTCCCCGCGTCCGCGAGTTTCGCCAGCTTCGCGTTCATCGCGGCCTGGTGCGCCGGGTCCTCCACGGCGCCGCCGGTGAGGATGACGGCTGCGGCGCGCTGGCGCTGGAGCAGGGTGAGGTAGGTGAGTTCGCGTTCGGGGGAGCCGCCGGTGTTGCAGACGACGGCGAGCTTCTCGCCCCCGGCCCGCCCCGAGCCGTCGCCCGGCCCGCCGATCTCGGTCTGCGCCGCCCCCGCCATGATTCCGAAGAACGGGTCGGCGATGTCGTTGACCAGGATGCCGACCAGGTCGGACGTGGCGGCGGCGAGCGAACTGGCCGGTCCGTTCAGTACGTAGTCGAGGTCGTCCACCGCGCGCAGCACCCGCTCCCGGGTGGATGCCGCGACCGGGTAGTTGCCGTTGAGCACGCGGGACACGGTGGCGGGCGACACCCGGGCGCGAGCCGCCACATCCGCCAGGGTGACTGTCATCGCTTCCTCCGAGGGTTTTGGACCGGGCCCTCTTGTCCGGGCCGCTGTCGGCAGGCTAGCGTCATACCGCATAGAAAGCGCTTGCTACGGCTGTATGGAGGAACTTCGTGACACGCAGGACAGTGCGCATCGCCATGAACGGCGTCACGGGGCGCATGGGATACCGGCAGCACCTGGTGCGCTCGATCCTCGCGATCCGCGAGCAGGGCGGCCTCGACCTCGGCGACGGCGAGGTGTTGTGGCCCGAACCCGTCCTCGTCGGCCGCCGCGCGCACGCGCTGGAGGAACTCGCCGCTCAGCACGGTCTGACCGAGTGGTCGACCGACCTCGACGCGGTCCTCGCGGACGAGTCGATCGACATCTACTTCGACGCCCAGGTCACCTCGGCCCGCGTCGAAGCCATCAAGAAGGCGATCGCGGCGGGCAAGCACATCTACACCGAGAAGCCCACCGCCACGGACGTCGAGGGCGCCCTGGAGCTGGCCCGCCTCGCCCGCGACGCCGGGATAAAGCACGGTGTCGTCCAGGACAAGATCTTCCTGCCGGGTCTGCTGAAGCTGAAGCGCCTCATCGACGGCGGCTTCTTCGGCGAGATCCTCTCCGTCCGCGGCGAGTTCGGCTACTGGGTCTTCGAAGGCGACTGGCAGGAGGCCCAGCGCCCGTCCTGGAACTACCGGGCCGAGGACGGCGGCGGCATCGTCGTCGACATGTTCCCGCACTGGGAGTACGTACTCCACGAGCTGTTCGGCCAGGTCAAGACCGTCCAGGCACACGTCCAGACGCACATCCCGCAGCGCTGGGACGAGCGGGGAAAGCCGTACGCCGCCACCGCCGACGACGCCGCCTACGGCATCTTCCAGCTGGCGAGCGGCGCCGTCGCCCAGATCAACTCCTCCTGGGCCGTGCGCGTCAACCGCGACGAGCTCGTCGAGTTCCAGGTCGACGGAACGCACGGCTCCGCCGTCGCCGGGCTCCGTAACTGCCGCGTCCAGCACCGCTCGGCCACCCCCAAGCCGGTCTGGAACCCCGACCTCCCGGTCACCGAGCCGTTCCGCGATCAGTGGCAGGAAGTCCCCGACAACGCCGTCTTCGACAACGGCTTCAAGGCCCAGTGGGAGCTCTTCCTGCGCCACATCGCGCTCGACGAGCCGTACGCCTGGGACCTGATGGCCGGCGCCCGCGGCGTGCAGCTCGCCGAGCTCGGGCTCAAGTCCTCCGCCGAGGGCCGGCGTCTCGACGTACCGGAGCTGACCCTGTGACGATCCACCTCCCGCAGGGCCCGTACGAACCCCGCACCACCCCGCTCGGCCTCGCCCCGGGCGGGTCACCGCTCGCCTCCCGTACGGTCTTCTCCGCCGCGCATGTCGTCGCCGACCCGTACGCCGACGTCAGCCCGGACGGCCCGGCTGCCGTCGACTGGGACGCCACCCTCGCCTTCCGTCGCCACCTCTGGTCCCACGGCCTCGGCGTCGCCGAAGCCATGGACACCGCACAGCGAGGCATGGGCCTGGACTGGGCGGGCGCGGCCGAACTGATCCGCCGCTCCGCCGCCGAGGCGAAGGCGGTCGGCGGCCGGATCGCCTGCGGCGTCGGCACCGACCAGCTTCCCGCCGGCCCGGCCACGCTCGCCGAGGTGAAGGCCGCGTACGAGGAACAGCTCACCCTGGTCGAGGAGAGCGGCGCCCAGGCCATCCTGATGGCGTCCCGCGCCCTCGCCGCCGCGGCGAACGGCCCCGAGGACTACCTGGAGACGTACGCACATCTGCTGCGCCAGGCCTCGGAGCCGGTCGTCCTGCACTGGCTGGGCCCGATGTTCGACCCGGCTCTGGAGGGCTACTGGGGTTCGACGGACCTCGACGCGGCCACCGACACGTTCCTGAAGGTCATCGCGGAACACCCGGACAAGGTCGACGGCATCAAGATCTCGCTCCTCGACGCGGAGCGCGAGATCGACGTACGCCGCCGCCTTCCCGGCGGGGTCCGCTGCTACACCGGCGACGACTTCAACTACCCCGAGCTGATCGCGGGCGACGACCGCGGCTTCAGTCACGCGCTGCTCGGGATCTTCGACCCGCTCGGTCCGCTGGCCGCCCACGCGGTGCGCGTCCTGGACACCGGGGACGTCCAGGGCTTCCGCGAACTCCTCGACCCGACGGTCGAGCTGTCCCGGCACCTCTTCCAAACACCCACCCGCTTCTACAAGACGGGCGTGGTCCTCCTCGCCTGGCTGGCCGGCCACCAGGACCACTTCACGATGGTCGGCGGCCTCCAGTCGGCCCGCTCGCTGCGGCACCTGGCGAAGGCGTACGAACTCGCCGACCGGCTGGGCCTGTTCCCCGACCCGGAGCTGGCCGAATCCCGGATGCGCGCCCTGCTCACGGTCAACGGAGGTGTCCGATGACGGACCTGTCGCGTCTGAGCATCAACCAGGAGACCATCAAGCAGTGGTCGCTGCCCGAGCTCACCGAGGGCTGCGTCAAGGCGGGCATCGACCAGGTCGGCCTGTGGCGGGCCCCTGTCCAGGAGTACGGAGTCGAGCGCACCGCCCAACTCCTCGCCGATGCCGGGATCTCCGTCACCAGCCTCTGCCGGGGCGGCTTCTTCACCGCACTCGACCCGGCCGAACGGGCCCGCGCCCTGGACGACAACCGCGCCGCGATCGACGAGGCGGCGGCCCTGTCCACCGACACCCTGGTCCTGGTCTCCGGTGGCCTTCCGGCGGGCAGCCGCGACCTGCACGGCGCCCGTGAACGCATCGCGGAAGCGCTCGCCGAGCTGGGCCCGTACGCGCAGGAGCAAGGCGTCCGCCTGGCGATCGAACCGCTGCACCCGATGTTCGCCTCGGACCGTTGCGTCGTTTCCACCCTGTCCCAGGCCCTGGACATCGCCGAGCGCTTCCCGGCGGAGCAGGTCGGCGTGGTCGTAGACACGTACCACATCTGGTGGGACGACCAGGCGGCCGCGCAGATCGCCCGGGCCGGTGCGGGCGGCCGTATCCACTCGTTCCAGCTGGCGGACTGGATCACCCCGCTCCCGGCGGGCGTACTGGTCGGGCGGGGCCAACTCGGTGACGGATGCGTCGACTTCCGCGCATTTCGCGAGCTCGTCGAGGCCACCGGCTTCACCGGCCCGATCGAAGTGGAGATCTTCAACGAGGGCCTGTGGGCGCGGGACGGCGCCGAAGTTCTCGCGGAGGTCGCGGCCCGGTACGTCGAGCACGCCTGCTGAGAGCGGGTGCGAGGCCGACGGGTAAAGAGATCGCAAAGGCGTGCAACCCTTCGGTGGGCTGCCGGGTCGTATCTTGCGTCGGGCGCTTCCGGGAGGGATCCGGGGGGATCGGGAAGCCCTGATGAGGGTGGGGGAAAGCGAGAGGGGCCCGGTCTTGGACCGGGCCCCATTCGCCTTACCGGGCCTGTTTCGCTCGCCTTCCGCAACCGGCCGGCCTGGACCGAGCCGGTTCGCCGGCCTTCGTGGAGCGGCTTCGGCGCCCGCTGATCAGTAGGCCGAGTTGACGTTGTCGATCGAGCCGTAGCGGTGGGCCGCGTAGTTGCAGGCGGCGGTGATGTTGGCGACCGGATCGTAGATGTTCCACGAGGTGCCGGCTACGTGGTAGGTCTTGAAGGTCGGGTCGATGACCTGGAGCAGGCCCTTGGACGGTATGCCCTTGGCGGCGTTGGAGTCCCAGTTGTTGATGGCGTTCGGGTTGCCACTCGACTCGCGCATCAGGTTGCGGTAGATGCCGTTGTAGGTGCCCGGAATGCCCTTGGCGTGCATGATCTCCAGCGACTGGTTGATCCAGGCACTGACGCTGCCGGTGGACTGGGCGGGGGTGGCGGCCGAGGCGGTCGGAGCACCGGCGACGGTGCAGGCCGCGATCGCGGTACCGGCGGTGACCATGCCCAGCGAGATCTTCTTGATCTGGGTCATGCGAGCGAACATCTTGGACATCGCGGAGATCTGCATCGGAATTACCTCTCCCGTGGGTATGCCAAGAATTTTTAAGCGAGTTCAAACTTCCGGTCAATGACCATATTTACTATCGAGATACGTACACGGAACGGACAACAGGGGACGAAGTTGCCGCAAACAGGTCATCAAACGGGTTGCTTGTCCTACTAAGTCACCTCATAGTGATGTAGGCCATATCGCTCACATCACACGACAGAAGCGTCAAATCATCCCAAAATGGACATGGGGATATTGCTCCCGCATCGCACAAAAAAAGCCCGCCATTTGCCTCGCGTAATGAATGGAAACAGGGTGTAACAAAGGCCGGTCTACCCATTCGGGGCGGCCGGGGAGCCCGCGGGGGGACGCAGGGGCGCGCGACTGGCGGCGCGGGGAGGGGACCGAAGTCGGTGACTGCGCGTGTGGAGTGTCGGTGGCGCCCGATACCGTCGGCTCATGTCCAACATGGCCGTCCTCGAAGGGGTCCTGGAGCGGATCACCTACGCCAACGAGGAGAACGGGTACACGGTCGCCCGCGTCGACACGGGTCGGGGCGGTGGTGACCTCCTCACGGTGGTCGGCTCGCTGCTCGGCGCGCAGGTCGGGGAGTCGCTGCGGATGGAGGGGCGCTGGGGTTCGCACTCCCAGTACGGCAAGCAGTTCACGGTGGAGAACTACACGACCGTGCTGCCCGCCACGATCCAGGGGATCCGCCGCTATCTCGGCTCCGGACTGATCAAGGGCATCGGCCCGGTGATGGCCGACCGGATCACCACGCACTTCGGCGTCGACACGCTCGACATCATCGAGCAGCAGCCGAAGCGACTCGTCGAGGTCCCCGGGCTCGGGCCGAAGCGGACGAAGATGATCGCCGCCGCCTGGGAGGAACAGAAGGCGATCAAGGAGGTCATGGTCTTCCTCCAGGGTGTCGGTGTCTCGACGTCCATCGCCGTCCGTATCTACAAGAAGTACGAGGACGCGTCGATCTCCGTCGTCAAGAACCAGCCCTACCGGCTGGCCGCCGACGTCTGGGGCATCGGCTTCCTCACCGCCGACAAGATCGCGCAGGCGGTCGGTATCCCGCACGACAGCCCGGAGCGGGTCAAGGCCGGTCTGCAGTACGCGCTGTCGCAATCCACCGACCAGGGCCACTGTTTCCTCCCGGAGGAGCGGTCGATAGCCGACGCGGTCAAGCTCCTCCAGGTCGATACGGGGCTGGTCATCGAGTGCCTCGCCGAACTGGCCGAGGATCCGGAGGGTGTTGTACGGGAGAAGGTGCCGTCGCCCGAGGGCGGCGAGCCGATCACCGCCGTCTACCTCGTGCCGTTCCATCGTGCCGAGGTCGCCCTCGCCGCCCAGGTGCAGCGGCTGCTGCGGACCCCCGAGGACCGGATGCCCGCCTTCCAGGACGTGGACTGGGGCAAGGCACTGACGTGGCTGGCGGGCCGTACCGGGGCGACGCTCGCCCCCGAGCAGGAGGCCGCCGTCCGGCTGGCACTCAGCCGGAAGGTGGCCGTGCTGACCGGCGGACCCGGCTGCGGGAAGTCGTTCACCGTCCGCTCCATCGTCGAGCTGGCCCGTGCCAAGCGCGCAAAGGTCGTTCTGGCCGCGCCCACCGGGCGGGCGGCGAAGCGGCTGTCCGAGCTGACCGGGGCCGAGGCGTCCACCGTTCACCGGCTGCTGGAGCTCAAGCCGGGTGGGGACGCGGCTTATGACCGGGACCGTCCACTGGACGCCGATCTGGTCGTCGTCGACGAGGCGTCGATGCTCGATCTGCTGCTGGCCAACAAGCTCCTGAAGGCCGTGGCACCCGGTGCCCATCTGCTGCTCGTCGGGGACGTCGACCAGTTGCCGTCGGTCGGCGCGGGGGAGGTGCTGCGCGACCTGCTCGCCGACGGCGGCCCGGTCCCGGCGGTCCGGCTGACGACGATCTTCCGCCAGGCCCAGAAGTCCGGCGTCGTCACCAACGCGCACCGGATCAACTCCGGAGTGCCGCCCCTCACCCAGGGCCTCGACGACTTCTTCCTCTTCGTCGAGGACGAGACGGAGGAGGCGGGCGTGCTCGCGGTGGACGTCGCGGCCCGCCGTATCCCCGCCAGATTCGGCCTCGACCCCAGGCGTGACGTGCAGGTCCTTGCCCCCATGCACCGCGGCCCGGCCGGTGCCGGCCACCTCAACGGCCTGCTGCAACAGGTCATCACCCCGGGCCGCCCCGACCTGCCCGAGAAGCGGTTCGGCGGCCGGGTCTTCCGTGTCGGCGACAAGGTGACCCAAATCCGCAACAATTACGACAAAGGGGAGAACGGCGTCTTCAACGGCACGGTCGGCGTCGTCACCTCGCTCGACCTGGACGAGCAGAAACTGACGGTCCTGACGGACGAGGACGAGGAGATTCCGTACGACTTCGACGAGTTGGACGAGCTGGCCCACGCGTATGCGATGACCATTCACCGCTCCCAGGGCAGCGAGTACCCGGCCGTCGTCGTCCCCGTCACCAAGAGCGCCTGGATGATGCTCCAGCGAAACCTGCTGTACACGGCCGTGACGAGGGCCAAGAAGCTCGTCGTGCTGGTCGGCTCACGGCAGGCGATCGGCCAGGCGGTCCGGACAGTTTCCGCAGGCAGACGCTGTACGGCGCTGGATTACCGGCTGCGCGGAGGGTCCCCCGCAGGATCCCCCGAAAAAATGATCGATCAAATCGGTGGGAAACATCACGGAGGCCTTCCGGAACCGGAGTCAAGGGGGCAGGATGAGTAAGTTCGCGGCACTCAGTGCCGTGAGTAGGTCCAATGGACGACCCCGAGTGCACTCTCCTGAGCCAAATGGGGGAGGGTGGAGACAGTCAGGGAACCTCGAAGAAGAGGCACTACGTCGGTGAGGGATGACGTGAGCGACAACTCTGTAGTACTGCGGTACGGCGATGACGAGTACACCTACCCGGTGATCGACAGCACCGTCGGCGACAAGGGCTTCGACATCGGGAAGCTCCGTGCAAATACCGGCCTGGTGACGCTGGACAGCGGATACGGCAACACCGCCGCATATAAATCGGCCATCACCTATCTCGACGGTGAGCAGGGCATCCTGCGGTACCGCGGCTATCCCATCGAGCAGCTCGCCGAGCACTCGTCGTTCCTCGAGGTCGCGTACACGCTGATCAACGGTGAGCTTCCGAAGGTCGACGAGCTGTCGACCTTCAAGAACGAGATCACCCAGCACACGCTGCTGCACGAGGACGTCAAGCGGTTCTTCGACGGCTTCCCGCGCGACGCCCACCCGATGGCCATGCTGTCCTCGGTCGTCAGCGCCCTGTCCACGTTCTACCAGGACAGCCACAACCCGTTCGACGAGGAGCAGCGTCACCTCTCGACGATCCGTCTGCTGGCCAAGCTGCCGACGATCGCCGCGTACGCGTACAAGAAGTCGATCGGGCACCCCTTCGTCTACCCGCGTAACGACCTCGGGTACGTCGAGAACTTCCTGCGCATGACCTTCTCGGTCCCTGCCCAGGAGTACGAGCTGGACCCGGTCGTCGTCTCCGCGCTCGACAAGCTGCTCATCCTGCACGCGGACCACGAGCAGAACTGCTCGACCTCCACCGTGCGCCTGGTCGGCTCCTCGCAGGCGAACATGTTCGCCTCGATCTCCGCCGGTATCTCGGCGCTGTGGGGCCCGCTGCACGGTGGCGCCAACCAGTCGGTGCTGGAGATGCTCGAGGGCATCCAGGCCAACGGCGGCGATGTCGACTCCTTCATCCGCAAGGTGAAGAACAAGGAGGACGGCGTCCGGCTGATGGGCTTCGGCCACCGCGTCTACAAGTCCTTCGACCCGCGGGCCAAGATCATCAAGGCCGCGGCCCACGATGTGCTGTCGGCGCTCGGCAAGTCCGACGAGCTGCTCGACATCGCGCTCAAGCTGGAGGAGCACGCGCTCTCCGACGAGTACTTCGTCTCGCGCAACCTCTACCCGAACGTGGACTTCTACACCGGTCTGATCTACCGGGCCATGGGCTTCCCGACCGAGATGTTCACCGTGCTCTTCGCGCTCGGCCGGCTCCCCGGCTGGATCGCCCAGTGGCACGAGATGATCAAGGAGCCGGGTTCCCGCATCGGCCGCCCGCGCCAGATCTACACCGGTGAGGTCCTGCGCGACTTCGTCCCGGTCGAGGGTCGCTGAACTTCGTAGCCCCCAGCACCACCCCGGCCTCGGTGGCCGGCTGCCTTCGCCCCGCGTACCGCGCTTCGCACAGAGCGCGGTGTCCGGGGCGATTTGCTTTGCCCGGACTCGGGCCCGCAAGCCCTGCCCCGGTCCGGCGGGTATCCGTACAGAAGGCGAGAAGCGCCCCGCCATCGATCCCCCCACGGGTCGACAGCGAGGCGCTTCCCATATCCCGGAGCGGATTCCCCCCACGGGATCCGGCCGGGCGTCTCTGGGAGCCGAAGCTCCTGGGTGTTCCTCGTACCGCTGCGCTGTACCGCTGTTCCTGATGGCGGTCCGCCGGGGTACGTACGCACGGGAGGGCCGCTCAAAGCTCCCCGGTGCACGTGCCCCGGCCAACGCTTGCCTGAAGCGTCCCCCAAGACGCTTCGCTGGACGTCCCCCAAGACATCCTTGGCATCGCACTCTAAGACTCTCGAACCTGCTGAATGGTTACCCCAAAACCGATGTGATCTAAATCTCTTTGTGGAAATCATGTGAAGGAGCGCAGCCGCAGGCTGTTCGTCACGACGAAGACAGATGAGAACGCCATCGCCGCTCCGGCAATCATAGGGTTGAGCAGGCCAAATGCCGCAAGGGGTAGGGCGAGGACGTTGTAGCCGAAGGCCCAGAAGAGGTTGCCCTTGATGGTGGCCAGGGTCCGCCGCGAGAGCCGGATGGCATCGGCAGCCACCTTCAGATCTCCACGAACGAGGGTGAGGTCGCTCGCCTCGATCGCGGCGTCCGTGCCGGTACCCATCGCCAGCCCGAGATCCGCCGTGGCGAGCGCGGCGGCGTCGTTGACGCCGTCGCCGACCATCGCGACCGAGCGCCCCTCGGCCTGCAGCCGCTCGATGACCTTCACCTTGTCCTCGGGCAGCACCTCGGCGTAGACCTCGTCGATCGAGACGGTACGGGCCACGCTGTCCGCCACGGCCCGGTTGTCACCGGTCAGCAGTACCGGCCGCAGGCCGAGAGCGCGCAGGTCGGCCACTGCCGCCGCGCTGGAGTCCTTGATCGCGTCGGCGACGTCGAGGACGCCGCGCGCCTCACCGTCCCAGGCGACGGCGATGGCCGTACGGCCCCGGGCCGCCGAGTCCACGAGGGCGGCGGACAGCGTCTCGGGGACGCCGATTCCGGCGTCGGTGAGCAGCTTCGGGCGGCCGACGAGGACCTGACGGCCTTCGACGGTGCCGCGCACCCCGAGCCCCGGGACGTTGGTGAAGCTCTCGGGGACGGGGGGTGCCGCGCCGGTTCGTTCGCGGGCGCCGGTGGTGATGGCTTGGGCGATGGGGTGCTCGGAGGCGTGCTCCAGGGCGCCTG
>NZ_JBIAKK010000011.1:0-279100 GCF_042872425.1 Streptomyces sp. NPDC005262
GCGATCGAGCCGAAGCCGAACGAGCCCCGCGGCGACATCCTCCTGCCCACCGTCGGCCACGCCCTCGCGTTCATCGAGCGCCTGGAGCGCCCCGAACTGTACGGCGTGAACCCCGAGGTCGGCCACGAGCAGATGGCCGGGCTGAACTTCCCGCACGGCATCGCGCAGGCCCTGTGGGCCGGTAAGCTCTACCACATCGACCTCAACGGCCAGTCCGGCATCAAGTACGACCAGGACTTCCGCTTCGGCGCCGGCGACCTGCGCCAGGCGTTCTGGCTCGTCGACCTCCTGGAGACCTCCGACTACGAGGGCCCGCGCCACTTCGACTTCAAGCCGGTACGCACCGACGGCATCGACGGCGTCTGGGAGTCCGCGAAGAACTGCATGCGCAACTACCTGATCCTCAAGGAGCGCGCCCTCGCGTTCCGCGCCGACCCGGCCGTCCAGGAAGCACTGACCGCCTCCCGCCTCCACGAACTCGCACAGCCCACCGCCGAGGACGGCCTCAAGAGCCTCCTCGCCGACACCACCGCGTTCGAGGAGTTCGACGTCACGGCCGCCGCCGAACGCTCGATGGCCTTCGAAGCCCTCGACCAGCTCGCCATGGAACACCTGCTCGGCGTCCGCTGAGCCCGCCGGGGGCCAGGGTCCGTCCGCGGGCGAGCCCTGGCCTCCTGGCCCCCTGCCCCGCCACGCCCGGGTGCGGATCCGACGGATCCGCACCCGGGCGTGTTTTCTGTCCCGGCGCAGCGCAGTCGGCTTCGACGCCCTGAAGGCCGGACTGGTCCTCGGCCCGATCCGTGTGGACCGTCCGGCCGCATCGTCGCCCGCGCCGCGACCGGTGGAGTGGCCCGGACGGTGGTCACCGCCCCCCGGCGAACCGCTCCGGCCACTCGGCCTGGGCGCACTGTTCGCCGTGGTGGCACAGGACGCGTCGGGCGGCTCGTCCCGGCGGCTCGTCCTCAACGGCATCGGTAACGGCATCGGCATCGGCCCGGCTCCCGCCCCGACCACGCCGACACCATCCGGTTCAACTGGCAGCGAGCGGAGGGGAGTACGGGACAAACCCCCCTGCACGGCTTCTACTTCATCTCGCCCTGCGGAGACGGTCCGGTCGTCGGCGGCGGCCCGTTCACCGGCCGGTGAGGCCACTCAGCGGCTTCATCACCCCGGCTCGCGCCGTCGCGTCCCGCACGGCCGGCGGCAGCAACCGGAAACGTCCCCTTGCGGTCGAAGTGGCGTGAAGTGGGCCGCCGTTCGGCCCGAGCCTGCGTCCGGCCCGGCCAACTCGGCTGTGCACGGCAGGCACCCAGGGCACTCAGCCGCGTCGGCGGCTGGCGACGGACGGCCCGCAAGGCACCACCGTGAAGTGGGGACCACTACCGTGACCTGCTGAAATACAGAGCCTCAGGGGCACACCGGAACGCCCGGGGCGGATCTCCGGTCTTACTCGTCATCAGAACTTAACGAGCTGATCACGACCAAAGTGTCCTACGCCACGGTCAACCCCCTTCAGCAGAAGGTACGGTTCTGGCCGTACCTCTTGACGAGGTACGTACCGCAATAAGGGGGAAAATCGTCATGCCCGCAACCCTGAACACCGAACTCTCCTACACCCGGACCGTGGCCCGGTCCCTGGTCCACCGGGCCGCGATCTGCGAGGTGTTCCTCACCGACTCGGCCCGCCTCTCCGACGGCGAGTACCTGATAGCCGCTCAGCTCCCGCGCGTGCACAGCTATTACAGCGACCACATCACGGCCCCTGCGAGCTACGACCCACTGCTGCTGGTCGAGGTGTTCCGCCAGGCGTCCATCTACGTCGCCCATCACTTCCTCGACGCGCCGATCGACAGCAAGTTCAGCTTCAACAACGGCGACATGGCCGTCACGGACCCGCAGGCGCTGCGGATCGGCGGACTGCCCGGCCGCGTGGAGATCCACGCCACGCAGGCCGCCCTGAAGCACCGCGAGTCCGTGGTGACCGGCTCCAGCCTCGACCTGGTGCTGACGATCGACGGGCGCGAGGCCGCGACCATGCGTACCGTCACGCAGTGGATGCCGCCGGCCGCCTGGCAGCGCCTGCGCGAGAAGGGGCGCGCCGCACTCGCCCTCTCCCCGGTCCGCTCGCACCACACCGGGCGCCGGATCACCCCGGTCACCGTGGGGCGTTCGACGCCGCAGAACGTCGTCCTGTCCGAAGCCGTGGTGAACGACTGCGAGCTGCGGGCGCACGTGATCGTGGACCAGGCCAACCCGGCGCTGTTCGACCACCCGCTGGACCACATCCCGGGTGCCCTCATCTTCGAGGCGTACCGGCAGACCGCCGTACACGCGGCGCACGAGCTGTTCGGACTCTCGCCGCGGAGCCTGCTGCTCACCCGGGTAGAAACGGACTTCACGCGCTTCGGCGAGTTCGAGCTGCCGACCGACTGCCTGGCCCGGGTTGTCGAGCCGCCCGCCGCCGACACCGTGGCGTTCGAGATCACCATGCAGCAGGAGACCGGGACGATCGCGCGTGCGCGCGTCCACCTCACCCGGACCAGCCCCATTCCGGACGCTCTGCTGAATCGTTTCTCCACTGCTGTCGCCTAGGACCTTTCCTGGAAACGCCCAGTCCCGCACCCGACCGCACACCGAGGAGACAGCAGTGTCCCTGCCCATGATCTGGTTCGACTTCGGCGGAGTGCTCTCGCCACCGCTCGACGACCTCTTCGACCACTACCACGCCCGTACGGGCATCACGCCCCGCCGGCTCAAGACCGCCATCGGTACCGTCGCGGCCGGACTGGGCGTGGACGATCCGCTGGCTCCCATCGAGCTGGCCATGCTGTCCGAACCCGAATGGGGCCGGGCCCTGGCCGCCGCGCTGGAGACGGCCGACCCCGGCATCGATCTCTCGCGAGCCCGCTTCGACCGCTTCGGCGAGCAGTGGTTCGAGGGGGTGCGCGCCAACTCCGTCATGGTCGCGACCGCCCTGCACGCCAAGGACCACGGCTACCGCATCGGCATCCTCTCCAACAATGTCGTCGAGTGGGAGCCGTACTGGCGGGCCGTCGTCGAGCCCGTCGGCGAGGTCGACTGCATCGTCGACTCCTGCAGGGTCGGTGTGCGCAAGCCCGATCCGGAGATCTTCCGCCGCGCGGAGAAGGAAGCGGGGCTATTGGCGGCCGACTGTGTGCTGATCGACGACCTCGCGGTGAACTGCGAGTCCGCCCGGCGTACCGGCTGGCGGGCCGTGCACTTCCGCAACAACGCCCAGGCGACACGGGATCTGGCGGGTCTCACCGGCCTGCCGGCACTCGTCTGACCCGCATCCCCCACACTTTCGATGCACTTCACGGAGCACGCATGACCATCCCCACCGCGTCCGCGACCGTCACCGTCGCCGACATCCCCGGGCTCGATCCGACGCCGCCCTTCACCCCGCTCGAGGAACGCAGTGCCGGCGGTGTCCCCCTGATCGAACTTCCCAGCGGTCACCGGGCCTTGCACCTGACCCGGTACGCCGACGTACTCAAGGTCCTCACCGACCCGAGCTTCGGGCGTACCGCGACGAATGTGGACGACGGCCCGAGCTTCCTGCCCACGACGATGCCGAAGGAACTACTGCTCAATCTCGACGCGCCGCACCATGCCCGCATCCGTGGGTTCGTCTCGGCCGACTACAGCTCCACAGCGACCGAGCGGCTGCGCCCGGTGCTCGACCGGGTGCTCGGCGAGGCTGTCGCCCGTCTGCGGTCGTCCGACGCACCCGATCTGTTCCGGGACCTGATCGACCGGGTGCCGGTGACCGTGAATTGCGACTTCCTCGGCATACCGGTGGAGGACATCGACTACTTCCGCCCGTCGTCCCGGATCGTTCAGATCGCTTCGCACGACGACGTACCGGATCTGGTCCAGCACTTCTACCGGGTGTACGGATACGTCGACGAGCTGGTGAAGGGCGTACGACCGGTCGTGACCGGCGGTCTCATCGACCGCTTCCGGGCACAACGCGACCGGGCCGAACCGCAGCTGAGTGACGCTGAGTTGACCGGGATCTTCTTCGGTTCACTGCTCGGCGCCGACCAGAACATCGTCTCGGTCCTCACCAAGTCGCTGTACGTCCTGCTGTCGGCGCCCGCTCTGTGGCAGCGCCTCGCCGCCGAGCCGGAGATCGCGCCGCGCCTGGCCGAGGAGCTGATCCGAGTGATCCCGCTCGGCACGATCTCCGCCTTCCCGCGGATCGCCGGACGGGACGTGGAGATCACCGAGGGCACGATCCTGGCCGGTGAGGTGGTCTATCCGGACGCCTTCGCGGCCAACCGGGACCCGGAGATCTTCACCGACCCGCTGACCGTCGAACCGGACCGGGAGCCGGGCAAGCGGCACCTCCAGTTCGGCTACGGAATGCACCACTGCATGGGGGCCGCGCTGGCCCGGATGGAGATCGTGAGCGTACTGACACGGTTGGCTCGGGAGTTCCCCGGGCTGACGCTGGACACCGACCCGGCCGAGGTCCCGTGGGACCACGGCACGGTGCTGCGGCGGCCGACATCGTTGCCGGTCCGCTGGTAGCGGGCGAAAGGCGCAGGGGCGGGCACGGAATTCCGGGCCTGCCCCTGCGGCGTGCGTCAGCGCGGTTCGCCGAACCACTGCCGCAGCGTCCCGTCGAGCGCTCCGCCGTCCGACGCCCATGCGATGTATCCGTCGGGGCGCAGGAGTACGGCGTCCCAGGGCAGCGGCCGGGGCGGGGCGGCGGTGACCGTACGGACCGCATGGGCCCAGCCGGCGGCCTGTTCGGCGTGCGGGGCGGCGGTGTCGGCGATCAGGAGGAGCAGCGGGCGGCCCTCGGTAAGGAGTCCGGTGACATCGGTGGTCGTGCCGTCGGCCACCGTCAGCGGCAGGTTCGGCAGGAACTGCCCCTCCCAGCCCGATCCGCCACCGGTGCGTGGCGGACAGACGGTGTCCTGAGCGCTGATCATCGAGCCGAGGTGCTGGTTGACCTGCTCCAGCCCGAGCAGTTCGGTGAACAGATCGCGCAGCGGGTCGAGTCCGAGGTCGGGCCGCATCAGGGCGAGCTGCGCACGGGTGTTGTCGATGACCCGCTGCCCGGCGGGGCGCCGTTCTGCGTCGTAGGTGTCGAGCAGGTCCTTTCCCGCGGTGCCGGCGAGCACATGGGCCAGCTTCCAGGCGAGGTTGACGGCATCCTGGAGACCGAGGTTGAGTCCCTGCCCGCCGACGGGGAAATGCACGTGCGCGGCGTCACCGGCCAGGAGGACGCGGCCCTCGCGGTAGTCGCTGACCAGTCGGGCGTAGTCACTGAACCGGGAGAAGAACAGCGGGTCGGCCATCGGGACATCGTGACCGAGGATGCGGGAGCCCTCGCGGCGCAGCTCGTCGAGGGTGAGTTCGGTGTGCCGGTCGGGGTTCGGTCCGCGGAAATCGATGGTGATGAACCGGCTGTATCCGTACGGATTGACGCCCGCGACGGTCCAGCCGCGCGGCGTGCGGTTCCAGCCCGGCGGCACAGCGGCAGGTTCGGTGAGGCGCACGAGACCGAGCAGGGCGGAGACGGTCGCGGGGTGCGTCGTGGCACGGAAGCCGGCCCGTCGGCGCACGGTGCTGCGCGCACCGTCGGCCCCGACGAGATAGCCGGCGGTGAACTCCCGTATCCCGTGCGGACCTTCAGCGGTGACCTCGACGGTTTCGGGGCCCTGGCGGACATCGATGACGCGGTGGCCGCGCAGCACGGTGGCGCCGTGTTCGCGGGCGTCGGCCTCGAAGTCCCGCTCCAGGTCGGCCTGGGAACGGCCGACGATGGGGCCTGCCTCGGTACCGGGCGCGGAGATGGTCAGTCCGGACATGCCGGCGAAGTGGAAGTGGTCCGCGACGGGCCGTGCCAGCTGATCGGGGTGCGCGGTGCGGGTGCCCAAGTGGCCCCGGCGGGCCAGCTGTTGGACGGTGCGGGCATGCAGTGTGCCGGCCTTGGGCTGGTCGACGATGGCGTGGTTCGCCTCCAGGACGGTCACCTGTACGCCGTAGCGGGCGAGTTCGGCCGCGAGGAGCATGCCTACCGGCCCTCCTCCGGCGATCAGGACCGGGATGTCGCGGTCGGTTCGTTCCTCGGGGCGATGCTGCTCGGTCATGGGACACGGTCCTCGGGTGAGGTGGCGGGACGTACGTACGCGCGAAACCCGGCACCCGTGCGGGGGCTCGCGGGTGCCGGGCCGTTCAGGGGGTGGGGCCGGTCACGCGGCCTGCTGTTGCCGGTGGCCGCCGCCGCGCAGCAGAGCGAAGACGACGGCGCACAGGACGAGGCAGGCCACCGCGAGCCCCCAGAGCACGGTGTGGAAGGCGGAGTCGTAGGCCTGGGTCAGGAAGTCGAGGAACCCCTGCCGGTCGGTGGCGCCGGACACCGCGGCGGCGCGGGCGAGATCGCCGCCTGCCGCCTGGCTTGCCACCTGGGCGGCGTGACCGGCTCCGGCGTGCGTGCCGATGCCGTCGGTGATGTTCGAGCCGAGGACGGTGGCGAGCGCCGAGCCGTACACCGCGACGGCAATGGCCTCGCTGCCGAGCCGCAGGGTGTTGAGGAAGCCCGCGGCCATCCCGGCCTTGGCCGGGTCGACCTGTTCGAGAGCCTGGCCGTCGACGAGCCCGGCGGCCAGCCCCATGCCGGCGCCGGTGACGATCATCGGCAGGGCCACGACGGCGATGGCGATGTCCGGGGAGAAGAGGGTCAGGGCGACGTCGCCGACGATCAGGCAGGCGAGGCTGACGTAGATCAGGGTGAGGGCGGACACGCCGCGGGTGACGAGCTTGGCGGCGAGCATCGGGCAGACCAGAACGGGCGCGGTGAGCAGGACCATGATCAGACCCGCGGCCCCGGTGTCGCGTCCGGTGACGGCGGTGAGGTAGCTGGGCAGGTAGGTCAGCATGGTGACGAAGCCGATGGAGCCGGCGACGGGGACCAGGCAGAGGCCGACGAACCGGCGGTTGCGCAGCACGCTGAGGTCGAGCATGGGGTGCTCGCGCCGGTTCTCGACGAACGCGAAGACGGCCAGGACGAAGATCGCGCCGGCGAACAGGGCGACGACACCGGCACTGCCCCAGCCCCACTGCGAGCCCTGCACGATGGCGGTGGTCAGCAGCACCATGGCGACGACGAAGAGGGCGCTGCCCGCGAAGTCGATACGGGCCCCGGTGGAGCCGGTGACCGGCATCACCTTGGAGATGGCGGGCACGGCGATCAGCACGACCACGAGGGCGATGGCGTGCACGGCGAACACCCAGCGCCAGCCGAGGGTCTGGACGAGCGCGCCGGACAGGGACGGGCCGAGGGCCACACCGACGCCCGCGACGGTGCCGAAGTACGCGAACGCCTTGGCCCGGGCGGGCCCTTCGAAGATGGTGGAGACGATCGCGGCGCCGCAGGAGAAGATGGCCGCGCCACCGATTCCGGCGAGGGCGCGGGCGGCGTCCAGCCACAGCACGTCGGTGGCGAACGCGCTGGCGAGCGAGGCGGCGGCGTAGATCGCTGCGCCCGCGGCGAATGCCTTGACCCGCCCGATGATGTCGGCGACCGAGCCCCAGACGAGCGTGAAGCAGGCGAAGGCCACGTTGAAGGCGTTGACCACCCATTGGAGCGGGGCGAGCTCGGCGTGCGTGGAGGCGCCGATGTCGGGCAGCGCGACGGCGGTCCCGGAGATCGACATGGGGACGACGAACACGGCAAGCAGTACAGCGATCAGGGTGAGGGTGCGGCCGGGCTTCTCCTCCGCCGCCGGTGCGGCTGGTGCGGCGGACGACGCGGTCTGCGTACTCATAGGACAAACTCCAGGCTCGGCCCGGCCGTTGTCGACCAGGTACGGTTTTCGTCGTACCTTAAGTTCGCACATCCCTGAGGTTGGAAGCAACCCGTACCTAGGATGGGAACCATTCACGGACGAGTTCAGGAAAGGAGAGCAGCGATGCCAGACGAGGAAGGTCATCCGGAACCGGAGGAAATGGACCTGCGCACGGTCCTGAACGCGATCTCCGATCCCCTGCGGTGGGGGGTCGTCGTGGCCCTGCTCCACGAACCGGAGGGCACGGCCCGTACCTGTGCGTCCTTCAACCTGCCGGTCTCCAAATCGACCACCACGCACCATTTCAGGATCCTGCGCGAAGCGGGTCTGGTGCGGCAGGTGAACCGGGGCAACAGCCGCGCGGCGACCCTGCGCAAGGATGACCTGGACAAACGCTTTCCGGGGCTGCTGGACCTGATCCGCGCCAACTCCTGAGCCCTGCCCCGAGCCTCCGGTCACCGCTGACACGCCGAAGGGCCGCACCCCCGGCGGGGGTGCGGCCCTTCGCGACGTACTGGACTGCCTACTTGCGGATCAGGCTGCGGAGCACGTACTGCATGATGCCGCCGTTGCGGTAGTAGTCCGCCTCACCGGGGGTGTCGATGCGGACGACCGCGTCGAACTCCACGCCGGTGTCGGTGGAGACCTTCACCGTGCGAGGCGTCGTGCCGTTGTTCAGCTCGGTCACGCCGGTGAAGGAGAAGGTCTCCTCGCCGGTGAGTCCGAGGGCCTCGGCGGTCGCGCCCTCCGGGAACTGGAGCGGGAGGACGCCCATGCCGATGAGGTTCGAGCGGTGGATGCGCTCGTACGACTCGGCGATGACGGCCTTGACGCCGAGGAGCGCGGTGCCCTTGGCGGCCCAGTCGCGGGACGAGCCGGAGCCGTACTCCTTGCCCGCCAGGATGACCAGCGGGGTGCCGGCGGCCTGGTAGTTCTGCGAGGCGTCGTAGATGAACGACACCGGCGCGTCGGCCTGGGTGAAGTCGCGGGTGAAGCCACCCTCGGTGCCCGGGGCGATCTGGTTGCGCAGGCGGATGTTCGCGAAGGTGCCGCGAATCATGACCTCGTGGTTGCCGCGGCGCGAGCCGTACGAGTTGAAGTCGCGGCGCTCGACGCCGTGCTCCGTCAGGTACTTGCCGGCCGGGGTGTCGAACTTGATCGCACCGGCCGGGGAGATGTGGTCGGTGGTGACCGAGTCGCCCAGCTTGGCGAGCACACGCGCGCCGGTGATGTCGGCGACCGGGGTCGTCTCCATCGTCATGCCCTCGAAGTACGGGGGCTTCCGCACGTAGGTGGACTGCGGGTCCCACTCGAAGGTGTTGCCGGTCGGGATCGGCAGCGCCTGCCACTGGGCGTCACCTGCGAAGACGTCCTGGTAGGACTTGTTGAACATGTCCTCGCCGATGGAGTTGGCGACGACGTCGTTGACCTCGGCCTCGGAGGGCCAGATGTCCGCGAGGTAGACCGGCTTGCCGTCCTGGTCGATGCCCAGGGCGTCCTTGGTGATGTCGACCTTCATCGAACCGGCGATGGCGTACGCGACGACCAGCGGCGGGGACGCCAGGTAGTTCATCTTGACGTCGGGGTTGATCCGGCCCTCGAAGTTACGGTTGCCGGAGAGCACCGAGGTCACGGCCAGGTCGTGCTCGTTGACCGCCTTGGAGACCTCCTCCGGCAGCGGGCCGGAGTTGCCGATGCAGGTGGTGCAGCCGTAGCCGACGAGGTTGAAGCCGACCTTGTCGAGGTACGGGGTCAGGCCCGCCTTGTCGAAGTAGTCGGTGACGACCTTGGAGCCCGGGGCGAGGGTGGTCTTGACCCACGGCTTGCGGGTCAGGCCCTTCTCGACCGCCTTCTTGGCCACGAGCGCCGCGGCGACCATGACGTACGGGTTCGAGGTGTTGGTGCAGGAGGTGATCGCGGCGACGGTGACGGCGCCGTGGTCGATCTCGTACGTCGTCCCGTCGGGGGCCGTGACCGTGGTCGGACGCGACGGCACACCGTTGGCGGAGGCCGGGGCGTCGGAAGCCGGGAAGGACTCCTTGCCCGACTCCTCGTCCTCGGAGACGTAGTTGCGGACGTCCTGAGCGAACTGCTCCTTGGCGTCGGCCAGGACGATGCGGTCCTGCGGACGCTTCGGGCCGGCGATGGAGGGGACGACCGTGGAGAGGTCGAGCTCCAGCTTCTCGGAGAAGTCCGGCTCGGCGGCCGGGTCCAGCCAGAGGCCCTGCTCCTTGGCGTACGCCTCGACGAGCGCGACCTGCTGCTCGTCGCGGCCGGTCAGACGCAGGTACTTCAGCGTTTCGTCGTCGATCGGGAAGATCGCGGCGGTGGAGCCGAACTCCGGCGACATGTTGCCGATGGTGGCGCGGTTCGCGAGGGAGGTGGCGGCGACGCCCTCACCGTAGAACTCGACGAACTTGCCGACGACGCCGTGCTTGCGGAGCATCTCCGTGATGGTCAGCACGAGGTCGGTGGCGGTGGTACCGGGCTTCAGCTCGCCGGTCAGCTTGAAGCCGACGACGCGCGGGATGAGCATGGAGACCGGCTGGCCGAGCATCGCGGCCTCGGCCTCGATGCCACCGACGCCCCAGCCCAGCACGCCGAGGCCGTTGACCATGGTGGTGTGCGAGTCGGTGCCGACGAGGGTGTCGGGGTACGCCTGGCCGTTACGGACCATGACCGTACGGGCCAGGTGCTCGATGTTGACCTGGTGGACGATGCCGGTGCCCGGGGGGACGACCTTGAACTCGTCGAAGGCGGTCTGGCCCCAGCGCAGGAACTGGTAGCGCTCCTTGTTGCGGCCGTACTCCAGCTCGACGTTCTGCGCGAACGCGTCGTTGGTGCCGAACTTGTCCGCGATGACGGAGTGGTCGATGACCAGCTCGGCCGGCGCGAGGGGGTTGATCTTCGCCGGGTCGCCGCCGAGCTCCTTCACGGCCTCACGCATGGTGGCGAGGTCCACGACACACGGAACGCCCGTGAAGTCCTGCATGATCACGCGGGCCGGCGTGAACTGGATCTCCTGGCTGGGCTGGGCCTGGGAGTCCCAGCCACCCAGCGCCCGGATGTGGTCGGCGGTGATGTTCGCGCCGTCCTCGGTGCGGAGCAGGTTCTCCAGCAGCACCTTCAGGCTGTAAGGGAGGCGCGCGGAGCCCTCGACCTTGTCCAGCCTGAAGATCTCGTACGACTCGTCGCCCACGCGCAGCGTGCTGCGGGCGTCGAAGCTGTTCGCCGACACGACAGTCTCCTTCATCAATGTGCGCGTACCACCGCGGCGCGCCTCATTACGGCGGGCGCCGCGTGGTGCCGCCTACGGCTTCTCGACCATCCGCTAAGGTAAGGCTTAGTTAGGTAACCCTTACCGTCGGCAGCTGCGGTGCGCCTTCGGCAGATATCTCGATGTCGAGATAACTCTAGTACATCGCCGCCGAAGGGTCATGCCCGGCTGCCTGTGCAGCACCGTCCGTCTCATGCCATCGCGGCGCCTCCCCCGCAGGCCCGGCCGCTCGGCCTTCGTATGTCGATGCCGGAGCGACCGGAACCTCCCCCGTCACCCACGCCCGCCCCTATGACACTCAGGAATTCTCGGCCAGGACCTCGCTGCGCGGCACGGCGCCCCTCCGCTCCCGCACCTGGGCATAGCCCACGAGGCCGACGAGAAGCGCGAGGAGCGCGACCGACGAGCCCGCCGTGCCGAGGTCGAGGCCCCCCTTGGCGGCAGGCTTGGTGAGGAAGTCGCCGACGGTGGCGCCGAGGGGGCGAGTGAGCACGAACGCGATCCAGAACAGCAGGACGTTCGGCACGACAGGCACCCACATGAGTGCGACGAGTCCCGCGAGCAGCCCGGTGACGAGCAGTGCGCCACCCGCGTAGCCGAGTCCCGAACTGTCGGACAGGAAATCGCCCATGGAAGTACCGAGCGTGTTGGACACGAGAATCGCCGACCAGAAAAGAGCCTCCGCACGGAAAGTGACGATGTCGCGGATGGAGAACGTCAGCCCGGTGAATTTCCAGACGGCGAAGACGGCGATCAGAAGCGTGACCAGGATCGCGGCCCCCGCGGGGTATCCCAGCCCCAGGCCCTGCGGCCCCCAGCCCAGCGACCCGGAACCGCCTGAAAGGTACTTGGCGCTGGCGTCACGGTTCATGAAGTCGGACGTCGTGGTGCCCGCCATGCTGGTGGACAGGATGACGGTCCAGTAGAAGAAGGGGTTGTAGCGCGTGGACCGCAGTTGTACGACCAGCGTGACGACGAAGACCAGGAACAGTGCGACCGTGGTGAGGAAGTAGCCGAGCCCCAGGGTCTGGGCGAACAGGTCGCCGGCCGTCTCGCCGAGCGTCGTCGCGGCGATCTTCATGATCCAGAAGGCCAGGGTGACCTCCGGCAGTTTCTTCATCACACTTTTACCGATGGCGGCGTTCACACCGGTAAGGAATTCCGACTTTTCCAATTTCAATCACTCCTGGTCGGCTACTGATCGGCGCCCGCTCTTCCGGAGTGAGACCTTGCATTGCACGTGGCGGACGACCGGACATCACAGTGTTGCCGACACGGGACAGTGCTTTACGTCGGTGGCGTTGCGTGTTCACGGGCGTTTCTCGCTTCTCCGTACACGGAAAGCGAGGCGCACCGCTTTCGGTGAATTCCGCGACCAGATGGCGGTCTCGACTTCGGTCACGAGCGCCGGCCCGCACGCGTACATGGCAGCGCGCCGCGCAGAGGCTCCACCGCTTGACGAAGGCCCCCGGACACCGGAACACCCGCATGGACGCGCCCGGCGTGCCTGACTGCCGCACCGCGCGGACGATGGGAGGGGCGGCGCACGCGTGTCGGGCGCCTCCCGCCGCGTCACCGCACCCCGCAGCCCCTATCACTCAGTCCCCGCATCAGCCCCACGTCGCCGTGTCGTCCCATCCGTCACCCGAACACCACAGCCCCACGGAGCCCTCATCTCATATCTGAGATAACCTGGCGCCATGTCAGACGACTACCTCGCACGCATCGGCAAGCTCATACGTGACGCCCGTCAGCACCGGGGCTGGACGCAGAGCCAACTCGCCGAAGCGCTCGGCACCAGCCAGAGCGCCGTCAACCGCATCGAGCGCGGCAATCAGAACATCAGCCTTGAGATGATTGCCCGCATCGGTGAAGCACTCGACAGTGAGATCGTCTCGCTCGGCTATGCCGGACCGATGCATCTGCGGGTGGTCGGCGGACGTCGGCTCTCCGGCTCGATCGACGTCAAGACCAGCAAGAACGCCTGCGTGGCACTGCTCTGCGGCTCGCTGCTCAACAAGGGACGTACGGTCCTGCGCCGCGTCGCCCGCATCGAGGAGGTCTACCGTCTCCTCGAAGTCCTCAACTCCATAGGCGTGCGGACCCGGTGGATCAACGACGGGACCGACCTGGAGATCGTCCCGCCGGCCCGGCTCGACATGGAGGCCATCGACGCGGACGCCGCCCGCCGCACCCGGTCCATCATCATGTTCCTCGGCCCGCTGCTGCACCGCATGGACCAGTTCACGCTGCCGTACGCGGGCGGCTGCGACCTCGGCACCCGGACCATCGAGCCGCACATGATCGCGCTGCGCCGGTTCGGCCTGGAGATAGCGGCGACCGAGGGCCTCTACCACGCCCAGATCGACCACTCGGTCACCCCTGAACGCCCCATCGTGCTGACCGAGCGCGGCGACACGGTGACGGAGAACGCGCTGCTGGCGGCCGCCCGTCACGACGGCACGACCGTCATCCGTAACGCGTCGTCCAACTACATGGTCCAGGACCTGTGCTTCTTCCTGGAGGCGCTGGGCATACGGATCGACGGCATCGGCACGACGACGCTGACCGTGCACGGCGTGGCGAACATAGACATGGATGTCGACTACTCCCCCTCCGAGGACCCGGTCGAGGCGATGAGTCTGCTCGCCGCCGCCGTGGTGACGGAGTCCGAGCTGACGATCCGCCGGGTGCCGATCGAGTTCCTGGAGATCGAGCTCGCGGTACTGGAGGAGATGGGCGTCGACTGCGACCGCACAGCGGAGTACGCGGCGGACAACGGCCGTACCCGGCTGGTCGATCTGACGGTCCGGCCCTCCAAGCTGGAAGCTCCGATCGACAAGATCCACCCGATGCCGTTCCCCGGTCTCAACATCGACAACGTGCCGTTCTTCGCGGCCATCGCCGCCTCGGCGCACGGCAAGACCCTCATACACGACTGGGTCTACGACAACCGCGCCATCTATCTGACGGACCTCAACCGACTGGGCGGCCGACTGCAGCTCCTCGACCCGCACCGGGTCCTGGTGGAGGGCCCGACCCGCTGGCGCGCGGCCGAGATGATATGCCCGCCTGCGCTGCGACCCGCCGTGGTGGTGCTGCTCGCGATGATGGCGGCCGAGGGGACCTCCGTACTGCGCAACGTGTACGTGATCAACCGCGGTTACGAGGAACTGGCGGAGCGCCTCAACACTGTGGGCGCACAGATCGAGATCTTCCGCGACATCTGATTCAGCCGCAGGTCAGGACGTCTTTTCTTCCTCGTGGGCCGTCTGTGGGCCGTCGTCGGTGTCTCCACCCTCACGGAAGACGCTGTCGACGGCCCGCCCCGCTCGCGCCTGGCGGGACGGGCCGGCTGGACTTCGCCGCGGCGTAGTCCGTCAGGGCGACCGGGGTGCCGTGCTGCAGCAGCACGTCCCGCATGATGCCTCCGCCCAGGCCGGAGACGATGCCGACCACCAAGAACCCGAACAGCTCCAAGCCGGCCGTACGGGCCACAGCGCCACCCAGGAGCGCGCACGAGAAGACCCCGGCGAGGTCCAGAAAGCGCGTCGCAATACCAATCCCGGCATTTACCGAAGAACTCGACATCACGAACTCAGCAGACATAAGGCGAACCTACTCATTGCCCGGCCCAGCAACGTGCGGCACCATCCCTGGGCCGTCGGCCGACTGATGACCTCCCCTCGACGACTCTCGGACCGATCCTTCGGGTCCCTGCCGACGGGGCACCCGAGTGGCAGCCCGGTTTGTAATGAAACAGGATGAATCGGGAAACCGAGGAGGTCCGCCAGTGGCTGCACCGCATATCCCGTCCCGGGTTGCCGAGGCCCCCGTCCTGCCCGAACGCGGTCCCGGCCCGGTGAGGGTCACGCTGTCGATCAATGACGCCGAGCACGCGATGGACATCGAGCCGCGGGTCAGCCTTCTGGACGCGCTGCGTGAACGCCTGCACATGACGGGTGCGAAGAAGGGGTGCGACCAGGGCACCTGCGGCGCATGCACGGTGTGGGTCGACGGGCGCCGTGTGCTGGCCTGTCTGACGCTGGCGATCGCCTGCGAGGGGCACGAGGTGACGACCATCGAGGGCTTGGCGAAGGGTGACGAACTCGACGCCATGCAGAGCGCGTTCATCGAGCAGGACGCCTTCCAGTGCGGCTTCTGCACGCCCGGCCAGATCATGTCCGCGGTGGCTCTGCTCAGGGAGGACCACGCTTCCGACGATGCCGAGATCCGCGAGTGGATGAGCGGGAACATCTGCCGTTGCGCTGCGTACCCGAACATTCGAGCCGCCGTTCGTGCAGTCCGCGACCAAGCCTAGGGAGATCCCCGTGCGGCCCATCAGCTACTCCCGCGCCGGTGCCGTCGCCGACGCCGTCGCCACCGTCGCCGCGGACCCCACCAGCGACTTCCTGGCCGGCGGGACGACCGAAGTGGATCTGCTGCGCCAGAACGTCATGCTGCCGCGCCGGCTCGTGGACATCAACGATCTGCCCCTCACCCAGATCGAGGAGCGGCCCGACGGCGGCCTGTACATCGGCGCGCTGGCGCGCATGAGCGACGTGGCCGATGCCCCCATGGTGCGCGAGCGGTTTCCCATGGTGGCCCAGGCGCTGGTCCTGGGTGCCTCCGCGCAGCTGCGCCACATGGCCAGCATGGGGGGCAACATGATGCAGCGGGTGCGCTGCGGCTACTTCCGCGACGCGATGTCGCCGTGCAACAAGCGTGATCCGGGGAGCGGTTGCAGCGCCCTGGACGGCTTCAACCGCGGTCATGCCGTCCTCGGTGTCAGCGATCACTGCATCGCCACCCATCCGTCGGACGTGGCCGTACCGCTGATGGCGCTGGACGCCCGTATCCACACCGAGGGACCCCGCGGCCGTCGGGTCTACCCGATCGACGACTTTTTCCTGCTGCCGGACGCGACTCCGCATCTGGAGCACCCGCTCGAACACGGCGAGCTGGTCGTGGGGATCGAGGTGCCGGGCCTGGCCACGGCCCGTAGCTCCATGTACCTGAAGGTCCGTGACCGCGAGTCGTACGAGTTCGCCCTGACCTCCGTGGCGGCCGCGGTGACCGCTGCGGACGGGGTCATCGGCGACGTGCGACTGGCCCTCGGCGGCGTGGGCACCAAGCCCTGGCGGGCCCGCCGTACGGAGGAGCTGCTGCGCGGGGCGCCGGCCCGGCGGGAGACGTTCGAACGGGCGGCCCGCGAGGAGTTCGCCGCGGCCCGCACCACGCCGCTCAATGAGTTCAAGGTCGAGCTGGCCCGGCGGACCGTGATCCGCGTCCTGGAGACCCTCACCGGCACGGGGAGTCCGTCATGAGCACGCCTGTCGCGATCGGACAGCCCGTCAATCGGGTCGACGGCCGTCACAAGGTCACCGGCGGTGCGCGCTACTCGGCGGACTTCCTCCTCGACAACATGGCCTATGCCGTCGTGGTCGGGGCCCGGGTGCCCAGTGGGCGGATCACGAACATCGACAGCTCCGAGGCGCTGGAAGCCAGGGGCGTGCTCGCGATCCTCACCCATGAGAACCTGCCCGGGGTCGCCACGCTGCCGCCACTGCTTCCCTCGCTCGCGGGCATGCCTGCCCCCGGACAGACCTTCTTCCCGCTGCAGGACGACGTCGTGCACTACACGGGCCAACCCGTTGCCGTCGTGGTCGCCGACACCATGGAGCGGGCGCAGCACGCGGGCGCGCTGCTCCGCATCGGCTACGAGGAGACGCCGTCGGTCACGACGCTGGACCAGGCACGCGAGGAGGTCTACGAGCCCGAGGCGATCTTCGCGGGCTTCATCCCGGGCCGGAACCAGCGCGGCGACATGGAGGCCGGGCTGGCCCAGGCCGATGTGCGCATCGACGCCACCTTCACCTACGCCGCGAACAACCACAACCCCCTCGAACCCTCGGCCACCACCGCGGCCTGGGACGGTGACCGGCTCACCCTCTACGACGCCACGCAGGGTGTGGCCGCCACCCAGCTCACCGTCGCCGCACTGCTCGGCCTGACGCCCTCGAACGTCCGCGTCATCTCCCATTACGTCGGCGGCAGCTTCGGTTGCAAGGCCATGATCTGGGCGCATCCCGCCCTGGCCGCACTCGCCGCCCGCCACGTCGGGCGCCCGGTCAAGCTCAACTTGACCCGGGAGCAGATGTTCACCTCGGTCGGTCACCGTGAGGAGCAGGAGCAGCACATCACCTTGGGCGCTACCAAGGAGGGACGCATCACCGCGCTGCGCCACCACAAGCTCTCGCCCACCTCGCACTTCGACGACTGGGCCGAACCCTCCCTCGGAGTCGCCTCCCGGATCTACGCCTGCCCGAACTACGAAGGCGTGTACCGGCTGATCCGCGCCAACACCATGACGCCCACCTTCATGCGGGCCCCCGGCGAGGCTTCTGGCATGTTCGCGCTGGAGAGCACGATGGACGACCTCGCCGGCCAACTGGGTATCGATCCCATCGAACTACGCCTGCGCAACTGCACCGAGACGGACCCCAACACCGGCAACCCCTGGTCGAGCAGCGGTCTTCAGGAGTGCTACCGGCGCGGGGCCGAGCGCTTCGGCTGGGAGCGGCGCAACCCCGAGCCCCGCTCGCACCGTGACGGCCACCTGCTCATCGGCTACGGCATGGCCAGCGCCGGCTATCCCGTCTACGGGCCGAACAACCCGCAGCGCGCCCGCGCCCGTCTCTACTCGGACGGCACGGCCGTGGTGCAGGCCGCCACGCCCGACTTCGGCACCGGGGTCGCCACGGTGATGACCCAAGTCGCCGCCGACGCCCTCGGCATCCCGATGGAGCGCTGCCGCTTCGAGGGCGGTGACACCACGCTGCCCACCATCGCGGCCGCGGTCGGATCCTCGGGATCCGGCATGATCAGCGCGGCGGTCCACACCGCGGCCACCAACCTGCGGAACCAGCTCGTGGCCCAGGCCGTCGCCGATACCCAGTCACCGCTGCACGGTGCCGATCCCGGCGCCGTGACCGTGCAGGACGGTCGCATGATGCTGCACGACCGGCCGGAGACCGGGGAGAGCTACGGAGATCTGCTCCACCGCAACTTCCTCCCCGACGTCGAAGCCTCCGGCGCCTGGTCTCCCGGGCCCCAGACCGACAACTACGGGATGATGACCTTCGGCGCCCAGTTCGCGGAGGTTGCCGTCGACCCCGACCTCGCGCTCGCCCGGGTCCGGCGGATGGTCGGCGCCTTCGCCCCCGGCCGGGTGCTCAATCCCAAGACAGCTCGCAGCCAGCTCATGGGCGGGATGCTCTGGGGACTGGGCCAGGCCCTCCTCGAAGCGAACTACATGGACCCGGCCCGTGGCCGGTGGGTCGCCTCCAGCCTGGGCGACTACCTCCTCCCGGTCAACGCCGACGCCCCCGAGGTCGAGATCGAGCTCGTCGAGGTGGAGGACAAGATCGTCAACCCCCTCGGCGTCAAGGGCGTCGGGGAGGTCGGACAGGTCGGCGCGGCCGCAGCGATCGCCAACGCGATCCGTCACGCCACCGGACGCCGCGTCCTCAAGCTGCCCATCACCATCGAAGACCTGCTCTGAGGCCCGGGCCGCCGGCACCGGTGTCCGACCGTGGCCGGGCTCGTCCCACACCGTCGGGCAGAAAGAGACCCACAGCAGCAAATGACGCTACGTGTCGGACTCCCCCTCGGCGCGGCTCAGGTTCTCCTCCAGTGCCGCCGCGTTGAGCGCTGCCGTGAGTCGGTTGAGGCGGGCCTGCAGATCGGTGATCTCGTCAAGGTCGAAGCCGGTCGCCGCAGCGATCCGGCGCGGCACGGCCGGCGCCCGCTCGCGCAGCGCCGTGCCCTCGTCCGTGAGGTGGATGTGCACCGAGCGTTCGTCCTGGGTGCTGCGCTCGCGCCGTACCAGGCCCGCCGCCTCCAGGCGCTTCAGCAATGGCGACAGCGTGCCGGAGTCGAGCCGCAGGTACTCCCCCAGCTTCTTCACCGGCAGCTCGCCGTGCTCCCAGAGCGCCAGCATCACCAGGTACTGGGGATAGGTCAGTCCGAGGTCCTTGAGGAGCACGCGGTACACGCTGCCGAAGGCGCGCGACGCGGCGTTCAAGGAGAAGCAGATCTGCTGGTCGAGGCGGAGGTAGTCGGCCTCGGACGGGGCTTCGCGGCTCGGGCTGGGCGTGGAGGTCATGGATCCAGCATAGCCCCGCAGGGCATTGAATTGCGCACAACTCAGTTGTGTGCTTCTCTTATGTGGAAGCGGCCGGACAGCGCCGCCGGAACATGAGTTTCGAGAGGAATGGTTTCCATGGAACCGCTCTACACCGCCGTCGCCACCGCCACCCACGGTCGTGAGGGCCGCGCCGTCACCTCCGACGGCAAGCTGGATCTGCAGCTGGCCATCCCGGTGGAGATGGGCGGCAGCGGCCAGGGCACGAACCCTGAGCAGCTGTTCGCGGCCGGTTACGCCGCCTGCTTCGCCAGCGCCCTGGGACTCGTCGGCCGTCAGGCCAAGATCGACGTCAGCGACGCCGCCGTGACCGGTGAGGTCGGCATCGGCAAGCAGGGTGAGGGCTTCGGTCTCGCGGTCACGCTGCGCGTGGAGCTGCCCGCGACCGTCGACGAGGCCACCGGCCGCAAGCTGGTCGAGCAGGCCCACCAGGTCTGCCCCTATTCCAACGCGACCCGCGGCAACATCCCGGTCGAGCTCGTCATCGAGTAGCGGACTCCGGGCGTCAGGCCCGCGTCGCCCGGAGCCGGCTTCACCACGCACGCGTGCGAGTGGGACAGGTCCGCGGCCACCGCGGCGGACCGTGCGCCATTCGCATGGAGCCGGCCCCGAACGGCGTGTACGGGGCCCGGGCAGGCCGCCTCGCTGTATCAAATGGCGGTAATGACCACGGCACGGGATTCGCGATGACGGCCGCCGGCCCGGCTCCGACCGGGCTGCAGTCACGCGAGAGGAAACGGCCGGTCTCCGGTGGGGCTGAGATCACGGAAGCCGTACGGCCGCGGACCGGTCGCTGGCCGGCCGCGCTCTGTCTTCTGCCGCTCGGGCTCCTCGGTTCGGCGGCGTGGTTCGGGAGGTGGGTCCGGCCCGGGGGCGACGAGTGGTGTTTCCTGCCCGTCGTGCGCGACGAAGGCCTCTCCGGGATGGTCGGCAAGTTCTATCTCGGGGACAACGGCCGGATCGCGAATGCCGTACTGGTCTGGGCGTACGCGAGGTTCGGTGTCGCGGGGCACCAGTGGTTCGGGCTGGTCAGCGGTGGCGTCATGCTGGGGATCCTGTGGGCGGTGACCGTATCGGCGCTGCGCAGGGCCGGTCTCGCGGCGCCGCGAGGAGTCCCGTTGCTCGTGGCGTCGATCGTGACGGCCGTCTTTCTGTTCGCGACGCCCAATACGTACAAGACGTTCTACTGGCCCGCAGCTTCCGTCTCGCACACCATGGCGCCGGTGCTCGCCTGTGCCGCGGCCTTGCCGCTGCTCCGGGCCCGGTCCCGCCGGGGGCGGCGCTGCGCGCTGGTCGTGGTGTTCGTGGCCGGTCTCTGCATCGGGACGCTCTCGGAGGAGACGTCCGTCGTCGTGCTCGTCGTCCTGTCGGCGGTTCTGCTGGTCCTGGCCGGGCAACGCCGTCGCCGTGCACGAGGCTGGTGCCTGACGGGGATGGCGGGGACCGGGATCGGGGCGCTCGTGCTCTACACGTCGCCGGGTGCCCGGATCCGTCGGGGGCGATTCGGCACGGACGGGGTGTCCTTCCTCGCGCCCGACTCGCTCCTCGGGTCCCTGCGCGGCTTCGGGCACATTCTGGGAACGCTCCTCACGACGTGGGCGTATCTGGGCGCGGTCGCGGCCGGGGTCCTGCTGGGGCTCCTTATCAGGGGGCCGGCCGGACGGCGCGTGGTACTGCCGGTGCGCCGGTGGCGGATGGCCTGCGTGGCCGTTCTTGCGTTTCTCCTCTCCGGATACCTCTGCACGCTCGTCGCGTATCCCGTCTTCAGGGAAAGCGTGACAACCTCCACGCGGATCTGGAACGACTACCTCCTGCTGTACGTCGCGGTACTCGTCGGCGCCGGTGTGCTGCTGGGACTTGCTCTGGGACAGCGGACACGTCACACCGGCGCGGTGCAGGCGGCCGGTGCGGCGGTGTGCGTCGCCGTGTGCCTCGCACTTGCCGTCCCGCTGTGGCGGCTCGAAGCGGACATGCGCGTCCGGGCCGTGAAGTGGGACCACCAGGACCAGTGGCTGCGGGCCCGGGCGGCGGCCGGCGACCGGGTTCTCCCGTACACGCCCCTTTCGGTCGCCGGAATGGTGGAACCGTTCCGCAAGCACGGGCGAAGGATCTGGCCGGCCCTCTGTGTCGCCGACTACTACCACCTGGAGCGGATCACCTACTCGCTGCGGCTCCCCTGACGTCGCCGGACTCCTTCGTGACCGCGATCATGACGGCGTCGTCGCCCAGGCGCCCGCCGACGTGGCGCAACAGGTCGTCGTGCAGGTGGCGTACGAGGGATTCGGGGCCGGTCCCCGTCCAGGCGCCGAGCCGGTCGGCGAGCGGGTAGAAGGTGCCCCTGCGGTCGCGTGCCTCGACGACTCCGTCGGTGTAGAGGAGCAGGAGGTCGCCGGGTCCGAAGTCGAACGTCTCGACCTGGTACTCGCTCTCCGAGGGGGCACCGATCCCCAGCGGGAGCGCGGGGTCATCGACATCCAGTGTCCGTACGCGCCCGGCCCGCAGGAGCATCGGCGGGGGATGCCCGCAGTTCACCAGCTGGACGCTGTGATCGTCGTCGCGGACGTCGACCACCAGCGCGGTCACGAATGACTCGTTGCAGTCCGGTTCGGCCTCGGCGAGCTGCGCCATGTTCCAGTACGAGGCGTTGGCGATGTGTGACACGACGCCGGGCAGCGAGAGGTTCCGGTACGCCGACCCACGGAACGCCCCCAGCACCACCGCAGCGTGCCCGAAGGCCGGGAGACCGCTGCCCCGGACATCGCCGACCACCATGCGGGTCACGCCCGGGGCGGGTACCACCGCGTACAGGTCGCCGCCGATCTGGGCCCCCGCCTCGGCCGCGATGTACACGGACGCGATGGTGAGCGGCCCGATGCGGCGGGGCAGCGGGCGCAGCAGGCCCTGCTGCGCGACGACGGCCACCGAGCGCACCCGGCCCAGTTGCCGCTCGTACCGGTCGAGCAGCCGGCGGAACACCACGAGGAAAGCGGAGATCACGAGGACGGCGGCGATCTGCGCCAGGTGGTTCGGTGTGGTGATGCCGCCGTGCAGCGCGGCGATGACGATCTGCGCCACGACGGCCAGCGCCCCGACGGCCGCCGTCAGTCCGGGGCCGGCGAACGCGGCGGTGAGCGCGGGCGCCGCGATGAGCAACGGACCGAGGTGGATCGTCTCCGGGGTGTTGATGTCGATCAGCGCGGTCGTCGCGATGATCGCGAGCGGCACGATGAGCAGTCCGTGGGCCGGGCGCCACGAAGAGGTGAAACCGATGGCACTGTGCCGGACGCGCATATCTCCTGCTTACACCTGGGATGTCCGGCTCGCCTCGTCGGCGGGTCCGGCCGCTGCTGTCGGTTCTCCCTGGTTCAGCGCTCTTCGGTCAGCTGTGCGTCCAGCTCGTCGAAAAGCAGCTCGCCGTGGTCGATCTGACCGGTCCGGTACGCCGATCGCGCGACAAGATGCGCGGCGACCGGTCCGGTCATCAGCTGGAAGAACCCGATCAGCGCGAGCGTGGCGAGGTCCATGCCGCTGCGCAGCCGCAGCGCGACTCCGGCGAGGACCAGCAGCAGGCCGAGGCTCTGCGGCTTCGTCGCGGCGTGGCTGCGCGACAGGACGTCCGGCAGCCGCAGCATGCCGATCACCCCGAGCAGGCAGATGGCCGCGCCCACGAAGACCAGTACCGCACCGGTCGTGTCGGCGATCTGGAGCCAGACGTTCACTCCGGTTCCTCCTCGGTCCTCGGCCGGTCGCGCTCGGCTTTCCTCGGCCGGTCACGTATGGCGATGAAGCGGGCGATGCCCACCGAGCCGGTGAAGCCGAGAAAGGCCAGCACCAGCATGATCGGGAAATAGAACGGGTCGCGTGCGACGGCGGACTTGGCGCCGAGGCCCGCGATGATGAGGGCGGCGCACACATCCAGCGAGATCGCCCGGTCCAGCATCGAGGGGCCGCGCCAGATGCGGCCGAGCAGCCCCGCCCCGGCAATGACGAGCACCACCACGGCGGCGGTGAGCAGGACCCGGTCGACGGTCTCCCAAGCACTCATGAGCCCACCCCCGACCCGTCCGTCCACGGCGTCGGCGGTGGTGGAGCAGCGACCCGGACGATCTCGTCAGGGGTGCCGAAGGCCCGTACCGTCAGTTCCTCCAGCCGCCAGACGGAGCGCCGGGCCGCGTCGAGCACGGCGGGCCGGTCCGCGTCGAGGACGTGGACGAAGACGGTGGCCGTGGCGCGGCGTACCTCGACGACCGATCCGCCGGGCACGTTCGACACGGCGACGGCGGTCGCCGCGAGCATCAGGTCGGAGCGGCAGCGCAGCGGTACGGCGATGACGGCGGCCCGGTGCGGATGGTCGACGAAGATCTGCCGGGTGACCTTCACGCCCGAGGTGTACATGTCGTAGAGCAGATAGCCGGCGAGCAGCACGATGCCCCACGGGTGGAGCCGGAGCCCGAGATCGACGCGGGGCAGCGGGAAGGCCAGACAGACCGCCACCGCGACGACGACACCGGTCACCACGTTGGCCCAGCTCAGACTGGACCAGAGCAGCACCCAGATGACGGTGAGCCAGGCGATCAGCGGAAGGTCGAGTACGCGCCGTCGGCGGCCGGTGAATTCGCAGCTGAAGGGCGGCAGTTCCGCGTTCCGGCAGGACAGGGTGATCCAGCGTTTCACCGGCCGAGCACCGCCTCGATGTAGGGGGAGCGTGCGAGGAGTTCGGCGGCCGTGCGGTCGGTGTACGAGGTCAGGGGTCCGGCGAGCACGGTGAAGGAGAGTCCGAGGGCGACGGCTGCCGCGGTGGCGACGGTCATGAGCGTCGGCAGCTTCGTCGTGGTGGTGACGGCATGGCCGTGCAGGGTGGCCGCGACCGCGAGCCCGGCGGGCCGGTGCCGGCGGATCGGTTCGTCACCGGTGCCGGGAATGCGGTCCGGGCCCTCGTCGGCGTCCTCGTCGCCGCCGTTCTCGTCGTCGGACTCCAGGACGGTGCCGTCCGCGGCCTGATCGGGTGGTGCGGCCCGCCAGAACGCCAGGTTCCAGACCTTGGCCATCACGTACAGCGTCAGCAGGCTGGTCGCCACGGAGCCGACCACGAGGATCCAGGCCCAGACGCCGCCGTCGGCGACACCGGCCCGCATGAGGCCGAGCTTGCCGATGAAGCCGGACAGCGGCGGGATCCCGGCGAGGTTCATGGCGGGCACGAAGAAGAGGGCGGCGAGCACCGGGGCGGCTCTGGCCAGTCCGCCGATCCGGGTGAGTTCGGTGGTGCCGGTGCGGCGCTCGATCAGTCCGGCGACGAGGAACAGCGTCGTCTGGACGGTGATGTGGTGGGCGACGTAGACGATCGCGCCGCCGTACGACTCCCGGGAGGCGAGGCCGATACCGAAGACCATGTAGCCGATGTGGCTGATGAGGATGAAGGAGAGCAGCCGTTTCAGGTCGGTCTGGGCGACGGCTCCGAGGATGCCGATCATCATGGAGGCGAGCGCGGCCGCCATCAGCAGGTCGCCGAGCCGGTTGCCGGGGAAGAGCAGGGTCTCCGTGCGGAGCATGCAGTAGACGCCGACCTTGGTGAGCAGGCCGGCGAAGACGGCGGTGACGGGGGCGGGTGCGGTGGGGTACGAGTCGGGGAGCCAGGCGGCGAGCGGGAACACGGCGGCCTTGATGGCGAACACGGTGAGCAGCATGGCCTGGATCAACGTCTGTACGCCGAGCGGGAGTTCGCCCAGTCGCTGGGCCAGCTGGGCGAGGTTGGCGGTGCCGGTGGCCGCGTAGGTCATGGCGATCGCGGTGAGGAACAGCATCGACGAGAAGAGCGAGATGATCACGTATGTGGAGCCGGCCCGCACCCGCGGGCCGGTGCCGCCGAGGGTGAGCAGCACGAAGCTCGCCACCAGCATGATCTCGAAGCCGACGTAGAGGTTGACGAGGTCGCCGGCGAGGAACGTGCAGGAGACCCCGGCGACCAGGATCAGATACGCGGGGTGGAAGACCGCCACGGGTGTCTCTTCGTCGCGGTCGGCCATGCCCTGGCCGAGGGAGTAGACCAGCACGCAGAGGGTGACGGCCGAGGAGACGGTCAGCATCAGCCCGGACAGCCGGTCGGCGACCAGGGTGATGCCGAGGGGAGGGGCGAAGTCGCCGAGGTGGACGGAGAGGGGGCCGCCGGAGTCGGCGGCGATCATCAGGGCGACGGAGAGCGCGAGCACGGCGGTGAGCACGGCGACGCTGATGATGCGCTGGAACTGCTTGAGCCGGGTGCCGAAGGCGAGGCTCAGGCCGGTGGCGCTGAGCGGCAGCAGCACCGGCAGCGGGACGAGTGCGTTCACCCGGTGTCTCCTCGGTTCGCGTCTGCGGCGGGGTCTTCGGTACGGGCTTCGGCGTAGTCCTGCGGGTCGGCGCCCAGCACGTCGTGCCAGAGGTCTCCGGTGGCGTCCCGGCCGCGGGCCTGGAGGGCACGGTCGGCGCGGAGCCGGGCCCGGAGGCGTTTGCGTTCCTCCCGGTACCGGGCGCGTTCCTCCGCTGTGGGTTCGGACGCGGACCGGTACTGCTCGCGCAGTTCGTCCCGCTCCCCCAGCACCTCGGCGCGCAGCGCGATACGCCGGTCCTCCAGGTCGTCGCGGACCTCGTCGGTGCCGGTCAACTGGTGGCTGCGGTACGCCATCGCGAGGAGGAACGCCGTGGTGGCGAGCGTGATGACGATCGCGGTCAGGGCGATGGCCTGCGGCAGCGGGTCGGTGACCTGCCACAGCGGGACGCCGTACAGGAGGGGCGCCCTGCCCGCCGATCCGGTGGCGGACAGGACGAGCAGGTTGATGCCGTTGCCCGCGATCACCGCGCCGAGCAGGATGCGGGTGAGGGGGCGGGTGAGCATGAGGATGCCCCCGACGGCACACAGCACGGCGGCCGTGGCCAGAAGCGAGGCGCTGACCGTCATCCGGGTGCACCTCCGGGCTCGGGCCCCGTGTCCGGTCCTGCTTCCGCCTCCCGCGTGGCTCCCGGTCCCGCTTCCCCCGGGGGCGCCGCGTTCTCCGCCGCCGCGTTCTCGGCCGCGGCCTTCTCCGCCGCGGCCCGCTCGATCTGGCGGTCGACCTTGGCTCCGAGTGCGCGCACGATGTCCAGCACCACGCCCAGCACCAGCAGGTACACACCGAAGTCGAAGAGGACCGGCGTGCCCAGGTGGTACGGGCCGAACACGGGAAGCCGGCCGTGATACGTCCAGGCGTGCAGCACGGTGCCGTCGGCGAGGCCGAGCAGCGCCACTCCGGTGGAGAGGAACAGCCCGAGGCCGGTGAAGAGCCCCGGCTGCAGCGGTGCGGCTTCGGCAAGTTCGAAGCGGCCGCCCGCCAGATAACGGGTGATCAGCCCGACACCGGCGACGAGTCCGGCGACGAACCCGCCGCCCGGCATGTTCTCGGCGCAGAACAGCAGATAGACGGAGAGCACCAGGATCGGATGGAACAGCAGCCGGGCCACGACCTCGAAGACGACCGACCGGTGTTCGGGGGCGAGCGTGGCGCCGGCCGCGAGCCAGCTCCGCTCGGGCGCGCCCTCGTCGCCGTGCGGCAGGCCGGTCAGTGCGCGTTCAGTCAGCGACCAGGCCGTACGCCCGGGGACCTCCTCGCGCAGCCCGGATCCGTCCGCGCGGCGGTGCAGGTAGATCAGGCTGGTCACGCCGATCGCCGCGGCGGCGAGCACGGCGGACTCCCCCATCGTGTCCCAGGCCCGCAGGTCGACCAGGATGGTGGCGACGACGTCCTTGAGCCCGTGGTGCGCGGTCTCCTCGACCATGGCGGCCCCGGCGGGTTCGGCCGTACGTGCGGCCGCCGCGACCCACACCACCACGCTCAAGGTGGCGGCCGCGGCCAGCGCCACAGGAATGCGTACCGCACGCCGCCACGTACTGACCGACTCCTGGAAGCGCACTGGCATCCGCCGCAGCACCAGCACGAACACGACCATGGACACCGTCTCGACGCAGAACTGGGTGAGCGCCAGATCGGGGCCGCCCTGGACGACGAAGAGCAGCCCGGTCCCGTACCCCGTCAGTCCCGCCAGGACCACTGCCTTCATCCGGCGGCTGACGGTGAGACAGAGGAGCGCGGCCGCGCAGGTCAGGGCGGCCACGGCGCCCTGCAGCGGAACGTCCCAGAGCCGCGGCGCCGACGCCCCGTGCCATGGCCGGTCCACCCCCAGCACGGCGAGTTGTCCGGCGAGCATGACGAGCAGAGTGGTGGCGAGGTAGACGGAGAGCGAGCCGCGCTGGACGAAGCCGGTGACCTCCAGCGATGTCCGCTCCAGTCCGAGCAGCAGGCGGCCGAAGACCCGGTCGGCGGTCGGCCAGGCGATCCGCCGGGAGAGCCGGGTCACGGTGGTGCGGCCGGCGAAGAGCACCGCACCACCGACCGTGGCGACGGCCGAGAGCAGCAAGGCGGTGCCGAATCCGTGCCAGAGCGCGAGGTGGTACGGATGCGCGGGTACGGGGAACTCGTCGGCGTACGCGCTGAGCAGCCGCTGGACCAGGCCCACGCCCGGCCCGAGCACCAGGCCGCAGAGGGCCAGCAGGGCGGGCGGGCCGAGGAACGCCCAGCCGACCCGGTGCACCGGGGTGTCCTCGACGCCGGGTTTACGGGCGAACGCGCCCCAGACGAACCGTACGGCGTAGGCGACGGTCAGCGCCGAGCCCGCCACGGTGACGGCGAGCGCCCAGCGGTCCGCGGCGTCGCCGTGCAGCAGCGCGTCGAATGCGGCCTCCTTCGCGACGAATCCGAGCAGCGGGGGCAGTGCGGCCATGGACGCGGCGGCGAGCACGGCGACCGCGCAGACGTACGGCAGCGCCCGGCCGACGCCCGAGAGTCTGCGCAGATCACGGGTGCCGGCCGCGTGGTCGACGATGCCGGTGACGAGGAACAGCGGCGCCTTGAACAGGGCGTGACCCAAGATCATGACCGCGGCGGCGAGAGCGGCGTCGCGGTTGCCGATTCCGGCGAGCAGGGTGAGGAAGCCGAGCTGGCTGACGGTGCCGTAGGCGAGGACGAGCTTGAGGTCGTTCAGCCGCAGCGCCCGCCAGCCGCCGAGCAGCATGGTGGCTCCGCCGAGGACCAGGACGACGGGCCGCCAGACAGGGACGTCGGCGAAGCCGGGCGCGAGGCGGGCCACCAGGTAGACACCGGCCTTGACCATGGCCGCAGCGTGCAGATAGGCGCTGACGGGGGTGGGGGCGGCCATGGCGTTCGGCAGCCAGAGGCTGAACGGCCAGACCGCCGACTTCGACAGCGCTCCGCACAGGATCAGCACCACGGCCACCGAGATGGCGAGGCTGGTGGCCGGTGGGTCGGCGACGATCGCGGAGATCCGGTACGTGCCCGCTGCCTGACCGAGGATCAGGAAACCGACGAGCATCGCGAGGCCGCCGAGCGTGGTCACGGTGAGCGCCTGGAGCGCGGAGCGGCGGCTGTGCTTCTGCTCGCTGCTGTACCCGATCAGCAGGTAGGAGAAGACCGTGGTCAGTTCCCAGAACAGATAGAGCGTGATCAGGTCGTCGGCGAGGACGAGGCCGAGCATGGCGCCCGCGAAGGCCAGCAGGTTCCCGGCGAAGCCGGCCAGCCCCGGGGCGTCGTCGGAGAAGTACGAGGCGCAGTACAGCAGGACGAGCGCGCCGATCCCGGCGGCGAGGAGCACCATGAGTTCGGCGAGCGCGTCGAGGCGCAGTTCGACGAAGACGTCGTACGCCGGCATCCACCGCCACGACCAGGCCACGGATCCGCCGGACGCCGCGGTGTTCCACTGCGCGGCCGCCCACACCGTGGTGGCCGCGGGCGGCAGCGCGAGCACGACGAACGCGCGGCTGCCGAGGCGCCGTACCAGCGGGGCCGCGCACGCGGCGAGGACGAAGTGGCAGACGAGGAGCGCTGTCATACGGCCCCGGTGGGCGTCCCGCGCCTGCCCGCTGGGGGCGTCCGGGGCTTGGGCGAAGCATCACGGGCATAGGGCACTGAATAGAGATATATCCCCCGCCTCCTATCACCCGTACGGCGCGCCGCGCAGATGCAGGACACCGCCGCGGGCGCGGCTGTACGGCGACCGTGTCCCCGCGAACTGGTCGGGGACGGTGCCGCGTCAGCCCGAGGCGCAGGGGGTGGTGAGGGGCGCCACCGGCATGGACGCCGAGGCGCGGCTCAGCCCGGTCGCCGACGAACGGATGTATCCGGCGGGATCACGCCCGTCCGGTCTCCTCAGGGCAGTACGGCCATCCCGTCGAGCTCGACGAGAGCCTGTTCGTCCCAGAGCCGGGCCGCCCCGACGACTGCCATCGCCGGGTAGTCGCGGCCCGCCAACCGCCGCCAGATACGACCGAGTTCGGAGGCATGGGCACGGTAGTCGGCGACATCGGTGGCATAGACGGTGACCCGGGCCAGATCGGCCGGGGAACCACCGGCCGCGCGCAGTGCGACGAGCAGATTGGTGAGGGCCGTCGTGAACTGTTCGGGCAGTGTGTCGCCGACGACCTTGCCGTTCGGGTCGAGGGCGGTCTGCCCGGCCAGGAAGACCAGTTGACTGCCGGTGGCCGTGACGGCGTGCGAGAAGCCGGTGGGCGGGGACAACTCGGCGGGATTGATTCGATGGATCGGACTCATGCGGGCGGCTCCTGGTTCCCGGACGGCTCCCGCTGCACGGCCGGCTGCGCCGCCGTCGCGTACAGCTCCTTGGCGATGATCGTGCGCTGGACCTCGCTGGCACCCTCGTAGATGCGCGGGGCGCGCACCTCCCGGTAGAGGTGTTCGAGCAGATGACCGCGGCGCAGCGCGCGGGCGCCGTGCAACTGGACGGCGGCGTCGACGACGTACTGCGCCGCCTCCGTGGCGTACAGCTTCGCCATCGCCGCTCTGCGCGGTACCCCCGGTTCCCCCGCGTCGTACGCCGCCGCGGCCGCGTACACCAGGAGCCGGGCGGCCTCGGTACGGGTGGCCATTTCGGCGACCTGGTGCGAGACCGCCTGCAGATCCTTGAGCGGGCCGCCGAACGCGGTGCGCTGCGCGGTGTGGGCCAGGGTCGCGTCGAGGGCGGCGCGAGCCATGCCGACGGCGAAGGCGCCGACGCTGGGGCGGAACAGGTTGAGGGTGTTCATGGCGACCCGGAAGCCGCGGTCGGGTTCGCCGAGTACGTCGTCGGGGGTGACCGGCACCTCGTCGAAGGTGAGCGCCCCGATGGGGTGCGGGGAGAGCATGTCCAGCCCTGTGCCGGCCAGCCCGGGGCGGTCGGCGGGGACCAGGAACGCCGTGACGCCGCGGGCTCCGGCGCCGGGCGTCGTACGGGCGAAGACCGTGTAGAAGTCGGCCTCGGGGGCGTTGGAGATCCAGCGTTTCTCGCCGGTCAGCCGCCAGCCGTCCGGGGCGCGCGCCGCGCTGAGGGCGAGAGCGGCCGCGTCGGAGCCGGCGCCGGACTCGCTGAGCGCGAAGGCGGCGACCGCGCGGCCCGCACGGACTTCGGGGAGCCAGCGTTCACGGTGGGCCGTGGTACCCGCCTGGACCAATGGGTACGAGCCGAGTCCTTGGAGGGCAAGCGCGGTCTCGGCCTCCGTGCAGCCGCGGGCCAGGGACTCGCGCAGCAGACAGAGGTCGAGGGCTCCCGAGGAGAACAGCCGGTCGAGCAGGCCCTGTTCGCCTAGGGCAGCGACCAGTGGGCGGTTGACGTGGCCCGGTTCGCCCTTCTCGGCGAGGGGGCGCAACTGCTGCTCGGCCAGGGCGCGCAGCTCCTCGCACCAGGCGGTCTGTGACGGATCGAGCGAGAATGCCGACATACCGGCGCCTCTCCTGGATCGTATCGCGAAGTATTGACTACCGTCATTCAAACGATACGCTCCAAGGGCGACAAGGGGGCGATCCGTTTATGGACCCGAAGACCTCAGCGCACATCGACAGCTTTGCCAGAGAGCATCTGCCACCCCAGGACCAGTGGCCGGAACTGGTCTTCGGTCTCCCCGAGCTGGACTATCCGGACCGGCTGAACTGCGCCGCCGAACTCCTCGACACCACGGTCGCCCGTCTCGGACCCGACCGTCCCGCCTTCCGTACCCCTGACGGCCCGACATGGAGTTACGGGGAGCTCCAGGACCGGGTCGACCGGATCGCGCATGTCCTGACCTCCGATCTGGGGGTCGTCCCCGGCAACCGGGTCCTGCTGCGCGGCCCCACCACCCCCCATCTGGCCGCCTGCTGGCTCGCCGTGCTGAAGGCGGGCGCGATCGCCGTGACCGTACTGGCGCAGCAGAGATCCCAGGAGCTCGCCACGATCTGTTCGATCGCCCGGGTCGGCCATGCGCTGTGCGATGTCCGGTCGGTCGACGATCTGGTGAAGGCTCAGGTGCCGGGGCTGCGGATCACTGCGTACGGAGGAGACGGGGCGGACGATCTGCTGCGGCTGGCCGAGCGCCGGCCGGGGCCGTACCGGGCTGTGGACACCGCCGCCGACGATGTCGCTCTGATCGCGTTCACCTCGGGCACCACCGGGCGCCCCAAAGGATGTATGCACTTCCACCGCGATCTGCTGGCCGTCGCCGACACCTTCTCGCGCCACGTCCTGCGGCCGGGCCCCGAGGACGTGTTCGCGGGCAGTCCACCGCTCGGCTTCACCTTCGGGCTCGGCGGCCTGGTGGTCTTCCCGTTGCGGGCCGGCGGTTCGGCACTGCTGCTGGAACAGGCCGGTCCGCGGCAGCTGCTGCCCGCGCTGGCCACCCACCGCGTCTCGGTCCTGTTCACCGCCCCGACCGCGTACCGCGTGATGCTCGACCATCTCGGCGAGCACGATCTGTCCGCGCTGCGCCGCTGCGTCTCGGCGGGCGAGAACCTGCCCGCGGCGACCTGGCACTCCTGGTACGAGCGGACCGGTCTGCGCATCATCAACGGCATAGGCGCCACCGAACTCCTGCACATCTTCATCTCCGCCGCCGACGACGCGATCCGTCCCGGCACCACGGGGGTTGCGGTGCCCGGCTGGCAGGCGCGCGTGCTGGACCGGGACGGCCGTGCGGTGCCCGACGGGGAGCCGGGGCTGCTCGCCGTACGCGGCCCGACGGGGTGCCGCTATCTCGCCGACGTACGCCAGACGGAGTATGTACAGCACGGCTGGAACCTCACCGGTGACACGTACACCCGCGACAGCGACGGCTACTTCCACTACGTCGCACGCGCCGACGACATGATCATCTCCTCCGGCTACAACATCGCGGGCCCCGAGGTCGAGGACACCCTGCTGCGCCATCCCCAGGTCGCGGAAGCAGCGGTGGTCGGCCGGCCGGACGAGCTGCGCGGCCAAGTCGTGGTGGCGTACGTAGTGCCTCGCGAGGGCGCCGCACCGTCGGCCGACGACCTGCGCACGTACATGAAGGGCGAACTGGCGCCGCACAAGTGCCCGCGCGTCATCGAGTTCCTGCCCGCGCTCCCCCGGACCGCCACGGGCAAACTGCAGCGGTTCCGGCTGCGCAGCGAGGCGGACCGGAGCCAGGCTCTAGAGTGATCACGTGGCCGACCTGCACACCCCCCGATCCCTGATCGTCACCCTCTACGGTGCGTACGGTCGCACCCCCGGCAACACACCGCTGCCGGTAGCCGAGCTGATCCGGTTGCTCAACGCCGTCGGTGTCGACGCCCCGTCGGTGCGCTCCTCCGTCTCCCGGCTGAAGCGGCGCGGGCTGCTCGTGGCGGCGCGGACCGCGAGCGGCGCGGCCGGATACGCACTGTCGCAGGACGCCCGCCAGCTGCTGGACGACGGCGACCGGCGGATCTACGCACATCCGTCACCACCGCTTCGGGACGGCTGGGTGCTCGCCGTCTTCTCCGTACCGGAAGCGGAACGGCACAAGCGGCACCTGCTGCGCTCCCGGCTCTCCCGACTGGGCTTCGGCACGGCCGCGCCAGGGGTCTGGATCGCACCCGCCGCACTGTACGACGAGACCCGGCACACCCTGGAGCGGCTGGAACTCGCCCCGTACGTGGACCTGTTCCGCGGGGAACACCTCGGCTTCGCCGCGACGCGGGAGTCGGTGGCGCGCTGGTGGGACCTGGAGGCCATCGCCCGGCTCCACCTGGACTTCCTGGGCCGGCACGAACGGGTGCTGCGGGCCTGGGAGTCGCGCACCGGCGAGCCGGACACGGAGGCCGCCTACCGGGACTATCTGACCGCCCTGGACTCCTGGCGGCGGCTGCCGTACGCCGATCCGGGGCTGCCGGAGGAGCTGCTGCCGAAGGACTGGCCGGGGGGCCGGGCGGCGGAGGTGTTCGGGCTGCTGCACGCCCGGTTGCGGGATACGGGGGCGGAGTTCGTCCGAGACGGGCCGGGCGGCTCGTAAAGCGTGTGCGCAGCCCGGTACCGACTGGTCATCATGGACCATGACCTGGACCTTCACTGACGACGTCGATGTGTTCCTCGATGCGGCCGGTGCATGGCTGGCGACCCGGCCCGCCGAGAACACCCTCGTACTGACCATCACCGCGACGCTGCGCGGCAGCGGCCCGCAGGCCTACGGCGACGGCGCCCCGGTGCTGGGCTGGTGGCGCGGACCGGGGGGTGAGGTCGCGGGGACACTGGTACAGACCCCGCCGTACCGACCGCTGCTCGGCGTCGTCGCCCCGGAGGCGCTCGGTCCGCTGGCCGCCGTGTTCCCGCTGACCGCCGTCAACGCGGACCGGGCCACCGCCGAGGCGCTGGCCGCGGGATGGCCCGGCCACCGGGTCGAACAGGTGCAACGGCTTTACCGTCTGGACGAGTTGGTACCTCCCTCCCCCGCGCCGCCGGGCCGGCCCAGGTCGGCCACGGCCGCTGACCGGACCCTGTTGACGGCCTGGCATCGCGCGTTCGCTGCGGACGTCGGCCAGCCGGACGCCCACGCCGAGCGGTTGGTGGACGAGCGGACGGCGTCCGGCGCTCTGACGCTCTGGGAGACCGGCGGGGTCCCGGTGTCGATGGCGGGTGTCTCCCCTCGGGTTGCCGGCGCGATGCGGGTGACTGCCGTGTACACACCGCCGGAGCACCGGGGCCACGGTTACGCGGCGGCGGTGACGGCCGAGGTCAGCCGGGCGGCGCGGGAGTCGGGGGCGAACGAGGTGCTGCTGTTCACCGACCTGTCGAACCCGACGAGCAATGGTGTCTATCAGCGCATCGGCTACCGGCCGGTCTCGGACCGGCTGTTGATCACTGCGGAGTCGAAGTGACGGGCGCGGCCGGGGAGACGCCACCGGAACCGGGCTGGCTGATCGCCGCGAATGTGGTGCGGTGGCGACGGTACGGGGAGGGCGGGCAGGAGCTCAGACCGGGCACCAAGTCCTACCGGGGAGGCTCGAAGGTGTATGTGATCGACACCTACGCGGGGACGGGCCACGAGACGCTCACCACGATCGGGCGTGGGCGCCACACCGGCGGCTACATCACGATCGATATGGCGACGCGCAATCTGCACACCTTCCGGGCCGCACCGGTCCACAGCCCGACCGTGCTGCGGCTCTGCGCGGAGGCGGACGTGGCCGGGTGCTGGGACGCCCGGGAGCACGCCGAGGAGCTCGCCGCCCGGCTCGATCGGCTGGCGGCCGGGTATCGCGGGTCCTGGTGGGCCGGCGTGCCCCACCCCACCCCCTGCCGCTGCCACGAGTGCTGGACGGCAGGGGCGCTCACCCCAGAGTGAGCCGTGGCTTCGGAGCATCGGTGCGGCCGGTCGGCGGTGTGCGGCTGCCCGCGCGGTACGGCATCGGCCACGGGGCGCCGGGGCCGCTGTAGCCCTGTTCCGCCGCGGCATGCAAGGTCCAGTGGGGGTCGTAGAGATGCGGGCGGGCCAGGGCGCAGAGGTCTGCTCGGCCTGCCAGCAGCAGTGAGTTGACGTCGTCCCAGGAGGAGATCGCACCGACCGCGATGACGGGCACGACCAGGCTGTTGCGGATCCGGTCCGCGAACGGGGTCTGGTACGAGCGGCCGTACTCGGGGTCTTCGTCCGGGACGACCTGGCCGGTGGAGACGTCGATGGCGTCGGCCCCGTGCGCGACGAACGCGCGGGCGATCTCTACGGCGTCCTCGGCCGTCGTGCCGCCGTCGGACCAGTCCGTGGCGGAGATGCGGACGGTCATGGGCCGGTCGTCGGGCCACCGGGCGCGGGCCGCGTCGAAGACTTCGAGAGGGAAACGCAGTCGGTTCGACAGCGGTCCGCCGTAGATGTCGGTGCGGTGGTTGGTGAGTGGGGAGAGGAACCCGGAGAGCAGATAGCCGTGGGCGCAGTGGAGTTCGAGCAGGTCGAAGTCGCAGGTGGCGGCGTGCCGGGCCGCTGCGGCGAACTGGTTGCGGATCACGTCGAGCCCGGCCCGGTCCAGCGCGTGCGGGACCTGGTTGACGCCTTCCCGGTACGGGATCGGGGAAGCGGCGGACAGCGGCCAGTTGCCCTCGTCGAGGGGCTGGTCGATGCCCTCCCACATCAGCTTGGTGGAGCCCTTGCGACCGGAGTGGCCGAGCTGGATGCCGATCGCCGTGCCGGGGGCGGAGGTATGGACGAAGCCGGTGATCCTGGCCCAGGCGGCGGCCTGTTCGGGGGTGTAGAGGCCGGTGCACCCGGGGGTGATCCGGCCCTCGGCGCTGACGCAGACCATCTCTGTCATGACGAGCCCGGCACCGCCGAGGGCGCGGGCGCCCAGATGGACGAGGTGGAGGTCGCCGGGGACGCCGTCGACGGCCGAGTACATGTCCATCGGGGAGACGACGACGCGGTTTCGGAGTTCCAGGCCGCGCAGCCGCAGCGGGGTGAACATCGGCGGGGTGCCGGGGGCGCAGCCGAACTCCTCCTCGACGGCGGCGGTGAAGCCGGCGTCGCGCAGCCGCAGGTTGTCGTGGGTGACGCGGCGGCTGCGGGTCAGGAGGTTGAAGGCGAACTGGCGGGGCGCCTGGTCGACGTACGTACCCAGTTCCTCGAACCAGCGCAGGCTCGCTGCGGCGGCGCGCTGGGTGGAGGCGACGACGGGCCGCCGCTCGGCCTCGTACGCGGCGAGGGCCGCGGGAAGGTCCGGCTGCTCCTCGATGCAGGCGGCGAGCGCCAGGGCGTCCTCGACGGCGAGCTTGGTGCCGGAGCCGATGGAGAAGTGCGCGGTGTGGGCCGCGTCGCCGATGAGAACCGTGTTGCCGTGCGACCAGTGGGCGTTGACGACAGTACGGAAGGTGAGCCAGGAGGAGTGGTTGGAGCGCAGCGGGCGGCCGCCGAGGGCGTCGGCGAAGATCTTGCCGCAGCGTTCCGTCGATGCTGCGGTGTCCATGGCGTCGAAACCGGCCGCGCGCCAGACCTCCTCGCGCATCTCGACGATGGCGGTGGAGGCACCGGTCGAGAAGGGGTAGGCGTGCAGTTGCATCACGCCGTGTTCGGTCTCGGCGATCTCGAAGCGGAAGGCGTCGAACGCGAAGTCCGCGGCGAGCCAGATGTAGCGGTTGCGGTGGGTGACGACGGTGGGCCGGAAGGTGTCGGCGTACGTCTCACGGGTGGTGCTGTGCACCCCGTCGGCCGCGATCACCAGGTCGTGCGTCGCGGCGAGCTCGGCGACCGACGGGGCCTCCGCGCGGAAGCGGAGCCGATTCCCGAGGGACGCGCAGCGCTTGTGCAGGATCTCCAGGAGCCGGCGGCGGCCCAGCGCCGCGAAGCCGTGGCCGCCGGACGTCTGGGTCCGGCCACGGTGGATGATGTCGATGTCGTCCCACCGTACGAATTCGGCCTGGAGCGCCCGGTACACCACGGGGTCGGCGTGTTCGATGCCGCCGAGCGTCTCGTCGGAGAGGACGACGCCGAAGCCGAATGTGTCGTCGGGGGCGTTGCGCTCCCAGACGGTGACGGAGCGCTCGGGGTCCAGGCGCTTGAGGAGGGCCGCGGCGTACAGCCCGCCCGGGCCGCCGCCGATGACCGCGATCCGCCTCGTGTCGGAAGCCACGGCGCTACCTGCCTTGCCATTTCGGCGGACGCTTCTCCGTGAACGCGGCGTGGAACTCGGCGTAGTCGTCGCCGTGCATCAGCAGGGCCTGGGTGGCGGCGTCCATCTCCACGGCGGCGGCCAGCGGCATGTCGAGTTCGGCGGTGAGCAGCGCCTTGGTCTGGGCGAGGGCGAGAGCGGGGCCTTCGGCGAGGCGGCGGGCGAGCTCCGCGGCCCGGGCGTCGGCCTGCCCCTCCTCGGCCAGCTCGCTGATCAGCCCGATCCGTTCCGCCTCGGGGGCGCGGACCGGCTCGCCGAGCATCAGCAGCCGGGTGGCATGGCCCAGACCGACGACGCGCGGCAGCAGATAGGCGGCTCCCATGTCGCCACCGGAGAGCCCGACCCGGGTGAAGAGGAAGGCGAACCGGGCGGACGGGTCGGCGACGCGGAAGTCGGCGGCCAGCGCGAGGACCGCACCGGCGCCCGCGGCGACGCCGTGCACCGCGGCGACGACGGGGAAGGGGCACTCACGCAGCGCCCGCACGACCTGCCCGGTCATCCGGTTGAAGTCGAGCAGCTGCGCGGTGTCCATCGCGAGCGTGGCACCGATGATCTCGTCGACATCGCCGCCGGAGCAGAATCCGCGCCCCTCGCCGGCCAGCACGAGAGCGCGCACGGAGCGTTCGCGGGACAGCTCGGCGAGGAGGTCGCGCAGGTCGGCGTAGGCGCCGAAGGTGAGCGCGTTGAGCTTCTCGGGGCGGGCCAGGGTGACGGTGGCGACGCCGTCGTCCGTCGTCAGCCGCAGATGGCGCCAGTCGTCGGTATGGCGGGCGGAGCTGGGAAACGGGCTCATGGAGGGTGATCCCCTTCAGCCGTCGGGCTGCTACCTGCCCTCGAAGTTATCACTCTTACGTGACTGCCGTCACGAGTACGCGATATGCATCGATCGGAATATGTGGCGAACGTCCCTTTCCGACCGGACCGCAGTCCCTTGTCTGTGTCGTTGCGCTTCGTAAGGTTGAAAGGAAGAAGTCTTGAGCTCCAGAAACTCGAGCTCGGGACAGCCGTGCCTCCGGAACGGAACCCCGCCTTGCCGCCCGATGGACCGATGCCCGCCTCCTGGCGTATCGCGCTGCCGCACTCCACGGCCGCAGTGCCGATCGCACGCACCCTGATCCGTACGGCGCTGGCGGACATCGACACACCGGCCGACACCACCGACACGGCCGAGCTCCTCACCGCGGAACTGGTCGCCAACGCCGTGAAGCACACCGACGGCGACGAGCCCGTCGAGCTGGTGGTGGAGCTTCTGGAGACCAGCTGCCAGGTGGAGGTCCACGACCGCGACCCGGCCCCTCCGGGCGATCTCTCCCGGCCCCAGCCCGGCAGCGAGCCGGACCCCTGGCAGGAGCACGGTCGTGGTCTGCTGCTGATCCGCACGCTCAGCTCGTCCTGCGGTCATCGCACGACGGAGCACGGCAAGGCCGTGTGGTTCACGCTGCCGCATCAGCACCGTCCGTAAAGGGCGCTTCTCGGCGCTCCTCACCGACCTTCAGCGCCTCACCGGCACCGCCCCGGTGCCTCTCAGTGCCCCCTCGGCGCCACCCCCGGTGCCTCTTGGCACCCCGGCGCCTCTTGGCGCCTCCCGGAACTGCCCCGGGTGCCGCCTGGCGCTCCCTCGGCGCCTCTCAGTCCTGGTCCGCGCCGGCCAGCCGCGAACGGCTCCGGCTGTAGCCGGCGTACACCGCCGCGCCGGCCGCCAGGAACACCGCGAACTGCACCCAGGTCGCCCAGCCCGTCCCGTACATCAGGTACAGGCAGAAGAGGACACCCAGGATCGGGCTGAGCGGGTAGAGCGGCACCCGGAAGGAGCGCTTCAGCCCCGGGTTGCCGCGTCGCAGCGCGATCACCGCGACATTGACCGCCACCATGACGCCGAGCGTGCCGATGGTCGTCAGGTTCACCACCACGTCAAGGGACGCGAAGGCCGCCGGCACGGCGAAGACGAGGGCCACGATCCAGGTGTTGGCGACCGGCGTCGCCGTCCGCGGCGAGACACGTTCGAAGACCCGCGGGACCAGGCCGTCACGGGACATCGACATCAGGATGCGGGTCTGCCCGTACATCACCGCGAGCACGACCGACGCGATGGCGACGACCGCGCCGAACGCGATGATGCCGCCACCGACGGTAGAACCGGTGACCTGGTCGACGATCAGCGAGAGCGCGGCCGGCTTGTCGGAGACGGCGTCCGCGCCGAGTGCGCCGATGGCCGTGAGGGCGACCGCGCAGTAGAGCAGGGTGGCGACCCCGATGCAGATCAGGATCGCGATCGGGATGTTCCGGCGGGGGTTCTTGACCTCTTCGCCCGCGGTGGTGATCGCGTCGAAGCCGATGTACGAGAAGAACGCCAGCGAGGCACCGGCGGTGACCCCGGCCGGGCCATGGGTGGCGAACGGCGTGAGATTACCGGCCTCGAACGCGGTGAACGCGATGGCGCAGAAGGCGATCAGAATGCCTATCTTCAGGACCGCCATCGCGGCAGTGGCGCCCGCACTCTCCCGGATGCCACGCACCAGCAGGGTGGCGGCCATCATGATCACCACGATGGCGGGGAGATTGATCACGCCGCCGTCGCCGGGCCCGGCGGACAGGGCGGCGGGCAGGTGCCAGCCCACGAGGCTGTTCAGCAGTTCGTTGACGTACTGGCTCCAGCCGACCGCGACCGCGGAGACCGAGACGCCGTACTCCAGCAGCAGACACCAGCCGACGAGGAACGCGATGCGCTCGCCGAGGGTGGCGTAGGCGAAGGAGTACGAGCTGCCGGAGACCGGGATCGCGCCACCCAGCTCGGCGAAGGAGAACGCGGTGAAGATGCAGGTGATCGCGGCAAGGACGAAGGAGAGGACGACCGCCGGGCCGGCCTCGGCGACGGTGTCGGACAGGCCGACGAAGATGCCGGTGCCGACGATGGCCCCTACGCCGAAGCACACGAGCTGGAACAGTCCCATGGTGCGCTTGAGGCCGTGCCCCTCCAGGTCGGCGCCGGATTCGGCGACCAGCTGGTCGGGGCTCTTGATGCGCGGGCCAGGCCGGGGCGACAGGCTCGGCGGGCGGAGCGGACTCACGGGGCGATCTCTTCTCTGGTGGAGCATGTGGGGGGGGCTCGTGCGGATGGAGCGGGTGGGGGGCTCCGGTCCTCCGGCCTTGCGGGGGGGGGACGGCACGAAAATGGGGCTCGAGCGTGCGAGCTCGAACCCCACCAAGTGGAACCATGGTAGCCACTTCTTCGCATGTTCACCCAATCGGGCGCATGATCATGCGTTAATCGGCACCCCTGGCCGTGCCGGTCACGCACCTGCCAGGGTCGCCACCAGGACGGCCTTGATCGTGTGCATCCGGTTCTCGGCCTCGTCGAAGACGACCGAGTGCGCGGACTCGAACACCTCGTCGGTGACTTCCAGCTCGGTCAGACCGTGGCTGTCGTGGATCTCACGGCCGACCTTGGTCCCGAGGTCGTGGAAAGCGGGGAGGCAGTGCAGGAACTTCACGTCGGCGTTGCCCGTGGCCTTCAGGACGTCCATGGTGACGGCGTACGGCGCGAGGGCCGCGATGCGCTCGTCCCAGACCTCCTTGGGCTCACCCATGGAGACCCAGACGTCGGTGGCCACGAAATCGGCGCCCCGGACGCCCTCGGCGATGTCCTCGGTGAGAGTGACGGTCGCACCGCTGGACTCGGCGAGCCGGCGGGCCTGCGCCACGATCTCCTCGGCCGGCCAGTAGGTCTTCGGGGCGACGATCCGGACGTCCATGCCCAGCAGCGCGCCCGTGACCAGGTACGAGTTGCCCATGTTGAAACGGGCGTCGCCGAGGTAGGCGAAGGCGATCCGCTCCAGCGGCTTGTCGCTGTGCTCCGTCATCGTGAGGACGTCGGCGAGCATCTGGGTCGGGTGCCAGTCGTCGGTGAGCCCGTTGAAGACGGGCACCCCGCCGTACGCCGCCAGCTCCTCGACGACCGACTGGCTGTCACCGCGGTACTCGATGCCGTCGAACATCCGGCCGAGAACGCGGGCGGTGTCCTTCGCCGACTCCTTGTGGCCCATCTGGGAGCCCGAGGGGTCGAGATACGTCGTGGAGGCGCCCTGGTCGGCTGCGGCGACCTCGAAGGCGCAGCGGGTGCGGGTCGAGGTCTTCTCGAAGATCAGCGCGATGTTCCGACCGCGCAGCCGCTGCACCTCGGCGCCCGACTTCTTGGCCGCCTTGAGCTCGGCGGCCAGGTCGATCAGGCCGCGGAACTCCTCGGCCGTGAAGTCCAGCTCCTTGAGGAAGTGGCGGCCTGCGAGGTCTATCGCCATGGTGGCTGCTCCTGGGTCGGGCGAGGGTCGCGCGTACATTTCCTGGAAGTCTATACGAGACAGCGCATCGCTATACAGCCTCTGTGCTGCGTGTCCGCACCGTCCGGGGTGCATCTGCACGGCCGCTGCGTCTTTCGCGCGGCCGCGCCCCGGCTACACCGGGTCACGCACCACCGGGCAGCTCATGCAGCGAGGGCCTCCCCGGCCCCGGCCCAGCTCGCTGCCGCGGATCTCTATGACCTCGATGCCTTCCTTGCGCAGATACGTGTTGGTGGTGGCGTTCCGCTCGTAGGCGATGACGACACCCGGCTCGACGGCCAGCACATTGCAGCCGTCGTCCCACTGCTCGCGCTCCGCCGCGTGCACGTCCTGGGTGGCCGTGAGCACCCGGATCGAGTCCAGGCCGAGCGCCGCCGCGATGGCCCGGTGCATGTGCTCCGGGGGATGGTCGGTGACCTTCAGATCCCGTGGTCCGCCGCCGGGCTCGATGGTGTACGAGCGGAGCATGCCGAGCCCCGCGTACTGGGTGAACGTATCGCCGTCGATCATCGTCATCACCGTGTCGAGGTGCATGAACGCACGGCGTTTGGGCATGTCGAGCGCCACGATCGTCCGGGCGGAACCGGCGTCGAACAGTCCACGCGCCAGCATCTCGACCGCCTGCGGGGTGGTGCGCTCGCTCATCCCGATGAGGACGGCGCCCTGACCGATGACCAGGACGTCGCCGCCCTCGATGGTGGACGGATAGTCGTCCTGACCTTCCGACCAGTGGTGGAAGGCCCCGGCCTCGGCGCCGGTGAAGAGGGGGTGGTGGCGGTAGATCGCCTCGAAGTGGACCGTCTCGCGCTGCCGGGCCGGCCAGCGCATCGCGTTGATGGACACCCCGTCGTAGATCCAGGCCGAGGTGTCCCGGGTGAAGAGGTGGTTGGGCAGCGGACCGAGCAGGAAGTCGTCCAGTTCCATGACATGGAAGCGGACGGAGGTCGGCTCGCTGTGCCGCTCCAGGAACTCCCGCTTCGTCATCCCGCCGACCAGCGCCTCCGCCAGCTCGTCGGTGGACAGCTCCTCGAAGGCGGCCCGCAGATGTTCGGTGGCGAGCGGACCGTACTCCTTCTCCTCGAAGACCCGGTCCAGCACCAGCCGCTTGGCCACCGGAATGTCCAGGGCCTCACGGAGCAGATCGCCGAAGAGATGCACCTCCACTCCGCGGTCGCGCAGGACGTCCGCGAAGCCGTCGTGCTCCTGCCGGGCGCGGCGCACCCACAGCACGTCGTCGAAGAGGAGAGCGTCCTTGTTGCTGGGGGTGAGCCGCTTCAGTTCGAGATCGGGGCGGTGCAGTATGACGCGGCGCAGCCGCCCGGCCTCGGAGTCGACATGGAATCCCATGTCTCCATCCTCACCGCGCGGAGCGCCGTTCACCCGGCGAATCGCCACCTGCCTCTGCGACTTCGGGATCAGAGCCGCGGGTCGACGGGCTCCGACTCCAGGGCGAGCACCGCGAACACCGCCTCGTGGACCCGCCACAGCGGCTCCCCGTCGGCGAGCCGGTCCAGCGCCTCCAGTCCCAGGGCGTACTCACGGAGCGCCAACGACCGCTTGTGGCCGAGGAATCGGGAGCGCAGCCGCTCCAGATTCTCCGGACGCGTGTACTCGGGGCCGTAGATGATCCGCAGGTACTCCCGGCCGCGCACCTTGATGCCCGGCTGGACCAGCCTGCCCTTTTCGTCCCGGACGAGCGCCCCGAGCGGTTTCACGACCATGCCTTCGCCGCCGCTGCCGGTCATCTCCAGCCACCAGTCGATACCGGCGCGGACCGATGCCTCGTCGCCGGTGTCGACGACGAGCCGCCGGGTCACCTGGAGCAGGCCGGTGGGGTCGTGCTCCACCAGCCGGTCGAGCCGGGCAAGCTGCTCGTCATGCGGTACGGATGCCAGCGAGCGGCCCCGCACGGCGAGGATCTGGAACGGGGCGATCCGCACCCCGTCGAGGCCCTCGGTGGACCAGCAGTAGCGACGGTAGGCGTCTGTGAACGCCGCCGCGTCGGCCGTCCGGTCCTGCTGACGCGCGGCCAGGCCGGCGACGTCGACGCCGCGGGCTGCTGCCGCCGCCAGCGCCGCGTTGGCCCCGGGGAGGACGGCACCTGACGCGGCGCCGACCGCCGCGTACTGCGAGCGGAGCAGGCCTCCGGCCTTGAGGGACCAAGGCATCAGCTCGGCGTCGAGCAGCACCCAGTCGGTGTCCCACTCGTCCCAGAGTCCGGCGGCGGTGACGGCCGTGCGCAGCCTGCCGAGGATCACCTCGGACAGTGCGGCGTCGTCCAGGAACGGCCGTCCGGTACGGGTGTGCAGCGCCCCGGTCGGGCCCTCGACCCCGAACCGCTCCCGGGCCGCTTCCGCGTCACGGCAGACCAGGGCCACCGCGCGCGAGCCCATGTGCTTCTCCTCGCACACGACCCTGGCGACACCGTCCGCACGGTACTGGGCGAACGCCTCGGCCGGGTGCTCCAGGAAGCCTTCCTCGTGGGAGGTGGCGGTAGGCGCCATGGTCGGCGGCAGGTAACCGAGCAGCCGCGGGTCGACGGCGAACCGGCTCATGACTTCGAGCGCCGCCGCGGCGTTCTCCTCGCGCACCGAGATCCGGCCCAGGTACCGGGTCTCCACGATCCGGCGGCCCTGCACATCGGCGAGGTCCAGCGGGCGGCCCTCCCGGCCTCCGGGTGCCTCGGTGGTCAGCGGCTTGGCGGGCTCGTACCAGACCCTCTCGGCCGGTACGTCGACGAGTTCGCGCTCGGGCCAGCGCAGGGCGGTCATCTTCCCGCCGAAGACCGCACCGGTGTCCAGGCAGAGGGTGTTGTTGACCCAGGAGGTGCTGGGCACGGGGGTGTGGCCGTAGACCACGGTTGCGCGGCCACGGTACTCCTCCGCCCACGGGTAGCGCACGGGCAGGCCGAACTCGTCGGTCTCGCCGGTGGTGTCCCCGTACAGCGCGTGCGAGCGGACCCGCCCGGAGGTGCGCCCGTGGTACTTCTCGGGCAGCCCGGCGTGGCAGACGACCAGCTTGCCGCCGTCCAGCACGTAGTGGCTGACGAGCCCGTCGATGAACTCCCGCACCTGCTCCCGGAAGGCCGGGTCCTTCGCGTCCTCCCGGTCCAACTGCTCGATGGTCTCGGCGAGTCCGTGGGTGTGCTGGACCTTGCGGCCCTTGAGGTAGCGCCCGAGCTTGTTCTCGTGGTTCCCCGGCACGCACAGCGCGTTGCCCGCGGACACCATGGACATGACGCGGCGCAGCACACCGGGGCTGTCGGGGCCACGGTCGACGAGGTCGCCGACGAAGACCGCCGTACGGCCTTCGGGATGCGCGCCGTCGACGTAACCGAGCTTGCCGAGCAGGGACTCCAGCTCGGAACTGCAGCCGTGGATGTCACCGATGATGTCGAACGGACCGCTGAGATGACGGAGGTCGTTGTAGCGGCGCTCGAGCACCACTTCGGCCTGCTCGGCCTCCTCCTCGGTGCGCAGGATGTGCACCTTGCGGAAGCCCTCGCGCTCCAGGCCGCGCAGCGAACGCCGCAGCTCGCGACGGTGACGCTGGACGACATGGCGGGGCATGCCGGCCCGGTCGGGGCGGGCTGCGTTGCGCGCCTGGCAGACCTCTTCGGGCAGGTCGAGCACGATCGCGATCGGCAGCACGTCGTGGCTGCGGGCCAGCTGCACCAGCTGCTTGCGGCTCTCGGCCTGGACGTTGGTGGCGTCGACGACGGTCAGCCGCCCGGCGGCGAGCCGCTTGCCCGCGATGTAATGCAGCACGTCGAAGGCGTCGCCGCTGGCGCTCTGGTCGTTCTCGTCGTCGGCGACGAGCCCGCGGCAGAAGTCCGAGGAGATGATCTCGGTGGGCTTGAAGTGCCTGCGAGCGAAGGTGGACTTGCCGGAGCCACTGGCCCCGACGAGAACGACGAGGGAGAGGTCGGTCACCGGCAGCGTGCGGTGCGCTCCGGTGCTCTTCCCCGTGTCGTTGCCGGTGTCGTTGTCGGTCATGCTGCCTTCGCCTCCTTCTTCTCGGTCTCGTCCTCGGCGGTCTTCGTGAAGACCGCCAGCTGCGTGGGCGGCCCCACCTCGGGGTCGTCGGGCCCCACCGGCACGTGGTCGACTCCGTATCCGTGCCGCTGCGCCACCTCCTGCGCCCAGGCCCGGAACTCCGCCCTGGTCCACTCGAAGCGGTGGTCGCCGTGGCGCACATGCCCGGCCGGGAGACTCTCCCAGCGGACGTTGTACTCGACGTTCGGTGTCGTCACGAGCACCGTCTGCGGCCGGGCCGAACCGAACACCGCGTACTCCAGCGCCGGCAGCCTCGGCAGGTCGAGGTGCTCTATGACCTCGCTGAGGACCGCCGCGTCATAGCCGGCCAGCCGCTTGTCGGTGTACGTGAGCGAGCCGTGCCGCAGCGTGACGCGACCGGCCTGCCGCTCCCCCATCCGGTCGAGCTTGAGGCGGCGCGAGGCGATGGTGAGAGCGCGCATCGAGACATCGACGCCGACGATCTCCGTGAAGCGCACGTCCCTCAGCAGCGCCTGGACCAACTGACCCTGTCCGCAGCCCAGGTCGAGCACCCGGCTCGCCCCGGCGGCACGGAGCGCCTCCAGGATCGCCGTGCGCCGCTGCTCGGCGAGCGGTACCGGCTTCTCCTCGGTGTCCGTCGTCTCGTCCACGGCGTTGTCGACGCTCTCCACCGCGAGGTCGTCCAGCTCGGCGAGCCGCACCAGCTCCAGTCGTTCCATCGCCTGCCGGGTCAGCCCCCAGCGCCGGGACAGGTAGCGGCTGGTGATCAGCTTCTGCTCGGGGTGGTCGGCCAGCCAGCCGTCACCGGCCCGCAGCAGCTTGTCCACCTCGTCGGGCGCGACCCAGTAGTGCTTGGCGTCGTCGAGCACCGGCAGCAGGACGTACAGCTGCCGCAGCGCGTCGGCGAGCCGCAACTCGCCCTCCAGCACGAGCCGTACGTACCGCGAGTCGCCCCACTCCGGGAACTGCTCGTCCAGCGGTACGGCCACGGCGTCCACGCTCGCCCAGCCGAGCGGACCGAAGAGCTTCGAGACGAGCTCGGGGCCGCCGCGCGCCGGGAGCGCGGGCACCTCGATCCTGAGCGGCATGGGGTCCGCCGCGCGCTCCGGCCGGGCCCGGCACACACCGTTCAGAGCGGACTTGAAGACAGCGCTCATCGCGACGGAGAGCAGAGATGACGCCGCGTACGGGCGGTCGTTCACGTATTGCGCGAGCGCCGCGTCGGGGGCGCCGCCCCGGCCCTTTCCCTTGCCGCGCCGCACCAGCGCCACCGGATCCACCTCCAGCAACAGCGCGGCCGTGCAGCGCTCGGCCGATGCCTCGGGGTAGAAGACGTGCGCGGTGCCGTGGGACGTGGAGAACTGCTGCGCCTTCTCGGGATGCTTGTGCAGCAGAAAGCCGAGGTCGGTGGCGGGTCGCTCCGGCGTACCGGTCGTACTGATTGTCAGGAACACACGTCCGAGTATGGTCCGGTCACTCGCCCCCCACCAGGCATTTTGTTGATGCCTACGGTTCCGGCTTCCCTCCTGCCCCTGCTGTCCCTCCAGACTGTCCTGTCCGTCCCGCCTCCAACAGCCCGGCCAGTCTCGCGATCGCACCGGGGCCGACCCGGCAGCAACCGCCGACCAGCCGGGCGCCGGCCGCCTGCCAGGCGCGCACCCGGCCCGGGTCGAAGGTGGCACCCCCGGTCCACACCCGGCCCTCGGCGTCCCACCGCTCACCGCTGTTCGGGTACACGACGACCGGCTTCCCTGTCACCTCCGCCGCCGCCTCCACCGCACGGTCGGCGTCGGCCGGATCGCAGCAGTTCACTCCCACAGCCACCACGCGCTCGTGCCCGGCGGCGAGCGCGAACGCCGTCTCCAGCGGCTGCCCGGCCCGGGTCCGGTCCCCGGCCACGCTGTAGGAGAGCCAGACGGGCAGCCCGCACCCCTCGACCGCCCGCAGCAGTGCCTCCGCCTCGTCCACGTCCGGCACCGTCTCCAGTGCCAGCAGATCGGGTCCGGCGGCAGCCAGCGCCTCGATCCGGGGCCGGTGGAAGCGCTCCAGCTCCCGGACCGACAGGCCGTACCGGCCGCGGTACTCGCTGCCGTCCGCGAGCATCGCCCCGTACGGACCGACCGAGGCGGCGACCCAGATCTCCCGGTCCGTCGCACCGCCGGCCCGCCGGGCCAGTTCCACGCTGCGGACGAAGAGCTCCGCCGCCCGGCCCCGGCCGATCCCCCGTCGCGCGAACCCCTCGAACGTCGCCTGATAGCCCGAGGTGATGAGCACCTGCGCACCCGCCCGCACATAGGCCAGGTGCGCAGCCTCGATCTGCCTGTCCTCGTCGAGCAGCAGCCGGGCCGACCACAGCTCGTCGGACAGATCGCAGCCCTGCGCCTCCAACTGGTTGGAGAGGCCTCCGTCGAGCAGGACCGTGGACTCGGCGAGCGCGGCGGCCAGCGGACGGTCGGGTTGCACAGGTGCTCCTCTCAGCGACTCGTGTTCACCTGCTCCTGTTCACCGGTCCTGTGTCCACCTCGGTCCGGTGTCCCCTTCACTCGGGACCGGCTCAGTTCAGCTGCGGCTGGACCTGCGAGGAGATCAGCTCCAGGTGCTCCAGATCGTCCAGGTCGAGGACCTGGAGGTAGATCCGCGACGACCCGATCTCGCCGTACTGGCCGATCTTGTCGACCACTTCGGCGGGCGAGCCCGCAAGTCCGTTCGCCTTCAGCTCCTCCACGTCTCGGCCGATGACCGACGCACGGCGGGCCACCTCGGCGTCGTCCTTGCCGACACAGACCACCAGGGCGTTGGAGTACACCAGGTCGTCCGCACCGCGCCCGGCCGCTGTCGCAGCTTCCCTGACCCGCCCGAACTGCTTCTCACTGTCCTGCAGCGAGGCGAACGGGATGTTGAACTCGTCCGCGTACAGCGCGGCGAGCCGCGGTGTACGCGTCGCACCGTGACCGCCGATCAGAATCGGCACCTTGGCCTGGGCCGGCTTGGGCAGCGCGGGCGAGTCGGTGAGCTGGTAGTAGGTGCCGTCGTAGTGGAACTTCTCGCCGACCCCGGTCGCCCAGAGGCCGGTGACGATCGCCAGCTGCTCCTCCAGCCGGCCGAACTTCTCCTTGGGGAACGGGATGCCGTACGCCTTGTGCTCCTCCTCGAACCAGCCCGCGCCCAGGCCGAGTTCGACCCGGCCACCGGACATCTGGTCGACCTGGGCGACCTGGATCGCGAGGACACCGGGGAGCCGGAAGGTCCCCGCGGTCATCAGCGTGCCGAGCCGGATCCGCTTGGTCTCGCGCGCCAGCCCGGCCAGGGTGATCCAGGCGTCGGTCGGGCCGGGCAGCCCGTTGCCCGCACCCATGTGGAGGTAATGGTCGGAACGGTAGAAGGCATTGAAGCCGAGGTCCTCGGCGGCCTTGGCGACAGTGAGCAGAGTGTCGTAGCTCGCCCCTTGCTGGGGCTCCGTGAAGATTCGAAGATCCATGGATCCATCCTGCACCTCCGAACGCCGGTCGTCCCTACTCCCACTGCGTGTGCGGCCCGGTGGCGGACCCGATCGCAGCCGGTCGGCCGCGGCCAGGTGTGCCGGCGGGCGCGGTCACGGCTGGCCCGCCGCCGAGCCCGCCGGTCCGCGGACCGCACCGCGCGGGCCCTCCCGCCCTCTCCCCCGCTCCAGATCGTGCTGCCGCTCCCGGTCCTGCTCCGCAAGGCGCCGGAGCATCCCGTGCACCCGGTCCAGCGACTCGTCCGCGGCGTCGATCGCCTCTATGCACTGCCAGTAGAGACTCTCCTCGTCGGTGTCGCAGGCCACCGCGACGAGAGCCATCCCCACTTCCCCGAGCAGCGCGCCGAGACCGGTCAGAGTCGCACGCGGATCAGCGACCTCGGAGAGCTGGGCAGCCCGTGCCACACCGGTCCGCACCACCGGATGGTCCGGCGCCCCGCTCCCCCTCCCTCCGATCTCACTGAGCCCTCGCGCCTCACCGCGCAACTCCTTCGGCCCGCTCGCCGCCAGCCGGTCACCGATCGCCTGGGCCAGCGCCTGTGCCTGCCAGGCCTCCGCCATGATGGACGGCGTGCCCCGGCTCTGCGCCAGAGCTCGCCGACTTACCCCTATGAGCCGCTCCGCCTCCATGCGTTGCCCCCGTCCGTACGAAAACCGCTCACCTCATCCATTACCCACAGTGAGGGGAGTGGCACCGAAAGGCCAGGGGATTTCGGAAATCTGTGGACAGGAAGTCGATTGTGGATAAGTCGATTACTCCGAAGAGTGACGATCTTGGAGGTCCGGTCGCTCCGGAACCGGAAAGCGCGCCTCGTTCCGACCAATTTTCTCCGCCAGCGCCGCCAGCGCATCGATGCCCAGCACCTCGCAGAACTGCAGCAGATACGCGAGCACGTCCGCGACTTCGTCCGCCACCCGATGCGCCGTCTCGGGCTTCTCCATCACCCGTGCCGACTGCTCGGGCGTCAACCACTGGAAGATCTCGACCAGTTCGGACGCCTCGACGCTCAGTGCCACCGCCAGGTTCTTCGGGGTGTGGTACTGCTCCCAGTCCCGTTCGGCCGCGAACGCGGCGAGCCGTCGCTGCAACGCCTGCACATCAAGTTCTGTCACGGTTCCAGGTCTACCACTGTCACACCGGCCGTCCCGCGGGCCTCGGAGGCGGCCGCCTCCGCGACCGTGCCCACCAGCCGGAGATGCCCGGCCGCGCCGATCGACGCCGCCAGGGCCAGCAGCCGGCGCAGCTGGCGTCCGTCCAGGTCCCGGTCGAGGCCGTCGGCCAGCACGGTGAGGGTCTGCATGGCCGACGGCACCTCCCCCGCCCCCTCCATGGCCAGCACCCCGGGGCCGGTGAGCAGCACCAGGGCCAGCGCCAGATATCTCAACTCGCCGTCGCCGAGCCGCCCGACGGGGGTGCGATGACCACCGTCGCGCTCGACCAGGGCGCGCACCTTTCCGTCCGCGAGCCGCTCGACACCCAGTCCTTTCACGGTCCCCGCGCATCCGGCACCGGCCGCCGCGACGAGGCGGGCATGCCGCTGACCGCACTGGGTGTGCGTCCGTTCCAGCACCGCCGCCAGATTGTCGCAGCCGCGACGCAGCCGGTCCTCGCCGCTCGGCACCGGCGCCCGCATCCGCTGCGGCTGCGGTTCGCAGGCGAAGACCGACCGCAGGGCCACCACCATCTGTTCTGCGGCGGCCAGGACCCGTACCTGCCCCTCGGTCGTTCCCGCGACCCGCAGCGGCAGCAGGGCCGTGCCGAGCACGTCGTCCGGCAGTGGGGCGCGGGTCACCGGGACCGCGCCTGCCGTGTGCCAGGCCGCCTGGACCGTCGAACGCCCGGGATCTCGCAGGGCGGTGGTGAGGAGGGTCTCGCCGCCGCCGGTCAGCCGTTCGCCGACGATCCGGAGAGTGGGTTCGGCCTGGACGGCGAGATCGAGCCGGACCTGACCGGCCGGGCCGTCCGTCGTGCAGCCGATCCGGAAGCCGCGGCGGCCCTGCGCGTCGGCGGCGGCCCGTTCGGGTACGTACGCCTCCGGGTCCGGGAACACCTCGGTGAGCGGGTCGCCGGACCCCAGCCTGGCCAGTGCCTCGTACGCCCGCAGCGCGCTGGACTTGCCGCTGCCCGCGGCCCCGGCGAAGAGCGTGAGCGGCCCGATCGGGAGGACGGTGCCGCGGTGCGAGGCGAAGGCGGAGAGCCGCAGTTCGGTCACGACGGGGCCGGCGGAACGGGCAGACCGGGCGGCGGACCCTGATCCGGAACGGACATCAGGGGAAGCGGGCGGCAGCGGGGTGGCCCCCGGGCAGAGTGCAGTCATGAGCGGACCGTACTCACGCCGTCGGTCGGCGAACCGTTCCGTCGGACGGACCTTCCTACGATCGGGGTACGCCCGCCGTCGCAACCCCCTCCACCTCCATGCCGACCGGCGACAGCAGAAAGACGTTCCGGTCGACCCGGTGCATCCCGCTGCCCAGCCCGAAGACCACTCCGCTGGCGAAGTCCAGGATCCGCTTGGCCACATCGGTCTCGGCGCCGGTCAGATCGAGCAGCACGGGGATCTGTGCGACCAGGTACTCGGCCACCTCCCGCGCGTCCGCGAAGACCTGCACCCGCAGCACGACCATGCGACGCTGTTCGGCGGTCTCGTGGTCGTCGGCGACCGTGCGGTGGTCGACCCGGGACGGCCACTCGTTGCGGCTGCGCAGCGGTACGACCTGGGCCAGCCCCTCCCATTGCTCGTCCGTGACGTCGTACCTGTCGTATCTGCTCACCGGACCACCCCGTCTGTGCATCGGTCGGCGTTGCGCCGGCTGCGCTCGCTGTTCATCGGGCAATTCTCTCGCCCCTCACCCGTTCGGCGTACCAGCGACACGGGTCAGTGGCTGATCGACACCTCCGACGGACCCCCGGGCTCCGCGTCCGGGCTCACCTCGAGCGGGGTGAAACGGACCGGCAGATGCACCAGCGCGCGGTGGAACGGACCGGGCCGCCACATCAGTTCGCTCGCCGGGACGGCCAATTCCGCATCGCACAGCTGGCTGGTCAGCTGCTCGATCGCGGTCATCGCGATCAGCAGCGCCGGCTGCTTCGCCGGACACCGGTGCGGCCCCGCCGACCAGGCCAGATGCGCGCTGCCGCCGGAGCGCACACCGGGGTCCGAAGTGGCGGGCTCGGACTGGGTGTTGGCGGCCGCGTAGGAGACCAGCAGCAGCTGTCCTGCACGCAGCCGGACGCCGTGGAACTCGGTGTCCTGGCGCGGGTAGTGGGCGGCCAGATTGGCCAGCGGCGGGTCCTGCCAGAGGACCTCGTTGATGGCTTCGTGGGCGGTCATCGCGCCGCGTTGCAGCGAGCCGGCGTAGCGCGCGTCGGTGAGCATGTGGAGCAGCGCGTTGCCGATCAGATTGGTCGTCGGGTCGTGACCCGCGCTCATCACCAGCGTGATCTGACGCACAGTCTCGTCGTTGTCGAGACCGGCCGGGTGGCCGAGGAAGTACGAGGTGAGATCTCGGCGGGGCCGGGCGCGCCGGTCGGCGACGAGGCGGGTGACGACGGTGACGAGATCGGCGTACGCGGCAGCGGCGTCATCGGCCGAGTTGAACATGCCGCCGATGCCCTCGACGATCCGTTCGCGGTCCTCGGGCGGTACGCCGAACCACGTGGTGAAGACGTGCAGCGGGAGTCGTCGCGCGTACTGGGCGACGAGGTCGCCGCTGCCGGAGGCGGCGAACTCCCGGATGAGCCGGCGGGCGACGCGGGCCACCTCGGCCCGCAGGACGTGCGGTTCGATCATGGCGAGGCCGTCGTTGATGGCGTCGCGGTAGCGGGCGTGCACGTCGCCGTCGCTGAAGAGCGCGGTCGGCCGGTAGCCGAGCATCGGCAGGACCGGTGAGTCGGCGGGAACGGTGGCCTGCCAGGCGCGGGGGTCCTTGGTGAAGGTGTGGGTGTCGCGCAGCAGATCGACGGCCGCCTGGTAGTCGGTGACCAGGAGGGCGTCGATACCGGCGGCGATCCGGACCGGCGCGAGCGGGCCGTGGGCCCGAAGCCGCCGGTAGTGGCCGTGCGGATCGGCGGCGAAGTCCGGGCCGTACAGCGCGAGTGGCTGCGGCGGCTGTACGGAGCGCGCGGAGGCGACAGGAGGTGTCATGACGGGTCCTGAGGCTGGGGCAGGCGGGTCAGCACGTGCTCGGCGAGGGCGATCAGGGCGTCGATGCTGCCGCGGCGATCGCGGGCGTCGCACTGCAGCAGGGGGGTGTCGGGGTGGAGATCGAGGTGTTTGCGCAGCACCTCGTCGGGGTGGGCAGGGGCGTCCGGAAAGCGGTTCACGGCGACGGCGTACGGCAGTCCCTGCTCCTCGACCATGTCCATGACCGCGAAGGAGTCACCGAGCCTGCGGGTGTCGACCAGCACGAGGGCGCCGAGGGCGCCGCGCGCGATGTCCTCCCAGAGCGGGAAGAACCGTTCCTGGCCGGGGGTGCCGAACATGTAGAGCACCAGGTCGTCGAGGACGGTGAGTCGGCCGAAGTCGACGGCGACCGTGGTGGTGGTCTTGTCCGGCAGTCCAGCGGTGTCGTCGAGACGGGTGCTGGACTGGGTCATCGCCTCTTCGGTGTGGAGCGTGGGTATCTCCGACAGCGTACGGATCAGGGTCGTCTTGCCCACGCCGAAGGGACCCGTGACGACGAGCTTCATCAGGGTCTGGTCGGCATGCGGCAGATAGCCGATGCCGGTCCGGTCAGTGGAGGGAGCGGAGTCCAACGAGCAGCCTCTCGACGAGCGACCGGTCGGTCTCCCCGGCGCTGGGGATCGGCGGTCGGGTGTGCAGATGTCCGGCGGCCGCGAGGTCCGTGGCCAGGAAGACGGTGGCGCTGACCGGAAGGTCCAGGTGGGCCGCGCATTCGACGACGCTGAGGGCGCCCGGTTCGAGCAACTCGCACAGCCTGCGCTGCTCCGAGCCCGTGTCGTCGGGCAGGGCCGAGTCGGTGCGTACGAGCACGGCGAGCCGGTCGAGTGCGGGGCCGGTGGGCCGGGTCCGGCCACCGGTGACCAGGTAGGCGGGGATCAGACGGCGTCCTGGACCCGGGGTCATGGCCGGGCGGTGGTGTCCGGTCGGCGGGCGGGTGCGTTCATCGCCCGGGTCAGCGCGGTGACCTGCACCTGCATCTGGTACGCGATGTCGCCGAGCTTGGCCCCGGGTTCCGCGAACAGCGCGAGCGTCGTGTTCTTCCCGGCGGGGACGACGATGGCGAAGCCCTGGTCGGACTCGACGACCGTCTGGGCCAGCTGCGGCGCCTCGACGTCGGTGAACGCGGTGGTGAAGGCCCGGGCCGCGGCGTGCAGGGTGGCGGTCATGGCGGCGACCCGCTCGGCGGAGGCGCGGTCCAGACCGGGGGAGGCCCCTTCGACGAGGCCGTCGCCGGTGGCGACCACGGCGTGCTGCACTCCGGGCAGTTCCAGCAGCGGGGTCAGCACCCATGCGAGGTCACCGGTGGTGGGGGTAGGGGTGCTCACGTCTCGTCGTCTCCTTGGTCGTTCCGGTCGTCCCGGCAGTTCCGGTCGTCCTGGCCGTCTCTGGTGTCATGGTCTTCCGCTTCCGGTGGGGCGGCGGGGACGCTGCGGCCACTGAGGGTGCCCTGCTGGAGAGCCGCCCACGACGCCTCTGCCTGTTCGGGAGTACGGGGCGGCGGTGGGGCGGCCGGGGTCACGGCGGCGGCCGGCGCGGACCGTACGGCTGCAGGACGGGGTGCGCGGCGGCGCCGGCTGGGCAGTCCGTTGCGCTCCTCGGCGGCGGGTTCCGGCTCTGCGGTGGGCTCCGGCCCGGCCGTGGGAACCGGCTCGGCAGCAGCGGTGGTGGCGGTGTGCGCGTGCATGGGCTTCGGGGCGAGGGCGGAGAGGCTGCGGTCGTCCTCCAGCACCGTCAGGAGGTGGGCGGGGACACGCAGAATCGTACGCATCCCGCCGAAAGGTGAGGGCTCGATATGGCAGCTGAGGCCGTACTGGACGACCAGCCGGCCGACGACGGCGAAGCCGGTCTGCGGTGGATCGCCCAGCTCGGTCAGGAGTACTTCGGAGGGGCCCGCCAGCAGGGCGCGGGCCCGTTCGAGCGCGTCGTCGTCCATACCGATGCCCGCGTCGTCGACCACCAGGAAGGCGCCGCGACCGCCGCTCTGCTGGACCGTCACCTGTACGTCGGTGTCGGGGTGCGAGTAGGCGGTGGCGTTGGCCAGCAGTTCGGCGAGCGCGATCGCGAGGGGTTCCGCGGCGCGGGCGACGACGGCGAGCCACTCGTCGCGCAGATGGTTGGCCACCTTGATGCGTTCGTAACCGGCGACGCGGGACTGGGCGCCGAGCACGATCTCGACGAGCGGCGAGCTCTGCCGGGCCAGGCCCGGCCACGCGTCGCAGAGCACCGCGGTGGCCTGGGTGCGGCGCAGCGCCAGTTCATTACGGAAGTCCAGCTGCAGGATCCGCGGGTCGTCGTACTCGTGCTGGAGTTCGTGCAGCAGTTGCTGGGACTGGTTGAGCAGGGACTGGATCTTGGCGGAGGTGCCGCGCATCGCCGCGCGGGCCGCCGCGTCGACGCGCTGCCGCTCCTCGATGACCGCGGCTCGGGCTGCCTGGACCGCCTCGGTCAGCAGCCGCGCGGAGCCGCCGTCGACCTCGGCCGCCTCGCGCAGGCCGGGCACCGGCGCGCTGGGGTGGGAGAGGGCGAGCGCGGCGGCGGGTATTCGTTTCTCGGCCAGTTGCCTGATCTCGTCGGTGAGGGCGGTGGTACGGGCATCGGCCGCCTTCGCCTGGCGTTCGGCCAGCTCGACGCGGGCCCAGGCCACATTGGCGTCACGAGCCGCGTTCTGGGAGCGGACCACGGCCGTCACGGCAGCGACGACGGCGATCAGCGCCACGATCCATGCCATGCCGTCACCGCATTTCTGTTGTCGGGTCCGTCTCCCTGCCCGGGCGGCGGGAGATCCGGTTGTCACCCCGCGCGGCCTGCCGCCGCACGGGACTACTCCTCTTCTTGCGCGGAGAGTTCTTGCGCGGCGACTTCTTGAGCGACGACGGCGACATCGGTCATCACCTGCAGCACACCGGGCAGTTCGGACCCGTCCAGCTGCCGGTACTCGCTGCCGATCGTCACCACGAGCCGTTCGGCCAGACCGAGTTCGGGGTGGCGCCGCTCGCCGATCACCCGGCGGGCCGCTTCCAGCGCAGGCACCCCGGCCGCATGGAGGGCATGGGCGCGATCCCGTACGTACTCGAGGTAGCCGATGTGTGCGCGCACCCCGGCCGGGTCGAGGACCGGACCGTGGCCGGGGACGATGGTCTGGGCACCGGTGGCCAGCACCTGTTCGCAGGCCGCGATCACATGGGAGAGGGGGCCCGCCCAGTGCACCGGGTGGTCGCCCGGCTGCTGCGGTGTGGAGGCGAAGATGACGTCGCCGCTGAACACGGTGCGCTGCGCCGGCAGGTGCACGATCAGGTCGCCCGTGGTGTGGGCGGGGGGCAGGGCCGACACCTGGACCGGGTACTCCCCCAGAGTCAGTTCGAGCTCCCCGGTGAAGTACGTGGTCGGCTGCACCGGTTCGGTCTGCGACCAGTCGAAGGTGCCGAAGTGGCGCTTGAGGTATTCACCGAGCGCGGTGGCCGGATCGCCGCCCTGGACCAGCGCGTGCTGCTGCTTCGGGGTGGGTTCGTAGTGGATGTGTTCCCGGGCCTCGCGGGTCGCGATGACCTCGGCGTCCGGGAGCACGCCCGCGCCCCAGAAGTGATCCCCGTTGGCGTGGGTGACGATCACCCGGTCGATGGAGGCACCGTCGGGCAGCCGCTTCGTGGACTCGGCCAGGAACTGGCCGGCGAGTACGGGGTCGTACGGGGTGTCGATCCAGATCGCGCCACGCCGCGAGGTGAGCAGGCCGCAGTTGGCGAGACCCCAGCCGCGTTCCGGCGGGAGCCACGCGTACAGGTCCCGCCCCAGCTCGACGAAGTCTCCACCCGTGATCGACATGGACGCGATTATGCCGACCCCGATCCGGCCACGCGTTCGAGCCTGGCCGACGCGCGCCCTGGTTGGCGCAAAATCGACGGTCCTGCTCGGCTATAACGGTCCGGTGGTGACGGTACGAGACCGGCCACCGCCTCCTCCGTACGACATCTTCCGGACGATCCCCTTCAATTCACCCGACAGCGCCCCGCATCGCGGCGACCGCCGAGCGGGCGGTCGCCGCACCGGAATACGCCGATTACCCACCGAGCATGGCTGAAAACAGATGCGGAGAAACCTCCGGTGACGGCGCCCGACGGCGCTGCCCCGGAGGTCCTCCCGACATCGTGGCCAGGTGCGGCTGGTACGTGGCGGGCACCGCCCACTGCTGGTTGGCGCCGCCGTGGCAGTCCCAGAGATCGAGTGCGGTCCCACTGGTGCTGTCACTGCCCGGGACGTCCAGACAGCGGCCGGAGGCCTTGTTGACGAGCGCGTGTGTGGAGGTGCTGTACGTCCACTGTTTGGCCGTGTCCGTGACGGCGCCCCCGGCGCCCGTACCGGCGCAGTCGCGGACCAGGACGGCCGCTCCGTTACCCGTGCCGGCAGCGGTCAGGCAGGAGTCGGAGGGCAGCCGCAGGGTGCTGTCGGCCGCCTTCACCCATGCCTCGTTGTCGTTGCCCGAGCACCCGTAGAGATCGGCCACCGTCCCGTCCGAGACGCCACCCGACGCGTCCACGCACTTTCCGGCCAGACCCGTCACCGGTCCGCGCACCGAGTTGCCGACGGCGAGGTTCTGCACCGTGCCGCCGCTGACCGTGTCGGTCCGGTCATCGACGCGCAGGCGTTCCCGCTGTTCGAGGTGGAGGAGACCGCGGCGGTGACCGTACCGCCGTTGCCCTTGGGCAGCCCGAAGCGGGCGTCACTGAACGGCTGGTCGTAGCAGGTGGCGCGGGGGTCGTTCCAGGTGCACGATGTGCGAGTGAGATCCGTCGGACAGGGCCGAAGCCTTGTCCGACACTTCCCGGTCAGAATCCGGCCAGAAGATTCCTAGCGAACCTGACCGCGTTCGAAGTACGCGATCAACTCGGGGTCGAGAGCCGGCACCTCGTACGGTGCACCGCCCTCACGGAGCGAGCGGGTCGCGAGCACACCGGCGGCGACGCTCATCCGGGCGGCGACCGGAGAGGTATCGGTGACGCCGCCGTCGCGGACGAACCGGCAGAACTCCTCGATGATCCGGCTGTCCCCGCCGCCGTGCCAGCCGTTGGCCTCCGGCACCCGGTAGGTGATGTCGGCCTCGGCGCGGTATCCGCTGGGGCCGGTGTTCCAGACCTTGACCTCGTCACCCGGGCTGTCGCCGAAGTTCTCCAGCCGCCCCTCGGTACCGATGACGGTGTAGTTGCGCCAGTAGTCCGGGGTGAAGTGACATTGCTGGTACGCGGCCACAACGCCGTTGTCGAGCTGCATGTTCATCACCGAGACGTCCTCGACGTCCACGATGTGATGCAGGTCCTTGCGGGCCGTCGGCGGCCAGTCGAACTCCCGCAGCCAGTTGTCCGGTCGTGGGGTGTCCGCCTCGCGGCGCGGCAGGTCGCCGTAGAGGAGGAGGTCGCCGAGAGCGTTGACCCGACGGGTGTAGCCACCGGCCAGCCAGTGCAGGACGTCGATGTCGTGCGCGGCCTTCTGGAGCAGCAGTCCGGTGGTGCGCGTCCGGTCGGCGTGCCAGTCCTTGAAGTAGTAGTCACCGCCGTAACCGACGAAGTGCCGCACCCAGACGGCCTTCGGCTCGCCGATGTCACCACGGGCGATGATGTCGCGCATCAGCCGCACGACGCCCATGTGGCGCATGTTGTGGCCGACGTACAGCCGGGTCCCCGTCTCGTACGCGGCGCGCAGGACGTTGTCACAGCTCTCGACGGTGATCCCGAGCGGCTTCTCGACGAAGACCGCCTTGCCGGCCCGCAGGGCATCGATGGCGATGACCTCGTGGGTGTCGTCGGGGGTGGCGATGACGACCGCGTCGAGATCGTCCCGGTCGAGGAGCAGCTTGTAGTCCTCGACCGCGACATCGGTGCCGAAACGCTCGGCTTCGCGCTGCCGCACCTCGGGGTCGAGGTCGCAGACGGCGGTGATCGCCGAACCCTTACCTGGGTGGTGGGCGGAGGTCGCGATGGAACGGCGGAGGCCGAGCCCGATGACGCCGAGTCGCAGGTCTGACACGGAGGTCCCTTCTGTCTGTGCCGGTGGTGCGGGCGGAGACCGCTCACCGTCGATCGAGGCCTCGCACTAGGCGCACACCGCACCTCGGCGGAGTGACCGCCGTTCTGTCGCAGCGACAGTCCTATCGTTCAGACGGTGCGCATCGGTGGCAAGAGTTGTTCATTTCTCCGGCACAACAAACATTTGCAGACACTCACGAGGAGAGGGAAAGGCAACGGCGTCCAGCCGAGGACAGCTGTCACACAGCGATGACGGTGACACCCGCCTCGGTGAAGCGGGCTTTCGCCTCGTCGGTGATTCCGCTGTCGGTGACCAGGAAATCGACCTGGCTGAGATCGCAGACCCGGGCGAAGGCCCGCTTGCCGATCTTCGAGGAGTCGGCGGCCACGACCACGCGCTGCGCCTGCTCGGCGAGCAGCCTGTTGATGCTGGCCTCGCCTTCGTGATGGACGTACGCCCCGCGCTCGGTGTCGATGGCGTTGACGCCCAGTACGGCGACGTCCAGGGTGATTTCGCCCAGCACGCCACTGGCCAGCGGGCCGGTGAGCTCGTACGACTGGGGGCGGGCCACTCCTCCGGTCACCACGATCTTTATCTGCGGCCGGATCACCAGCTCATTGGCGATGTTGAGGGCGTTGGTCACCACCGTCAGCGTCGGCTGACCGCTGATCCCGGGGCCGGTGTCACCGACGAGGTCGGAGCGCACGGCCAGCGAACGGGCGACCTCGGTGATCGTGGTGCCGCCGGTCAGTCCCACAACTTCGCCGACTGCGACGAGTTCGGACACGGCGCGGCCGATGGCCTGCTTCTCCGGGGCGTGGCGTCCCGTCTTGTAGCGCAGCGCCAGCTCGTACGAGACCCCGTGTGCGACGGCGCCACCGCGGGTACGGGTGAGCAGCTGCTGCTCGGCAAGCTGGTCCAGGTCACGCCGGATGGTCGCGGCCGAGACATCCAGCGTCGTCGCGGCCTCCTCGACCTCCACCCTGCCGTGCTTCCCGACCAGCTCCAGCAGCGCGTTCCACCGGGCATCCCTGGACAAGAGAACTCTCCTTACGGGTCCGGGATTCGAGCACCCATCCCCTTGGGCACGGTCACCGGACACGCGCAAGCGTGGCACAAGGCTCTGATCAGTCAAGTCTCCTGCAACAAGGATGCTTGATAGTGCTTGTAGTTCACCTATAACGTGCGTGAACGAGCATCCCATCACCTGTACGGAGTGCAAAAGTGTCGTTTGTCGAGATTGAGACAGCCAGTCAGCCGGAGTGCTGGCAGCGCGCCGCCGAGCTGGCACCGAGCCAGTCGGCCGCACTGCCCGCCACCGGGGAGCGCATCGCCGTCGTCGGCTGCGGCACGTCGTTCTACATGGCCCAGGCATACGCCGCGCTCCGCGAGGAATCCGGTCAGGGTGAGTCCGACGCGTTCGCCGCATCGGAGTTCCCCTTCGGCCGCCGCTACGACCGGGTCGTCGCGCTCACCCGCTCGGGCACCACGACCGAGGTGCTGGACCTGCTGGGACGGCTCCGCGGCGTCACCCGTACCGTCGCGATCACGGCCGACCCGAACACCCCGGTGATGACCGCGGCCGACGAGGTCGTCGTGCTCGACTTCGCCGACGAACAGTCCGTGGTGCAGACCCGGTTCGCCACCACGGCGTTCACCCTGCTCCGCGCCCACCTCGGCCTGCACACCGACGCCGTGGTCCGCGACGCGGAGACCGCACTCGCCGAGCCGCTGCCCGAAGGCCTGCTGGACTGCGCCCAGTTCACCTTCATCGGCCGGGGATGGACGGCCGGCCTCGCCAACGAGGCCGCGCTCAAGATGAAGGAGGCGTCGCTGTCCTGGACGGAGTCGTACCCCGCGATGGAGTACCGTCACGGTCCGATCAGCATCGCCACCACCGGCACCGCAACCTGGACGTTCGGCGCCGCGCCGGAGGGACTCATGGAGCAGGTGCAGTCGACCGGGGCCCGCTGGGTGGAGAGCGGCCTGGACCCGCTGGCCGAGCTGGTCCGCGTCCAGCGCCTGGCGATCGCCCGCGCCGAGGCGGCCGGCATCGACCCGGACAGCCCCCGCCACCTGACCCGCTCGGTGGTCCTCGCGGACGCCTGAGCGGCGGACGGACATCGTCGAGGGCGCACGCCGTTGCCCACAACGGCGTGCGCGGCGGCGCGTGCGACGGCGCGTGCGCCGGCCTCGCCACGCCGGTACGGGGCAGCGGGACCGGCGTCCTCGCCCTTGCCGGACCGTGAACGCGCGCCGGACAGCGGTCAGGCCTCCTTCGGGCGACCGCTCGGACTTCCGTCTTCCGGCACGGTTCCCGTCGGGTCCGCCGGCCCGGCGATCCACCCCAGCCGGGCCGCCTGCCACCCCAGTTGGATCCGGCTGGCGGCACCGGCACGATCCATCAGATCCCGCACCCGGCGCTGCACGGTCCGTCGGCCCATCCTCAGCTGCCGGGCGATACCGGCGTCGGTCAGTCCGGAGAGCAGCAGCGTCAGCAGCTCGATGTCGTCGTCCGTCAGTTCGCTGCGCGGCTGGACGGCCATGGGATGCAGGGGCAGTGCGGACTCCCACACCAGCTCGAACAGCGTGACCAGCGCGTCCAGCAGCGGGCCGGGGTGGATATGGACGACCGGATGCGTACACGCTTCGCCCGAGCGCATGGTCAGCAGGGCGGTCGAGCCGTCGACGATGATCATCTTGACCGGCACATGATTCAGAACCCGCGCCTGTTCCCCCGCCTCGGCGTACTGGAGGATCTCCTCTCGCGACCCGTCCTCCTCCAGCCCCAGCCGGTCGTAGACGGTCCGGAATCTCACCCCCGGGGCCAGCTGGTCGATCTCGACCGCGTTGAGGGGCTCGGGCACCAGGTACGGCGGGGCGTCGAACCGTACGACCTCCTTGCGGGCCCGAGCCTGGATCTGGTGGTACCGCAGCGCCACCTCCTCATCGGGGACGACCTCGGTCATGTCCTTCAGGACGTCCGGGCGGGGCGCACTGCGGTACTCGTCCGCAAGCCGGTCCAGAGCCCCGCGGGCCTTCGTCAGCTCGGTCATCCGCGCCAGGAGCAGCACCTCCCCCGCTATGTCCGGAGGGGAGGGAATCAGCTGTGCGGGCTGATCGTCGGTGGTGGTCACCAGCCCCCTGTCGACGAGTCCGCCGACCGCCTCCTCGACATGCCCGGCACCGAGGCGGAGAAGCTGCTGGATCCGCTCCGCATCGGTGCGCCCCGTGCGGACGAGCAGTTGGTACACCTGCGACTCGGCGGTGCTCAACCCGAGCGTCTCCAGCATCTGTGTATCTCCCTCGTGGTCTCCGAGGAGCCCCGTTCACCTGGTGAAGTGGCATCACGACGGATCCGAAGCGTTCATGAATGTGATTACCATACGGCCGGTTGTACGAGTGGGGCGCCGGGCGCAGGAAGATTCCTCTCCCTGCGCCCGGCGCCCGGTACCGTCGGACGGCCTTCTGGTTCAGGACCTCACTTGAGGGCGTAGGCCCGGGTGATGGTCTGGACGGTGCGGCTGCCCGCGGAGTCCCAGACCTCGGTCCTGAGGGTCACGAAGCCGTTGGTGTCGGCCAGCTTGGGATGCCACAGCAGCGCCTGGAAGGAGTTGTCGTCCTTGCGCAGCATCGCGGCGGACTTCCAGGTGGCGCCGTCGTCGTAGGAGACGGAGACCTTGGCGCCGGCGACCGCGGTGGAGCCGGACCAGCCCTTGGGGCGTCCCGCGTCCACGGTGAAGGTGTACGGCAGTCCGGCCCGTGCCTGGTTGAGGATGTTCAGCGGCAGGTCGTAGTCGAGCAGGATCACGGGAATGGACTCACAGACCTTGGGCGTGGGAATGAACGCCGTGTCGCAGTCCTTGATGGCCATGGTGGTCGGTGCCGCCTGGCTGAAGTTCCACTCCGTGCGCATCTGGCGGCCCAGGGTGACGCCGGGGACGTCGGTGCTCAGCTTCTGGTCGAGGACGTACCGGTAGTCCGCCTTCTCCTGCGCCAGCTGGCCGAAGCCGGTGATCGGCTGGCCGTTGAGGTAGTAGCTCCAGGTGCCGGTCAGGCCCGACAGGGTGTGGGTGGGATCGTTGTCGGCACCGGCACCGCTGGGCAGTTTCTGCCAGACGTCGGTGCGGCAGAACACACACGGACCGAACTCGTACTGGGACAGGCGCGTCGGCGCATCGAACCAGCTCTGGGTGTAGGACTTGCCCGGGGTGAGGTAGGTGGCCCGCTGGCCGTTCATCGTCCACTTAGTAGAGCTGAAGCTGGCCGATACGCCCAGCTGGTACGTCACCCCGGTGCCCGCGAGGACGTAGTCGTCGCGGGTGGTGCCCTGGTAGAGGGGCTGGCCGACTGAGCCCGTGGTCACCTGCAGGGGGCCCCAGACGTTCATGTATTCGGCGCCCAGGCGCCGGGCTCCGTCGGAGTGGAACGTATTGGTGACCTTGGCGAAGTCCTTGACGTCGGCGGTCTTGGCCAGGTCGGCGGGGATCCGGTCGTCGGTGAAGTGCGGGTGGTAGACGTAGCCCGACTCCAGGACGCCCTTCAGCGCGATCCGGACCTTGTCCTTGGCCAGCAAGCCCTTGAGGGTTGCGGCGTTGTCGTACGTGGCGTGGGCGACCGGGATGGTCTGTCCGGCGGGGACGCCGCTGCCGCTCGGGCCGGGGGCGGCAGGGGCCACGATCACCGCGACGGCTCCGGCAGCCGCGGCCCTGGCGGCCTGGTCGTCGGCCCTGGTGACGTCGGCCACGGAGACCAGGACGGTCCTGCCCTTGACGTCGGCAGCGGCGAAGTCCTGCTCGGTGCCGGCGCCGAGGTCGATCAGCTCGGTGTGCTTGGTGCCCTCGAAGCGCTTCGCGTTCACCGAGGACTTCAGCGGGATGGTCACGTGCCCGGGGCCCGTCACCTCCAGCTGGACCAGCGGTTCGCGCCGGGCCATGGAGGTCTCCAGGCGCAGCGCGCCGGAGGTGGCGCCGGCACTGGGGATGGCACCTTGCCTGGTGTCGACCTGGTTGAGCAGGTTGCTCATGCCGGCGAAGCTGGCGTGGCCGCTTGCGGTGCCGTCGTTACGGAAGATGAACGTAGTCGCCTGGCCGTTCTCCAGTGGCCGGTTCTCGCCCTTGATCTTCACGCTGAGGTCGGTGGCGGTGGTGCCGTCGACGGTGAAGGTCTGGTCCCGGTCACTCACCTCGATGTCGGGCACGGTGAACAGGTCGGCCGCGTAGGAGACCGCGCCCCCGGCGGGGTCCGCCGTGTAGAGCGACCCCTCGATGGAGTACTTGCCGAGCGGTACCGACAGGGTGGTGGTGCCGTTGCCGTACAGGGTCTGGTTCTGCCAGACGTTGTTGTCCATCCCGTGCAGGATGAACTTGAGCACCTTGGGTGCGTTGCCGAAGCGGTCGGTGGCCTTCAGCGTGACATCGTGCTGCTCGACGGAAGTGACGAAGCCGAGCGCGGCGTGCACGGACTCGCCGCTGTCGGCGGTGGCGGTGAACGATCCGCCGTACTGGCCGGCCTTCAGGCCGTTGTTGTCGAGCGTGACGGTGACCTCGGCGGTGCCGCCGGCCGGGACGGTGATCCGGCCTTCGGACAGGCCCGCTCCCGACAGCGACAGCGTGCCGGCCGGGACCGCGGTGCCGCTCGCGTCCTCGGCGGCGGCCGTCACGGTCACCACGGTGTCGGTCGCGGCGTCGTTGTGCAGCGTCAGGGTGCGGCTGCGCGTGGGGTAGGTGCCCTTCTGCCACGGTATGACGCGGAAGTCGGCGGTGCCGGACAGCTCCAGCGACGGGTCGAGGGCGGCGGGTATGTCGACCCGGCCGTAGCCCTGCTGGTAGACGGTCTGGTCGGCGGCCGACTTGGCGTGCGCCGTCAGTGCGTCCTTGATCCGCTGCCCGGTCCAGTCGGGGTGGCGCTGCTTGAGGATCGCGGCGGAGCCGGCCACGTGCGGGGTGGCCATCGAGGTGCCGCTGGCCGAGGTGTAGTCGGCGTCCACCGGAGTGCCCATGGTGGTGCCGGCCGCGCGGGCGGCGACGATGTCCACACCCGGGGCGGTGATCTCCGGCTTGATCGCCATGTCGCCGAGGCGCGGGCCGCGGCTGGAGAAGTCGGCGAGCGCGTCGGACTTGTCGACGGCGCCGACGGTGAGGGCCGCGTCGGCGGCGCCGGGGGTGCCGAGGGTGCTCTCACCGGGTCCTGCGTTGCCGGCGGCGATGACGAACAGGGTGTTCGAGGAGGCGCTGAGCGAGTTGACCGCGTTGGTCAGGACGTCCTCGCCGGGGGCGTCGGTGCCGCCGAGGCTCATGCTGACGACATCGGCGCCCTGCTCGACCGCCCACTCCATACCGGCCAGGATGCTGGATTCCGCGCCATGCCCGCTGTTGTCGAGCACCTTGCCGACCAGCAGATCGGCGCCGGGGGCGACGCCCTTGTACTTGCCGTCGGAGTTGGCGCCACTGCCCGCGATGGTGGACGCGACGTGGGTGCCGTGGCCGTGACCGTCCTGGACCGTCTGGCCGTTGACGAAGCTCTGGCTCTGGACGATCTCGGACTTGATGTCGGCGTTGTTCAGGTCGGCACCGGTGTCCAGCACGGCGACCTTCACGCCCTTGCCGTCGAACCCCTTGGCCCAGGCCTCCGGGGCGCCGATCTGCGGCACGCTCTTGTCCAGTGCGACCTTCGCCTTGCCGTCGTACCACAGCTTGGAGACCCCGGCAGTGCCGGGGACCGTGGCGGCCTGGGCGCCTCTGCTGCGTGCCTGGGCGGGCTTGACCGCCTGCCAGAAGCCCTTCGCGCCGTGCTTGTCGACATGCACCGCGGACAGCCCCAGCCGGGGCATGATCCGCTCGTTGTCGCTGCCCGGCAGGTCCTCGGTCTTCTGCTTCAGGGCAGCCGCGGTCGGCTTCCCCTGGAAATCGACGATGGCGGGGACCTCGTCGGTCTTCGCGTCGCCGTAGCCGTCCCTGATCATCCGGCTGACGTTGAACAGCTCGCCGTCCACCGCGTTGGAGGCGAGGGCGGCCATGGCGTCCTCGGGGTAGACGTACAGGTCGCCGTTCTGTCCGCCGACGGTCTGGAACGTCTTGGACGTTCCCGCACCTGAGAGGATGTTCACCGACTGCTTGCCGTCCGGCCCGGTGGTCAGCGCGACCTTGTCCCCGGTGACCAGGGTCAGCGTCGAGGTGGTCGACCCCTTCTGGTGCGTGGACGGTGCGCTCGGGGCGGCCGACGGCGACGCGGCTGCCGCCGCCCCGGGTTGGCTTGTCAGCGACAGTACGACCGCCACCGCCACCGCGCCGACGGCGGCGGTGCGCCGTCTTTCGCGGGCTGTATGCATCAGGACTCCTTACGCAGGCTCAACTGGCATGCGCGTCAAAAGAACTGATGCTCGGCCGCACCACAAGGAACCAACCGAACGTCCGGACGATGCCGCGCACGCCGGAAGGTAGTTGCGTGCACTACGCAAGATCCAGATGCGAAGTGGCGGCTCTGCGTCAGATGGCGCCTTGTCGCCACGCGGGACTGCCGGGATGTCCGGTTCCGCAACCGCGAAGGGGCCCGACGGCCTTCACGGCCGCGGGCCCCGCCCCCCTTGTCACTGCCGACGGGCAGGACTGCCCCTGGCTACTCCTCGAAATAGGCGTCCAGTACGGCGTCGAGCTCCTCGGCCCACTCCTTGAGGCTGCTCCTGGCCGCCGCCTCGACTTCGGCATTGAACCAGCGGTTGGTCGACATATGGACGGTGACGGTGAACCGACGCCCGAACCGGGGCGACTTCACCTCGACCGCACCGATTTCGTCCCAGCGGAAATCGGCCTCCTGATCGTCCAGCGTGAACCGAATGCCCTCACGGTCCGCGGTGATCGAACCCCGGCGGTCGCTGACCTCGAACACAGGTCCGTCCGCTGCCTTCTCGTCCTCCTCTCCAGCCTTCTCGCCGTCCGTCACTTCCAGCGCGTCCTGCGCGCCGGAAGCGGCAGCCTCTGCGGCGGCCAGGTCTTCGGGGGCGGCGCCCTCGGGCGCCGGCTCCTCGGTCTTGCCCTGGTCCGCGTCAGGCGTCCCCGCGGGGCGGGGGGCCGTGAGACCAGGGATGTACGCCGGGTCTGTCCCTGCGGCGTACGCGGGCTGAGTGTTCGGATCTATGCGCTGCTCCACGGCGGGCAGTATGGCCGACGAACCTGTACGAGACCAGCAAGCGCCGGACGGAGCCGTCGGTGCCGCGCACGCCGGCATGCTCCGGGCGAGCGCAGACCTCGTCGCACGGGAGACGGGGGCGCAGCCGGCATCGGCGGACCGCGCACCGACAGCTCGGTCAACACCACTGGTCACAGGGGGATCTGACCGACATTCACCCGTCCGCCGAGAAAGGGGCGGGCGCTCGGCATCTCCTGCCCGCGAGATGGCGCATCATTACCGTCATTCAGCCGGAATCGCAATATCGAACCAGGTCGTTTTTCCGCGCCCCGCCGGCGAGCTGCCCCAATCGCCGGCCAGCGCGTCGACAATCAGCAGGCCGCGCCCGGACTCCGCTTCCTGGTTGTTCTCCTCGTCCGCGACGATCGCGGTGGGCACGGGTGGATGCGGGTCACTGTCACGGACCTCGACCCGGATCCGGTCCGGGTATTCCCGCAACCGCAACTCCACCTCGCTGTCGGCGTGGATCAGGGCGTTGGTGACGACCTCGGACGTCAGCAGTTCCAAGGTGTCCAGCATCGGCAGCATGTCCCATCGGTGCAGCAGGTCCCGCAGGAATTCCCGCACCTGTGCGACCCCCTGCAGATGGTGACGCTGCACCGACATCCGTGCCACCCGCCGGTGCCCCCGGGACTGCGCCCCCTCGTACCGCACCAGCAGCAGGGCCGCGTCGTCGGCGAGGACCCGCCACCCGCGGCGGTCCTGGACGAGACGGTCGGCCAGCACCTCCAGGTTGTCGCCGCAGTGATCGGCCAGCACACGGCCCAGTCTCGCCATCGCCGCTTCCGATCCGAGCAGCCGCCCGTCCAGCAGACCGTCGGTGAAGAGTGCCATCACCGACCCCGCCGCCACCTGTACCTCGCTCTGCTCGTACCGGGCCTGCGCATCGACGCCCAACGGCAGCCCCACGGGCAGCGATTCGGTGACGCCGTTTCCGTCCGCGTCGACGATGAGCGGGCTCGGGTGGCCGGCGGTCGCCGTGGTGGCGGTCCCGCTCGCCAGGTCGAGCCACACACAGCAGCACGTGGCATACAGGTCGGTGCCCAGCCCGCAGAGCAGGCGATTACTCCGTTCCAGCACGATGGCCGGATCGTGCCCCTCGGCGGCGTACGCCCTGACGCCACTGCGCAGTTGACCCATCACCGCCACCGCCTCCAGGCTGTGGCCCTCCACATCACCGATGACCAGGCCGATTGCGCCGCCGGGCAGTGAAACGATGTCGTACCAGTCGCCTCCCACGTCCGCCCGGTCGGTCGCCGGGAGATAGCGGGCCGTGGCGACCGCCTCGGTCATGTGCGGGAGGCTGCGCGGCAGCAGGCTGCGCTGCAGGGTCTGGGTGAGCGCGTGCTCGATCTCGTAGGAGCGGGCCCGTTCCAGGGACTGGCCCACATGCTCCAGCATGATCGTCAGTACGGCGAGCTGCTCGGGGGCGAACGGAAGTGCGGGTTCCGGGAACTCCAGGACACAGCAGCCCGTGGCCCGCCCCTTGGACACCAGAGGGAGGTAGGCGCGGGCCTGGACCTCCGGATCGGGATCGACGTCGGGATAGGCCTGCCGCAGCGCCTCGGCCGACGGGAAGGACAGGATCTCGATCGCGCGCAGCGTGTCCGTCTCCGGCGTGTGGCGGGACAGCAGAGTGCCTTCGACCCGCTGGACCGACTCGCGCGAGAACCCTGCCGCCCCGACCACATGGAGCCGCCCCTGCTCGGCGAGGCACAGCATCACCGCCCGGCCGCCGAAGGGCCGGACCACCTGGGTGTCCGCGGCGGCGAGGACGTCCCGGATGTGCACCGCGGCCGTGAGTTCGGCGGCGAGCCTCTGCAACTGGTAGAGAAACGTGCTGCCGGTCGGCTTGGGAAGGACCGGCGCGTCCGGTCGGCGGGGGCCGGCTTCCGCAGCCGCTCCCGCGACCAGGGCGGCCCGGGCACGCGACACCTCGGCGATGAACAGCGGCACATACGGTGCCTTCATCCACGCGCCCCGCTCCGCGAGGTCCGTCAGCTCGACAGCGAGGTCGTCCGCGACGGCCTGAAGGAAATCCAGCGAATCGGTGGCCACCGGGCGCGGCGGCACCCAGCGCACACTCAGCGCGCCGAACCGGTACCGGAAGGTCCGCACCGGCGCGGAGGCGACCATCATCGGGTACGGGTTGTGGATGAAGAGGGCCGGAGACCGACGGGTCAGCTCCTGGAGATCGGTGTTCTCGAACAGCACCAGCTTCCCGGCCTGGTGCGCCCTCGCCGTGGAGAAGTTGGGGTCGTCCGCCGCCATGCCCGACGGAACGGTGAAGCTCAGGGTGGTGTCGACCATCATCGCTGCGGCGAGCGCCCGGTCGTCCTCGGTCAGCAGATAGGCCGTGCACGTGCTGCAGTCGAGGCCGCGGTGCAGCCGCCGCAGCGCAGCGGCGATGGCGCGGTCGCGGCACATCAACTGCGGCCCGGTCGGCCCCTTGGGGTCTGCCGCGGAGGATGGGGAGTCCATGAGATCCGCCCCGGGGCATCGACGACAGGTGGGGGTGCGGCTACCCCCGCTGCTCGGCGATATGCGCCGTAGCCATTTCAGTATGGGCGCAAAACGCCAGGTATGCGCCCGCGCGCCGCCATCCGGGTACCCGCATGGCGACCATGACCGGATGCACTCCGGACAGTGGCGTCATGCGCCCCGCCGGAATACCGCTGTCCACGCACGGTCACGGACAGGCCAGGGCTCTGCTCCGCCCGTCGGACCGATGGGCGGAGCAGTGTCCCAGAGGTGTGCGGCTTCCTCGTCAGGCCGACCGGGGTGCGGGCTTGAGAACGGCGAAGGGCGCGCCGAACGGGTCGGTGAGCCAGGCGATCCGGCCGACGTCCGGCACGTCGTCCGCGGGCATCAGCACCGATCCGCCGTTCTCCTGCGTCCTGGCGACGATGTCGTCGGCGTCCGCTGCGGCGAAGTACGGCACCCAGCGCGGCTCCATGCCCTCCTGGGCATGGGTGAGACCACCGAAGCTCGCGTCCTGCTGATCGCCGTCCGCGGTGGAGAGCACGGTGTACGTCATGCCGGGGGCTTCCATCTCCTGGCTCCGCCAGCCGAACAGCGACCGGTAGAAGGTCAGTGCGGCGGAAGTGTCGCCGACGTGCAGCTCGACCCAGCACAGCGTGTCGGGCTCCGAGGTCTTCTCCAGGCCCTTGACACCGGCGGGCTGCCAGATCGAGAAGTCGGCACCGCCCGGGTCGGTGAAACAGGCCATCCGTCCGGCGTCCATGACATCGAACGGCTCGATACGTACGGTCCCGCCGCCCTGCTCCACGGCTTTGGCCGTCGCGTCGGCGTCGGGAGTCTGGAAGTACACCGTCCAGGCCGGACTCGCGCCCTCCTCCGTGAGCGGGCCGACAGCGGCAACGGTCTTGCCGTCCTTCTGGAAGAAGCCGTAGCCGCCCGCCTCGGGCCCTGCCGAATCGAAGCTCCAGCCGAACACGGCGCCGTAGAAGTCCGCGGCGGCCGCGGTGTCGGTGCTGCCGAGGTCCAGCCAGCTGGGTGCGCCGGTCACGAAATGGGTGCTGAGCATGGGGGTGTCCTCCTTCGACGGATCGACGCGTGACCGGCCCCGTGGGACCGCGCTCACGCTGCCGTATCGACCGGACCGAGTCCCGCACGGGTCGCCCCGGAGATGGTCATGGCCATCTGACACCCAAAGCCCGGACGACACAGGAATGACGCTCCGTAGTCCTCCGGATCCTGAGGTACGCCCGAACGATCTCGATCCGTCATGAAAAGCACGCAAGGACCACAACGACACCGAAGCGATCTTCTTCGAAAAACCTGACACACACCGCGTACAACCCTTGTGCCCCATGCGCTGTCATACACGGCACCGGACATGGAACGGGCCCTCTCCGGTCACCCCCGCGCCCCCGAGCAAGCCCGGCCCTTCGTGAACCGAACCAAGGAGCCGCTCATGCGCAAGTACCGATCGGCCGCCGTCGCGGCGGCATCGTTTCTCCTCGTCACGGGCGCGGCCATCGCCTCGGCCCCGTCCGCCTACGCCGGTACCCCCGGCGGCACCCACGCCGACGACCGCAACACCGACTTCAACGGCGACGGCTACGACGACGTGCTCGTCGGCTCTCCCGGTGCGGCGGTCGGCGGGCACAAGGGCGCGGGCATGGTCACCGTGCAGTACGGCGGGCCCAAGGGCATGGGCACGACCAATGTCAGAGCCTTCAGCCAGAACTCCTCCGGGGTGGCCGGAGCAGCCGAGGCCGGCGACAACTTCGGCAAGGCCGTGGCCACCGGCGACCTCGACGGCGACGGGTACGACGACGCGGTCATCGGTATCCCCGGCGAGGACATCGGCGCCGTCTCCGACGCGGGCGGCGTGGTCGTCCTGTGGGGCACGCCCAAGGGCCTCACCGGGTCGGTGAGCAACTGGCTGCAGGCCGACGATCTCACCAAGGGCGGCAAATTCGGCGCCTCGCTGGCCGCGGCCCGCTTTTCGGACACCACACCCGGCGACCTGCTGGCGGTCATGGACTCGGTCGGACTGACCACCTACCAGTTCGAGCCGGCCACCGAACCCGGCGCGAAAAGCGTCGTCCCGCAGTCGCGGCAGCCGCACCGGAAGGCGCGTACGACACTCACCTCGCCGCCGAGGACCGCGCTCGCCAGGTCGGGTGCCGACGAACCGCAGGGCATCCAGCCCAAGGCGATGACCACCGGCGACTACGACAACAACGGCTACGCCGACCTGATCGTCTCCGGCACCAGCGTGGGCGCCGAACCGGGCCACGGTTGGTCGTACATTCTCCCCGGCACCGCCTCCGACGACGACCCGCTGCCGGTCACCGCGGTTAGGGGCGGCCCCGTCGTCGCCTCCGGCGACATCGACGGCGACGGCTACGACGACCTGGTCACCGGTGAGCCGCACAGTCCGGACGACGGCGGCGAGAGCATGACCGGCGGCATGGTCGGCGTCTACTACGGCAGCGAGGCCGGACTCGCAGGCCAGGAGGGCCCGGGCACCCCGCCGGTCTGGTGGACCCAGGACTCGCCGGGCGTACCGGGCACGAACGAGCGGGGCGACGGCTTCGGCACCGACCTCTCCGTCGGCGACACGAACAAGGACGGATTCGCGGATCTGGCGATCGGCGTCTCCGGCGAGGACATCGGCACCGTCCCGGACGCGGGCGCCTTCATCGTCCTGCGCGGTTCGGCCCGGGGCCTGACGGCCACCGGCGTGCTGTCGGCGAACCAGGGGACCGCCAACGTCCCGGGCGCCGTCGAGAAGGGCGACAAGTTCGGCGGCCAGGTCTCCCTCACCGACCCCAACGACGACGGCCGGTTCGGCCTGCTCGTCTCGGCGCCGAACGAGAACACGAACGACGGCTTCGTCTGGGTCTTCTCCGCGGGGACCGGCGGCATCACCACCTCCGGTTCCTGGAGCTACGGCGCGGGCGACTTCGGCGGCCCGACGACGGACGCCTTGTACGGGGCGGCGATCGACGACTGACACGCGTACCGGACACCCGTCCACCATGCGTCACCGGTGCCCTGGACAGCAGTCTCCGGGGCACCGGGTCTTCCCGCGCTCTCACCGCTGCCGAAACCTCACCACACATGAACACTTGTCCATTCATTCATGGGTTCAGCTCCGTAGCATGGTGACCATGGGCAACAGGGCGAACACCCCCGACAGCAGTGCCGCGGCGCCGCACACCCGTCTGACCCCGCAGAACGCCCCGCAGGTCGCCGCCATGCTCCAGGCGCTGTCCACGCCCTCCCGCCTCCTGATCCTGGACCGGCTGCGCGAAGGCCCGTGCGCGGCGACCGAGCTCGCGACCACTGTCGGCATGGAGCAGTCCGCCTGCTCGCACCAGCTTCGCCTGCTGCGCAATCTCGGCCTGGTCACCGGCACCCGCCGTGGCCGCTCCGTGGTGTACACACTCCACGACGACCACGTCGCCGCGCTCCTCGACCAGGCCCTGTACCACGCGGAACACCTCCGCCTCGGCCTCGCCGACGCCCCGACAAAGGCTGCGCCGACACTTTGACGAGGCGTCGGACATGACCCGCTTGGGCAGCCCTTGACGCAAGGTTGACCGCTCGGGTGGAGATGCGAGGGGCCCCGGGCCACTACGGTCCCTCCCATGTCTCTGAGACCTCCTCCCCTCCCGGTCCTCCCGTACCGCAAGCCGACACGCGGCCGGGACTACTGGGTGCTGGACGACGTGTTGCCGGATCCGGACGCCACCCGGGAGCGCTGCCTGTCCAGGGAGGACTGGACGGAGGGCTACCCGCACAAACCCGAGAGCTGGCCGGGACTGCGCGCCATGCCGGGGCTCGAGCCCGGTGAACTGGCACAGGTGGAGCGGCTGGTGAGAAAAGCGACCGGCGCCCGCCAACTCTGGGCCGAACGCCCTTCGGGCGGCGGCACGTTCAACCACAACTGTGTCCAGGTCGTCGGCGAAGGCGAATGTGAGCCCCGCCCGCACACCGACTCGCGGACACTCTGCCGTTACGCCGCGGTGCTCTACCTCAATCCCGGCGTACCCAAGGACTGCGGAACCAGTTTCTACCGCCAGAGCCTGCCCGGTGGAGTGCTGGGCGGCAACCAGGTGACCGCGCCGCACAACAACCTCGTCGACGCGCTGGGCACCCGCTTCGTGTCACCGGACTCCTTCGTCGAGGACGTACGGGTCCCGCACCGCGCCAACCGGCTGCTGCTCTACTCCGCCAATATGATTCACAGCGCCACCGGTTACTCGGGTCACACTCTGGACGAGAAGCGGATGACGGCCGTCTTCTTCTGGAAGGCCTGACCCGACGGCCCACGGCGGGACGGGCACCGTAGCGAACGAAGGATGAACATGAGCGACGTCACCGGGTTCGAGGACATCTCACCGACCACCCTCGCCGACGTCCTGGGACGCGAGCAGGTCATGAACATCGGCATTCGCCCTCTGTGGCCCTCGATACCGCGCATTGCCGGCCCGGCGTTCACCGTGCGGTGCCCTCCGGGGGACAACCTCATGCTTCACGCGGCCATCCATCGCGCGGAGCCCGGCTCGGTCATCGTCGTCGAAGCGGGTGACGTGGACTACGCACTCGCCGGAGGAAATGTCTGTGCCGTCGCCCAGCGCCGAGGGGTCGCCGGATTCGTGCTCGACGGGGTGATCCGTGACCTCACCGAGATTCGCGAGATGGGCTTTCCCGTCTTTGCCAGGGGGATCATCCCCATCCCGGGAACGAAGTCGGCCGTGGTGCCACTGGGTGGCCAGGTGCGGTGCGGCGGCGTGGACGTGCACGCCGGGGACATCGTGGTGGCCGACGAAGAGGGCATCGTGGTCACTCCCCGCGCCCGCCGGGAGCAGGTACTCCTCGATGCCCGGGCGAAGTTGGCCAAGGAGGCCGGCGAATCCCTCGACGCATGGGAGAAAGCGCATCGCGCCCGCATCGACAAGATCCTTGCCGAGAACGGCGCGTAGCAGCCCACCTGGCACAAAAGGCCTTGGGCCGGACCCGGCTCTGCTTCCTGCCGCCGCTGCGGACCCACGAGCGCGCAGTTACCGGCCATTTCGTCGACCGGTTGTCAACGTGCGTGGATCGGCCCTGAGTTGCGGTGACAGACTGCGCCGACGTAGCGGTTCGACCCATCGGTGACGGAGCACGACATGACGACAGGGATGTCCCACACCCCGATCGACACCGGCAGGCCCCACTCCGCCCGGGTCTACGACCGGCTCCTCGGTGGGAAGGACAACTACCCCGTCGATCAAGCGGTGGCGGAGCAACTGCCGGCGGAGGCGAAGATCGGGGCGCATCAGAACCGTGCGTTCATGAGCCGCGCGACGGCCTGGCTGGCCGGTGAAGGCATCGGGCAGTTCCTGGACATCGGTACGGGCATCCCGACCGCACCGAACCTGCATCAGACGGCCCAGGAGATCGACCCGGCCGCCCGGGTCGTCTACTGCGACAACGACCCCATCGTCCTGCGTCACGCGGAGGCGCTGCTGATCAGCAAGCCGGAGGGGGCGACCGACTACGTTCCGGCGGACGTGCGCGAGCCCAAGGGGATCGTGGAGGCCGCGCGCCGGACTCTGGACTTCGACCGGCCGGTCGCCGTGTCGCTCCTCGGTCTGCTGCACTTCCTGCCGGACGAGGAGGATCCGTACGCCATCGTCCGGACCCTGGTGAGCGCACTGGTTCCGGCAGCTACGTGGTGCTGTCCCAGGGAGCATCCGATGTGAACCCGGAGCGGGGCGAACAGGGCGCCGCCGAGTACGGCAAGGGCGGCATCCGGCTCGCGCTGCGCACCCGCGACGAGTTCGCCCGCTTCCTGTACGGCCTGGACATCGTCGAACCGGGTCTGGTGACGGCACCCGAATGGTTCCGGGGCACCCCCGCGCCCCGGCCCGAACCCAGCGGACTCCATGTCGCCGTCGCCCGGGTCCCGTAGACCCTCGGGCGACCGCGCCCCGGCCACGTCGGGCCCTTGTGCGGAGCACTGACGCAGGCTTCGCCGTCTGTCCGGCCCGGTCGCGCGGCCGCGCCCTGGAGGGCCGCAGCAACCAACAGGGGGCGACGGCCCGCGACGGACGGCGTCCCCTACGGCGTGCCGGGAAGCCGGACGGTGACGAGGAGACCCCCGGCGGGGCGGGGGACGAGGCCGAGGGTCCCGTCGTGGGCGCGGACGATGCTGTGCACGATGGCCAGGCCGAGGCCGACGCCGGCGTGCTCGTCGGTGCGTACGCGTTCCGTCCCGCGCCGGAAGGGTTCGGTGAGGGTCGGCACCAGTTCCGGCGGGAGCCGACGGCCCGTGTTCTCGACCCGCAGCACGCTCGTGTCGCCGTGCGCCTCGGTGTGGGCCGTCACGGTGCCGCCGGCGGGGAGGTTGTGGACGATGGCATTCTGGACGAGGTTCGTCACCATCTGCAGCAGGAGCTCCGCGGAGCCGCTGGTCCGGGCCGCGCCGCCGGTGACGTCGATCGTGATCCGGCGCTGTTCGGCCAGGGGAAGCAGCGTCTCGGCGACTTCTTCGGCGATGAGGGAGAGGTCGACGCTCTCGCGGGGGAAGTTCCCGCGGGCGCTGCGACTGAGCAGCAGGAGGGCCTCGGTGAGGTCGATCGCCCGCGTATTGACGGCGTGCAGGCGTTCGATGAGTTCGCCCCGGTCCCGCGTGGGGTCCTTGCGGGCGACGTCGAGGAGCGTCCGCGAGATCGCCAGCGGAGTGCGCAGTTCGTGGGAGGCGTTCGCGGCGAACCTCTGCTGCTCGGCGACGTGGGACTCGACTTGTTCGAGCATCGAGTCGAATGCGTCGGAGAGTTCACGGAATTCGTCCTGGCGGCCCTTCATGCGGATCCGGTGGAACAGCGACCCGCTCCCGGCCATCCGTGCCGCATCCGTGATCTGTGTGAGTGGTGCGAGCATCCGGCCGGCGAGGATCCATCCCCCCAGGAGGCCGAACACGAGCAGGCCGACCATCGCCACGGCCGCGGCGGGGGCGAAGGTACGCACGAGGAGATAGCGGTTGGGCGAGATCCCGAGAAGGCCCTTGGGGTTGTCGGGTACGTAGCGCAGCAGGAACACCCACACCACGGCCAGCAGTAGGGCGCCGGCGACGAAGAGGAACCCGGCATAGCTGAGGGTGAGTTTCAGTCGGACGCTGAGCCCTGGGCGTCTATGCATGCGTACTGCCGGGGCGGGTGGTGTCGATGCGGTAGCCGACACCCGGCACCGTGGCGATGATCCATGGTTCTCCGAGCCGCTTGCGCAATGCGGAGACGGTGATGCGCACGGCGTTGGTGAGGGGGTCGGTGTTCTCGTCCCAGGCCCGTTCCAGCAGCTCCTCGGCGCTGATGACACCGCCCTCGGCGGCGACGAGGACTTCCAGCACGGCGAACTGTTTGCGGGTGAGCGCGACGTAGCGTCCGTCGCGGAAGACCTCCCGGCGGAAGGGGTCCAGCCGCAGGCCCGCGACCTCGCGGACCGGCGGCCGGGCGTACGCGCGTCTGCGGTCGAGCGCCCTCAGCCGCAGGACGAGCTCCCGCAGCTCGAATGGTTTGGTGAGGTAGTCGTCGGCGCCGAGCTCGAACCCGGAAGCCTTGTCGTCGATCCGGTCGGCAGCGGTGAGCATGAGGATCGGGATGCCGCTGCCGGAGGCGACGATGCGCCGGGCGACCTCGTCGCCGGAGGGACCGGGGATGTCGCGGTCGAGGACCGCGAGGTCGTAGGAGTTGACACTGAGCAGTTCCAGGGCGGAGTCGCCGTCGCCGGCGATGTCGGCGGCGATCGCCTCCAGCCGCAGACCGTCACGGACGGCTTCGGCCAGGTAGGGCTCGTCCTCCACGATCAATACGCGCATGTCCGAAGCCTAAGCAGCACACCGTATCGCCGACGTATGCAGAGACGTGTGCACACCGGACACGCGGGTCAGCCGGCCGTCGCCGGCACGGGGCGAGGCCGCTCCGACGGCGCTTCCGCCGTGGTGCGCCACCAGCGGCGCGACGCCAGCCCGGCCAGCACGGCGCCGGCGGCGTTGACCAGTACGTCGTCGACGGAGGACACCCGGTCCAGCCGCAGCACGTACTGTGCGGTCTCGACCAGGACCGAGCAGCCCGCACCGAGCGCCAGGATCCGCGTCACGGACGCCGTCGCCGCGAACCGCATCGGGGCGAAGAACCCCAGCGCCGCGAAGACCAGCAGATTGCCGACGATCCCGAGCGGCCCCATCGTGACCAGGTCCCTCAGGGGTACCAGGCTCACCCGCTCGGGGACGATGCCCGCCCCGGCGCCCGGCATCATGGTCAGCCACAGGAACGGCACCGTCCCGTGGACCATGCCCACCTCGGCCAGTGACTTGCGCCATGCCCACGCCGATGTGACGCCGGCGGCACGCCGAACACGTGCCAGAACCCACACCACCAGCCCGGCCGGCGGCAGCGCGACCAACGTCATGAGCACCACACCGTTGAACGTGTCGTAGCAGCCGTGCCACCGCCCGGCCATGCACCTCGGGGCCGACATCATGAGCGGGCCCCGCAGGACGAACGCGGCGCTCGCCAGGCCGAGGATCGCCAGGCCGAGGAGCACGATCCCGCGCGTGCGGCGGGGTGGTGCTGACAGGGGTGCGTCGTGGTTCATACCCCCATTGGAGACGGAGGGCCGTTGCGGTGGCGTATGCGATTTTCGATATGCCCGCGATACACGGAACCCCCTGCATCCAGGAACTGGCGCAAACCGGCAGTGAACTGGTCCCGTCGCTGGAGGTGCTGGACGACTCGTCCGTGGACATCGCACTGCCGAGCGTCCAGGACGATCTCGCCGCCACGCCCGTACTGTCCGCTCCTCAGCTGTCGAAGTCGATGGCCAGGGCGTCGGAGACCGGGAACGTCTGACAGGTCAGCACATACCCCGCGTCCACCTCCGCCGGTTCGAGCGCGTAGTTGCGGCGCATGTCCGCCTCACCACAGGTGACCAGGGCACGGCAGGTGCCGCAGACACCTCCCTTGCAGGCGAACGGCAGGTCGGGCCGGACCCGCGAGGCCGAGTCGAGGAGGGTTTCCTCCCGCGAGAGCGGAGAGGTGGTGGAGCGGCCGTCCAGGACGACGGTGACCTCGCTGACCGGCCCGTCGGGCCCCCGCTCCTCCCGGCGTACCGGCGCCACCGGCTCCTCACCTGCGAAGAAAAGTTCCTGGTGGACCCGGTCGTCGGGCACACCCAGACCGGCCAGGACCTGCTGGGCGTCGCGGACCATGCCGTGCGGGCCGCACAGCCACCAGTGGTCGGCCTCGGACACGTCGACCAGCCCGTCGACGAGGGCCGCCAGCCGCTCGGCGTCGAGCCGTCCGGTCAGCAGCTCCGCCTCACGGGGCTCGCGGGACAGCACGTGCGCGAGCTGGAAACGGCCCGGGTAGAGGTCCTTCAGGTCGGCCAGCTCGTCGGCGAACATCACCGAGTCGGTACGGCGGTTGCCGTAGAACAGGGTGACGCGTGACCGGTCGTCGGCGACGAGTACCGACTCCGCGATGGACAGCATCGGGGTGACGCCGGAACCGGCCGCGACCAGGACATGGTGGCCGGGGGTGGACAGGTCCGGGGTGAAGACGCCGGTCGGGGCCATCACCTCGATGACGTCGCCGGGTCGGACCTCGTCCACCAGCCAGGAGGAGAAGAGCCCGCCGGGCACCACACGCACCCCGATCCGGGGCCGGGCGCCGACCGGGGAGCAGATGGAGTACGAGCGTCGCTCGTCGCGCCCGTCCACCTGGCGGCGCAGGGTGAGCGACTGGCCGGGCGCGAAGGCGAACTCTTCCGCCAGCTCGGTGGGGATGTCGAAACTCACCGCGACGGCGTCCGCGCACAACCGCTGCACGGTCGCCACCCTCAGGGAGTGGAAGGCCGGGCGGCGACGCGAGCGCCGCCCGGGAGCGGGGGCCTCGGCAGGGGCCAACAGGTCTGCCATCAGATCTCCTTGACGTACTCGAACGGCTCACGGCAGGCGCGGCAGCGCCACAGCGCCTTGCAGGAAGTGGCACCGAACCGGGAGCTCTCCTCGGTGTCCGCCGAGCCGCAGCACGGACACACCACCTGGCGCCGTGTCGGCGACAGCATGAGCGGCACCGGACCGGCCTCACGACGGGGTGCGGGGCCGGGCGGGGCGATGCCGTGCTCGGCGAGTTTGCGCCGCCCCTCGGGGGTGATCCAGTCGGTGGTCCACGGCGGGTCGAGCACCGTGCGGACCTCCACACGCGCGAAGCCGGCGTTCCGCAGCCTGGCGGCCACCCCGGCAAGCATCTCGGCCATCGCGGGACAGCCGGAGTAGGTCGGGGTGAGGCTCGCGACGACCGTACCGTCGTCGCCGACCTCGACCTCGCGCAGTACCCCGAGGTCAGCCAGGGTGAGCATGGGCAGTTCAGGGTCCGGCACCTGCTCGGCGATGTGCCGGGCGCGCCGCGCATGCCCGAGGACGGTCACCATGTCGCGTCCGGGTGGGCGCGCGCCACGGACTGCAGCTCCGCCAGCAGCGGGGCGAGGTGGTCCGTGTGCCGGCCCAGGCGTCCCGGTCCCTCGTCGACCGGGGTCGTCTCCGGCAGGGCGAGACCCGCCGCCTCGGCGACCTGCCGGAGAACGGCGAGGACCTCGTCCCGGGCGTCGTGGGCGTCGAACAGCTCGCCCAGGTACGCGGTCACCTGCTGGAGTCCGGCCCGCATACGGCGGTGCGACTCCTCCGTGCCGTCACCGAGCCGGATCACCCACTCGGCCGCGTACTGGCGGTGGTACGTCAGCTCCCTGACGCCTTTGGCAGCGATCGCCGCGAGCACCGGGTCCGGCGAGGCGGTGAGCCCTTCGAAGTGGGCAAGCCGCCAACTGGACAGCACCAGCAGTCGCGCCATGCTGAACGCGAAGTCGCCGCGCGGCAGTTCGGCCAGGGTCACGTTGCGGAAGTCGTCAGGGTCGCGGAAGCAGGCGTAGGCGTCCTCACCGCGTTCCGTGCCGTCGGCCTGGCCGGCGCGCGAGTAGAGCAGGCGGGCCTGCCCGAGAAGGTCCAGGCCTATGTTGGCGAGAGCCACCTCCTCCTCCAGCTCGGGGGCCTGGGTGGTCCACTCCGCCAGTCGCTGGGCGCTCACCAGCGCGTCGTCACCGAGGGCCACGCACAGCGCGGCGAGCTCTGCCGCGTCGACGCCGTCCGGGACGGTGGTGTCCACGCCGTGCAGGGGGTCCTCGAAGCCGGTGCCGTAGGCCCAGCGGGTGTCGTCCTCATGTTCCTCGGCGAGGGTCATGTAGACGTGGTCGTCGCTCATGCCCTGCTCCTAGATGTGGGGGACGTCGTCGGGGATGTCGTAGAAGGTCGGGTGGCGGTAGACCTTGTCCGCGCTGGGCGCGAAGAACGGGTCCTTCTCGTCGCGGGTGGAGGCCGCTATGTCATCGCTGCGCACCGCCCATATCGACACGCCCTCGTTGCGCCGGGTGTACAGGTCCCTGGCGTGGGTGAGCGCCATCCGGTCGTCGGCCGCGTGCAGCGAGCCGACGTGGACGTGATTCAGCCCGCGCTTGCCGCGCACGAACACCTCGTACAGCGGCCAGTCCCGCTTCTCGCCGGTCATGCCGCCACTCCTTTCTCCGCGCGGGCCGCCTGCTTGGCCGCGTACGCGGCAGCCGCTTCCCGCACCCAGGTACCTTCGTCATGCGCGGCGCGCCGCCGCTGGATCCGCTCGGCATTGCACGGCCCGTCGCCCTTGATGACCCGCATCAGCTCCTCCCAGTCGGGGGTGCCGAAGTCGTGGTGGCCGCGCTCGGCGTTCCAGCGCAGCTCCGGGTCGGGCAGGGTGACGCCGAGCTTCTCCGCCTGCGGGACGGTCATGTCGACGAACCGCTGGCGCAGTTCGTCGTTGCTGTGCCGCTTGATCTTCCACGCCATCGACTGCGCGGAGTTGGGCGAGTTGTCGTCCGGCGGGCCGAACATCATCAGGGACGGCCACCACCAGCGGTTCACCGCGTCCTGCACCATGTCCCGCTGTGCTTCGGTGCCGCGCATCATCGTCAACAGCAGCTCGTAGCCCTGCCGCTGGTGGAAGGACTCCTCCTTGCAGATCCGCACCATCGCCCGCGCGTACGGCCCGTAGGAACTACGGCACAGCGGCACCTGGTTGCAGATCGCCGCGCCGTCCACGAACCAGCCGACCACCCCGACGTCGGCGAACGACAGGGTCGGATAGTTGAAGATCGACGAGTACTTCTGCCGGCCCTCGATCAGTCGCTCGGTCAGATCCGCCCGGTCGACGCCCAGCGTCTCCGCCGCCGAGTACAGGTACAGGCCATGGCCTGCCTCGTCCTGCACCTTGGCGAACAGGATCGCCTTGCGCCGCAAGGACGGCGCCCGCGTGATCCACTCCCCCTCCGGCTGCATGCCGATGATCTCCGAGTGGGCGTGCTGCGCCACCTGGCGGATCAGCGTCCTGCGGTAGCCCTCGGGCATCCAGTCACGCGGCTCGACCCGCTGGTCCCGCGCGATCGTCGCGTCGAAATGTTCCTGGAGCTCCTCGCCAGAAGCACCGATCACGGCCGACGAGGCGGCCTGTTCTGCCGTCATCCGTATCAACTCTCCCTACCGACCGTTCGTTCGGTCAATGATATGACGAGCCCCCTGTGGTTCCGCAAGTGCCGGAAGCCCGTCAGTTCCCCGTGAACGAAGGGCGACACCGTCTCGGAGGGTGTAGTCGACGGTGGGTCCGTCGGCCGCGGCCGGCTCCGGTGTGGTTCCGGCGGTCACTGCCATGAGTAGAACCCCTGTCCGGTCTTGCGGCCGAGTTCGCCCTTCGCGACCTTCTCGCGCAGCAGGCGCGGCGGGGCGAACCGCTCACCGAGGGTGTCGTGCAGGTGTTCCGCGATGGCCAGGCGCACGTCCAGGCCGACCAGATCGGTCAGGCGCAGTGGTCCCATGGGGTGCTTGTAACCGAGGCGCATCGCGTCGTCGATGGCTTCGGGTTCGGCGACGCCTTCCTCGACCATGCGGATGGCTTCCAGACCCAGGGCGAGCCCGAGACGGCTGCTGGCGAAGCCGGGCGAGTCCTTGACGACGACGTCCTTCTTGCCGAGGCAGCGCGTCCACTGCAGGGCCGCCTCGACCGTGGCGGCGTCGGTGTCCGGCGCCACCACGATCTCGACCAGTTCCGAGGCGGGCACGGGATTGAAGAAGTGCATGCCCAGGAAACGGCCGGGCCGGGTGAGGGCGGCGGCCAGCTCCGTGACGGACAGTGAGCTGGTGTTGCTGGCCAGCACCGTCGTCGTGCTCACCGCCCGTTCGGCGGCGGCCAGGACGCGGGCCTTGAGCGCGGGGTCCTCGGGGACGGCCTCCACGACCAGGTCGGCGTCGGAGGGCAGCATGTCCACCGATTCCACGGTGGACACGCGGGCGAGAACCGCCTCGGCCGGTTCGGTGAGCCGGTCGCGTTCGGCGGCCCGCTCGAGTCCCGTGGCCACCCGGTCCAGGGCGGCGGCCGCGGCCGCGGCGCCGTTCTCGACCATCGTGACGGTCGACCCGGCGGTCGCGTAGGACTGGGCGATGCCGGCGCCCATGCGGCCGCCTCCGATCACCCCGACGACGGCCGGTGCGGGTGCGGTGGTGCTCATGCTCGGCTCCTCTTCTTCTCCAGGAAGCGGGTCATGCGGTCCTTCTTGTCCTCGCCCTCGAAGAGCACGGCCTGTGCCAGGTCGTCGGCTACCGGGTGGGCGCCGGGCGAGTCGACGACGAGCTTGGTCAGCCGCAGGGCCGTGGCGGAGGACCGGGCCATGCGGTCGAGCAGCGCATGCGCCTCGTCCAGGAGCTTCTCGGCCGGTACGACGTCGATGACGAGCCCGGCGGCCAGGGCCGCCTGCGCGTCGAGGTTCCGTCCGGCGAGCAGCACCTGCTTGGCGACCGACTCGCCGACCAGCTCGGGCAGCCGCCAGCAGGCCCCGGCCGCGGCGAGGATGCCGAGCCCCGGCTCGGGGTTGCCGAACACGGCATCGGGCCCGGCGATCCGCAGGTCGCAGGCATAGGCCAGCTCGGCGCCGCCGCCCAAAGCCCAGCCGTCGACCGCGGCGACGGTCGGCATGGGCAGTCGGCGTACCCGCTCGAACAGGCGGCTGTTGATGCCTTGCAGTGCCTCGTCCCGGCCGCGCTCCAGCAGTTCGGCGATGTCGGCACCGCCCGCGAACACCCGGCCGTGGCCGGTGAGCAGCAGCAGCCTCGGCCGACGCTCCAGCTCGGCGCAGACGTCGTGCAGTTCGGCGATCATCTGCCCGCTGATGGCGTTGCGGGCGTCGGGCCGGTGCAGGGTGACGACGACCCGGTCGTCGCGCTCCTCGACCAGGAGGGTTTCGTAGGTCATGGCGCTCACACCCTCTCCACCAGCATCGCGACGCCCTGGCCGACACCGACGCACAGCGTCGCCAGACCCCTGCGGGCGTCCTCCCGCTCCAGACGCCCCAGCAGGGTCAGCAGGATGCGTGCGCCGGAGCAGCCCAGGGGATGCCCCAGTGCGATGGCTCCGCCGTCGGCGTTGACCTTGTCCTCGTCGAGCTGCAGGCGCCGCATCACGGCCAGGGCCTGGGCGGCGAACGCCTCGTTCAGCTCGACGGCGTCGAGGTCCGCGGTCTGCCAGCCGGCCCGGGAGAGGGCCTTCTCCGTGGCGGGGACCGGTCCGAGACCCATGATGTGCGGCTGGACACCGGCCGAGGCGGAGGTGACGATCCGAGCCCGAGGGGTGAGCCCGTACCGGTCCACGGCCGTCGCGCTCGCCACGACGAGGGCGGCGGCGCCGTCGGACAGAGGCGAGGAGGAACCGGCGGTGACGATGCCGTCCTTGCGGAAGATGGTGCGAAGCGCGCCGAGCTTCTCCAGCGTGGTCGAGGGACGCGGGCCTTCGTCTCGCGTGACCTCACCGTCCTTCACGGGGACGGGCACGATCTCGCGGTCGAAGCGGCCGGCCTCCTGGGCGGCGACGGCCCGCTGGTGGCTGCGCAGCGCGAAGGCGTCGGACTCGGCACGGGTGATGCCGTCGAGCGCGGCCACCTCTTCGGCGGTCTCGCCCATCGTCAGGGTGTGCTTCACCGTCTCGGGTCCGGCACCCGCGGGAACGGCACGGTCGGCGTCCGTGAAGCGGGGGTTGGTGAACCGCCAGCCCAGCGAGGTGTCGTGCACCTCCCCCGGCTTGGCCCAGGGGGTCCCGGGCTTCTGCATCACCCACGGGGCGCGCGTCATGGACTCCGCGCCGCCGGCCACGACCAGGTCGGCCTCACCGGCGCGGATCGCCTGGGCGGCCGAGGCGACTGCGGTCAGGCCCGAGGCGCAGAGCCGGTTGACGGTGTAGCCGGGCACCGTGTGCGGCAGCCCGGCCAGCAGGACCGCCATGCGGGCCACGTCCCGGTTGTCCTCGCCGGCCTGGTTGGCCGCGCCGAGGATCACTTCGTCCACGGCCTCGGCCGGTATGCCGGAGCGGCGCACGGCCTCGCCGACCACGAGAGCGGCCAGGTCGTCGGGGCGTATGGAGGCCAGGGCGCCGCCGTAGCGGCCCTGCGGAGTGCGCGCTCCGTCTATCAGGTAGACGTCTTCGGGCATCAGGCGGACTCCTCGACGGTGGCAACGGGGCGCCGGGACTGCAGGACGGCGAAGCGGCCGGTGACGAACGCCGCGTCGGACAGGGTGGCGCTGGCCGCGGGGTTGGCAGCGCTGCCGTGGAAGTCGCTGAAGGCGGAGGACTGGTTGACGAAGACCTGACCGGTGAGGTTCTCGGAGAGGTGGACACCGGCGTCCAGGGCGGCTTCCTCGGCGGCGGCCAGCACCTCCTCCTCGGTGGAGTGGACGGCGGCGGTCAGCGCACCGTGCGCGCGCACCGTCTCGCGGAACAGCTCCAGGCTGTGCCGGGTGGAGTCGGTGCCGATCACGAAGGACACCGGCCCGAACCACTCCCGGGTGTAGACCTCCCGGTCGGCCTCCGAGTCCAGCCGCGCCACGAGCGGCGTCCGCACGTCCGCTTCGTCGTAGTCGGGATGCGCGACGGACGTCGACGAGCGCACCGTACGGCCGATCCCGGCGGCTTCCTCGAGCCGGTGGCGCACACCGTCGTTGACGATCGCGCCCAGCGTGCCGGCGGCACGGGCGGGGTCGCCGAGCAGCTTGTCCAGGGCGGCGGCCAGGTCGGCGGCGAACTCGTCCGCCGTCCGCGGACCCTGGTCGGTGACGATGCCCTCACGGGGGATCAGCAGGTTCTGCGGGGTGGTGCACATCTGCCCGCTGTACAGCGAGAGCGAGAAGGCGAGGTTGCCCAGCAGACCGCGGTAGTCGTCGGTGGAGTCGAGGACGACGGTGTTGAGGCCGGCCTTCTCGGTGTAGACGGCGGCCTGGCGTGCGTTGGTCTCCAGCCAGTCGCCGAACTCGGTGGAGCCGGTGAAGTCGACGATCCGCACGTCCGGGTCCACGGCGAGCGTGGCGGCGTCCCGGCCTCCGGGCGCCTCGGTGGCCAGAAGGACGAGGTCAGGGCTGAAGCCCGCCTCGGCCAGCACCTCGCGGGCGATGCGCACCGTGATCGCCAGGGGCAGCACGGCGCCGGGGTGCGGCTTGACCAGGACCGGGTTGCCGGTGACGAGCGAGGCGAACAGGCCCGGATAGCCGTTCCAGGTGGGGAAGGTGTTGCAGGCGACGAGCAGTGAGACGCCCCGGCCGACGGGGCTGAACTTCTTGTCCAGCACCAGGGCCCCGCCCTTGCGCTGCGGCTTGCTCCAGCGGGCGGCGGCCGGGTGCTTCTTCTGCGCCGCCCACGCGTAGGCGACGGCCTCGAGGCCACGGTCCTGGGCGTGCGGGCCACCCGCCTGGAAGGCCATGACGAACGCCTGCCCGGTGGTGTGCTGCACGGCATGGGCGATCTCGAAGCTCGCCGCGTTCAGCCGGGCGAGAATCTCCGCGGCGACCCCGGCGCGCGTGTCCGGGCCGGCCTTGCGCCAGGCCGCCGTGGCGTCCTTGGCGGCGGCCACGGCCGCGGCCGGTGAGAGACGGGGGTAGCTGATGCCCAGCGGGAAGCCGTACGGGGAGTGCTCCTCGGGCGCCACGCGCCCCTCCGCCGGATGTCCGGGAAGGTCGAAGGGCCTGCCGACCTGCTCCCGGAAGACCGCCTCGCCGAGCGTGGCGGCGTCCTCGCCGTAGACCGACTTGCTGGGTGACTCGGGATAGGGCGTCCAGTGCTCCCGGCTCTCCGTCGCGGCCACCGCCTGTTCCAGCAGGGCGCGATGGCGGGCGAAGAGGTCGGGCACCTCAGTGGCTGCGTGATGCATATGACTCCCTCTTGACAGGCCCTGGCGTGGCTTGAATTACTTGGCCGTGCCGCACGCTAACCGAATGTTCGGTCGGTACACAAGGTGGTATAAGTCATGACAGAGGTAACGCCCGCCCTCGCAGATCCGACGGCGCGCATGTTCGCCGCCGACCAGGCTTCGCGTCTTCTCGGCATCGAACTGCTGGAGCACGGTGAAGGGACCGCGGTGCTCCGCATGACCGTGACGGAGTCGATGGTCAACGGTCACGGGACCGCTCACGGCGGATATCTGTTCCTCTTCGCCGACAGCGCCTTCGCCTGTGCCTGCAACAGCCACGGACCGGTCACGGTCGCCTCCGGAGCAGATGTCACGTTCGTGGCACCCGCCTGTGAGGGAGACGTGCTCACCGCCACCGCCCGGGAGATCACCCGCTTCGGTCGCAGCGGCATCTACGACGTGAGCGTCCTACGCGGCGAGACGGTGATCGCGGAGTTCCGCGGCCGCAGCCGCAGTGTTCGGAGCAAGGAATCCAAGGAGCCGCAATGACCAGCGAACCGACCGCACCGGTGGACACCACGCGCCGCCACGGTGACCCCCTTCCGGCGGAGCTGCTGGACGATGCCGAGCGGATGCCGCGCGAGGAGGTGGAAGCGCTCCAGCTGCGCCGCCTCCGCCGGACACTGCGGCACGCCTATGACAACGTCGAGCTCTACCGCAAGAAATTCGACCAGGCCGGCGTGACCCCCGACGACTGCCGGGCCCTGCAGGACCTGGCCCGGTTCCCCTTCACGACCAAGGCCGACCTGCGAGAGACCTACCCCTTCGGCATGTTCGCCGTCCCCATGTCCGACGTGCGGCGCATCCATGCCTCCAGCGGCACGACCGGCCGCCCCACGGTGGTCGGCTACACCGAGAAGGACCTTTCGACCTGGGCGGACCTGATCGCCCGCTCGATACGCGCCGCCGGCGGCCGGCCCGGGCACAAGGTGCACATCTCCTACGGCTACGGCCTGTTCACCGGCGGCCTCGGCGCCCACTACGGCGCGGAACGCGCGGGATGCACCGTGATCCCCGCGTCCGGCGGCATGACCGCCCGGCAGGTCCAGATCATCCAGGACTTCCAGCCCGAGATCATCATGGTCACCCCGTCCTACATGCTCACCATGCTCGACGAGTTCGAGCGACAGGGCGTGGATCCGCGCACCACCTCCCTGAAGATCGGCATCTTCGGCGCCGAGCCGTGGACGGAGGCGATGCGCCGCGAGGTCGAGGAGCGCATGGACATCCACGCCGTCGACATCTACGGGCTGTCCGAGGTGATGGGCCCCGGTGTGGCGCAGGAGTGCGTGGAGACCAAGGACGGCCTGCACGTGTGGGAGGACCACTTCCTCCCCGAGGTCGTCGACCCGATCACGGACGACCTCCTCACCGACGGCGAGAGCGGTGAACTCGTCTTCACGTCGCTCACCAAGGAGGCGCTCCCGGTCATCCGCTACCGCACCCGGGACCTGACCTGCTTGCTGCCCGGCACCGCCCGTCCCGGCTTCCGCCGTATCGAGAAGATCACCGGCCGCTGCGACGACATGATCATCCTGCGCGGGGTGAACGTCTTCCCGAGCCAGATCGAGGAGGTGGTTCTGCGCGTACCCGGCGTCAGCCCGCACTTCCAGATCCAGCTGAGCACACGGGGACGGATGGACCACATGACCGTCCGTGTCGAGGCCAAGCGCGGCGCAGGACCGGAGCAGCGCGAGGCGGCTGTCCGCGCGATCGCCAAGGGCGTGAAGGACGGCGTCGGCGTGACTGTGGAGGTGGTGATCGTGGAGCCCGAGACCCTGGAGCGTTCCGTCGGCAAGCTCCGCCGGATCAAGGACCTGCGTGGGGCCTGACCCGTTTCCTTGCCACAATGGCCGCATGAGCAACACGCCCATCGGCCGCCCCGCACGGCGCGCGGAACGGCCCGCCTATGACCGTGACTCCCTCCTGGAAGTCGCGGTCGCGGTCTTCAACGAACGCGGCTACGACGGCACCGGCATGGAGGAGCTGGCCCGCCGGCTCGGTCTGAGCAAGTCCAGCATCTACCACCACGTCGCCGGCAAGGAGGAGCTGCTGTCCCTCGCCGTCACCCGTGCTCTGGACGCGCTGTTCGCCGTACTGGACGAGAGCCCGGCACCCGACACGTCGGCAACGGCCCGGCTGCGGCACGTCGTACGGCGCAGCGTCGAGGTACTGTCGGCCGAGCTCCCGTACGTCACCCTGCTGCTGCGGCTGCACGGGAACAGCGACACCGAGCGGCAGGCCCTCGCACGGCGGCGCGAGTTCGACCACCGAGTCGCGGACCTGGTCATACGCGCCATGGCCGAGGGAGGCGTACGCGACGACATCGATCCCCACCTGGCAGGTCGTCTGCTGTTCGGCACCGTGAATTCCCTCATCGAGTGGTACAGCCCCGACGGAGACCTCCCGGTGACGACTCTGGCCGACTCCCTCACGGCCGTACTGTTCGAGGGTCTGAGCCGTCAGGCGGCCACCGACGACGACCGAGGGCGGCCCTTGGGGCGGATGCCGGACTGAGGGCTCGGGCGCCGTACCCCCGAGGGGCTGATCCGCCCGGCGCGGACGGAGGCCGAGGCTCTTGGCCACCCCCACACCGCGACGCCGTCGATCGCCAGGGCCATGCTGCTGCTCCAGTCCAGCCGGCTCCAGGAGGCCCAGGACTCCGCCCAGTCCGGGCTGGAGGTCGCGGCGAAGACCGGTGGCGGCTGGGTCGTACCGGTCGGGCAGGCGGTGCTGATCCTGGTCGCGCTGCGCCGCGGCGACCTGGCGTCGGCCGCCGACTACGCGTGGCGCTGCCGGGCGGCCGTCGGCGCCGACAGCACGGTCTTCCCCTCGATCCACTTCGATTGGGGGGAGTGTCTGGTGGCCACCGCGCAGCTCGGCGCACGGCGCACGGCGGAACTGCTGACCACCACGTACGCCCATCTCCTCACCTCTCCCCAGCTGTTCGTGGAGGAGGCGGCGGCTGCGGCCTGGTTCGTCAGGCTCGCTCTGGCGGCGGACGACATGCCGCTCGCGTCGACCGTGGTGACGGCCGCCGAAAGGTTCGCGGCCGCCAACCCCGGGCGCCCCACCCTGGCCGTCGCCGCCCTGCACGCCAGGGGGTTGCTGGAGCGGGACTCCGAGGCACTGCGCCAGGCCGCGCGCGAGCACGTCAGCCCGTGCGCAGGGGCGCTCGCCGAGGAGGACCTGGGGATGCTGCTGAGCGCGCAGGAGGAGAAGAACGGCGCTCTCGGCGCCGCCGCGCTGCGGTCCGCGCTGCGGCGCTTCGTGCAGATCGGTTCGCAGGGCGACATCGAGCGTATCCGGGCCTTCATGGAGGTTTCGGCATGTTCACCCAGTTCATCGGCATCTCGTACCTGGTGCAGACACCCCACCGGATCGCGGGATACGGCTTCTCGGCCTCGGTGCTGGACGCCGCCGTGGTCTATCTGCTGCCCGGCACCGTCGCGTCGTTGATCGCCGCGCAGTTCGGCGGTGTGCTGGTCCGGCGGATCGGCGCCCGCGTCACCCTGGCCGCCGGAGCCGGGTCGGGCGTCCTGGGCTTCGGCTGGCTGGCCGTCAGCCACGGCAGTCCCGGGGGCGTCGTGGCGGCGGGGCTGCTCACCGGCATCGCGGTCAGCTTCGGCTTCGCGACCCTGCCCGCGTTCATCGTGGCGGGCGTTCCCGTCCATCAGAGCGGCATCGCGAACGGCATCAACTCGATCGCCCGGTCCCTGGGCAGTTCGCTGGGCAGCGCCGTGATCACCGCGCTGCTGAGCGCCCGCCTGCTGACCGGCCTTCCCCCCCGGTACGCCCGCGGTGCCCTCCGAGGGCCAGTACACGCTCTCCTTCGCTCTTGGCGCCGCCGCCTTCGCACTGGTCGCCCTCATCGCTCTCACCGGTCTGCGGATCGAGGCCGTCCCGCACCACAAGGTCGTACGGCCCGCAGCGGCGGGTGGCCGGACTCCCGATGGGACCCGCCCGACGCCGGGCCCACGGCACCGGGCCCGCCGCAATTCGGGACACATAGCCGGGGCGCGGACATCGGCGTGCTCCGGGCGACCTGCTCAAGCGCGTGCCGTCCGGAAGTCCGGGCGCGGGACCTCGGGCCGGCCCGCGCAGACCACTTCGAAGGCCACCACGGGGGAGGTTGAAGACCAAGCCAGTGCTGCTCCGCATGTTCGCGAAGGATCAGGCTGCCTGTTTGAGCGAGATGCCCTCGTAGGTCCAGCGGAACGAGCGGGCGTGTTCGTTCCGCTGGATCATCCAAGTGTCCATCTTTCCGATCAGGTCGTCCCGGCTGGTGCGGAGCTGAGAGCCCGGGGAAAGAGGACAAGCTCATGAACCTCCCGGCTGGCACGGACGCTCTTGGTTGTGAAACCCGCCCACCAGGAACTTCATCAGTTCGTATAGCCCACCAACGGCCGGCCCATGCCGTCCGGCCCGAACGGGCTCCTTGATACGTTGGCATGTGCACGGACCTTCTGATCGCGCATACCGGGGGAGCTGGCTGACGCGTGGCATGGGACGAGTGGCAACAGGCAAAGGCCGAGGTTGCCGCGAACGGCAGCGCGGTGCAGATGCAACTGAACCAGGCGGCTGCCTCCGGTGGCGGTGGCGCCCAGCAGGATCTGGTGGTCCACAACGACCAGATGGGGAAGCTCGGCAACCTGGCATACACGCTGCGGGAGGGTCTGCGCGTGGACGCGGATCATGCCCGTCAGAACACCTTCGACGCCTCCATCGAGCTCTTCAATGACGGTCTGGCCATGGGCTCCGCCCTCACGGAACTGCACGACGCGTGGAACACCCAGGTCGGCACGCTCAAAGAAGCATGCGCGCACATCTCCAACCACCTCGACTACTCGCGGGAACAGCACGTCAAGGACGAGGTGCAGATCGCGACCGAGATGCGCAATGTGGCGGGGAAGTCCATGACCCAGTCGCGCATACAGGACTACTGGAAGTAGAAGGGGGAGCAGCATGCTGAAGGTCTCGGAACTGCTCAACCTGCGCCTCGGGAAGCTGCAGTCGGCGGTGACCGACTGGGGGCAGATGGTCTCCAAGCTCCAGTCCCTGGCCACGGGCGAAGGCTCCGCGGGCACCGGTGGCGTGAATGCCTCGGAGCTCAGGGTGCAGGCGGAAAGTGCTGAATGGGAAGGGCTGAACGCCAGTGTGACGCGGCAGTTCGTCACCAAGACAGCGGCGGAGTTCGCCGATGTGGTGACCGAGGCGCGCAGCGTGCACAAGATCCTGCAGGACTCCCACGACGATCTCAAGAAGCACAAGGAAGACCTTCAGACCACCATCGACCGGTGGGCGAAGCACAACGTGCATATAAACGAGAACGGCGGGGCGGTCAGCTCCGTGCCGTCCGGTGCGGCGGCCGGCGCGGCGAAGATCGAGCCGGCGACGCAGGAGGAGGTCGACGGGGCTGCCGCCGAGGTGGGCCGGATCCTGTCGGCGGTGGACGAGATCGACAGGATCGCCGCACGTGCGCTGCGTCAACACGCGGCAGGGAAGTACAACTTCAGCGAGACCGGCTACAAGGGCCTGGCGGACGCAGACCGCAAACAGGGCATCGAGGACGCGGATGCGCTGCTGAAGCTCGCGGCCAAGGCCGACAGGATGACCGACGCGCAGCTGAAGCACTTCAACGAGGTCGCCAAGTACCAACGGGACAATCCGGCTTTCGCCGAACGTTTCGCAACGAAGCTGGGGCCGGAAGGCACGCTTGAGTTCTGGCGCAGCCTTGCCGATCCCGGCCACGGTGACGCCCCGACCGGGAACCGCGCGAAGATCCTGGCCACGGTGCAGGACAATCTCGGCCTGACGCTGGCCACCGCGTCGCGCTCCGACTCTGCCGCCATCCAGGAATGGAAGGACGGGATCATCGCCGCGGGCGATGACCGGATCAAGCACCCGGGGATCATGAGCGCGCCGTACGGATACCAGGTCATGAGCAGTCTGATGACCAAGGGGAAGTGGGACGGTGCCTTCCTCAACAACTACGGCGACAGTCTGATCGCGTTCGAACGCAGCGACAAGCGGGCCGGCCCGGACTGGGTCTGGGGCAACCCGGGCCACACGGCACAGCTCGACTACCCCCCGAACACGAACAAGCCGGAAAATGACCCGGTCGCCGGGTTCATGGAGGCGCTGGGACACAACCCCGAGGCTTCCCTGGACTTCTTCAACGGATCGTCCGGCACGGGTGCGAAGGACGACCTGGACACGGTCAGCAACTGGGATTATCTGGTCGACAAAGACACCAAGGACGCCCGCACCTGGCCGCTCGACGACGACGGCAAGACGACCGGCTACACGAACCTCGGGCACGCCCTGGAGTCGGCAACCCTCGGGTACGCGCACGATGCCTCGCCGCCCTCGATTCCAGAGCTGGGCTCCGAGGCACAGAACGCGGCGCGCGACGAGCGGACCGAACTCATGGAGAAGGTCGTCGACCATTACAAGACCGCCGACGCGATCGAGAAGCAGGACGGAATCCGCGACAGCCTGACCAACATGGCGGCAGGCCACATCGACAGCTTGAACTACTCCATGGACAACACGGGCGGTAGTGGCGATCTCGTCGATCGAGACGGGCTGTTCGGGAAGGACGCCCATCGTCTCCGCGATTTCGGCGAGACAGGCAGCATGCAGTTCATGCGGGCGCTGGGAGGAGACGAGGGTTCGCACGCGACCCTCTCGGTGGCCCAACAGGTTTATGGTTCGAGCCTCATGGAGGCTCAAGGCAACGACAGCGACTCCGCTGTCGCGGCCGGCCTGCACAGTGTCAAGATGCACGGCATGCTGGACGAATCCCGCATCGAGGCCATAGGCAAGGAATTCGCGGACGACAAGACCGAACGCAACCTGAAGCTGGAAAAACAGGGCGCCTGGCGCGACTTCGCCGCCGAGGCCACGATCGGCGTTGCAGTGGGTGCCGCAACGGCAGCGATAGTTCCTGCTGGACCGGTAGCCGTGGTTGCTGTTCCGCTGGCCATCGAGACCATCGGCGGTGCTGCCAACACACAATTCGGCAACGAAACAATGCAGTGGCTCAAGGACCACGAGTTCGAGAACCACGACGAAGCAGCCCAGGGCATCGACAAGGCAAAGGCTGAAGGGCGGCAGAACGCGATGGGGCCCCTCCTCAACTACGTGGAAGCACACAATATGGAGAGCGGTGAGGTCCGCACGCTGATGGGGACGGCCGAGGACACGTACAACAGGGGCGGACGGCTCAGCGACACCGACGACGCCCGGGGGTGGTGACCGATGAGGAAGCGTGTCTGCATTCTCCTGCTGTGTTCCTTGGCTCTCGGGGCCGGCGCCTGCTCGGAAACGACAAACGATACGGACGCGGATTCAGCCGCCGCCCAGCGCGGGACATGCGAGGAGCTCTTCGGTGCGTCGGGTCTGAAAGAGATCGACCGCGGGATCGAAGGATCCGACGAACTGCGTTTCAAAAGCCCGGTCTCCCTGGCCGAGGCCCGTGCGCGCCACCACGATCAAGTCCGGAAGTGGACACCCAAGAGCAAACTCACCCCGTACGTCGAGTCGAATGTTTGTATGATCCGGACGAATGTGTCCACAGGAACGCAGATCGGCCTCATATACAAACCGTCCCTCTTCCCTTTCGACACCTCTTTCGAAAAAGAAACCAAGAACGCAATAATTCCGGATCCACACCTGACCGAGGTAAATCCGGATGTGAAGATCGTTCACGGTATCGATAAATACAGAGAAGCCAGATACCAGGTCTACGTGCAGTGCAGGATACCGGGCACCGCGGCAGGGCAGGAGCGCGAAGTTCCCCTGATGGGTGAGCTGACCGACACGCTCACCGACAGCCTGAGCCTTCGAGGCCATCTCTCGCTCCTGCTGCATTCGGCACGCGTCATGGCGAACACGCTCAACTGCCAGAACAAGCCCGTCGTACCCAGCACGCTGCCCGCTTCGGCAGGGGTCTCCTGAGGACTCTTGACACGATCCGGTCGGCATGGAGCGGCTGGTCATCCTCGACGACCTCGGCGTCCTCCAGCGCCACATGCTCGCCGCCGCCCCAAGGCCAGCCGGGTCCGGTCCCGCCTGGACCACGGAGTCACTGACCGTCCAGACCGGCAGTTTGGAACCCGAACGCGGCCTGTGCTGGCAACCAGCCCCCGGCAGTGACTCCACAGACGACATCGGGGTCCGCTACGGCTTCACCGGCACCGGCATATGGATCTCACCCCGACAGCACCGGCTGAACTGCGGAGCGCCCACGGGGGAGCCCGGGAGGCGCCCACAGCCGCGCGCAAACTCGCTCACGCGATGACACCCGAGAACGAGGCCATGTCCCGAGAACGCCTGGGGGTGGGAGAAATCCGGGAGATGATCTTCAACCAGAGGCCCACCAAAGCCACCCGAGACCAAGCCACCGCAAGTCCCTGACCAAGCCCCAACGATGCGGGCCCCGTGTCAGCGATGCGCCACTGCCGGGCCGCTTGTGTGTGAAGCCCAGACTGACGGCCGAGCGCATGTCGTGCTGCCTTCGGCCCCAGGCAGTCTCGTGAGTGGTGTGACGGACTCCACGTTCCCGGAATGGTTGTACGACCTAAGGCGACTCTTTGGCAGAGAATCCATCACGTCTCCCTCACGCTTCCCGCTCCAGCATTCGCCCCGGCCGAACAGCCGTCCGACCGACATAACCTGAGGCGGTCCCTCACGGCACCTGCGTCACCTGACGCCTCAGTGGTGACCCCATGTCGGGTAGGCCACCCGCCGCAGACGAAGCGCCGCCGCCTGGAGGCGCGACGCGGCCCGCCCCGCTCCACAGATCGGACACACAATGGCGACGCCCAGACCCCGTTTGTCCCGCTTCCGCCGAGACACACGGCGGCAGCCCGCACCCGAGGTCACCACGGTGGACCGGCGTGGCAGGCTCCTGGCGGGTGACCCGTCACTGGCCGAGTTGACGACCGACGGGCGCACCTGGGTAGGACGGCGTGTGACGAGCCTGGAGGAGGGACGGGCGGCCGAGCGCAACCTCCGGCTCGTCACGGCCGCCCTTGAACACGGTGGCGTCGAATACTTCATGGTGCCCGGACGCTCCGTACAGCGATACGTCGTCGGGATCCGGCTCGCCGACCGCAAGGCCCTGCTGAGCTCCCTGCGAGAGCTGTACGCCGGTACCGCACTGTATGCGGCGGAGCCCGTCTCGGACATCTGGCCCGCCAACGCGGCGCTATACGCCGAAGGCGCACTGCCCACGGAACTCAAGCGGCGCCCGGTCATACGGTTCGGCGAGATCCTCCTCGGCCCTTCGGGCCAGGTTCTCGCCGGGCTCGTCCGAGGCTGCGACGTGGAGTTCTGGCGGGACGGCGGCCTGCTCCACGAGCAGCGTGAACAGGGCGACGCCCGTGCCACCGAGCTGCTCGGCAGCCTCCGCTTCCAGGCGCCGCCCGCACTCCTCGATGGCGCGCTGGTGGGCCCCCGCCCCAACGCGGTCTCCGACGTCGTACCGGCCGAGGCCCAGAAGCCCGCCACCCGGACAATCCGGGGCACAGACCACCCCACGTTCGCCGATTTCACCGAACCCGGCATCGACACCGTCACTTTCCCCCTGGACGTCGTCTACACATGGGTGGACGGCGACGACCCCGCTCTGGCCGCAAAGCGCGAGGCCCACCGCACCGGCCGAGCACCCGACGCGCAGTCCCGTGAGGCGGGCGCCTCCCGCTACACCAGCCACGACGAGCTCAAGTACTCACTGCGTTCACTGGAGATGTACGCGCCGTTCGTGCGGAACATCTACATCGTCACCGACGGCCAGAGCCCCTCATGGCTGGACACCGCGGCGCCCGGCATCCGAGTCGTCGACCACAAGGAGATATTCAGCGACCCGGACGCACTCCCCGTCTTCAACTCCCACGCCATCGGCACCCAGTTGCACCACATCGACGGGCTCTCCGAGCAGTACCTGTACTTCAACGACGACGTCTTCCTGGGCCGCCCGGTCACGCCAGGACACTTCTTCCACGGCAACGGCATCGCCAAGGTGCCCTTCTCGCCCGCCCAACTCGGCCTCGGGGCACCGCATCCTGACGAACCGGCCCCCAATTCGGCGGGCAAGAACGTCCGGCGCCTGCTGCAGGGGAATCATGGACGCATGACAGTGAACAAGTTCGCGCACGCCCCGCATCCTCAACTCCGCTCAGTGATGCGCGAAATAGAGGAGCGCTACGCGGAGGACGTCGACCGCACCAGCAGGTCCCGGTTCCGCGCCCCCACCGACATCGCCATGGGAGCCTCGTTCCATCACCATCAGGCGTTCCTCACCGGCCGAGCGGTGCCCGCGACGTACAAGGCACGTTACGTGGACGTGGCCCGGGGAGACGCGGACGAACGGCTCGCCGAACTCCTGACGAACCGCCGCTTCGACTTCTTCTGCCTCAACGACGTCAACACCCCCTCCGAGCAGCAGGAAGAGATCCACCAAAAGATCCATGCCTTCCTGGAAGGCTACTTCCCCTTCCCCAGCCGCTTCGAGCGCACCACCGTCACAAACACCTGACGGCACCCACGTCGCACCGCGAGATCAGTCAGGGCGGTCACCGGTCTGTGCCGGATGCCGGGGCGCCGAGGTGAGCACTGGTGCCCGTCGAACAGCGCGGCCTGCCCGAAACCGGATCAGCGGCCCCGGTAGTCGCTGGCTGGTCCCGGTGTCGCGTCAATGGTGGTATTTTCTGCCGCCGATTGACCTTGCCCACGACACCTCAGGGGGACCCGATGACCACTCCGCCGCCGCCCGGCCAGAACCCGTACAGACAACCCGCCGCGCCGGTCCCCGCCCGCCGCTGGAGCGTCAGGCGCGTCCTCAGGGGAGTCGTCAGCGTCGTCGTGGTCGGGGTCGTCGTATACGGCGGCTACACGACCTGGTTCGGGGGCGCCGCGACCGCCGACGCGGGTGATTGCCTGCACGCCGGCAACGCGGCGGCCACCGCGGTGATATCCGTCGGCGATCCCGAGTTCGAGATCGTGGACTGCGGCACACCCGAAGCCCAGTTCAAGGTCGCCGGCCGCGCCTCCGGCACGGACGGAACCTGCGACGACCAGTACCAGCGCTACACCCAGGGCGGCGCGGGCCGGGACTTCACCCTCTGCCTCGAACCCCTCAAGTGAGCCCTCACGCAACGGGGTGAGGTTCCTGGCGCCGCTCCGCGCGTCGTCAGGTGACACCTCGGCGCCGAGGGGAGCGATCTGGCCGCGATGGTGGTCGACTCCCACGCGGGCGAGCGTGCCGCGGCGAGCGTCATCGGTGGCCGCCCCTTCATCGCGCTCGACTCACTCGTCCCCGGCAAGGTGCACGGCCGGATCGGCGTGCGCCAACTCGACTTGCTGCGCGCGGTACTGGCCGTACCCGCGCCCCACGGGTCCGTGGTGGTCCTCCACCACCCGCCGGTTACGTAGACCCGCGGCCCGTTCGTACCGTCACCGCAGGAGATCCGCTCCCACGCCTCGTCCGGGGCACCGGTCAGGACATGGTCGATGATCAGGACAGTCCCGTCGGACGCCCGGGCGGGAGAAGTCGAGACCTGAGATCCAGGCTCGCTCCCCCTGGCGGAGTGCGAGCCGTGTGCCGTCAGAAGGTCAGGTCCGCCTTGGAAATGCGGCAGTGGACGCCCTTGACGATGTCGACCACCTGGGAGACCTGGAAGTCGGCGGCCGCGCTGAGGTAGGCGAGGGCAACCGGGCCAGGGACGGAGAAGCGCTCGTCGAGGAGGGTGAGGGCATCGCGTACGGCATGGCGCATCGCCTCGTCGAGGTCGGTGTCCAGGCCCATGACGATGTGCTCGGTGTCGGTCTCGGCGAAGGGGGCGCGCAGGCGGGATGCGAGTCGCCGTAGGGCGGGGTCGCGGAGGACGGTGAGGCGGAGGGTCGCGCGCAGAGGGGCTTCGAAGGCGGTGAGGGCCACTTCGCCGTCGCCCTGGGAGAAGTGCGGGTCGCCGGCGTAGAAGAGGGCGCCCTCGACGGCAACGGGGAGGAAGAGGCGGGCGCCGACGCCGAGGTGGCGTACGTCGAGATTGCCTCCGTGCGGGCCGGGAGGCACCGAGTGGACCGGGGCTTCGGTGTCGGGGGAGGTGCCCATGATGCCGAGGAAAGGACGGAGCGGGAAGCGGATGTCGCGACCGTCGCCCACGGGGAGGCGGCCACGGCCGTCGCCGTCGACGGTGGCGACCAGACTGACCGGGTCGGGGCCGGGGCCCTGGGGGTATTCGCCGGGGAGTGCGCCCTTGCCATGACGGTTGCTGATCACGCCGTAGGGGGCGCGGCGGCGCAGGCGGAGGACTTCCACTTCGAGTACGTCGCCGGGCTCGGCCCCCTGGATGTGGACGGGTCCTGTGACAACGTGCGGGCCGTGGGCGGCGGGGTCGTGAAGGCGGGTGGAAGCGGCGAGTTCGGCCGTGTCGTGGAGGATGCCGTGGATGCCGGCGGCGGCGAAGAAGGCGGCCGGGTCGCTGCCCTGGTCGGCGAGGATGCCCTCGTGGCTGATCGTGTCGAGGGTGACGCTCGCGCCTGAAGGCACCGAAAGGGACGGCTTGGAAAGGGCGTTGGGAATCAGGCCCCAGTGGACCGCGGCCGGGTCGGCGGGGAGGTAGTGGTCGCCGTCGACGGGGCCCCGGTGGGGCTGGAGGAGGGTCACAGGGCTTCCTCGAGGTCGGCGGCGGTGAGAGTCAAGCCGAAGCACTGGCGGACGTTGTAGAGGGTGGCGTCCATGCAGTACGCGGGTGAGGTGGTGGCCACCGCGTCCTCCAGCATCAGCACGTCGTAGCCGAGGCTCGCTGCGTCCATGAGGGTGGCGAGGACGCACTGGTCGGCGTTGACTCCGGCGAAGAGGAGCGTGTCGGCGCGGAGATTGCGCAGGACGCTGTCGAGTTCGGTGTCCTGGAAGCCGCTCATGCGGTACTTGGCGATGTTCAGGTCGCCGGGTGCCGCAAAGAGGGGTGCGGTGATACCGGCGGACGCGCTCTCGCGTTCCAGGACCCTGGCCCCGGTGGGCAGTTGGGAACCGAGGCCGCCTCCGGTTCCCTCCCGGTCGTAGACGTGGAGGACGCCGGGCGGGAGGTTCGCACGGTCGGGGCGGTTGCCCCAGTTGAGCCAGACGACGGGGACGTCGGCCGCCCGGAGGGCGGGGAGGAGCCGCTGGAGTACGGGGATGGGGGTGCGGGCCGGGGACACGTCCACGCCGATCGAGGCCAGCCAGCCGTCGGGCGAGCAGAAGTCGTTCTGCATGTCTATGACGACGATCGCGGTTGAGGCCAGGTCGAGCGTCAGGATTTGGGGCTGAGCCTCCACGGTCACGGGGCAGGCCGGGCGCGGCGGGCGGCGAAGGTCGACATGTGTGGCGTCCGCGCGCCAGGAGTTGCGGAAGTTGGGGCCGATTTCATGCATGGGTCAGCTCCAGGAGGGCGTGGTCCGTGCCCGGTGCGCCGATCGCGCAGAGGCCGACCGGGAGGTCGCGGGCCCTCAGCCGGGGCATGGCGACGGCGGGCAGCCCGGCGAGCGAGGCAGGGCAGGTGAGGCGGAGGGTTGCGGCTCGTACGGTCTCGACCTCGGCCGGTGTCGCATCGGCGCGGGGGGCCGGGCTGCTCGTGGCGGGGAGAAGGAGCGTGGTGCCGGGCGGGAGGGCTTCGACGATGACCGAACGGGCGGACAGGAGCCCGGAGGTGGCGTCACGCACTTCACCCTCCGCGACCAGGCTCCCCACGGCGAACCGGGCCTCGATGTCGGCCCCCAGCGCGCCTGGGTGCTTCTCGATCCACTCCCCGTGCGTGGCCCACGCCTCGGCCGCCTGGACGGTACGGAAGGCGTGCAGCCACTCCTCCAGGTGTGGGGCCATGCCGGTGTCGGTCCGTACGAGTGCCAGGCCGATACGGAGGGAGAGCGCCCGGCATGCCGCCTCGAAGGATGCCTGGACCTCGGGTTCGGCGAGCGCGGTGAGGACGTCGTCGACCAGAAGCGTCGTCATCGGGGCTTCGTCGTCCCGGGGCAGGAGCACCTTCGCCGCTGTACGCAGCAGGTAGGGGTCCCGAGCAAGCAGTCCCACCGTGTCGAAGGACGGGGCCAGCGGGAGCAGGCCGCCGGTGGGGACGGCTCCGTGGGTGGGGCGCCAGCCGTACAGGCCGCAGTAGGAGGCGGGGACCCGGATCGAGCCCGCGGTGTCCGTGGCCAGCCCCAGATCCGCCCAACCGCGGGCGACCGCCGCCGCCGGGCCGCTGCTGGAACCGCCGGTGATCCGGCCGGGGCCAGCGGGGTTGACGGGGGTGCCGTAGTGGATGTTGGTCCCGGCGAGACTGTAGGCGAGTTCGTCGGTTTGGGCGATCCCGGCGAGCTCAGCGCCCGCGCTGAGCAATTCCCTTACTGCGTCCGCATGTCGGGACTCCATCAGCGCATCGGCCAGCCACTGCGGGTTGCCTCCGCCGATCCGCTGTCCGGCAACGGCGAAGACGTCCTTGATGGCAGTACGTACACCCGCGAGCGGCCCCGCCTCCGCCCCGGCGACCAGCGGCTCGCCCACGACCCGCCACACCGCGGGGTCCGGAGCCTCGTCGGCCACCGGAGCCGGCACCGCGCTGACGTGCGCGGCCGCGATCCGCCAGCCCTCCGCCGTCAGCCGCCACACCTGAGTCTGCATCCCACGCGACCCGCCGTCCCGCAGCGTTTCGGCGGACAGTACGGCGACGTCCTCGGCGATCCGCACCTCGTGGACGCGCTCGACCGTACGGGCCGGGGCTCCCCCGCTGCGGCCGCGACGGAAGTCCGAGATGGCAGCGTGCCCGCTCAGCACCATGGAACCCTCGGCGCGCACCGTGTCCGGAGCGTCCAGGAACCAGTGGTCGAGGCCCGCCACGTCATTGGCCCCGAGGGCCTGTTCGTACGACCAGAAGGCGTCGAGGAGTTCGCTGCGGTTCGCTCCGCGAGGGCGGTGGGGCGTGGCGGGCCGGCCTGCTTGTCCGGCCGGGGGTCCGGGGGTTGCCCCCCGGGAAGGCACAGTGCTCATCGGGCGGCTCCGAGGACGGCCAGGTCCGCGTCGTCGAGCACCGCGAAGGGGCCGCGCTGGATCAGATCGGCGAAGCCCTCGTCGGGGGACATGACCGTGAGGGTGTAGAGACGCTCGGTGGCCGAGGTGTTGGTGATCCGGTGCTTGGAGCCGAGGGGCAGGACGAGGACATCACCTGGTGCGAGGTCGCGTTCGTGCTCATCGCTGACCGCGCGGCCCTCGCCCGCGAGCACCACGAACGTCTCCACGGACTCGGGGTGCCAGTTGAGCGGCTGGGCGCCGCCCGGCTCCCACACCTCGAAGACGACGGTGGTCGGTGAGCCGTCGGTCGGTCCGGTGAGGACGGCGAGCTTGACCGTGTCGCCTTCGGTGATGTGGTGGGCGGTGATCTCACGGAGCGGTTTGTGGAGCGGGGGGATGGCCATGGCGGGTGTCCTCGGCGTCAGGCGTTCAGGAAGAAGGCGGTCAGGCGGAAGGCAGGAAGCGGGCGCATTCGCGCAGTGCGGCCGCGTTGTTGGCGATGGCGGTGTCGACGAGCTTGCGACCGAGTTCGGGCGTGGCTCCGGTGGGGTCGCCGATAACGCCGTTGCCTGTACCGAAGTCGTCGCTCGTCCAGCCGAAGGAGACGGACTTGCCGAAGCCGATGTGCTCGTAGGCGGTCAGGTGCTCGGGGACACTCCGCTCGGTCAGCGACATGTCCACCGTCTCCGGGTGGAGGTGGAGCATCGCCGCAGTCTCGTTCAGCCCGCCGTGCACCCCCAGACCCAGCTCGCCGGACGGGGACGCGCCGCCCTGGTCCGCAGGGAGCACGGCGTGCAGCAGGAAGGTGAACAAACCGTATTTGGTGCGGAGTTCGCGCAGAGCGACTCCCAGCAGCGCACTGTTGCCGCCGTGCGCGTTGAGGAACGCGAGCCGCCGGACGGGCCCCATGGCGAGAGAGCGTCCCAGGTCGTCCAGTACCGCGAAGAGCGTCGAGGCGCTGAGCCACAGCGTACCGGGCGACCAGGCGTGTTCGTCGGACTTGGTGTACGCAAGGCCCGGCAGCAGCGTGATGTCACAGCTGTCGGATGCGGCCAGGGCCGCGCCCCCCGCTATCGCCTCCGCCATGAAGTAGTCGGTGGCGACGGGAAGATGGGGTCCGTGCTGTTCGATCGCGCCTACGGGAAGGACGGCCACAGTGTCGGCGGACAGGTCGGTGACCGACGGTCCGCTGAGGTCGGTGAAGCGGTTGAAGGCCACGGTCAGCGCGCTCCCAGGAGGTGGCCGGGGTTGAGCAGCCCCAGCGGATCGACGGTGCGGGCGGTGGCACGGACGAGGTCGAGGCGCCGGTCGACGTACCAGTTGTGGACGTCATGGACTCCTACGCCCAGTGCCTCCAGGGCGGCGATCCCCTCGTACACAGTGGCTTCGTCCTGGTAGTGCGCCATCAGCATGCCGACGGTCCCCGAGCGCATCCCCTCCAGGTGCAGCACCGTGCCGGGGAAGACGGCCCTGACCGCCGCCGGGTCGCCGAGCAGTACGTCGCCGCCGATCTCCAGGTGGAAGTAGCCGTCCCTGGCCTTCATCAGGTGGTACGTGGGGTGGTTGAAGGAGAGGGAGGAGACGAGGGCGGGGCCGCGCGGGGCGGGACGTACCTCCGTCACCCGGCCGCCGTGACTCTCGACGATCGCCCGGGCAGCGTCCCCGGCCTGCTCCTCGATGATCGCGCGGACGCTCAGCGCGGCCGGGTCGAGGGCCGGGTCGGCCTCGAAGGTCTCGACGAGGCCGGGCTCGTCGAGGGAGACCAGGCGCGGGGCGGGCTCCAGGCGTACGAGGTCGCCGAGCGCGGCGGTGGCGGAGTTCCACGTACCGAAGGAGGCGAAGAGACCGGTCCAGACGCGGGCCGGCTGAAGTGCGACGGTCGCGGTCGTGGTGATGCCAGTGGTGCCGTAGGCGTGGATGTACGGGAGTGCTTCCTCGCCGCGTACGATGAAGGGCTCGGCCTCCGCTGTGCACGGGACGACGGTCAACTCCCGCACAAAGCCATCCCCGTTGGTGCCGTTGGCGAGCGATCCCGTGCCGCCGTTCCCACCAGAGAGGAAGCCACCGAGCGATGTCCCGAAGGTGGAGGGGAACATCCACAGCTCCTGGCCCAGCGTGCGCGCATGCGCCTCCAGGTCGGACATCTTTGCGCCCGCCTCGGCCCTGATCCACCCGTCGCCCGCGCCCAGGATGCGTCCGCATCCGGTGAGGTCGAGTACTGCGCCGCCGTGGAGCGGGATCGCCTGGCCGTAGTTGCCGGTGCCTTTGCCGCGCGGGGTGAGCGGGATGCGCAGGCGGTGGGCGAGGGCGACGAGGGGCTGGATCTGCTCGTACGACGACGGGCGCAGCACCACCTCGGCGCGACCGGCGGGGAGCTTGGCGGCGAGGATCGGCGACATGTGCGCCCAGTCGCGGGACGCCTTGTCGAGGGCGGAGTCCTCGCGTACGACGGCATCCTCGCCCAGCAATGCGGCAGCCTCTGCACAGAATGCGTCGATGCCGCGGGTGCGGTGCGTGGCACCTGGGCGGACGCCCAGCAGCGCGTCGTCCACGACAAGTTCGGTCATCCGGCGCAGTTCGGCGGCGGACAGGGTCGTGCCCTTGGGGTCTACGGCCATCACTTCATTCCGATCTTGGTGTCGATGAATTCGTTGGTCGCCAGGTCGTCGGCGCTCAGCCCGGCCGGTATCTTGACGCCGCCCTTGGTGAAGATCGGTCCGAAGGTCTTCAGGGAGTCGACGACGCGCTTCTCGTCGAAGCTCGCGATCGATCCGTCGGCCTCATTGCCGAGGATGCCGAGCCTGACCATCTCCTTGGCGGCGTACCGGCCGGTGCCCTTGGAGTAGACCCAGCTTGTGCCGTACTGCTTCACGATGTCGTCGATGAGCGTGATCGCTGTGTCCGGTGCGGCGGCGAAGTCGGCGGCCGACTGCTGGATGACGGGGACCAGCTTCGTCAGGCAGGGGCTGAGCTTCTTCAGCGCACCGGTGCGCACGGAGAGTGCCTGCGGGTAGACGGTGTAGCCGACATCGGCCAGCAGCTGGAACTTGACCGGCTTCTTCCAGGCGGCGATCTCGTGCTCGTAGAGGTACGGTTCCGCGGTCGCGAAGCCCTGCTGCGCGATGGAGGGGTCGGCGACGAAGCGGGATGGTGAGCTGTCGTAACTCCCGTCCAGCTGGCTCTTCTTGATGAGCCCCTTCGCCACCAGCATGGGGGCGAAGACCTCGCCGTCGCGGTAGACGACCTTGGCGCCGCTCTTGCCGATGTCGGCGACGGTCTTCCAGCCCGGGTGGGTCTTGGGGTCCCACATCAGGACCTGAGGACTCTTCTTCATCAGCGCGGCGACCGCGGTGACGGGCTGCTTGCCCGCTGTCTGGATGGCGCTGTCGGTGGTGACCATGCCGAGGGTGATGGACTGGTCGATGTACATCTCCGAGGCGGGGGTCTGGTACCCGACGGCCGAACCGCCCGCCCGTACCTGGATCTTGACGCCGGTGTCCTTGCCGCCGGTGACGAGGGGACCGGTGACCAGCTTCTTGTCGGTGTCGACGGTGTAGCCGGGGCCGACGAGGTTGTAGATCGGACCGTGTTCGGCCTCGGGCTCCCAGTCGGCCTGGACGACGACGGTGGCGGGACAGACCTTGTTGAGGCGCTGGGCAGCGGGGGCGGGCTCGAGGTCGGCGGACGAACCGGCGGCGGTGGTGGCGCCGGCGCCGCAGCCGGTGGCGGCAAGGAGGAGCGAGGAGCTCAATCCTGCAACAAGGCTTCTTCTGGCGGCATTTGGCATGACTGTCTCCCGGAAGGGGCTGTGACGAGGAAGCGGAGAGGGGGTGGGGCCGGCTCAGCTGCGGCCGGACGCGTGCCAGGAGCCGACGGCGAGGCGGGACAGGAAAGTGAAGAGCGCGAAGACGACGACCCCGAAGAGGGAGGCGAGGATGATCGCAGCGAAGAGGTCCTCGGACTGGAGCCGTGAGCGGTAGACGTCGAGGAGGGTGCCGATACCGGGCGCGCCCTGCTTGAAGAACATGTCGCCGACGATCGCGCCGATGACCGAGAGCCCGGAGGAGGTGCGCAGCCCGGTGAAGATGGCGGGGAGCGCCGCGGGCAGTTCCAGCTTGCGCAGGCGGGCCCAGCCGCTCGCCTTCTGGAGAGTGAAAAGGTCGTGGTGGGCGCGGTCCACGGACTGCAGTCCGAAGAGGGTGTTGGCGATCAGCGGGAAAAGGGCGATGAGAACACAGACCACGACCCGGCTGGTGAAGCCGAAGCCGAACCAGAGGCCGATGAGGGGGACGATGGCGAGGATCGGAACAGTCTGCAGGATGACGGCGTACGGATAGAGGGAGCGCTCCAGCCAGCGGGCACGGCTCATCACGACGGCCCCGGTGATACCGAGGGCGGCGGCGATGGCGAGTCCGGCGAGGGCGACCTGCCCGGTGAGGGCGAGGGCCTGGAGCATGGGCTGGAAGTGGGTCCAGTCGAGGACGGCGACCTGGAGGACTTGGTGCGGGGGCGGTACGAGGAAGCGGCGGGCGGGGGCGAGGAGCAGGTAACTCACCGCGTACCAGAGGCCGATGGCGATGGCGAGCGAGCCGATGGGGGCGAGCGGCGCGACAGGGCTGCGGCGTGTACGGACGGACGCCTCGGCGGCCGGGAAAGTCTCGGCCGTGGAGTCGGCGACAGCGTCGGACTGGTGCACGGGGGTCTTCCCCTCGTGGGCCGGAGCGGCACCGCTCGAACCGGTGAGGGCCGGTTCGGACGCGGCAGACGGTTCGCTGCTCGGGCCGACGGTGACCGAGGCGGCCGTGGTTGCGTGGGCAGTCGGCGCTTCGGCGGCCGGGGTGTTCGCGGTCACTGGGCGACTCCTCGCAGGGCCCCGGAGACCGCGCCCGCGATCGCGGCGAACTCCGGTTCGTAGCGGAGGGAAGCGGGCCTGGGGTGGGCGAACGGGACCTCGAATTCGGCGGTGATGCGTCCAGGTCGGGCCGACATCACCACGACCCGGTTGGCCAGGAAGACCGCCTCGGTCACCGAGTGCGTGATGAAGAGAGCCGCGAACCCCGTCTCGCCGAAGATCCGCTGGAGCTCTTCCTGCATACGAAGCCGGGTCATCTCGTCCAGCGCGCCGAAAGGTTCGTCGAAGAGGAAGAGCGCGGGGCGCATCATCAGCGCGCGGGCCAGCGAGACCCGCATCCGCATCCCGCCCGAGAGCTGTCTCGGCAACTGCTCCTCAAAGCCCTCGAGGCCAACGAGACGGATGGCGTCCATGGCGCGCTCGTGCCGTTCGGCCTTGGGACGGCCGGCCAGTTCGGCCGGCAGCGCCACATTGGCGAGGACGCTGCGCCAGGGCAGCAGGGTAGCGTCCTGGAAGACGTAACCGATGTCCCCGCCCGGGGTGCTGATCTCGCCCGCGCTGGGGGCATCGAGACCCGAGGCGAGCCGCAGCAGGGTGGACTTGCCGCAACCGGAGGGGCCGACGACCACGGCGAACTCGCCTGCGCCGACGTGGAGTTCCACTCCCGAGAGCACGGTGGTCCCGCGGTCGAAACGCTTGTCGACGGCTACGAAGCTCAGCGCCGTCTGCACTGCTGTCGCCACGTCAACTCCTTCCTGTGGGCCTGTGGTGTGTTCACCGATGTTCGTAGCATCAACATTCATTGTTTCGGGGGGATGTCCCGGGCGTTTACGCCCTGGACCAGTCAGAGCGCTTCGCGGATCACCGTGGTACGGCTCACCGCTCGCCCGCCCTTGAAGACGATCCGGTCCGGGTACGAGGACCCGACAGCCTCGGAGAGCGAGTCGGTCCGTACGGCGAGGAGGTCGGCGACCGCACCCTCGTACGGCCCTGCGGCGGGTAGCCCGAGGACCGTGCGGGCGCCGGTGGTCACCGCGTGGACGGCCTCGGTCAGCGTCAAGTGACCTGCCGCGACGAGGAGTCCGGCGGTCTCCAGGGGGTCGGCCCGGCCTACCGGGTTGAAGGGGTCGCGGATGTTGTCGCCGCCCCCGGCCAGGGGCACGCCCGCGTCCAAGAGGGCGCGTACGGCGGTCAGACCGCGCGGGGTGCGGGCAGGCATATCGCGGCCCTGAAGGTAGAGGTTGGTGAGCGGCAGCGCGACGACCCCGATCCGGGATGCCGCCGCCTCCTTGGCGATCCGGGCGGCCTCGGTAGGGTCCAGCCCGCCCAGTCCCACGCAGTGACTGGCGGTCGCACCGTGGGCGAAGCCCCGCTCCCGTACAGCCTGGGCGAGCAGCAGCAGATCCTTCGGGTCCGGACGGAGATGCTCGTCCGCATGCAGATCGACGCCTACGCCGTGCCGCTCGGCGATGGCCAGGGCGCGGGCGACAGCGGCCTGCGGGTCGTCGGAGAGGTGCGGGCAGCCACCGAGCAGGTCGGCACCCAACTCCAATGCCTCGTCGAGAACTTCGTCGGGCGCCTCGATGTGCAGTACGGCGATCTGCAGTGCGACTCGCTCGCTCAGCTCCTCGCGCAGCCGCAACAGCGCCCGCAGCCCCCGGAGCGGGTCGCGGCCGGGCAGGACGTCGGCGTGGGTGCGGACGGCGGTCGCACCATTGGCGACCAGCTCGTCCAGGGCACGGCGGCCCCTGGCCAGCACGTCCTCCTCCGTCACCTGCTCGGCATAGCCGCGCCAGGCGGCGACCGCCCCTGGCAGGTCGCAGGGCGGTGCACCGGCCAGGTCCCAGGTGAGGGCCTTGTCCAGGTGGGCATGGGGTTCGGCGGGGGCGGGCAACAGTATGAAGCCGGAGAGGTCCATCTCCTCACATGCGGAGGCCAGTTGACCGGCCTGCGCAACGGCCGATACTCGCCCGTCCTCGATCAGTACGTCCCGGACCTGTCCTTCGGGCAGCCGCGCCCCGCGCAGCAGGGCCGTCGCCGTCATCGTACGTCCCCGTTCTCCGGTGCCGTGAGTACCGCGAAGCCGTCGAAGGCATGCCACATCACGGGCGCGCCGAACATGTCCTGGCGGCGGACCGGGCGGGTCCGTCCGCGTACCACCTGGTCGAAAGCTTCGGCGACCCGTCCCACGAAGTAATGGTCCTCACAGTGGCGGAGGTTGTGCCCCAACAGGGCGGTCTTGACCGGGAGTGCGGCGAGGCGCCGGGTCGACGCGGCGAAGGCGGGCACATCGGCGCCCGGGACATGGGCGAAGAAAGTGCCGCTGATCAGGGTGTCGCCGGCGAGGAGCAGACCGGTCTCCGGTTCCCACAGACAGATGCCGTCGGGCGAGTGACCGGGGGTGTGCAGGACATGCAGCCTGCGCCCGCCCAGATCGAGCTGCTCCCCTTCCCGGAGCAGCCGGGTCGGTCGCACCGCGTCGATACGCCACTGGGTCAGCTCGGGGACGGGCCGCACCTCGATCCGCGAGTCGGTGAGGAAGAAGCCCTCGGCGGAGAGTGCGCTCAGCTCGATGTAGCGCTGTCGCAGGTCCTGGGCGATGTGCTCGTACGCCTCGAGCCACTCGCGCGGTGCGGGCTCGCCGTGCAGGTCTGCTCCTGCCTCGTGGACGGCGAAGTCCTTGGCCTCGCCCACAAGCGAGGCGTTGCCGCCCCGGTGGTCGTAGTGGTGGTGGGAGTTGACGACGAGCAGCGGCAGCGAGGTCAGCGCGCGCACCTCGCGCCCGATGTCCCCGATGCCCATCCCGGTGTCGTACAGCAGGGCGAGGTCGTCGCCCACGACGAGATAGCTGTTGACGTGGCCGGGCTCGGCGATGAGGAGGGTCCCAGGTCCGGTCTCCTGTACGGAGAACCAGTCGCGCCCGCTCACGCGCCGATGCCGTGGTAGCGGCGGGCATGGTGGACGAGAGCGCTGACCCCGCCCTGGCCAGGGATGATCTCCTCGATGCCGGCTATCAGCAGCAGGTGGTCCCCAGCCGCCACCTCTTCCCGTACGCGGCACAGAACGGCGTACGTGCTCTGCGCGAGCAGCAGCGGCACACCGCCCTCTCCCGTCGTCCACTCCAGCCCGGCGAACCGGTCGGCGGCCGGATCGGCGAACCGCCGCGAGACGGATTCGCCGTCCGCGGCAAGGATGTTGAGCGCGAGCCTGCCGCCGTCCTGGAGCAGCGGCAGGGTGCGGCTGCCGCGCTGGACGCCGATCGCTATCAGCTGCGGCGTACGGCTGAGGCTCATCACGGCGGTGCTGGTGAATCCGGCAGGCTTGCCATCGGCTGCGGCAGCGGTCACCACGCAGACACCACCTGCGAGGGCTGCCATGGCATCGAGGAATCCGGCCGTGGCGGGCCGGTCGGCGGTGGTCGCGGTCATTCGGGCTCCTCGTTTAGAATGTTCGTCACATCAACATTGAGCGTAGGAGACATGTGTTTCGCGGGAGTAAATCCCACTCCGAAGTGACCGCTTAGGATTTTCGCCATGGCAGACCGCCCCACCGAAACCCCCGCCGATCCGGACCAGCAGCTCGGTAACGCGATCCGTCGACTACGCAAGAAGCGCGGCCTCACCCTTGTCCAACTCGCGGGCAGCGCCGGCCTTTCGCACCCCTTCCTCAGTCAGCTGGAGCGCGGGCTGACCCGCCCGAGCATGCCCTCGCTGCACCGGATCGCCCAGGCGCTCGGCACCACCCAACAGGCCCTGCTGGCGCACTCGGCAACCTCCCCCGCCGACATCCACGTCGTACGGGAAGGGACCGGCACCCCCGTCGCCAACAGCGGCGGCTCGGCCCGAATGCTCGGGGCACCCCAATTCGCCATCCATCCGGTCGAATACACGGGAGGACCCACCGGCTTCGAGGAGTACTACGACCACCCGGGCGATGAGTTCCTCTACGTGGTGCACGGCGCGATCGAGGTCGACCTACTGGGCCCGGGCGGCCGCGAACTGCACCGCCTCCACGCCGGTGACAGCCTGCTCTACCCTGGCGGAACCCCTCACCGCTGGCGAGTTCTGGCGGACAATCAGGACCTTTCCGGGGTCCACGTCCTCACCGTACAGAACGCCCCTCGTTAGAACGCCGAACAAAGAGCGACAGGGGTAGAGGGCACCCCGGTGACGAGTTCGACCAGGTGGTGGACGGCGAGCGAGAAGTCGAGCTGCAGACTCCGTCCGGCCCGCGTCTCGAACACCTGGGCCCGGGCGACAGCCTCATCTGTTCGGTGACCGCGACCGCGTCCGTATCCTCGCGGTCCACAACGCACCCGGCACCGACAACCAGCACCCCGCCGACCCGAGCCCGCGCTGATGACGTGCGCGGTCGCCCTGGCACCCGCACTATGGGACGTATTCCGCCGGGGTGGTGGACGTCGGCCGAGCCTGCTTCTCTGCCGAGTTCGCCCGGATGATGGTCGGCACGAAGGCCATCGCCACCCTCTCGACGCCGTCCGCGGTCAGGTCGATCTCGTAGTCCGGGTGCTCCACCCGCTCGCCCTCGGGCCAAGACCAACAGTCCGTTCGTCCTCATCACTCGCGACCGGCATTCGGGACTTCAAGGACACCTTCTTCCTGCATCACCAGGATGTGCTCGAGTAGTCGCAGCAGGGAAGACGAGCCTTCGATGCATGCCGGAATCCGGTTGGGGTACTCGATACGATTCGGGCTTGAACAGAGGAGGAACATGGACGACGTCGGCGCTCCCGGCAGGGAAAGTGTCCCCCTGTCCGGGCATCAGGCGCGCTCTGGCGTCCTGCTCGACGGAACGCTGGAAAACCTGCGGGCGTCCGCCATCGCGGTCGGTGACGATGGCCTCATCGTCGCGGTCAACAGCGCGGCCCAAAGCCTGCTGGGCAGGGAAGCCTCAGAACTCGTCGGTCAGGACTCCCACGACCTGCTGCACCGGGACAGATACGGGCACTCGGTGCCGCGCACGCGCTGCCGGATGAGGAAGGCCATCCTCACGGGGGACACCGCACATGGCGACGCCGAGTGGTTCGCCTGCGGGGACGGCACTCTCGTCCAGTTGTCCTGGCTGGTCACGCCCTACTCACCCGGTCCGGGCGGGACAGGTGCGCTGGCGATGCTGTACGAGCCGAGGCCAGGGGACGTGCGCCACACCGACGGCGGGCACTCCGCGCCGCTGACAGAACTGGACCGCCTGTCCCTGCTGGCGGAGACGACCACGCAGCTCACGTCCACCCTGGACGCGGACGAGGCGCTGCACCGACTGGCGGCCCTGACCGTGCCCCGACTCGCGGACTGGGCCGTGTTCGACCTGCTCACCGAACGTGACGAAGTACGACGCGTTCTCGTGATGGAGCACAAGGACGGCATTCTCGTCGAGCGGGACGACCTGCAGGGCCCGATGCCTCCCGTGCCGGCAGAGTCACCGATGCCCCTGTCACGGGCCCTGCGCGGCGCCGCCTCCTCCCTCGCCGGCCCCGCCACCTACCAAGGTCCGCCCGACTCCGGCATAGCGGTCGAGCAGCAGCGCCTGTTCACCGCGACAGGTATGCACTCCGCCGCCATCGCACCCATTCGCGGACTACGGGACGTACTCGGCGCCCTGACCCTGGGCCGCGCCCAGCGTCATGACGCCTTCACCCCTGCCGACCTGCCGCTGCTGGAGGACCTCACCCGCCGGGCGGGCCTGGCGCTGGACAACGCGCGCCTGTACCAGCGCCAGCGCAAAGTTGCCGAGACCATGCAACGCCACCTGCTGCCCCAGCTGCCCGTCCTGCCCGGGCTGGAGATGACCGCGCGCTACGTACCCGCTCCGGACGCCTCATCCGTGGGCGGTGACTGGTACGACGCCTTCGCTCTGGCCGCCCACGCCCACGCACTGGCCATCGGCGACATCGTCGGACACGATCTCGACGCCGCAGCCGGCATGGCGCAGGTCCGCAACATGCTGCGCGCCTTCGCCTGGTCCCACCCCGAGGCCGCACCCAGCGCCGTCGTCACACGTCTCGACGATGCCGTGATGCACATAGCCGAGGTACCCATGGCCACCATGATCCTCGCCAGGCTCACCCTCGGGAATGACACACTGTGGCGCCTACGCTGGACGAACGCCGGCCACCCGCCGCCCCTGCTCATCACCCACGACGGTCAGACCCGCTACCTCGACGAGGCTCACGGCATACTCCTCGGAACCGGAGTCACCAGACCACGCCCCGACGCCGTCACCGTCCTGCCACCCCAGGCCACGCTCCTGCTCTACACCGACGGACTGGTCGAATCCCCGCACCACTCCATCGATCACGGGCTTGACCGGCTGCGCCGACACGCGGCCTCCCTCGCCCACCGCCCCCTCGACTCCTTCTGCGACTTGCTGCTGGACCAGGTCCGCCCCAGCGACAACGATGATGACGTCGCCATGATCGCGCTGCGCACACCCCCTCCCGTAGGACCCGCCTGACCCTGACCCGCGCGTGAGGCAGATCGAGTGGGCGGAACGGGAGACTGTCAAAGCTCCTGAGCCGGTGGGCTGAGGCTTCGAACGCCTCTCTCCGCCGCGCGAGAACTTCGCGCTGTTCGGGCCCCGCGCTGCCCCGCACTGCCCCGCCGGTGAGCGGGGCCAGAACGCGGTGTCCGCGTGCCGGTTCGCCGCGGAGGACGGGCACCGTGGGCATGTAGGTCGGGGGCGGCCAGGAGGAGCTGTTTGGTGAAGGCGTACGGCAGGTCCCTGCGGTGCTCGCGGGTATCGGCGTCATGGTGTCCAGGTCGGCTCCGGCGTATGGCCATCACCTTCGACGGCGGACTCGGCACAGCACGACATTCGCCTCAACCACCTTACGCACACCGATGATGGGACAGCCTCTTGGCCGGCAACGAGGGCCCGGGAGGAAGACCGTCCTCACCGTGATCGCCCTGTCTGGAGTCTCGGTCTGCGGGACCACGGGGGGCAGGAAGGGCGGTGCGTGTGGAGGACGAGCAGCGCCAGGGCGCCGGCCGCTGCGGACCAGGTGAGGGAGTGCAGGCCGTGGGACCAGGGGATGTGCGGGGTGAGGGCTGAGCTCAGCGCCAGCTGGTTCACGCCGTACAGAGGAAGCGCGGACACGCCTGTCACATCCATGAGCTTTTGAAGACGGGATTCTGCAGGCCGGTGTCGACCAGGCTGAGCATGATGATGAGGAAGAAGCCCATGAGAGCGATCAGCAGGTTCAGCTTCTGTCGCGTTCCGCCGCTGAGTTCGCCGGCCTGCTGTCGCCGGCGGCCGGTCAGCGCCAGCAGCTCCATCAGCTCGTCGGCGCGCTCCAGTGTCGGCAGCCGGTAGGCCACCTGGAACAACCGCAGATGCTGTCCGACGGTGAACGCGTCGTGCAGTACCGCCCGTTGCGGGCAGTACCCCACCGTCCCGGTCCGTGTCACCGTTCCGCGGTCCGGTGAGACGTGTCCCACGGCGATCTCCAGCAGAGTTCTCTTCCCCGCCCCTTTCTCGCCGACGACTCCCACCAGCGTCCCGGCAGACACATCAAGATCCACATCGCGCAGGACCTGCCTGCCGCCGTACCCCTTGCAATCTCCGCTGATCCGCAGCCGTGGCCGGTGTGACCGGTGGCGTGTCGTCGCTGCCTGCACATGATTTGCACGGACCACCCTCGCGAACGTCTGGAGCGTCGAACGAGCGTCGTGACGACACGACGTTGATCGCCTGAGTGGCATCCTCAGCAAAGACTGTGCGGCTGGTGTCGCGGTGTCGGTGGGCTCGGTCCAGGCAGACTGCTGGAGTGCCGCGGCGCCGGCCGGGAATGTGGTTGTTCGGGCTCGCCAGCGGCCCGTTACGTTCTGTCTTCATGGTCCAGTGGGAGATTCGGCGTGATACGCGACGGCATACCGGCACCCCCTGCGCGCGACACCGCGCCTGACGCAGCGGCGCGCAAGCAGCGCCTACGCCGTCGCCTGGAGCGACTGATCGGCGTGGCCGCCACCGAAGGCAATGACCTGGTGCCCCTGCGCAACGGTGATGAGATCTTCCCCGCGATGCTCGGGGCGATACGTTCGGCTCGGCACACCGTCGACATGATGACGTTCGTGTATTGGCGGGGTCAGATCGCCCACGACTTCGCCGTCACTTTGGCCGACCGCGCCCGCGCGGGGGTGCGCGTGCGACTGCTGCTCGACGGCTTCGGATCCAAGGAGATCGAGCGGCGGCTGCTGGACCTCATGAGCGCCGCGGGCGTGCAGGTGGCCTGGTTCCGCAAACCCGTGTGGCTGTCACCGTTCAAACAGAACCACCGTTGCCACCGCAAGGCCCTCATCGTCGACGAACACACCGCCTTTACCGGCGGCGTCGGCATCGCGGAGGAATGGAGCGGCAATGCCCGCAACCCTGCCGAGTGGCGCGACACCCACGTCCAGGTGCGCGGCCCGGCCGTGGACGGCATCGCCGCCGCGTTCGCGCAGAACTGGGCGGAGTGTCACGACGAACTCTTCGATGACCGCGACCGTTTCACGGAACACCCGCAGGTCGGCTCGTCGGTGGTGCAGGTCGTGCGCGGCTCCGCAAGCATCGGCTGGCAGGACATGCAAACCCTCATCCGGGTCATGCTCACCTCCGCCGAGGAACGCTTCCGGCTGGCCACCGCCTACTTCGCCCCCGACACCTACTTCATCGACCTGCTGTGCCAGACCGCACGTCGCGGCGTGCATGTCGAGATCCTGCTGCCCGGCCCCCACACCGACCAGCGCGCCTGCCAGCTCGCCGGTCAACACCACTACACGCGTCTGCTGCAGGCCGGCGTGCACATCCGCCAGTACCAGCCGACCATGATGCACGCCAAGATCATCACCGTGGACTCGGTCGCCTCCCTCATCGGATCCACCAATTTCAACCGCCGGTCCATGGACCACGACGAAGAAGTGATGCTCGCCGTCCTGGACGAGGAGTTCACTGCCTCCCTCGACCGCGACTACGAGGCGGACCTGCGCCACAGCGTGGGCATCGAGCTCACTCGATGGAGACGACGGGCAGTGCTGCAACACGCCAAGGAAGCCGTCGTCACCCCGATCCGGCGCTTCCTGTGAGCCGACCGGCACCCTGGCACAATGGCGAACCGCAGGCGCCGCGCGAGCCAGCCAGCGCCGCGCGCGTGAAGCGAAGGCGCGCCGTACTCGCGGTCCCACAGACCGATCGTCCTCCCGGCGGCGCACGAAAGCCGCCCACCGGGGCGGTTCCAGGGCCGGTCGGCGGGGCCGCTCGGCCACAGGTAGGCGCCTCCCTGGCGACCCTGCCGCAGAACGAGACGTAGCGCACTGCGAGTTGCCGCATCCGGCCGCTGAGAACCGGAAACGGCTTCGGTCACCGGTGGACACGCTGCCGCGACGGCCCGCCGCGTGGTCGTCCGCGACCTTGTTCACCGCGGCCCATGCCCAGGTCTGTCAGGTCAAGCCGGCCCGCACGGGCGGCGTTGAGGACGGGGCGCATACAAGAAGCCGGCCTCGTGGTACAGGAGTCAGGAGGAGAAGGCGCCGCCCCTGCCCGGCTCTGAGCCGCTCTCCGCATCCAAGTATCGAAGCACTGTTACGTCTCCCCAGGGTCAGGCTTCGAACGGAAGCCGACGCTGAAAGGCAACGGGAGGTCCGTACGGGCGTGGTCGGGGCTGCGACGGATCAGCTCGGCCGTGGTCGCTTCCTACCAGGCCACGTCGGTAGCCGCGTCCCGGTCGCCGGCCACCGCGTCCGGGAGTCGCCCCACGGGACCTCCGCACGCCGCCGCAGCCCGGCTGGGCGCACGGCCGCCGGTAAGGCCGGGGGCGGGGACACGGCAGGAGGTCGCGCGGGTTCCATCGCGCGTGCCTGTCCCGCCCCCGACTACAACACGCCTACCCTGCTGCCGTTTGGGACGCCTATGGGCTGCATGGCCTCTTACGCACCAGGTCGCCTCACGTCCGGCATGCGCACGGGGCCCGGCCGTCATATCGGCCGGACCCCGTGATGAAGGCGCGCTGCGGGTCAGATCACCATCGGTACCAACGACCTCGGCCGCCACCGGCGGTGGTGGAGCGCATGACGAAGCCGAGAAGCCAGAGCACCAGGACGGCGACTGCGACCCACCAGAGGATCTTGATGGCGAAGCCGGCACCAAAGAGGAGCAGTGCAAGAAGCAGAACAAGCAGCAGGGGAACCATGTTTATCAACCTCCTGCACGCTCGTCTGCCCTGCAATTCCGACGCCATTCACCGACTACGCTTTGTTTGTGAAAGGAATGCCGGGGCACTAGCGGGTTACCGCGACAGCGGCACACGAGCTATCAGGAGGTACTCTTCCATGACTGCCGGCGAGAAGGCCAAGGCAAAGAGCGAGCAGGCCGAGGGCAAGGCCAAGGAAGCCGTGGGAAGCGCCATCGGAAACGACCGTATGGCTGCTGAGGGGCAGGCCGAGAAGAGCACAGGTGATGTCCGTGAGGCCAAGGAAAAGGCGAAGGACGCGTTCAAGCACTAAACCTGCATTCTCCACCGAGAATTCGAAAGGGGCCTGCCCGGCGTGACTCCGGGCAGGCCCCTTTCGATCTTCCAGTACCTGCGGCGGGACCGCCCGCAGCCTTCCCTTCGGTCGGTTCGCTCAGTACGGCACGCACGCGCCGACACCGCACGAACCGTGAGCAGGCCGCTCGGTTGACCCGTAGCGGTGTCTGCCCGCCGGCCGCGTGGGCGGTCGCGGCCTCCGGCCTCGCGCGGTGCGCCGCGTCTCGGCTTGGGAACGGTGCTCGGAGCGCCGTACCTGTCATCGGCCCGAACCCGATCGCGGCGAGTGTGGAGGCGGACCGCACCACCGCAGCCGCGTGGCCCCGCCCGATCGGCAGGACCTCGCAAAAGTGAGGCACTACACGCGACATCTCCCCCACTCCGCAGGACGCCCGGCTGCCGTCCGGCTGCCGGGCCCCCGACCGTCAGACGGTGCTGAGCATGCCTTCGCGCGTCAGACGGTGCTGAGCATGCCTTCTCGCAGGCGGGCCAGGAGACCGGAGATCAGCCGGGAGACGTGCATCTGGGAGACACCGAGACGTTCACCGATCTGGGCCTGGGTGAGTTCCTCCACGAACCGCCAGTGGATGATCTTGCGGTCGCGTTCGTCGAGTTCGGCGATCATCGGGGCGAGGGCGTGGATGTCCTCGACCAGGCCGAGGGCGGCGTCCTCATCGCCGATGAAGTCCGCCAGCGCGGCCTCGCCGTCCTCGCTGCCGTTGATCGCCGCGTCCAGCGAGGCGGACTTGTAGCCGTTGGAGGCCAGTTGGGCCTCGACGACCTCATCCCCCGGAAGGCTCATCAGCTCGGAGAGCTCTTTGGTGGTCGGTGTCCGGCCCAGCCGGCTGCGCAGTTCCTCGTTGGCGCGGGCGAGTTGGACACGGGCTTCCTGGAGCCGGCGCGGGACATGTACGGCCCAAGAGGTATCGCGGAAGAACCGCTTGATCTCGCCGACGATGTACGGCACGGCGAAGGAGGTGAACTCGACCTCGCGGGTCAGCTCGAAGCGGTCGATCGCCTTGATGAGTCCGATCATGCCGACCTGGACGATGTCCTCCATCTCCTCCGGCCCGCGGCTGCGGAACCGGCCGGCCGCGTAGCGGACCAGGGACATGTTCATCTCGATCAGCGTGTTGCGCGCGTACTGATACTCGGGCGTTCCCTCCTCCAGGACGGCCAGCCGGTCGAAGAACGGCTTCGACAGCTCCCGCGCGTCCTTCGGCGCGACCTTGGAAGGATCCGTGATCTCCGGCAGATCTACCGTCTGCTCGGCGGTCAGCACGGTCGTCGTCGGCATCATGGCGCCCTCCCAGTCGATCAGCCTCGTCCTCGCCGGTCCATCGTCCGGCAGGCACGCGCCTACCCCGTCCGCCGATCGGCATTCCTCGAACTGCTGTCAGCCCCCGCCGGACTCTCCATGGCTGCGGACGGTCTCCTTCACCTTGGCGACGGCGAACCCCCGGCCCTGCTTGACAGTCGGCTTGGCCGGGACGGCGATCTCATCGGGGTTGGTCAGAACGTCCAGCAGGACCGGGCCCGGGCTGCGGAAGGCGCATCGCACGGCGTTCTCCACGTCGGCCGGGTCGGTGACGCGGATGCCGGTGATACCCAGGGCCTCGGCCACGGCGGCGAAGTCCGGGTCGTCCAGCACGGTGCCGAACTCGGGCAGGCCGGCCTGCTCCTGTTCGATACTCGGTCAGACACCGCGGACGCCCAGTCCGGCCAAGCGAGGGAATCGGGCCGGGCCTGGCCTGCACGGGTCCCGGTGAGGCGAGCTGGTGGAGCTCATGCGACCGAGTAGGTGTCCTCCCGTAGTGGCGCCCGTGCTGACTCACGCTCAGGGGGAGGGCGAGCTCAGGGAGCGAGGCTGAATTCGGCCCAGACCGTTTTGCCCAGCGGGTCACCCACCTGACGCTCCGTCGGAAGCAGCGTCAAATGAGCGTCGGGACGGGTCTCGTTATGCCCCACGGAGTGCGGGGAACGCGTGCATCATCTCCCGAGTCGCCCACGAAGCCGCAGGCAGCCGAACCCACTCCCCTGAACCAGGACACGTTCCACGTCGTGCGTTCCTCAAAACAGGTCGGCCTACCCCGCACGCAACCAACAGGAACCGAAGAAGCGCAGGTCAGGAGCTGTTTTCAGCGGGCTCAAGAATCGCCACGCACTCCACGCGCGACGTCATCGAAAAGAGGTCACAGATGGCGAGACGAGAGAAACCTCAGGTCAGACCGGGTTTCGCGACTCGACGGGCACCCCTCAGGTGCCTGGAGCGTCAAATGAACGTCACGGTCGCGCGAACTGGCATCGGTTCCACGGCGGTCTCACTCATCACGAACCTCTTCCTTGATCATCAGATCCGCCATTGTTGAGACACTCACCTTCCGTCGCGCGAGTCGTGCGACAGGCAGCCCGCAGCGCCGCCTGCTCCCGGAGACCCGCACCCACGATGCGCATCGCGGTATCGCCTTACTGGTACGCGAGTTGATCGACGGTGAACCCGCACCCCCGTTCACCTTTCAGCAGCCCGGTGTTCTGGCCGATCTTGCCGGGCTTGGGCCAGGGCAGGCGCTGGTCGGCCCGGCGCTGAGCGGCGTGGGGACGATAGGCCCATGAGGTGTGGTCCCCACGCAGGGGCATGCCAGCGCGGCTTATCTCCCGACTGATCATGGACGGGCTGCGGCCCAGCTCGGCGGCGATCGTGCGGATGGACGCCTTCTCCCGCAGCGGTCGGCCATGTGGATGTGCTCGTCTTCGCGCAGGTACCTCGTTGCCGAGGACACGGGATCTTGCTCTGCAAGAGCAGGAGCCCGCCACTTCGGATCGGTCCGGCCCTTTCGCCATTCGCGCCTGGCCCATTCCGCTCATTCCGTGGTCGGCCAGCGGACCTCCAGCTCTGATCAGCACGGTCGACGCGCCTGTGCGCCTCGGCGGCACATCGTCCACCCCCCGGGCGATCCCCGGAACCGACGCCGGAAAGCTGACGATGGGGCTGGTGACGCCATGACCACCGCCGTGCGGCGCGCACCGGTGTCCGGGGCGAAGCGGCCGGGCCGGGCTCCGGTCCACGCGAAGCTGATCCTCGCGGTCCTTCGAGCACGGCCTGGAGCATGCGCTTCGCCGCGTACGCCATGCGCCTCTGCATCCCAGGCAGGCCCCATACTCGGCCCCTGCCGCCGACGGGGGTGAATCACTTGATTGTTCACACACCGCTTCCTCAATGATCACTCGCTTCTCGGTACGGCGTGGCCAACGGCGCGTCAACTGTGCGACGACCTTGACATTTCGTACAGGAAGAAGTCACAAGTGCCGCTCCCCCATGACCTCGCCCTCCCGCGGCCGCGTTCCGCCGCACGGCGCGGCGCTGTTGTCCTGGCCCTGGCCACCGCTCTCAGCATCGGCGCCGGGATGATGACGACCGCCCAGGCGCTCGCCCCCGAGCACCTGGTGCCGGTGTCCGCCGGAACGCCCAAGCCCGGCACCCCCGTCCAGGGGCTGATCCCCAGCACCTCCGGGCAGTCCATCACGACCCGTGAGACCCTCACGCCGATCGCACCGGGGCTCAACCTGACCCGCTTCGACCGCTTCGAGGCCGACGGCTGGGTGCGCGGGCAGGTGCTCGTCGCGAACCTCGCCGAGAAGCGGCTGAAGGTGGACTACATCTCCTCCGGGACGGTCACCGGCAAGTCCCGCGTGACCGAGCAGGCCAAGCACACGGGGGCGATCGCCGCGATCAACGGCGACTACTTCGACATGAACGACACCGAGGCCCCGATCGGCGCGGCGGTGTCACGCGAGGACGGCCTCGTCAACTCGCCCACCGAGGGGCGCAACCAGACCGTCGCCATCGGCGCGGACGGACTCGGCAGGCTCGCCCAGGTGTTCCTGCAGGGCGAGGTCACGATCGGCGGCGGTCAGCCCCTGAGACTCTCCGGTGTCAACTCTCCCACTCTGGGCTCTGGCGGCATCGGCCTGTTCACCGACCAGTGGGGCGCATCGCCGCGCACCAAGCCGGTCAGCGGCGCCGACCGGATCACCGAGGTCTGGCTGCGGGACGGCAAGGTCACCGAGGTGCACACCTCCGACAGCAGCAAGCAGGTACCGGCGGGCACCAGCGTGCTGCTCGGTCGGGAGGCCGGTGCCGACGCGCTGGCCGGTCTCGTACCGGGTGACACTGTCGACGTCGCCTACCGTCCGCGCGCCGACTTCGGCGACGTGGCGGTCGCGGTCGGCGGCGGCCAGGTCCTGGTCGAGGACGGCGTGGTGAAGCACTACACCGACGGCGACACCGTCACCGCCACCTCGCGGACCAGCGTGGGCTTTTCCGCCGACGGCCGCACGATGTACCTGGTCGCGATCGACGGCAAGCAGACCGACAGCCGTGGCATGGACCTCAACGAACTCGGCACCTTCATGAAGGGCCTCGGCGCCGTGAACGCCCTCAACATGGACGGCGGCGGCTCGACCACCATGGCCGCCCGGCTGCCCGGCGAGAGCCCGACCGGCCTCATCAGCAGCCCCTCGGACGGCTCGGAGCGGGAGGTGGCCAACGGGCTCGGCCTCTTCGCCGCCCCCGGGTCCGGCACCCTGCACGGATTCCGCGTCCTGCCCGCGCTGACCGCCGACGGCTCCAACAAGATCTTCCCCGGACTTCGCCGCACCGTGCGCGCCCGCGCCCACGACGAGACGTACGCGCCGGTGCCCTCTGGGCGCGTGCACTGGCGCGAGGAACGCCGGGGTGACGGCAGCGTCTCGGTCGACGCGGGCAACGACGGCACGGCCGTGGTCACCGGCCGGCGCTCCGGCATCACCCGGGTGATGGCCTCGGGCGGTCACCGGGCGGAGGGCACGACCGAGCTGACCGTGCTCGCACCCGCCGTGCGGATCGCGCCGAGCAGCGGGCTGGTGGCACTCGACGCCGCCGGGGACACCGCCCGCCTCACCGTCACCGGCTACGACGCCCTGGGTGACTCCGCCCCCATCGAGGCGTCCGACATCAAGGTCACCGGTGGCGACGGCGTGGTCGCCCTGGACAGCGCGACGGACGGGACGTTCACCGTACGCGGCCTGACCGACGGCGCCTCCACGACGCTGCACCTCACCGTCGGGAGGATGACCACCGACGTGGCCGTCACCGTCGGACTCTCCGAGAAGACCTTCGCGGACCTGTCGGACGCGGCCTCCTGGACCTCGGCGAACGACCGCGCCCCCGGCGGATCGGTCACCCCGGCCGAAGGTCATGACGGCGCGCCCGGCGTGAAGCTGACGTACGACTTCACCCGGTCCACGGCCACCCGCGGCCAGTACGCCGTGCCGCCGCAGCAGATCCAGCTGCCCGGCCAGCCGCAGGCCGTCACCATGTGGATCAACGGCGACGGCAACGGCGCGTGGCCGCGGCTGCAGTACCGCACCGCCGCCGGTGTCACCGCCAACCTCGACGGCCCGCTCATCAACTGGACCGGCTGGCGGAAGGTCGACTTCCCGGTGCCCGTCGGCACCCCCTACCCACTGACCTTCCAGCGGGTGCGGCTGCTGGAGACCGGTGCCGCCCGCTCCTACACCGGCCAGGTCACCGTCAGCGACCTGAAGGTCAAGGTCGCCCCCGACGTGGAGCTGCCCGTCCAGCCGAAGATCGCCGACCCGGTGGTCGTCACCAACGGCACCGTCGACGACCGTCCGCTGCGTGTGGCCGTCATGTCCGACGCCCAGTTCGTCGCGCGTGACCCGGAGAGCCCGCTGGTGCAGGCCGCCCGCCGGACGCTGGCCGAGATCGCGGACGCCAAACCCGATCTGCTGGTCATCAACGGCGACCTCGTCGACGAGGGTTCGAAGGCCGACTTCGCGCTGGCCCGCAAACTCCTGGACGAGTTCGGCGCCCGCACCGGGGGGAAGATCCCCTGGCACTACGTTCCCGGCAACCACGAGGTGATGGGCCCCGGCACGACGGTCAACTTCAAGGCCGAGTTCGGGGACACCACGTCCGTCTTCGATGCCGAGGGCACCCGCTTCATCACCCTGGACTCCTCCAGCGGCACCCTGCGTGGCGGCGGCTTCGCCCAGCTCCAGATGCTGCACGACCAGCTCTCTGCGGCGGAAACGGATCGTTCCGTCAGCGGTGTCGTGGTGTTCGAGCACCACCCCACCGAGGACCCGCTGCCGGACAAGGCCAGCCAGCTGGGCGACCGCAAGGAGGCCGCACTCGTCGAGCAGTGGCTCGCCGAGTTCCGGGCCAAGGGTCACAAATCCGCCGCGTTCGTCTCCGGCCACGTCGGCGCCTTCTCCGCGACTTCGATGGACGGCGTCTCGTACCTGGTCAACGGGAACTCCGGCAAGAATCCGGCCAGCACGCCCGACAACGGCGGCTTCACCGGCTGGACGATGCTGGGCATCGACCCGCGGAACGGGCGGATCAACGACCCGTTCGACGTCACCACGCGCGAGTCCGAGACCTGGCTGCGTGGTGAGGTGCACGTGCGCACCGATGCGGTGGACCTCAGCGCGCCGGAAACCCTCAAGGTCGGCGACCGGTCCCGCGCGTCGGCGACGGTCACCCAGGACGGCGATCGCACCGTCCCGGTGGCCTGGCCGGTCAGCGCCACGTGGTCCGGCACCCGGGTGGAGGTGACCGGCACCGGGTACGACCACCGCAGCGGCGCCGCTGTCGTCTCCTACGACCCGGCCTCCGGAACGCTCACCGCACTGCGTTCGGGCACCGCGGTCCTGCGCGTGACCGTCAACGGCATGACGACGGAGCGAGCCATCACGGTCGGGCGCTGACCCCCCTACCTGCCCCCGGGTGCGCCGCCTCCGGCGAGGCACCCGGGGGCCGGTGTCCGCCGGCCGCCCGCCGATGCTGCACCGCATGCCGGCCTCGTCCGTTAACGCGACCGGGGCAACATGATGAAGCTTCAGAACGTGCGTCACTTGAGCGTCAGCAGCTCCGATGAGTGTCCTGATGCCTCTAGCGAAGACCACCACGCTCCCTACTGAAACTGCAGGTCAGGAAGCTTCCACCAGTTCCGACACACCTTCACGCTTTGCATGCGCGGGAACAGGTCGAGTAGCTCACGAATTCCGAGAAACCGCAGGTCAGGCGCCCTTTGCGACAGGTTCAAGGATCGCCACGCACTCCACATGATGCGTCATCGGGAACAGGTCGAACGCACGCAGCGTCCGCACCTTGTAGCCGCCCTCGCGGAAATACGCCAGGTCGCGCGCGAGTGCCGCCGGGTCGCAGGCGACGTAGGCGATGCGGCGGGCGCCGAGGCCGGCGAGGTGCTTCACCGTCTGCTTGCCCGCGCCCGCGCGCGGCGGGTCGAGGACGATCAGGTCGCACTCGGTGATGCCGGTGCGGGGCAGGATCTGCTCGACCTTGCCGTGCTCGATGCGGACCCGGTCGAGGTCCTGGAGGTTGTGGCGGGCGTCCTCGACGGCGCGCTTGCCGGACTCGATGCCGAGGACCGCGCCCTTCTCACCGATGCGCTGGCCGATGGCGCCGGCGAACAGGCCGACGCCGCAGTAGAGGTCGAGGGCCATGTCGTTCTTGCGGGGCAGGAGGCCCTGCATGACGGCGCGCACGAGGGTGTTGGCGGCCTGCGGGTGGACCTGCCAGAAGCCGCCCGAGCCGACGCGGTACGTGCGGTCGTCGGCGCGTTCGCGGACGAAGCCGCGGCCGTGGACCCGGTGGATGCCGCCGTCGCGTTCGTCGACGCGCAGGACGGAGACCGGCTTGTCGAGCTCGACGAGCGGCAGCCGGGCGCCGGGCTTCGGGGTGAGGATGACCTGGCGGTCGTTGGAACCGGTGGCGGTGATGGCTTCCACCGAGGCCATGCCGGTCCAGTCGCGCTTCTCGATGCCGAGTTCCGAGACGCCGGGCGCCGCGATCATGCAGTGCTCGATCGGTTCGACGTCGTGCGAGCGGTGCTTGCGCAGGCCGGCCCGGCCGTTCTCGTCGATGGCGTACTGGACGCGGGTGCGCCAGGCGGGCACCTCACCCTTCGGGAGCTTGTCCCCCTCGGCCGGCATGACCGTGCCGTCCCAGCCCGCCTCTTCGGGGGTGAGCCCGGCGAGACGCTGGAGCTGTTCGGCGATGACTTCGCCCTTGAGCCGGCGCTGTGCGCCCGGCTTGGCGTGCTGCCAGTCGCAGCCGCCGCACTTGCCGGGGCCGGCGTACGGGCAGGGCGCCTCGACGCGGTCCTTGGACGGTTCGATGATCGTGACGGCGTCGGCGCGCAGGAAGCGGGAGTCCTTGTCGCCGTCGGTGATCCTGGCGATGACCTTCTCGCCGGGGAGCGTGTGCCGTACGAAGAGGACCTGCCCCTCCGAGGTACGGGCGATGCAGTGGCCGCCGTGTGCGACGGGGCCCACCTCGACCTCGTACTCCTCGCCGATCAGTGAGTCCCCGGTCTGCGAGTCCTCGGCCGGCGACGAGGTGGATTCGTTCTGCATGAGGGGGTGGCTCCAGAGATCAAAGGAAAACGGCCGGACAACAACCCACAAGTCTACGTGGGTGGTGTCCGGCCGCTTACCACTTGCGGGGCGCGGAGAGTCAGCTCTTGCTGCTGGGCTCCTTGGTCCTGCGCTCCACGGGGCCCCGGCGAACCGATCCAGGAGCGTTCCATTCGGCACGCTTCCTGGCGCGCTTCTTCGCGGCCTCGGAGGACTCCAGCTGGTACGGGACGGACGTCACCATCACGCCCGGGGTGAACAGCAGCCGCCCCTTGAGGCGCAGGGCGCTCTGGTTGTGCAGCAGATGCTCGTACCAGTGCCCGACCACGTACTCCGGGATGTAGACGCTGACCACGTCGCGCGGGCTCTCCCGGCGCAGGCCCTTCACGTAGTCGATGACCGGCCGGGTCACCTCGCGGTACGGGGAGTCGAGGATCTTCAGCGGGATGTTGATGCCGCGCCGCTCCCAGTCCGCCTTGAGCGCCTTGGTCTCGGCCGGGTCGACGCTGATGGAGAGCGCCTCCAGGTGGTCGGAGCGGATCAGCTTGGCGTACGCGAGTGCGCGCAGCGTGGGCCGGTGCAGCTTGGAGACCAGGACGATCGAGTGGACCCGGGAGGGCTTCATGCTGTCGTCGGACGGGGCCTCGTCGGCGGAGATCTCCTCGGCGACGCGGTCGTAGTGCCTGCGGATCGCGGTCATCGTCCCGTAGAAGATCACCATGCCGAGCAGCGCCACCCAGGCGCCGTGGGTGAACTTGGTGGCGAGTACGACGACGAGCACCAGGCCGGTGAAGAACGCGCCGAAGGTGTTGATCGCGCGGGAGCGGATCATGTGGCGGCGCTTGGCCGGGTCCTTCTCGGTCCTCAGATGACGGTTCCAGTGCCGGACCATGCCGGTCTGGCTGAGGGTGAAGGAGACGAACACGCCGACGATGTACAGCTGGATCAGCCGGGTCGAGTCGGCGCCGTAGATCCAGGTGAGCAGGATGGCCGCGCCGGCCAGCAGCACGATGCCGTTGGAGAAGGCGAGCCGGTCGCCGCGGGTGTGCAGCTGGCGGGGCAGGTACCGGTCCTGGGCGAGGATCGAGCCGAGCAGCGGGAAGCCGTTGTACGCGGTGTTGGCGGCCAGGAAGAGCACGAGTGCGGTGGCCCCGGCGAGGATGATGAAGAGGAACGAGCCGTCACCGAAGACGGCGGCCGCGACCTGGGAGATCACCGGGTCCTGGACGAAGCTCGAACCGACGGCGGCTCCGTTGTGGATCAGGTCCTGGGCCGGGTTCTCGGCCATCTTCACATCGGTGGCCATGGCCAGGCCGATGATGCCGCAGAACATCGTGACGGCGAGCAGGCCCATCATCGCGAGCGTGGTCGCGGCGTTCTTGCTCTTCGGCTTGCGGAAGGCGGGCACACCGTTGCTGATCGCCTCGACGCCGGTGAGCGCCGCACAGCCGGAGGAGAACGCCCGCAGCAGCAGGAAGACGAGGGCGAAGCCGGCGAGGCCCTGGTGCTCGGGCTTGATCTCGTAGTCCGAGGTCGGGGCGTGCATGGTGTCGCCGAGGACCAGACCGCGGAACGCGCCCCAGACGATCATGACGAAGACGCCGGCCACGAAGAGATACGTGGGGATGGCGAAGAGCTTGCCGGACTCCTTGACGCCCCGCAGGTTCATCAGGGTCAGCAGTACGATGGCCGCGATCGCGCAGAGCGTCTTGTGCTCGACTACGAACGGGATCGCGGAGCCGAGGTTCTCCACGCCGGAGGCGATCGACACGGCGACGGTCAGGACGTAGTCCACCAGCAGGGCGCTGGCGACGGTCAGACCGGCCTTGGGGCCGAGGTTGGTGGTGGCGACCTCGTAGTCGCCGCCGCCGCTCGGGTAGGCATGCACGTTCTGCCGGTACGAGGCGACGACCGTGAACATCAGGACCACGACAGCGGCCGCGATCCACGGGCTGAAGTGGTACGCCGACACGCCCGCGATGGACAGCACGAGGAGGACTTCTCCTGGTGCGTACGCCACCGAGGACAGCGGGTCGGATGCGAAGACGGGGAGGGCGATGCGCTTGGGGAGGAGCGTTTCCCCCAGCTTGTCGCTGCGCAACGCCCGGCCGATCAGGATCCGTTTGGGCACGTCGGTCAGTTTGGACACGCTGAGGATCGTAAGGGTTCCGTATGGAGGCCGCCGACGCACCACCCCTGCGGTCCTGCAATCTCCTGCACTCAGCCGAAATCGGCACGGAATCCTTAACGGAATCCTTGCACTCCCCCCTTATGGCATGAGCGCGCTGTAACCGTTCCGTTCCGGTTGGCCACGGGGGCGGAGGTAACGGACGGTGGCGTTCCAGTGGATCTCTCTTCACCGCTGCTCGGTCACCTGCTCCTCTTTACCGCGCCTTTGCAGCTACGGCCGTGGCGAAAGCACACTCGAATGAGGCAACGCGTCGGTGGCCGCATAAGCTCATCCCGGGCAACGCCGGAAAACGTTGCCCCGTTGTTTGCCCGGCAAGCCGAGGAAAGAGTGTGAGCAGGGTGTTTTCGCAGGTCAGCCGGACGACCAGGACTGCGAGGTAGGCGCAAGGTGCACATCGTCATCATGGGCTGCGGGCGAGTAGGAGCCGCTCTCGCGCAGACCCTGGAGCAGCAGGGGCACACGGTCGCCGTGATCGACCAGGACCCCACGGCGTTCCGCCGTCTCGGGTCGGGGTTCGGTGGCCGCCGCGTCACCGGCGTCGGCTTCGACCAGGACACCCTCCGTGAGGCGGGTATCGAGGAGGCCGGCGCGTTCGCCGCGGTGAGCAGCGGCGACAACTCGAACATCATCGCCGCCCGGGTGGCCCGCGAGATGTTCGGCATCGAGAACGTCGCGGCGCGGATCTACGACCCGCGGCGCGCCGAGGTCTACCAGCGCCTCGGCATCCCCACGGTCGCCACCGTGCGCTGGACGGCGGACCAGATGCTGCGGCGGCTGCTGCCCTCGGGCGCCGAGCCGCTGTGGCGCGACCCGAGCGGCGGTGTTCAGCTCGCCGAGGTGCACACCACCCCGTCCTGGATCGGGCACAAGATCAGCACGCTGCAGGAGGAGACGGGTGTCCGCGTGGCGTTCCTCACCCGATTGGGCGAAGCCATTCTGCCGTCGTCGCAGACGGTGCTGCAGGAGGGCGATCTCGTCCACGTGATGATGCGTACGGACGAGATCGCGAAGGTCGAGGCGGCCTTCGCCGAGGGTCCTGAGGAGGGCGGTCACTGATGCGTGTCGCGATTGCCGGGGCCGGCGCGGTGGGCCGCTCCATCGCCGGCGAGCTGCTGGAGAACGGCCACGAGGTGCTCCTCGTGGACAAGGCGCCGACCGCCATTTCGGTGGAGCGGGTGCCCATGGCCGAGTGGCTGCTCGCGGATGCCTGTGAGATCACCTCGCTGGACGAGGCGGCGCTCCAGCGCTGCAACGTCGTGATCGCCGCGACCGGCGACGACAAGGTGAACCTGGTCGTCTCGCTGCTCGCGAAGACCGAGTACGGCGTGCCGCGGGTCGTCGCCCGGGTCAACAACCCGAAGAACGAGTGGCTGTTCAACGAGTCCTGGGGCGTCGATGTCGCGGTCTCCACGCCGCGTCTGATGTCCGCGCTGGTCGAGGAGGCGGTGAGCGTCGGCGATCTGGTCCGGCTGCTGCGCTTCAGCCACGGCGACGCCAACCTGGTCGAGCTGACGCTGCCCCCGGAGTCGGCGCTGGCCGGTACCCAGGTCGGCGATGTGGCGTGGCCCGAGGACACCTCTCTGGTCACCATCATCCGCGGTACGCGGGTGCTGACCCCGGGCTCGGAGGAGACGCTGGAGGCCGGTGACGAGCTGCTGTTCGTGGCCGCCCAGGCGCGCGAGGAGCAGCTGGAGGACCTGCTGTCGGTGCGTCGCGAGGTCGCCGACGGCTGAGGACGGCCGGCCGGCTGACCGGCCTCGCCTTCGGTACGTCGTACCGCAGGGCATCTCGTACGACGAAGGGGCCCGGAACCGTTGTCACGGTTCCGGGCCCCTTCGCTGTCGCTGCCGGTCAGGCCTCGGTGTTGCGGGCCGCGGCGGCTGCCTCCTTGCGGGCCTTCTCGGCCTGCTCCTCCGCCTCCATCTCGGCGAAGACGTCGATGGGCGGCGGCGCCTTGGCGAGGAAGACCCAGGTCAGGTACACCGCGAGCAGGAACGGCGGGATCTTCAGGGCGACCAGGACCCAGCCGAGCTGGGCGGTGTCGGCCCACCAGTAGAGCGGGAAGAGGATCGCGCACTTGGCGAGCAGTATCAGGCCCCAGGCCCAGCTGGCCTTGGCGTACGCCTTCTTGCGGCCGGGGTTCCGGGTGCGCCAGGAGAGGTTCTCCTTGAAGACCGGCCCGAGGATCAGCCCTATCAGTGGCACGCCGGCGATCGTCGTGACGATGTAGGCGAGGGCCAGGCCCAGCGTGTAGATCATGCCGGGCAGGTAGAAGTCCTTGGCGTTGCCCGTCATCATCGCGAAGACCACACCGAAGGCGACGCCGAAGACCCCGCTGAAGGCGTGCTTGACGGTGTCCTTGCGGATCAGCCGTACGGCGACGAGGACCAGGGACACCGCCAGGGCCGCGATGGCCGAGGTGTGCAGGTCCTTGTTGATGGTGAAGATCGTGACGAAGAGCAGCCCGGGCAGGACTGTCTCCACCATCCCGCGGATGCCGCCGAACGCCTCGAAGAGGGCGGCTTCGGTGACCGCCTTCGCGTCGGCCTCCTGCTGGTCGGTGCGGTCCGTATCGGGTGTCGGCTTGTCGAGAGACGTCACCGGCTACTCCTTGCCGAGCGGTCGGAGTTCGTATTTGGGGTTGAACAGCACCCGGCGTCCGTGGCTCATGGCGATCCGGCCGGAGGCGATGAGCTTACGGCCCGGTTCTATGCCCACGATGGAACGCCTGCCCAGCCAGACGACGTCCAGCGGGGCGGTGCCGTCGAAGAGCTCCGCCTCCAGGGCGGGCACTCCGGCGCGCGGCCGCAGGGTGACGGTCCGCAAGGTACCAGTCACCTTGACGATCTGGCGGTCGTTGCATTCGGAGATCCGCGTGCATCCCGATGCCTGCGAGTCCTCCTGCAGCTCCTCCGATTCCAGGTCTTGCTGGGAGCTGGACAGCCGGTCGAGCATCCGACGGAAGCGGCCGGACGGCCGCTCCGCCTTCTCGGAACGAGGGACAGCACTCATACCCGAAGGGTACCGGGCCAGGGTGGTCCGGGCAGGTGTCCGTTCTCTCACCCTGACGGGCGACTCGCGAGGGAGCGAAGCTGACGGTAGTCCGCCGCACGCACGGTGCTCAGCCGCGTTCGAAGCGGTAACCCATGCCCGGTTCGGTGACGAAGTGCCGGGGGTGCGAGGGGTCCGCCTCCAGCTTGCGCCGGAGCTGGGCCATGTAGACCCGCAGGTAGTTGGTCTCGGTGCCGTACGAAGGCCCCCACACCTCCTGCAGCAGCTGCTTCTGGCTGACCAGCCGGCCGCTGTTGCGGACCAGCACCTCCAGCAGATGCCACTCGGTCGGGGTGAGCCGCACGTCGCGGCCATCGCGTTGTACCTTCTTCGCCGCCAGGTCGACGGTGAACCCCTCGGTCTCGACCATCACGATGTCGTCGGCGCCGTCCTGACCCACCGGTTCGGCCCGCCGGACCGAGGCACGTAGCCGGGCCAGCAGCTCGTCCATGCCGAACGGCTTCGTGACGTAGTCGTCGGCTCCCGCGTCCAGCGCCTCGACCTTCTCGTCGGAGGTGTGGCGGGCGGACAGCACCAGGATCGGCACCCGGGTCCAGCCGCGCAGCCCCCTGATCACTTCCACGCCGTCCATGTCCGGCAGTCCGAGGTCGAGGACGACCACATCGGGGTGACGCGCGGCGGCGAGCTGGAGGGCCGTCGCACCGTCGGGCGCCGCGTCCACCTCGTACTTGCGCGCCTTCAGATTGATCACGAGGGCGCGTACGATCTGCGGCTCGTCGTCGACCACAAGCACCCGGGTCATCGGGAACCTGCCTTTCTGCTGTACGGAATTGCTGCGGGGAGCACTACGGGTATCACTGCGGCGATCACGAGACGGCCTGTGCGGGCAGATCGGTACCGGTCGGAACGTATCCCGACACCGCCTTGAGCGTCAGGACCATGGTCATGCCACCACCCGGAGTGTCCTCCGCGTCGAGGGTGCCGCCCATGGACTCCACGAAGCCGCGGGCGACGGCGAGCCCCAGGCCGACTCCGGCGCCGCGCGGGGCGTCGCCGTAACGCTGGAAGGGCTCGAAGATCCGCTCCTTGCCCTCGTCGGGGACGCCGGGACCGCGGTCGGCCACCCGGAGCTCGACCCGGGCGCCGAGCGCGCTGGCAGCCACGGTGACGCGCTCCCCGCCGGGGCTGTACTTGACGGCGTTCTCGACGATGTTCGCGACGGCCCGCTCCAGCAGCCCCGGGTCGACGGCGACCATCGGCAGCGTCTCGGGGATGTCCAGGTCGACGCTGCCCTCCGGTACGCCTCCGAGCGCCATCGGGACCACCTCGTCGAGGTCGATCTCCCGGATCAGCGGGGTGACGGTGCCGGTCTGCAGCCTCGACATGTCGAGGAGGTTGCCGACCAGGTGGTCGAGACGGTCGGCGCCGTTCTCGATGCCTTCGAGGAGCTCCGCCTCATCCGCCTCCGACCAGGCCACGTCGTCGGAGCGCAGCGAGGTGACCGCCGCTTTGATGGCGGCCAGCGGGGTCCGCAGATCGTGGCTGACGGCGGCGAGGAGCGCGGTCCTTATCCGGTTCCCCTCGGCGAGCCGCCGGGCCTCCTCCGCCTCCCCGACCAAGCGCTGCCGGTCGAGTACGACGGCGGCCTGGGCGGCGAACGCGCCGAGCACCCGGCGGTCCTCGGCGGGCAGCACCCGGCCCGAGAGCGCGAGCGCCATGTGGTCGCCGACGGGCATGTCCACATCGGCGTCCTCGGGGCGGGAGACGGGCGCAGGTCCGACGCTGCCCGCACAGGTCCACGGGTCGACGTCGCTGCGCCGCTCCAGGAGCGCCACGGACTCCATGGCGAAGGTCTCGCGGACCCGGTCCAGCAGGGCGTCCAGGGTGGTCTCGCCGCGCAGCACACTGCCGGCCAGGAAGGACAGGATCTCGGACTCGGCACGCAATCGGGCCGCCTGATGGGTACGGCGGGCCGCCAGGTCGACAACGGAGGCCACTGCCACCGCGACCGCGAAGAAGATCACGATGGCGACGAAGTTCCTCGGGTCCTGCACCGTCAGGGTGTGGGTCGGCGGGGTGAACCAGTAGTTCAGCAGCAGCGAGCCGACGGCCGCGGAAGCGAGGGCGGGCAGCAGCCCACCGAGCAGGGCCGCGGCGACCGTCATGAAGAGGAAGAGCAGGACGTCGTTGGCGAGCCCCGGACCGTTCGTCATGCTGGTCAGGAGCAGCGTGAGCAGGACCGGACCGCCGACGCCGGTCAACCAGCCCCAGATGATCCGGGCCCGGCCGAGCCGGGCGCCGCGGGCGATCGGCAGTCCGCGGCCCTTGGCGACCTCGTCGTGCGTGACGATGTGGACGTCGAGGTCGGGGCCGGACTCGCGGGCGACGGTGGCGCCGACGCCGGGCCCGTAGATGTATTGCCAGGCCTTGCGACGGCTGGAGCCGAGGACGATCTGGGTGGCGTTGACACCCCGGGCGAACGCAAGGAGGGCCGAGGGTATGTCGTCGCCGATGACGTGGTGGAACGTACCGCCGAGGTCCTCGACGAGAGTGCGCTGAGCGGTGAGTTCCTTGGGCGACGCGGAGGTCAGTCCGTCGCTGCGGGCGATGTAGACGGCGAGGATCTCGCCGCCGGAGCCTTTGGCGGCCATCCGGGACGCGCGGCGGATGAGCGTACGGCCCTCGGGTCCGCCGGTGAGCCCGACGACGATGCGTTCGCGAGCCTGCCAGGTGGTGCTGATGTTGTGTTCGCCGCGGTACTGCTGGAGGTACTCGTCGACCCGGTCCGCGACCCAGAGCAGGGCGAGCTCGCGCAGAGCGGTGAGGTTGCCCGGGCGGAAGTAGTTGGACAGGGACGCGTCGATCCGGTCCGGCTTGTAGATGTTGCCGTGGGCCATCCGGCGGCGCAGCGCCTGGGGCGACATGTCGACCAGCTCGATCTGGTCCGCCCGGCGGACGACCTCGTCGGGGACGGTCTCGCGCTGCCGCACGCCGGTTATCGACTCGACGACGTCGCCGAGCGACTCCAGGTGCTGGATGTTGACGGTGGAGACGACGTCGATGCCCGCCTGGAGGAGCTCTTCGACGTCCTGCCAGCGTTTGGCGTTGCGGGAGCCCGGGACATTGGTGTGCGCCAGTTCGTCCACCAGGGCGACGGCCGGGGCACGGTCCAGGACTGCGTCGACATCCATCTCGGTGAAGACGGTGTCGCGGTATTCGATCGCGCGACGCGGGACCTGCTCCAGGCCGTGCAGCATCACCTCGGTGCGCGGCCGGTCGTGGTGTTCCACGAACCCGACGACGCAGTCGGTGCCCCGCTCCACCCGGCGGTGCGCCTCGGAGAGCATCGCGTACGTCTTGCCGACGCCCGGTGCCGCGCCCAGGTAGATCCGAAGCTTGCCGCGTGCCATGGCCCCATTGTCTTTCAGATGAACGACTGCGGCCGATGCGGCAGCCCGCTGACGAAGCTACCTCGAATATTTGCGACAAAGGGGACGCAAGGTCGGACAGGAGACCGAATTGACAGAATTCTGATGCGCCGGAACCGAGAGGCAGTGCATATCACGACAGGTGACGACAAAAGGTGCCCAGGCGAACCCGGACACCCCTCCCCCGCCGCCTACGCGTGCTGTTCGGCGATGAGCCCGTCACTCAGCTCCAGCACCCGGTCCGCCAGCCCCAGCAACTGCGCATCGTGCGTCGCCACCAACGCCGTCACCCCCTCGCTCCGGACCACCGCCCGCAACAGTTCCATCACGGCGAGCCCCGTCTCCGCGTCGAGCTGCCCCGTCGGCTCGTCCGCGATCAGCAGCGCGGGCCGGTTGGCGAGCGCACGGGCGATGGCGACGCGCTGCTGCTGGCCGCCGGAGAGCTCCCCGGGCCGCTGCGCACCGTGGTCGCCGAGCCCGACCAGGGAGAGCAGCAACGCCACCCGGTCCTCCCGCTCGCGTGGGTCCGCCTTGCGCAGCCGCATCGGTACGCCGACGTTCTCCGCGGCGGTCAGGATCGGGATCAGACCGAACGACTGGAAGATGAAGCCGATCCGGTCCCGGCGCAGCTCCAGCAGCCCGTCCTCGCCGAGCTCGGAAAGGTCCGTGCCGTCGACGGTGATCCGGCCGCGGTCGGGGCTGTCGAGGCCGCCGACCAGGTTCAGCAGGGTCGTCTTGCCGGAGCCCGAGCGCCCCTTGAGTGCGACGAGTTCACCGCGCGGCACGTCGAGGGAGATCCCGCGCAGCGCGTGGACGGCGCCCGCGCCGGTTCCGTACGAGCGGTGCAGGCCCTCGATGCGGACCATCGGCCCGCGGGCCGGGCCCTCGGCGACCGCCGTGCCGCCCTGGCCGCCTGTGCTCTTTGCGCCGGTGCTGTCGGTCATGCGCTCCCCCATGCGTGGTCGGTCCCGTCGGCCGCCAGTATGTGCATGCGGCACACGGACGGGCAATGCCCGAGATCCACCGGGCGGGCACGGCGCCGGGCCGCCGTGGTCCGTACAGCATGACCACGGCGGCCCGGCGCATCCGTCGACGAGAATCAACCCTCGTTCACCAGCTCCTTGAGTGCGATGTTGAGCTCCAGGACGTTGACCTGCGGTTCGCCCACGAATCCGAGGATCCGGCCGTCGGTGTGCTGTTCCACCAGCTTCTCCACCTGGTCGACGCCGAGGTGGTTCCGCTCGGCGACGCGGCGCACCTGGAGCTGCGCGTACTGCGGGGAGATGGCCGGGTCGAGACCGGAGCCGGAGGAGGTGACGGCGTCGGCCGGCACGTCCGAGGGGCTGACCGGGTGGCCGGGCACGGAGTTGTCCTTGACGACGGCGGCCTTGGCGGCGGTGACCCAGTCGATCAGGTCCTTGTTGTCGCCGGACCGGTTGGTCGCGCCGGACAGGATCAGCTTGTACTGGGTGTTGACGCTGTTGGTGCCGAGTCCGTTGGACGGGCGCGGCTGGAACCACTTGAGGTCCGGGGCCGCGGTCTCCTCACCCTTCTTCAGCGGCAGGTCGTAGCGCTGGCCGATGAGTTCTGAGCCGACGACCTTGCCGTTCGCCGTGATCTCGGAACCGTTGGCCTTGCCCGGGAGGATGCCCTGGGCGACACCGGTGACGGCGAGCGGGTAGATCACGCCGCAGACGATGGTGAGGACGAGCAGGGCGCGCAGCCCGGCCCAGAGCAGCCGAACGGTGTTGCCTGCGGAGTTGTTCATGGAGGTCATGGCGCGATCAGCCGATTCCGGGAATGAGGGAGAGGATCAGGTCGATGATCTTGATGCCGATGAACGGGGCGACCAGGCCGCCGAGTCCGTAGATCCCGAGGTTGCGGCGGAGCATCGAGTCGGCGCTGCTCGGCCGGTAGCGAACGCCCTTCAGGGCGAGCGGCACCAGCGCGATGATGATCAGCGCGTTGAAGACGACCGCGGACAGGATCGCGGACTGCGGCGAGGACAGCTGCATGATGTTCAGCTTGTCCAGGCCCGGGTAGACCACCGCGAACATCGCCGGGATGATCGCGAAGTACTTCGCGACGTCGTTGGCGATCGAGAAGGTGGTCAGGGCGCCGCGGGTGATCAGCAGTTGCTTGCCGATCTCGACGATCTCGATGAGCTTGGTCGGGTTGGAGTCCAGGTCCACCATGTTCCCGGCCTCCTTGGCGGCCGAGGTGCCGGTGTTCATGGCCACGCCGACATCGGCCTGGGCGAGCGCCGGTGCGTCGTTCGTACCGTCACCGGTCATCGCGACGAGCTTGCCACCCGCCTGCTCACGCTTGATGAGGGCCATCTTGTCCTCGGGCGTGGCCTCGGCGAGGAAGTCGTCGACCCCCGCCTCCTCGGCGATGGCCTTCGCGGTCAGCGGGTTGTCGCCCGTGATCATGACCGTCTTGATGCCCATCCGACGCAGCTCGTCGAACCGCTCCCGCATGCCCTCCTTGACGACGTCCTTGAGGTGGATGACACCGAGGACGCGGGCGCCCCGCTCGTCGTCGACGGCGACGAGCAGCGGGGTGCCGCCCGCCTGGGAGATCCGGTCCGTGAGCGTGCGGGCGTCCGGCGAGACGGTGCCGCCCCGCTCCTCGACCCAGGCGACGACCGAGCCGGTCGCACCCTTGCGGATCCTGCGTCCCTCGACGTCCACACCCGACATCCGGGTCTGCGCGGTGAAGACGACCCACTCGGCCCCGACGAGCTGGCCCTGGTGGCGTTCGCGAAGCCCGTACTCGTCCTTCGCGAGTACGACGACGGAGCGGCCCTCGGGCGTCTCGTCGGCGAGCGAGGAGAGCTGTGCGGCATCCGCCAGCTCGGCCTCCGTCGTGCCCTTGACAGGTACGAACTCGGCGGCCTGCCGGTTGCCGAGCGTGATCGTGCCGGTCTTGTCGAGCAGCAGCGTCGACACATCGCCGGCGGCCTCGACGGCACGTCCCGACATGGCGAGCACATTGCGCTGGACGAGACGGTCCATACCCGCGATGCCGATGGCGGAGAGCAGCGCGCCGATCGTGGTCGGGATCAGACAGACCAGCAGCGCGGTCAGCACGATCATCGACTGCCGCTGTCCCGCGTAGATCGCGAACGGCTGCAGGGTGACGACGGCCAGCAGGAAGACGATGGTGAGGGACGCGAGCAGGATGTTCAGCGCGATCTCGTTGGGCGTCTTCTGCCGGGAGGCACCCTCCACCAGGCTGATCATCCGGTCGATGAACGTCTCGCCGGGCTTGGTGGTGATCTTGACGACGATGCGGTCGGATAGCACCTTCGTGCCACCTGTGACCGCGCTGCGGTCACCGCCCGACTCCCGGATGACCGGCGCCGACTCCCCGGTGATGGCGGACTCGTCCACGCTGGCGACACCCTCGACGACGTCACCGTCGCCGGGGACGATGTCGCCGGCCTCGCAGACCACCAGGTCGCCGATGCGCAGATCGGTGCCCTGTACGAGCTCCTCGTTCTTCCCGACGAGGCGGCGCGCGACGGTGTCGGTCTTGGCCTTGCGCAGCGTGTCGGCCTGGGCCTTGCCGCGGCCCTCGGCGACCGCCTCCGCCAGGTTGGCGAAGATCGTGGTGAGCCACAGCCACGCGGCGATCGCCCAGCCGAACCAGTCGGTCGGGTCCAGGGCGGCCAGAACGGTGGTGAGCACCGAACCGGCCAGGACCACGAACATCACCGGTGACTTGACCATCACCCGGGGGTCGAGCTTGCGTACCGCGTCGGGGAAGGACTTGAGCAGCTGCTTGGGGTCGAACAGACCCCCGCCGACGCGTCCTTCGGGACGGTGACCGGTAGGCGCGTACTGGTGCGGTGCCCGGTCGTTGGTGACAGTGGACATCGAGTCCTCTTGCTTCAGTTTCGTGGTCATGACGCCAGCCCCTCGGCCAGCGGTCCCAGTGCGAGCGCCGGGAAGAAGGTCAGACCGGTGACGATCAGGATCGTGCCGACCAGCAGACCGGTGAACAGCGGCTTGTGCGTGCCGAGCGTGCCGACGGTCGCCGGGACGGGCTTCTGCTCGGCGAGCGAACCCGCCAGCGCCAGAACGAACACAATGGGCAGGAACCGGCCCAGCAGCATCGCGAGCCCGATGGTGGTGTTGAACCACTGCGTGTCCGCGTTCAGACCCGCGAACGCCGAACCGTTGTTGTTGGCACCCGAGGTGTACGCATACAAAATCTCGGAGAACCCGTGCGCACCGGAGTTCGTCATCGAATGGACCGGGGTGGGCAGGGCCATCGCCGCGGCGGTGAAGCAGAGCACCAGCGCAGGCGTGATCAGGATGTAGCAGGCCGCGAGCTTGATCTCACGGGTGCCGATCTTCTTGCCGAGATACTCCGGCGTACGGCCGACCATCAGACCCGCGATGAACACCGCGATGATCGCCATGATCAGCATCCCGTACAGACCCGAGCCGGTACCACCCGGAGCGATCTCACCGAGCTGCATGCCCAGCATGGTGATACCACCGCCGAAACCGGTGAACGAGGAGTGGAACGAGTTCACCGCACCCGTCGAGGTCAGCGTGGTGGCCACCGCGAAGATCGACGAGCCACCGACCCCGAAGCGGGTCTCCTTGCCCTCCATCGCCCCGCCCGCGATGTCGAACGCGGGCCCGTGGTGGGCGAACTCGGTCCACATCATCAGCGCGCTGAAGCCGAGCCAGATCACGCCCATCGTCGCCAGGATCGCGTAGCCCTGCTTGAGGGAGCCGACCATCCGGCCGAACGTACGGGTCAGCGCGAACGGGATGACCAGGATCAGGAAGATCTGGAGAAGGTTGGAGAGCCCGTTGGGGTTCTCGAACGGGTGGGCCGAGTTGGCGTTGAAGTAACCGCCACCGTTGGTACCCAGCTCCTTGATCGCCTCCTGCGAAGCGACCGCACCGCCGTTCCACTGCTGCGAGCCGCCCATGAACTGGCCGACACCGTGGATACCGGCGAAGTTCTGGATCGCACCACACGCGACCAGGGCGATGGCGCCGACCACCGCGATCGGCAGCAGGATCCGTACGGTGCCGCGTACCAGGTCGGACCAGAAGTTGCCGAGCTCACCGGTACGCGAGCGGGCAAAGCCCCGCACCAGCGCCACCGCCACCGCAATACCCACCGCGGCCGAGACGAAGTTCTGCACCGCAAGGCCGCCGGTCTGGAGGACATGGCCCATGGCCTGCTCGCCGTAGTACGACTGCCAGTTGGTGTTCGCGACGAAGGACGCCGCCGTGTTGAACGCCTGGTCCGGATCGATCGAGGCGAAGCCGAGCGAGCCGGGCAGACCGCCCTGGACACGCTGCAGCAGGTAGAGGAAAAGGACGCTCACCGCGGAGAACGCCAGGACACCGCGCAGATAAGCGGGCCAGCGCATCTCCGTATCCGGATTCGCACCGATGGACTTGTAGATCCACTTCTCGACTCGCAGATGTTTCTTCGAGGAGTAGACGGCGGCCATGTAGTCACCGAGGGGGCGATACACCAGGCCCAGCGCCACCACGAGCGCGAGCAGCTGGAGCACACCAGCGAGGACGGGGCTCATATCGGGCTCAGAACCTCTCCGGGTACAGAAGGGCGAGGACGAGATAGCCCAGCAGGGCGACGGCCACGATCAGACCGACAACGTTCTCGGCAGTCACAGCTTCGCCACCCCCTTGGCGACGAGAGCCACCAGCGCGAAGACCGCGATCATGGTGACGACGAAGGCCATGTCGGCCACCGTGTACTCCTAGATGAGGTTCGGATTTTCGGACCTCTTGAGCAAACCCTCGTCCCGAGCCCCTGTGGCCTGCGTTGATGCCTTCCTTACGGGGAGGGGCGCGCCCTTGACGGCGCCCATACGTGCCGCATACGCGCCCCATATACGCGCCGGTACGCGCACCGCGCGGGCACGCAGAAGGGCCGCGCGGGCACGCAGAAGGCCGGTGGGCCGTACTTCCCTCGAAGGGAAGCACGGCCCACCGGCCTGAGCTGTCTCGAGCCGCGGTCGGCGGCTCAGCGCACCTCGGTGATCTCGGGTCCGCGCTGGAGCTGACCCATGCCACCGGAGAACTTCGAGCCCTCCTGGTCCTCCTGCTGCACGCCCTCGGGCACCATCTGGGCGTCGTTGGGGAGCTTGAGGACGATCGGGTCGCGCGGCGCCATCGGGCCCTCGCCACGGACGACCACGGTGTCCCGGAAGATGGTTTCCAGCAGTCCGGCGGCCTCCGGCTGCACGGCTCCCTGACCGGAGATCACTCCGCGCAGGAACCAGCGGGGCCCGTCGACGCCGACGAAGCGCACCAGCTGCACGCCGTTCGTCCCGTCCGGAAGCTGTACGGGGACCTGCGCCCGCAGCTCCCAGCCCAGCGGGCCCTCGAGCTCGTCGATGATCCCGCCCTGCTTGGTGATGCCGGTGGCGATCTCCTCGCGGACCTCGCCCCAGATGCCCTCCTTCTTGGGGGCGGCGAAGGCCTGCAGCTGGATCGCGCTGTCGCGCAGCACGACGGTGGCGGCGACGATCGCGTCTCCGGCGACCTCGACGCGCAGCTCCATGCCCTCGACCCCGGGGACGAAGATGCCGCCCAGATCGACCCGGCCCTCGCCGGGCTGGGAGACCTCGTCGATGTCCCACGGTCCGTCCGGCCGCGGCGCCGGCGGGAGATTCACCCGGCGCGCACCGCTCTCGGCGGCGTCGGTGTCATCGAGCTCGTCGACGACCTGCTCGGCCTCGCGCGCTTCGTCCGCCACGTCCTCGGCGGAACCACTCTTCTTGCGACGTCCGAACACGTCACTGTCCTTCCCGGTCGGGTACGACCGAAGCGTAGCTGTTCCCGCCCTGGGTGATCCCGCCCCTGACGCCATCAACATCATCACCGGTGGCATGCCCGCCGGTGGATCCGAAACCACCCTCGCCCCGGGCCGAGCCGGGCAGCTCCGACACCTCGTGGAAGCGCACCTTCTCGACCTGCTGGACGACCAGTTGGGCAATCCGGTCGAACCGCTCGAACCGTACGGTCTCGCGCGGGTCGAGATTGATGACGATCACCTTGATCTCTCCACGGTACCCGGCATCAACCGTCCCCGGGGCATTCACGAGCGCGACTCCGCAGCGTGCTGCGAGGCCGGACCGTGGGTGCACGAAAGCGGCGTAACCGTCGGGCAGGGCGATCGACACGCCGGTGGGCAGCACCACCCGTTCCCCGGGGGCGAGTTCGGCGGCCTCGGTGGTCACCAGGTCGGCCCCCGCGTCGCCCGGGTGCCCATATGCCGGAATCGGCACCTCCGGATCGACCCGGCGAATAAGTACGTCGACGGGATGGCGCATCACGGGTTCACCTCGAAGGCGCGGACACGCTTGGACTGGTCCGGGTCGGCCATCGCGGCCTGGATCTCGGCCGGGCGGCCGTTCTCGATGAAGTGGTCGACCTTGACCTCGATGAAGAGGGCCTCGGCGCGGACCGCGACGGGCCCGTCCGGGCCGCCGATCCGGCCGGTCGCACGGGAGTAGATCTTCCGGCCGTGCACGGCGGTGATCTCGGCGTCCAGGTGCAGCACGGTGCCCACCGGCACCGGACGCACGAAGTCGGTCTCCAGCCGTCCGGTCACCGCGATCACCCGCAGCAGCCAGTTCAGCGAGCCGAGCGTCTCGTCCAGCGCGGTGGCCAGTACGCCGCCGTGCGCCAGTCCCGGAGCGCCCTGGTGTGCGGGCTTCACGGTGAACTCGGCGGTGACACTCACACCCTCGCCGGCCCGCGCCTGGAGGTGCAGGCCGTGTGCCTGCCCCCCGCCGCAACCGAAACAGTGTTCGTAGTGCGAACCGAGGAGCTCGCCGGGGGCCGGGGCGTCGGGGTGCCGGTCCGGTTTCACCGCGCCGGCCGGTGGCTTCAGAGCCGCAGATGTTCCACTCACAGGCGCAGACCTTACCCGCGCGGGTACCCGCAGGTCGCGCCGTGCCAAGCTTGGGTTCATGCAGCCTTCCACCCCGCCTTTCGACGAACGTCTGACCGCGCCCCGTTCGTGGTGGCTCATCGCCTTCCTGATCGGCGTCGCCTGCGCCCTGATGCTGCTGCCCCTCGGCACCCTGCCGCTGCTGGCCGGTCTGGTCGGCGGCACGGCCCTGGCCTCGCTCGCCGTCAGCTCGTACGGCTCCGCCCGGATCCGGGTGGTGGCGGGCGCCCTGGTCGCCGGCGACGCCCGGATCCCGGTGTCGGCGCTCGGCGCGGCCGAGGCGCTGGACGCCGAGGAGGCGCGCGCGTGGCGCTCGTACAAGGCGGACACGCGCGCGTTCATGCTGCTGCGCAGCTACATCCCCACAGCGGTACGGGTGGAGGTCACGGACCCGCAGGACCCGACCCCGTACGTGTATCTGTCGACCCGGGAGCCGCAGGCCCTGGTGGCTGCGCTCACGGCGGTTCGGGCGTAGGACGCGCGGCCGGCGGCTGCCGGGGCGCGGGAGGGCTCAGCCCTCGATCTCCTTCGGGAGGTCCTTGTGCAGCTTCCGGGGCCGCTCCAGCGGCGGCTGCTCCGGAAGCCGGTCCCAGGGGACCTGGCGCTTGCGCAGGTCCTTCCTGACCCGCTCGGCAAGCTTCTTCGTGTCGCGGCGGTTCATCATCGCGCCGACGGCGGCGCCGACCATGAACGGGATCAGGTTCGGCAGATCGCGCGCCATGCGCTTCATGATCTGCTGGCGCAGCTCCCGCTTCATCTGGCCGCCCAGCGCCGCATTGATCGTCGTGGGGTGGCTGGCGTCGATGCCGCGCTCCTCCGTCCAGGAGGTGAGGTACGCGGTGCTGCGCTGGGTGAGGCCGCCCGGCGGGCGCTGACCGTAGACCTCGTGCAGTTCGGCCACGAGCTTCATCTCGATCGCGGCCACGCCGGTGATCTCCGCGGCCAGCTCGGCGAGCATGGCCGGCGGTACGGGCATCATGGCCGCCGCCCCGATACCGGCGCCTACGGTGGCCGTGCCCTTGCTCGCGCCTGCGATGAGTTTGTCGGCGAGCTCCTCGGGACCGAGTCCCGGGAACTGCCGGCGCAGGGTGGCAAGGTCGCGCACAGGGACGCGGGGAGCCGTTTCGATGATCCGGTCGGCGATATGACCGATCGCCGCCCTGGCGCTCTCCCCGCTCTTGCGGACGCCCCGTTTCACTGAATGCAGACGGCCTGCCCCGGTCACGGGCTCCGTCGTGTCGACCTGCTGCTCGGCCGCGTCGACTGCTGGTGCTGCTACTTGCCCTGCTCGTGCCACCTCTGCCGCGATGGCGGCTTCCACTGCTTCGAGCGAGGCCCAGCGGCCCCGCTCGTCGTCAGACTCGCCCGGAGGGAGTGGCAGGGCGGACCGCTCGGCAGGCGCTGCTACGCCTTCCACCGGGCCTGTACCGCCCTGATACGCCTCCGACGACCTCTTACGCCACAAGCGCCGCTTCCGGAACGGTGTGTCGCCTGCCACGGCCGACCGAACCTAGTCGCAGTCGCGGCAGATCGGCTGGCCGTTCTTCTCGCGGGCCAGCTGGCTCCGGTGGTGCACGAGGAAGCAGCTCATGCACGTGAACTCATCGGCCTGCTTGGGCAGAACCCTTACAGCGAGCTCCTCATTGGACAGGTCTGCGCCGGGCAGCTCCAGTCCTTCGGCCGCGTCGAACTCGTCGACGTCGACGGCGGACGCCGTCTTGTCGCTCCGACGTGCCTTGAGCTCTTCAAGACTGTCCTGGTCGACGTCGTCATCGGTCTTGCGTGGGGTGTCGTAATCCGTTGCCATTTGTCGCACTCCCCCTCTGGGTGTCTGCGGTGTCTCAGCGCACGTAACGCGTGAGAGGCCGGACTTGTGCCCGACCCGAGGCGGAGATTTTGCCTCACATCAAGGTCTGTTACTCAATCGACACCCGAGCGGACCTCTCGAGAGCGATCGGCTTGGGTGGCGAAGGGGACCGTACACGGTCCGAGCGCCATGCTTCACGGGCGCCACCCCGTGTACTTCCCGTGATATCGACCCCCGAAAACCCCGACTTTTGCCGGATTTTTGGTGGGAGGCCTGATCACGGAGCGTGGATGGTTCGAAATTCGCTCCTGTGATCGATCACACACGGCTCTTCCGGGCACGGGTCCCGAAAATTCCGCTCAAAGCGAACAGGGCGATCTGTGTGCGAATCGCTCGGACCAGCCTCTCAGACAGGCAGGGTGACGCGCATCACGAGACCACCACCCTCACGGGGCTCCGCGATGATACGGCCGCCATGAGCGCGCGCCACGGACCGTGCGATCGACAGGCCGAGCCCGACCCCCTTGTCGCTGCCCGTTCGCTCCGTACGGAGCCGCCTGAAGGGCTCGAAGAGGTTGTCGATCTCGTACGCCGGCACCACCGGGCCGGTGTTCGAGACCACCAGCACCGCCTGCCCCGGCTGCAGCTCGGTGGTGACCTCCACCCAGCCCTCCTCCGGGACGTTGTAGCGCACGGCGTTCTGCACGAGGTTCAGCGCGATCCGCTCCAGCAGCACACCGTTGCCCTGGACGACGGCGGGCACGATCTCGCCACGGAACTCGACGCCCTTCTCCTCGGCCTCGCCGCGCGTCTGGTCGAGGGCCCGGGAAGCGACCTCGGCCAGGTCGACCGGTTTTCGCTCGATGATCTGGTTGTCGCTCCGGGCGAGCAGCAGCAGGCCCTCGACCAGCTGTTCGCTGCGCTCGTTGGTGGCCAGCAGGGTCTTGCCGAGCTGCTGGAGCTCCGGCGGCGCCTGCGGGTCGGAGAGATGGACCTCCAGCAGCGTGCGATTGATCGCGAGCGGGGTGCGCAGCTCGTGCGAGGCGTTCCCGACGAACCGCTGCTGTGCGGTGAAGGCCCGTTCCAGCCGGTCGAGCATGTCGTCGAAGGTGTCGGCGAGCTCCTTGAGCTCGTCGTCCGGACCGTCCAGCTCGATCCGCCGGGACAGGTCCGTACCGGCGACCTGGCGGGCGGTCCTGGTGATCCGGCCCAGCGGGGAGAGCACCCGCCCCGCCATGGCGTAGCCGAAGGCGAAGGCGATGACGCTCAGGCCGACGAGGGCCAGCAGCGAGCGGTTCAGGAGCGTGTCGAGCGCCTGCTGCCGCTGATGGTTGACGCACGAGTTCATGGCCGCGTTGACAGCGCTCGGCGACGATCCCTCACCGGACAGGTTGCACACGTCGCTGGACACCTGGCCGCTGACGATCTTGAACGGCAGCTCGCTGCCCACGTGCAGGGCCTGTGCGGCCAGCATGTAGATGATCGACAGCAGCAGGATGCCGGCGATCAGGAACATCCCGCCGTACAGGAGGGTGAGCCGTATCCGGATGGTCGGGCGCAGCCAGGGGTACGGGGGCTCCAGCTGTTTGGGGTCCCAGGTGGGCTTCGGGGGCGCCGTGGGCGGCGCCGGGGCGGCGGACACCGGCCGTCAGATCCGGTAGCCGGAGCCGGGCACGGTGACGATCACCGGCGGCTCTCCGAGTTTGCGGCGCAGCGTCATGACCGTCACCCGCACGACGTTGGTGAACGGGTCGGTGTTCTCGTCCCAGGCCTTCTCCAGCAGCTGCTCCGCCGAGACGACCGCTCCCTCGCTGCGCATGAGCACCTCCAGCACGGCGAACTCCTTCGGCGCGAGCTGGATCTCGTGCTCGTCCCGGAAGACCTCGCGGCGGTTGGGGTCCAGCTTGATGCCGGCGCGCTCCAGGACGGGCGGCAGCGCGACCGTCGTACGGCGCCCGAGGGCCCGTACCCGCGCGGTCAGCTCGCTGAAGGCGAACGGCTTGGGCAGATAGTCGTCGGCGCCGAGCTCCAGGCCCTCCACACGGTCGCTGACGTCCCCGGATGCGGTGAGCATGAGCACCCGGGTCGGCATGCCCAGCTCGACGATGCGACGGCAGACGTCGTCGCCGTGCACCAGGGGGAGGTCCCGGTCCAGCACCACCACGTCGTAGTCGTTGACCTCGATGCGCTCCAGGGCGGCCGCACCGTCGTACACGACGTCGACGGCCATGGCCTCCCGGCGCAGTCCGGTGGCCACCGCATCGGCGAGCAGCTGCTCGTCCTCCACGACGAGTACGCGCACGGCGCTGTCCTTCCCTTGAAACTTCAGAACGTCCGAATGAGCGCACGGACCGTGATCCGGGGCCGCTCAGCAGCACTGTCTGTGCGGCACCATCCTGCCCGCAACGCGTATAAACCGGCGGTAAGGCGGCGCGGCACGACCTGCGGCTTCCGGGAATTCACCGGATTTCCGGGCCAGTTGAGGTTTCTCTGAGCCTGGGGCTGGGGAGGACGAATTCACACCCGCGATCACGCCATGTATGTGGCACTCCACGGCCGCTCCGTCCCCCGGAGAGTGCGTGATCACCCGCCCTACCGCCCTCGGCGGAGGGAAACCCGGGCACACCCCCGTGCCACCGACCCACGATGAGGGGGCGCACTATGGACGCTTTCACCGCAGGTCTGCTGCAACGAATCAGAACGACTGAGTCCGACCTCACCCGTGCTCGTGAGACGGGCGACGACTTCCTCGCGGACGTCGAGCAGGGAGAACTCGACGACCTGCACCGTCTGGCCGCCGAACACGGCGTCGAAATCGGCGCCACGGCCGTCTGAGTCGTCGGCACAGGGCCCCGGCGTCGCTGGCGACGCCGGGGCCCTGTGCCGTCCGTGGCGGTCCGCCGCAGCCCGGACCAGGGGCTTCGCCGACGGTGCTGTCAGTCGTGCCAGGCGCCCAGCTCCTCCAGCAGCGCCTGCAGAGGCTCGAAGACACCCGGCGTGGCGGCCAGCGTCAGCTCGCCGTCGGCGGCCAGCCCGGGCCGCCCGCCGGTGCGGGCGCCCGCCTCCCGGGCGATCAGGTCACCGGCCGCGAGGTCCCAGGGGTGGAGGCCGCGCTCGTAGTAGCCGTCCAGCCGGCCGGCGGCGACGTCGCAGAGATCGATGGCGGCCGAGCCGCCGCGCCGGATGTCGCGCAGCTTCGGGATCAGCTGCTGGACGACATCCGCCTGATGCCTACGGACGTCTGTGACGTAGTTGAAGCCGGTGGAGACCAGCGCCTGATCGAGCGGCGGCGCGGGCCGGCTGCGCAGCGCGGCACCCTCGCCGTACGCCCCGCCGTTTGCGTACGCACCGCCGCCGACGACCGCGAAGTACGTCTCGCCGCGCATCGGGGCCTCCACCACGCCCACGACCCGCTCGCCGTTCCGCTCGGCGGCGATCGAGACGGCCCATGTCGGCAGTCCGTAGAGGTAGTTCACGGTGCCGTCGAGCGGGTCGATGACCCAGCGGACGCCGCTGCTGCCCGCGGAGCTGGCGCCCTCCTCACCGAGGAACCCGTCCTGGGGGCGGTGCTCGGCAAGGAAGCCGGTGATCAGCTTCTCGGCTGCGATGTCCATCTCGGTGACGACATCGATGGGGCTCGACTTCGTCGCGGCCACGCCCAGATCGGCGGGGCGGCCGTCGCGCAGCAGCGCACCGGCGCGCCGGGCAGCCTCCCGTGCGAGGTCGAGCAGTTCGGACAGGGCGGGGTCGGTCACAGAGGACACAGGGGTCACAGCGGTACAGCGCTCCTAGGCGTAGGGACTGTCGGCGCCCGCCGCGGCGGGCTTGAGGGCACGGGCCGGGCAGCAGCCGACGGGACAGAGGTCGTGGCTCGGGCCGAGCGCCCCGAGCGCGCACCGCTCCACCGGGCGTCCCTGGTCGGTGGCGGCGCGCTCCAGCACCAGCTCGCGCACGGCCGCGGCGAACCGCGGGTCGGCGCCGACCGTCGCGGACCGGCGGACGGGCAGGCCGAGCTCGGCGGCCTTCGCGGTGGCCTCGGTGTCGAGGTCGTACAGGACTTCCATGTGGTCCGAGACGAAGCCGATGGGGGCCATCACCACGGCGGGCACGCCGTCCCCGTGGAGCGTCTCCAGGTGGTCGCAGATGTCGGGCTCCAGCCACGGGATGTGCGGGGCACCGCTGCGCGACTGGTAGACGAGCCGCCACGGGTGGTCGGTGCCCGTCTGCTCACGGACCGCGTCGACGATCAGCCGTGCGACGTCGAGATGCTCGGCCACATAGGCGCCACCGTCGCCGTGCGTCTCCTCGGGACCTGAGGTCTCGGCGGCGGAGGTGGGGATGGAGTGCGTGGTGAAGGCGAGGTGCGCCCCGGCCCTGACGTCCTCGGGAAGATCGGCCAGCGACTTCAGTACGCCGTCCACCATGGGCCGTACGAAGCCGGGGTGATTGAAGTAGTGCCGGAGCTTGTCGACGCGTGGCACCGGCAGCCCTTCGGCCTCCAGCACGGCCAGCGACTCGGCGAGGTTCTCGCGGTACTGACGGCATCCGGAGTACGAGGCGTAGGCGCTGGTGGCGAGGACGGCGACGCGGCGGTGCCCGTCGGCGACCATCTCGCGCAGGGTGTCGGTGAGGTACGGGGCCCAGTTGCGGTTGCCCCAGTACACCGGCAGATCGAGCCCGTGTTCCGCGAAGTCCTTGCGCAGGGCGTCCAGCAGGGCCCTGTTCTGGGCGTTGATCGGGCTGACGCCGCCGAACAGGAAGTAGTGCTTGCCGACCTCCTTGAGCCGCTCCTCGGGGATGCCGCGGCCGCGCGTCACGTTCGCCAGGAACGGGACCACGTCATCCGGACCTTCGGGTCCGCCGAAGGAGAGCAGCAGCAGGGCGTCGTAGGGAGCGGGGGCGCACAGATCGGACATGGGAACGATCCTGCCACCCGCCTGTGACAGCGCGTCGACCGACGTCCACCGGCGCGCCTGTCGGGCACCTGCCGCGGTGTCCTGCGCAGTTGGCCGCCCGTAAGCTGTAGCAGCCACCTTCACGCATTACACCCGTGCATGACCTCGCTGTACCGGAGCCTCGCTTGCCCAGTCCCTACCGTGCGATATTCGCCGCCCCCGGCACCAAGGGGTTCTCGGCGGCCGGCTTCTTCGGCCGGATGCCGCTGTCCATGATGGGCATCGGCGTGGTGACCATGGTGTCCCAGATCACCGGCCGGTACGGGCTCGCGGGCGCGCTCTCCGCGACGCTGGCCATGTCGGCCGCGGTGCTCGGCCCGCAGGTGTCCCGGCTCGTCGACCGGCACGGGCAGCGGCGCGTCCTGCGTCCGGTCACCCTGGTCGCGATAGCCGCGGTGGCCGGTCTTCTGATCTGCGCACAGCAGCGGCTGCCGGACTGGACGCTCTTCGTCTTCGCGGCGGGCGCCGGCTGCGTCCCCAGCGTGGGTGCGATGACCCGGGCCCGCTGGGCGGAGATCTACCACGGTTCGCCGCAGCAGCTGCACACCGCGTACTCGTGGGAGTCGATCGTCGACGAGGTGTGCTTCATCTTCGGGCCGATCGTCTCGATCGGCCTGTCCACCGCCTGGTTCCCCGAGGCGGGTCCGCTGCTGGCCGCCGGTTTCCTGCTCGTCGGCGTCTTCTGGCTGACCGCCCAGCGCGCCACGGAGCCGGTGCCGCACCCCCGCGAGCAGCACAGCAGCGGCTCGGCGCTGCGCTCCTCCGGTCTTCAGGTGCTCGTGGCCACCTTCGTGGCGACCGGTGCGATCTTCGGGGCGGTCGATGTGGTGACGGTGGCCTTCGCCGAGGAGCACGGTCACAAGGCCGCGGCGAGCCTGGTGCTGGCCGTGTACGCGCTGGGGTCGTGCCTGGCCGGAGCCGTTTTCGGGCTGCTGAGCCTCAAGGGGAAGCCGGCCACCAGGTGGCTGGTGGGGGTGTGCGCGATGGCCGTGAGTATGATCCCCCTCCAACTGGCCGGGAACCTGCCGTTCCTGGCCGTGGCGCTCTTTGTCGCGGGCCTCGCCATCGCACCGACGATGGTGACCACCATGGCCCTCGTCGAGCAGCACGTACCACGCGCCAAGCTGACCGAGGGCATGACCTGGACCGGTACCGGGCTCGCTGTCGGTGTGGCGCTCGGCTCCTCGGCCGCAGGCTGGGTGGTCGACGCGTCCGGGGCCGCGGCGGGGTACGTGGTGCCCGTCGTGGCGGGAGCGCTCGCGGCCGCGGTGGCGTTCCTGGGGTATCGCCGGCTGGCCGAGCCGGTTCCTACGGGGAGGCGCGGGGAAGATGACCGACACCTACGCACGGACGACGACGAGCGCGTGGCGTAACTGGGCGGGCAATGTCACCGCCCGTCCGGCACGGACCGCCTCCCCCGCGTCCGTCGACGAGCTGGTGCAGGCCCTGCGAACGGCCTCCGAGGACGGTCTGAAGGTGAAGCCGGTCGGCACCGGCCACTCGTTCACCGCGACCGCGGCCACCGACGGCCTCCTGATCCGCCCCGATCTGCTCACCGGCATCCGGGAGATCGACCGCAAGGCTATGACGGTGACCGTCGAGGCCGGCACCCCGCTGAAGCGGCTGAACACCGCGCTCGCCCGGGAGGGCCTGTCGCTCACCAACATGGGCGACATCATGGAGCAGACGGTCGCCGGGGCCACCTCGACCGGCACCCATGGCACCGGCCGCGACTCGGCGTCCATATCGGCCCAGATCCGCGCCCTGGAACTGGTCACGGCGGACGGCACGGTACTGACCTGCTCCGAGAAGGAGAACGCCGACGTCTTCGCGGTCGCCCGGATCGGGCTCGGCGCGCTGGGTGTCATCACGGCGATCACATTCGCCGTGGAACCGGTCTTCCTGCTGACGGCCCGTGAGGAGCCGATGACCTTCGACCAGGTCACGACCGACTTCGATCAGCTGGTCGCCGAGAACGAACACTTCGAGTTCTACTGGTTCCCGCACACCGGCAATTGCAACACCAAGCGCAACAACCGCAGCGCGGGTCCCGCCGCTCCGCCCGGCAAGTTCAGCGGCTGGATCGACGACGAGCTCCTCTCCAACGGGATCTTCCAGATGGCCTGTTCGCTCGGCCGGGCGGTCCCCGCAGCCATCCCGTCGATCGCCAGGCTCTCCAGCCGCGCCCTGTCGGCCCGTACGTACACCGACATCCCGTACAAGGTCTTCACCAGCCCGCGCCGGGTCCGCTTCGTGGAGATGGAGTACGCCCTTCCGCGCGAGGCCGCCGTCGACGCGCTCCGCGAGCTCAAGGCGATGGTCGACCGTTCACCGCTGCGGATCAGCTTCCCGGTGGAGGTCCGCACGGCACCCGCGGACGACATCGCGCTCTCCACGGCTTCGGGCCGGGAGAGCGCCTACATCGCCGTCCATCTCTACAAGGGCACGCCCTACCAGGCGTACTTCACCGCGGTCGAGCGGATCATGACCGCCCATGGCGGCCGCCCGCACTGGGGGAAGGTCAACACCCGCGATGCCGAGTACCTGGCCGGGGTGTATCCGCGGTTCGGTGAGTTCACCGCCGTACGCGACCGGCTCGACCCGGGCCGGCTGTTCGGCAACGACTACCTGCGCCGGATCCTGGGCGACTGACCACGCCGGCAGCCGCGTCAGCGACCACCGGCGTCCGTGCCGGTCGTGGCGGGGCCCTCCTGCCCCGGGGCGATGCCCGCGCCGGTGGAGTCCGGGGCGACGCTGCTGCCGTCGCCGCTCGGCGTCGGGGTGGGCGTGGGGGCCGGAGCCGTCTCGTCGTCACCCGGGCTCGACGGTGTGGGAGTGGGCGCCGGTTCGGTCGTGGGACGGTCCCCCTCTCCCGCGTCCGGGCTCCGGCTCTGCCCGTCCTGCGAGTCCGTGCCCGGCGTCCCGCCGCTCTCCTGACCCGGCGTCCGCCCCTGCCCCGGGTCGCCGCTGACCGAAGGCGCCGGGTCGTCGTGCCGCGGGCCTTCGGCCCCACCACGCACGACGGAGCCGACGGTCGTTCCCTGACCACCACTCAGATCGTTGCCCGAGATCAGCTCGTACGAGGTGATGCCGGCCATCGACACGGCGAAGACCGCCACCGCGCCGAGCACAGGCCGCTTCCAGCCGCGGATCCGGGTGCCGTGGGTGGTGGACGCGGTGAACTCCTCGCCCGTGCCTGCCGGATACGACGCGAGCAACCGGGTCCCGTTGCCGGTGAGCGGCTCCAGCAGTTGCGTACGGTTCGGATCGGCCGTCACCGTACGCAGCACCGTTGTGGCGTCCACGGATGCGTCCGGCATCCGTCGCCCGCTTCCCTGTCCATACGCCTCGCGCACCCCACGGGTGTCCCGCGTCTCCCGCGTATATACCGTGACTTCACGGATCTGCTCACCCGTACGGCGGAAGAAGTGCTGGAAGACGGAACCGCCGCAGGTAGCGACGACGCTCATCACTCCGGCTCCGAGAATCGTTCCGTACACGCCCAGTTGCGAGGCCGCCACGGCTGCCGCGACCGCTGCCACGGCGCTCCCCGCCACCTGCGGCACGTTCAGATCTATACGCCTTTCCTTGGGTTCTATGTCAGTTTCCGGCTTCTGCACCATTCCCAGCCCTTGATTGACATCTCTCCCACCATGCAACAGGAAGGGACAATTGGGCGAAGTAAATGGTTCCACTTCAGGCGATTCTGTGAAGCAGGACACGCATCATGGGCATATCGCGGCCAAGTGGGTAGCTGAACTCCCGTGCCTGACGAGAACTTCGGCGGCGCGCCGGTCCACCCACATGGCCCGAATGGAGTACTGTGGCGAGCCCTGGGGCCGGACTCCCGCGTGGCGTCCGGGATCTTCGGGAGGGGGCCGAAGGAGGCACTCGATCCGGCGGCGCCACGGCATCGCACGGAGGCCAGCTACGCAGGGTGACAAGTCGTCACTCAGCGTCGCACATCAGGTCACCGTGTCATACCGGCGATCAAGGGCTCACGCCCGACACGCCGGGCAACACGGCAATGTTGTGGCAGGCTGCACCCGGGCAGGCCACACTCGACTAGCGGAAGCAGCGACGCACGTGACGTCGGCAGGCACCACCCGGGAGGTCCCCATGCCCGAACTGCGTGTCGTGGCCGTCTCCAACGACGGCACACGACTGGTGCTCAAGGCTGCGGACAGCACGGAGTACACGCTTCCGATCGACGAACGGCTGCGCGCCGCCGTGCGCAACGACCGCGCGCGGCTCGGCCAGATCGAGATCGAGGTGGAGAGCCACCTCCGCCCCCGCGACATCCAGGCCCGGATACGAGCCGGTGCCTCCGCCGAGGAGGTCGCTCAGCTCGCCGGAATTCCGGTCGACCGTGTCCGCCGCTTCGAGGGCCCCGTGCTCGCCGAGCGTGCCTTCATGGCCGAGCGGGCCCGGAAGACTCCCGTGCGCCGTCCCGGCGAGAACACCGGCCCCCAGCTCGGCGAGGCGGTGCAGGAACGACTCCTGCTGCGCGGCGCCGACAAGGAAACCGTCCAGTGGGACTCGTGGCGCCGTGACGACGGGACCTGGGAAGTCCTGCTCGTGTACCGGGTCGCGAGCGAGCCGCATTCGGCGAGCTGGACGTACGACCCGCCGCGCCGGCTGGTGCAGGCCGTGGACGACGAGGCGCGTTCACTGATCGGCGAGACGGACGATGTCGCCGCGCCGGAGCCGAGCTTCCCGTTCGTGCCGCGGATCGCGCGGCTGCCGCGCGACCGGCCGCTGGACCGTGCCCTCGACCGCCAGATGGAACGGCCCGCTCCGCCACCCCCGCCCGAGCCGGACGAGCACGTCGTCAGCGCCTCGGCCAGTGAGCGCGACTCGCTGACCAGCCTGCTGGAGGCAGTGCCGAGCTTCCGTGGCGACATGGTGGTGCCGGAGCGGCCCGCGCCGCCCGAGCCACCGACGGCCACTCCTGCCGCACAGGAGCCGGAGGCCGACGAGCCTCCGGCTGCGGCGGCTTCCGCAGGCGCCGGTTCGGCCTACGCGGATGTGCTGATGCCGCGAGCGGTGGCCGGCCACCGCGACCGGCTGACCGGCACGACGGACCGCCAGGCCGAGGCGGACGGCGTCCGTCCGGGCCGCCGGGCCGCGGTGCCGAGCTGGGACGAGATCGTCTTCGGTACCCGCCGCAAGAAGCAGGACTGACGAGGGTGACCGTGGCATGACGAGGGCCCGTACGCCGCTGCGTACGGGCCCTCGCGCTCTCTGTCCATCCGACCGGAACCAATTACCGCAGTTCCGGTTACGGGCGGAACCGACGCCACTACTGCGGATCGGGGCCCTTGGCGACCGGCCGGGACTCGTCGGCGGACCACTCGGACCAGGAGCCCGCGTACAGTGCGGCGGGAATCCCGGCGACGGCCAGGGCCAGCACCTCGTGCGCGCCGGAGACGCCGGAGCCGCAATAGACACCGACCTCCGGCGCGCCGTCCGTGCCGAGCCCCTTGAATCGGGCCGCCAGCACCTCTGCGGGCAGGAACCGCCCGTCGACACCGGCGTTCTCGGCGGTCGGGGCCGACACCGCGCCCGGGATATGACCACCGACCCGGTCGATCGGCTCCACATCGCCTCGGTAGCGCTCCGCGGCCCGGGCGTCGAGCAGCAGGCCGGAGCGGGCGGTTGCCGCGGCGCCGTCGGCGTCCAGCAGGGGCAGTGCCCCCGGCACCGGCCTGAAGTCGCCCTCGGCAGGGGTGGGCGTCTCGGTGGAGAGCTCGCCCTGCCACGCGGCGAGACCGCCGTCCAGCACGCGGACATCACGGTGTCCCGTCCAGCGCAGCAGCCACCAGGCGCGCGCGGCGGCCCAGCCCTGACCGCCGTCGTAGACCACCACGGGAGTGTCCCGGCTGACGCCCGCGCGGCGCATCGCCGCACCGAATTCCTCCGGGTCCGGCAGCGGATGACGGCCGCCGCTGCCTGCGGGTCCGGCAAGTTCCGCGTCCAGATCGACGAAGACCGCGCCCGGGATGTGCCCGGCCTCGTAGTCGGGGAGGCCGTGCGGACCGCCGAGTTGCCAACGTACGTCCAGGAGCACCGGCGGACGTGGCCCCGCCGATTCGCTCATGCATTCGGATGCGGAGATGATGGGCTTCATGGGTGCCATCCTCGCGCAGGAGGCGTCCCACCCGTAACAGCGGTGAAGCGGACACATCGCAATAAACCGGGTTTCCTCTCTCGACATACCGGAAAATGCGGCGCGGCCGGGACGCATCGCGCGCCGGGTGGTGCAAGCATCTGCACGGGGCGCACACCTCTCGCACCGCCGGTCGGCGCGTCGGCCCCGTTCCCCCCGTACGGCCACCACGATGGTCCGAGAAGAGAGTGACGATGACCGAGGCTGCCGCCCGGCGCACACCCGGAACACCTTGCTGGGTGAGCTTGATCGTGCACGGTCTGTGTACGACGCAGGAGTTCTACGCCGACCTGTTCGGCTGGGAGTTCGTGCCCGGCCCGGACCAGCTGGGCCCCTACGTCCGCGCGTTGATCGACGGGAAAGAGGTCGCGGGCATCGGACAGCTGCCGCCCGACCGGCACCTGCCGGTCGCCTGGACGACATACCTGGCCACCGACGACGCCGACGTGACGGCGGAGACGATCCGCTCCTGCGGCGGGACGGTCGGCGTCGGGCCGCTCGACGCGGCCGAAGCGGGCCGGATGGCCATCGTCTCCGACCCGAGCGGGGCCGTTTTCGGGATCTGGCAGGCCGCGGCGCACATCGGTACGGCGCTCGCGGGCGCTCCCGGAACCCCGGTCTGGAACGAGCTGGTGACCAGCGAGACCTCGACGGTCGCCAAGTTCTACCAGGCGGTCTTCGGATTCGAGCCGGAAGCGGTCGTCTCGGCCGACTTCGACTACCAGACGCTGCATCTGGACGGCCGCCCGGTGGCCTCGCTGCACGGCGTCGGCCGCGCGCTGCCGCGCGACCGGGGTCCGCACTGGATGACGTACTTCGAGGTCACCGACACCGACGAAGCCGCCGCGCAGGTGGTGGACCTCGGCGGGCATGTGCTGCAGCCGCCGCGGGAGGGATCGAGCGGCCGAGTGGCGACGGTCGCGGACCCGGAGGGCGCGGTCTTCACGATCGTACGGTCGGCGGACAGCTGATCCCGCACCGCCGATCACCGCACCGTCCGGGCCTCTTCCGTTCGTGCGGACCCCTTACCGGTCCCCGAGCGCCGGTTCGATGCCCCGCAGGACGCCCGGCCACCCCTCGCCCATGCCGTCGAACGCCGCTTTACCCAGAGGCGAGTCGAGGTCGAACCCCGCGTGTTCCAGGAACAGCCGGGTGCCTGTCCCCTCGGCATCAAGCCGCCAGGTGATCGTGGTGTCCAGCGAATCGGGGGCGAAGCTGTAGCGCAGGAGGCGCTCGGGCTCGACGGCGAGCACCTCGCAGGCCTGCTGCCCCCAGGGGCCCATGTCCAGGGTGAAGCGGTGCCCCACCACCGGCCGCACATCACCGGCGGCCCACCACCGCGCGTGCAGTTCGGGGTCGGTCAGTGCCCGCCAGACCGCCGCCGGCGGATGGGCGATGAACTGGTCGCAATGAATGACGGACGGCTCTGCTCCGGTCATCGGTTCTCCTCGTCGATCAGGTCGCTCAGCGCGCCCATCCGGGCCCGCCAGTAACGTTCGAAGGGATGCAGCCACTCGACCGCTTCGGCCAGGGGGGCTGCTTCCAGGTGGTAGTAGCGGTACCGCCCCCGCGGTTCCTCACGCACCAGCCCCGCACCTCTGAGCACCGCCAGATGCTCGGAGACCGCGGGCCTGCTCAGCTCGAACGCGCCGGCGAGATCTCCCGCCGCGCGTGGGCCGTCGCGGAGAGCCTCCAGGAGCGTGCGCCGCACCGGGTTGGCCAGAGCACTGAACACATCTGCTACCGCCATGCCCACCATGATGCGTCGGAAAACTCCGACACGTCAAGCGGACCGCGACGGGGCAGGCAACGGGTGGCGTCCCTGCGGCCCGCAGGCGGCGGCTCAGCCCGGCGTGACCGGCAGGACATCCGGCGACAGTGCGCCCGCGCGGGCCGTCGCGCTGGTCATCCTGCGCTGGTGGTGGCGCCTGCACAGCACCTCGTAACCCACCTCGCCCGCCAGCTGGTTGACATCCCCCACCACGACCTGGGCGCCTTCGACGACCATCTCGCCGCCCACGGTGCGGGCGTTGTGCGTGGCCCGTGCACCGCACCAGCAGAGCGCTTCGACCTGAAGGGTCTCGACCCGGTCGGCCAGCTCGATGAGGCGCTGTGACCCGGGGAACAACTTGGTCCGGAAGTCGGTGGTGATCCCGAACGCGAAAACGTCCAGACCGAGGTCGTCGACGACCCGCGCGAGCTGGTCGATCTGTACGGGGGCGAGGAACTGGGCCTCGTCCACGATCACGTAGTCCGCCCTGCCGCCGCGGGTGACGTGGTCGACGAGGTGTGCGTACACATCCATGTCCTCATCGGCCTCGACGGCCTCCGTGACCAGCCCCAGCCGCGACGAGAGCTTGCCCTCCCCCGCCCGGTCGTCACGGGTGAAGATCACACCTTGCAGACCGCGGGCCGACCGGTTGTGGCCGATCTGCAGCGCCAGCGTGCTCTTTCCGCAGTCCATCGTTCCGGAGAAGAACACAAGCTCGGGCATGAGGGGTTGAGCACCTTTCGATTCGAATGGGAGTGGGGCGAGCAGGAGGAGCGGGTCAGGAACGCACTTCGAGGAGCGGGACGAGCTGTTCGACGGGGGTCATCGAGCCGTGCATGCCGACCATCGCGGACTCGTGCGGCTCCTTGACGGAGGCGGTGACCACGACGTCGTCGTGGGCGGCCGCGACCACATCGCCGATCCGGCCGTACACCCGCTCGTCGACCTGCGGGCCGAACCAGCCGGCCGCGATCGCCTCGTCCCGGCTCGCCACCCAGAACTGTTCACCGAGCACTTCCTGCCAGACGGTCAGCACATCGGCCTCGGCGCCCGGGACGGCGTACACATGACGGGCCCGGCCCTCGCCACCGAGCAGGGCGACGCCCGCGCGCAGCTCCCAGTCCTCGTCGAAGTCGATCCGGGACTGCTCGTCGAACGGAATGTCGATCATGCCGTGGTCCGCGGTGATGTACAGGGCGGAACGCGGCGGCAGCTGTTCGGCGAGGCGCTGCACGAGACCGTCCACATACATCAGCTGGCCGCGCCAGGCGTCGGAGTCGACGCCGAAGCGGTGCCCCTTGCCGTCGATCTCGCTGTAGTACGTGTAGACGAGCGACCGGTCACCGGCGGCGAGCCGGTCCGCGGCCAGGTCCATTCGCTCCTCGCCGGTGAGCCTGCCGTGGAACGTGCCACCGCTGAGCGCGATCTTGGTGAGCGGAGTGTGCTGGAAGGTCGGCGCGGAGACCTGCGTGGTCTGCACGCCTGCCTCGTCCGCGAGCCGGAAGACGGTGGGGTACGGCTGCCAGACCTCCGGCGGGGTCCAGGGCTTCCAGCGGAGCTGGTTCATCAGCTCGCCGGTCTCCGGATTGCGGGCGGTGTAGCCGGGAAGACCGTGTGCGCCGGGCGGCAGCCCCGTACCGACCGAGGCGAGCGAGGTCGCCGTGGTGGCCGGGAAGCCTGCCGTGATCGGACGGCCGGTGCCCCCGCGCGAGGTGGCGAGCAGCGAGTGCAGATACGGGGCCTCGTCCGGGTGGGACTTGATCTGCTCCCAGCCGAGACCGTCTATCAGGAAGACGCAGTTCCGGTCGGCGGGGGTGAGCTCGGGGATCGCCGCCGTGAAACCGGGCACCCCCTGTCCGGCGACGAGCGTCGGCAGCAGATCGGCGAGCGAGCCACTGCCGTACTCCGGGACGGGCGCCGTGTCGAGGGGGAGCAGGACGGGGTCCTGCCAGGCCGGATGGGCCATCAGCGGCCGGTCGCCGCGGTCGCAGCCGCGGCCGTCGCCTCGGAGAGCGACTGGGCGAAGGCAAGGGTCTGGCGCACCGTGTCGGGGCCGTCGCCGGCCTCACTGACACGCAGGCTCAGGTCGTCGGCGGTGGAGCTGCCGGTGTAGCCGTGGTCCGCCTCGCAGTTGGGGTCGCCGCAGGCGGCGGGCTCCAGGTCGATCCGGGAGACCGCACCCCAGCCGATGGTGAGGACGACCTCGCGGGGCAGTGTCCCCGGCACGTACTTCTCGGGGTTGGCCACCACACGGCTGACCACGACCGACGAGATCCGGTCGAGCTTGACCGACTCGGTGGAAGTGGTGGCGTACGGCGACGGGGAGCTGGTGTCGGCGTTCTGCTCGTCGGTGTGGCTGACGATGAAACGGTTGTCGGTCAGAACCAGCACCGTGACATGCCTGCGCACCTCGTTGGAGTCGAAGGTGGTCTCCTGGTGCACCAGGTACGACGCGACCGGCTCGCCGCCGACGGCGGCCTCCACCGCCTCGGCCACAAGGGCCGGGTAGTAGCCGCTGCGCTCGATCGCCGCGCGCAGCCCCTGGGTCGTCGTACCGGTCTTCGCCATACGCACCATCCTACGGGGGGTGGATGGCTGCCGGGGACGCTGCGCGAAAGGGCCAGGGGCGGGCCGGCCAGTGGCTTCAGTAGTTGGGGAGGCGACGAGGGCCCAGGTCGGTGCGGGCGGGGGGCGGCGCCAGCCGGACGCTGGCACCGAGCACGGTCAGGCCCTGGGTGGCGACCACGACCGGTTCCAGTGCGACGGAGACCACCTCGGGGTGGTCGTCGACGAGCCGGGAGACCCGCAGCAGCAGCTCTTCGAGCGCCGCGGAGTCGACCGGCGCCGAGCCGCGCCAGCCGAAGAGGACCGGGGCCGCCCGAATGGACCGGATCAGCTCGGCGGCGTCGCGGTCGGTGGCCGGCACGAGGCGGTGGGCGATGTCGCCGAGAAGTTCGGAGGGCGCGCCGGCCAGCCCGAAGGAGAGGACGGCACCCGCGCCCGGGTCGATCGTGGCCCGAACGACGGTGTCCACCCCGCGCGGTGCCATGGACTGGACGACGGGCTGGAGCTCGGTGGGCTTGCCGAGCAGGTCGGTCAGCTCGCCGTAGGCCCGGCGCAGCGCGGTCTCGTTGGCAAGGTCCAGCCGGACGCCGCCGAGGTCGGCGCGGTGCCGCAGGTGGGGTGCGGTGGTCTTGAGCGCGACCGGGTAGCCGAGCCGGGCCGCCGCGGCGACGGCGGCGTCCGGGTCCGGGGCCGGGAGCGTCGGTCGTACGGTGATGCCGTAGCGGCCCAGGAACTCGCATGCCTCGTCGTGACCGAGCGAGCGGCCGCGCGGGTCGGGGTCGGGCCCGAGGAGCGCGTCGATACGCGCGGCGGCGCCGGCCTCGTCGATGGTGTCGTCGAGGAACTCGGGCACCTTCCCGGGAACGGCGGCCTGCCGCCGCCACTGGGCGTACTTCACGGCCTCGGCCAGAGCCCGCACGGCACGCTCGGCCGCCGGGTAGGCGGGGATGCGGCCGAGGACGGGGGCGGGCTCCGCGGGGGTGTGGCCCGGGCCCGTGGCGGACCGCTGCTGCGCGAGGTGGTCGCGGGGGGCGGTCGGCGTGGCCGGCCCGGTCGGGGCGGACGGCGGCGCGGCCTGGGCGATGGGCGGGACGGCCCGGTCGGCCGGCGCAGCCGAAGCGTCCGGGGCGTCCGGCGCGGACGGACGGGCCGCCGGTGTCACCGCGGCCGTGCTCGTGGCGGCGGCGAGTGCCTCGGCCAGGCCGCCGATCTCCACATGGACCACGGCCACCGGCTTGGCCGGGCCGGTGGCCGCGGCGGTGCGCAGGGCGGCCGCCAGGACCTCACCGTCACCCGATTCCGCTTCACCGTTCTCCCCCACCCAGGGGATCGCCGTCACGACCACCGCGTCGCAGTTGCTGTCGGTGAGGGCCTCGGCCAGCGCGTCCCGGAAGTCCTGCGGGGTGGCCGCGGTGGTGAGGTCGCGGGGCGGGCGCGGGCGCAGCCCCTCGGCGAGGCAGGCGTCGTACGTGAGGAGACCGAGGGACTCGGAGTTGCCGAGAATGGCGATCCTCGGGCCCGCCGGGAGGGGCTGGTCGGCGAGGAGCAGGCCCGCGTCGACCATCTCCGTCACCGTGTCGACCCGGATCACACCCGCCTGCCGCATGAGCGCGGAGACCGTCGCGTCCGGGATCCGGCTGACCGGTACCGCATGGCCCGGTGGGGTGCTGCCGCTGTGCCGGGCCCCCTTAACCACGACCACGGGCTTCACCGCCGCGGTGCGTCGGGCGAGGCGGGTGAACTTGCGTGGGTTGCCGAGCGATTCGAGGTACAGCAGGGCGACGTCGGTGTCCGGGTCCTCGTACCAGTACTGCAGGAAGTCGTTGCCCGAGATGTCGGCGCGGTTGCCCGCGGAGATGAACGTCGACAGGCCCGCGCCGCGCCGGTAGAGCCCGGAGAGCAGCGCGATGCCGATGGCGCCGGACTGCGTGAACAGGCCGATGCGTCCGGGCGCGGGCGATTCGGGGGCGAGTGAGGCGTTCAGCCGTACGGCGTCGGAGTTGTTGATGACGCCGAAGGCGTTCGGACCGATGATGCGCATGCCGTACGAGCGGGCCTGGCGGACCAGCTCGCGCTGCCGTTCCCTGCCTTCGGCCCCCCACTCGGCGTATCCGGCGGAGAGGACGACCAGGCCCTGGACGCCGTGCTCGCCGCAGTCTGTGACGGCCTCCGGGACCCGGTCGGCGGGCACGGCGACGACCGCGAGGTCGACCGGTTCGCTGATCTCGCCGAGGGAGCGGTGGGCGGGAACACCGTCGATCGTGGCCTGGTCCGCGGCGAACGCGCTGTTCACCGCGTACGTACGGCCGGTGAATCCGGCAGCGAGGAGGTTGCGCAGAACCGTGCGGCCCACCCCACCGGGGTTGCGGCCGGTGCCGATGACGGCGACCGAACCCGGCGCGATCAGCCGCTGTACCGACCGCGCCTCCGCCCGCTGCTCACGGGCGCGCTGGACGGCGAGGGACTCGGCAGTCGGTTCGAGGTCCAGGGTGAGGTGGACGGCGCCGTCCTCGAAGCTGCGCTGCTGGGTGTAGCCCGCGTCCCGGAACACCTTGATCATCTTGTTGTTGGCGGGCAGTACCTCGGCGGCGAAGCGCCGGATGCCGCGCTCGCGGGCCACCGCGGCAATGTGTTCCAGCAGCGTCGACGCCACGCCGCGGCCCTGGTGGGCGTCCTGGACGAGGAAGGCGACCTCGGCCTCGTCGGCGGGGGCGGAGGCGGGCCGGCCGGTGGCGTCGATCCGGTCGTAGCGGACGGTGGCGATGAACTCGCCGCCGACCGTGACGGCGAGACCCACCCGGTCGACGTAGTCGTGATGGGTGAAGCGGTGCACGTCCTTGGCGGAGAGCCGTGGATAAGGGGCGAAGAACCGGTAGTACTTCGACTCGTCAGAAACCTGCTCGTAGAAGCTGACCAGTCGCTCGGCGTCGTCCGTGGTGATGGGCCTGATCCGGGCCGTGCCACCGTCGCGGAGCACGACATCCGCTTCCCAGTGGTCGGGGTACGCGTGATGCGGACTCTGCTCCGGCGTGGGCTGCATGGGCAAAGCCTACGGCTCGGTCAGCGGTCGCGTACGGCTCGGGGCCGGGGCAGTCTGAGAGGGCCGATCGGCCTTGCGGCACGGGCTGCGGCACCGGGTCGCGGGTCGGGCGGAACACCGCGCACCACATGAGAGACTGGTCTAGACAACCATTGATTCGTGAAGGGCAGAACCATGGCTGAGCGCCGCGTCAATGTCGGTTGGACCGAGGGCCTGCACGCCCGCCCCGCTTCCATCTTCGTCCGTGCCGCCACGGCGTCGGGCGTCCCCGTGACGGTCTCCAAGGCCGACGGCAGCCCGGTGAACGCCGCTTCCATGCTCGCGGTGCTCGGCCTCGGCGCGCAGGGCGGCGAGGAGATCGTGCTCTCGTCCGAGGCGGACGACTCCGAGGCCGCGCTCGACCGGCTCGCGCGGCTGGTCGCGGAGGGGCTCGACGAGCTCCCGGAGACCGTCTGATTCCAGACCTCCCGACCCGTCCCAGCCGGACGTATTTCTGCGGCAGAGCCGCGGCACCTTTGACCGGGGCCGCGGCTCTTTCGTTTTCGCGAGCCGCGAGCCGCGCCGATCACCGAGCCCACTCCCAAGTCGGTTCCCGAGGTTTCCGGAGTGAATTCGGGCAGCCGAAACAAAGCCCCACCGAATTACATCTCTTTGTATACGGCGCATGTGTTAATGCCGGCCGCTCGCGGTGTTTACGGCATGTTGCGAAGTTCTCACCCGGCCGGGCCGCGGCGGGGCGGGCGCACGGCCCGGGACGCGGTCCGCGCGCCGCAGCCGGTGCACGGCGGTGGCGCGCTCGGCGTGCTGCGCGGCCAGCGCCCTGGCCCGTTCCGCGTCACCGCGCGCGACCGCGTCCACGATGGCCCCGTGCTCGGCCCAGGAATCGGTGGGGCGGGCCGGCTGCTCGACCGCGTACATCCAGGCGATCTTGTGCCGCAGCTGGGTGAGCAGTGCGATGAGCCCTGGGCTGCCGGAGGCCTGGGCGAGCGTCTCGTGGAACCAGCCCCCCAGTGAGCGCAGATCCTCGCCCTCGCCCCGCCTGGCCCGCTCCTGACCGAGCCTGACCAGGCCGCGGAGGACTTTGAGGTGTGCCTCGGTGCGACGCTGCGCGGCGCGCGCCGCACCCAGTGGCTCCAGCAGCATCCGGACCTCCAGCAGGTCGGCGGCCTCCTGCTCGGTGGGCTCGGCGACACAGGCGCCGGCGTGCCGACGGGTGACCACGAAACCCTCGGACTCCAGGGTGCGCAGCGCTTCCCGTACCGGGACGCGGGACACCCCGTAACGGCGTGCGAGCAGTTCCTCGGTGAGTCTGCTGCCACGTTCGAAGACACCGGAGACGATGTCGTCACGGATTGCCGTGCATACCGAATGCGCCGGAATGCGCATGTCCGAACCTCCGCCTTAATCCCCGCGGAACGCGGCCGATCGACGCCTGTTCCGTGACTCTATTGCAATGCGGCTGCATTTCCGACGCCGGGCCGAAATCCATGAATATCTTTTGGTCCGAGGACGGTTCGGCAAGCGCCTCCGGCGGGGGACGGTCCGGGTACGCCGAAGGCCCCGGCGGGAAGCCGGGGCCTTCGGAGGTGCTGCGTCGGTCAGACGGTGACGCCGTGGGCGCGCAGGTACGCGACGGGGTCCATGTCGGAGCCGTACGACGGTGCGGTCCGGGCCTCGAAGTGGAGGTGCGGTCCGGTGGAGTTGCCGGTCGAGCCGGAGAAACCGATCCGCTGGCCCGCGCCGACGCTCTGGCCGACCGACACGCCGATCGACGAGAGGTGGCCGTACTGGGTGTAGGTGCCGTCCGTCATCCGGAGCACGATGTTGTTGCCGTACGCGCCGCCCCAGCCGGCCTCGACGACCGTGCCGGCGCCGACGGCGACGACAGAGCTGCCGGAGGCGGCGTGGAAGTCGATGCCCGAGTGGCGGCCGGAGGACCAGAGGGAGCCGCTGGACTTGTAGCCGGTGGTGACGTACGAACCGGCAACCGGGAGCTGGAAGGCACCGAGGCGGGTGCGCTCGGCGGAACGGGCGGCGCGCGCCTTCGCCTCGCGGGCCGCCTTGGCGCGCGCTTCGGCCTTGGCCTTGGCTGCCGCCTTGGCGCGTGCTTCGGCCTTCGCCTCGGCCGCGGCCTTGGCCTTCGCGGCCGCCTTCACCTTGGCGGCGGCCTCGGCCTGGCGCTTCTGCACGTCTGCCTGGGTGGCCACCTGGTCGGCGAGGGTGCCCTCGATGGCGATGATCTGGTTCAGGCCGGTCTCGCTGACGGAGGGGGCTTCGGTGCCGGCGGCGAGCGCCGGAGAGGCCAGCCCACCGATGACGCCGGTGGTGGCCAGAGCTGCGATGCCGGCCATCTGCGCGCTCTTGCGCGTCAGACGGTTCGGGGCACGGTGCTTCCCGGTGGGGCGGGTGAACGCCATGAAGTGGCTGGTCCTTTCCTTCCTTCTCGCCTACCGGGTTAGCTGACGGGTTCGGAGCAGGAAGGTCTCCTACGGATCCGCGAGCCCCACAAGAGGCGCGCAGGCATCCGATTCACCCCAGGGACTGCGTGGGTCCCCGGCTCCCCAGGCTCGCGCCTGACGGGGACTCGGCGATAGCTGACCGGCGCCGCGGATGCGGCATACGGGTGACGGACAGCGCTGCCGACGCTAAGCGGGGGGACTTTCATTCACCAAACGGACAGGGCGCTTTGTAGCACATCCCACAGGGCACACAGCCCCATATGCAGCAAATCAGACAAAAGGGATGACCCCGACGAGAAGTCACTCGTGGGGTCTCCCTTTGTCCAGATATGCGGTTGTCCGTGACGTCAGCCGGTGACGACCGACACCTCTCCGATCCCCAGCGCCCGGACCGGCTCCTCGATCTGCGCGGCGTCGCCGACGAGGATCGTGACCAGACGGTCCACCGGGAACGCGCTGACCACCGCCGCGGTCGCCTCGACCGTGCCGGTCTCGGCGAGCCGGGCGTAGAGCTGCGCCTGGTAGTCGTCCGGGAGGTGCTGCTCGACCTGGTCGGCGAGCGTGCCCGCGACCGACGCCGCCGTCTCGAACTTCAGCGGGGCGACACCCACGAGGTTCTGCACGGCCGTCTCGCGCTCGGCGTCGGTCAGTCCCTCGGCCGCCAGCGTCCGCAGGACCGTCCACAGGTCGCCGAGCGCCGGTCCGGTGGATTCCGTGTCGACCGAACCACTGATGGCCAGCATCGCGGCGCCCGTCGCCCCGGAGGCGGAGTCCGGCGCCGACGACCGCAGGACCTGCGCGAAGGACCGTACGCCGTAGGTGTAGCCCTTCTCCTCACGCAGCACCCGGTCCAGCCGGGAGGTGAGCGTGCCGCCCAGGCAGTACGTACCGAGGACCTGGGCCGGCCACACGCTGTCGTGCCGGTCGGCGCCGATGCGGCCGATCAGCAGCTGGGTCTGCACGGCTCCGGGACGGTCGACGATGACCACCCGGCCGGTGTCGTCGGCGGTGATCGGCGGGACCGGCCGGGGCTCGGCGCTGTTCCCGGACCAGTCGCCCACGGTGTCGGCGAGCAACGCGTCCAGGTCGATGCCGGTGAGGTCACCGACGACCACGGCGGTCGCCGTGGACGGGCGGACATGGGCCTCGAAGAAGCTGCGGACGGCCGCGGAATCGATCCGCTCCACCGTCTCCTCGGTGCCCTGGCGCGGGCGCGACATCCGCGCGGTGGCCGGGAAGAGCTCCTTGGAGAGCTGCTTGGCGGCGCGACGGGCCGGGTTGGCCTGCTCGTGCGGGATCTCGTCGAGCCGGTTGCGTACCAGCCGCTCGACCTCGCTGTCGGAAAACGCGGGTGCCCGCAGCGCCTCGGCGACCAGACCGAGCGCCTTGGCCAGCCGGGAGACCGGGACCTCGAGGGAGACCCGGACGCCGGGGTGGTCGGCGTGCGCGTCGAGGGTGGCCCCGCAGCGCTCCAGCTCGGCTGCGAACTCCTCCGCGGAGTGCTTGTCGGTGCCTTCGGACAGCGCCCGCGCCATGATCGTGGCCACGCCGTCGAGGCCCTCGGGCTCGGCGTCCAGCGGGGCGTCGAGGTAGATCTCCACCGCGACGACCTGCTGACCGGGGCGGTGGCAGCGCAGCACCGTGAGCCCGTTGGGCAGGGCGCCGCGCTCAGGTGCGGGGAAGGCCCAGGGCCTGGCCGTGCCCGGGGTCGGCTGCGGGTGGTACTCCATCGATACTCCAGTCGCGGCAGCGTCGGTCACTTGTCCGCCCCTTCGTGCGCGTCGGTGTCGGCGTCCGTCTCGTCGACGGCCGCCCCATCGGTGGACTCGGCCGACTCGACCGGCTCGTAGACGAGCACCGCCCGGTTGTCGGGGTGAAGCTGGGCCCTGGCGGCCGCCTGGACCTCCTCCGCGGTGACGTCGAGCACCCTTTGTACGGCGGTCAGGGCGAGCTGCGGGTCACCGAACAGCACGGCGAACCGGCACAGTTCGTCGGCACGGCCCGCGACCGTGCCGAGCCGGTCCAGCCACTCGCGCTCCAACTGGGCCTGGGCGCGCTCCATTTCCTCGGGCGTCGGCCCCTCGGCCACGAACCGGGCCAGCTCCTCGTCGACCGCGGTCTCGATCTGCGCCACCTCGACCCCGCCGGACGTCTTCACGTCCAGCCAGCCGAGCGAGGGCGCACCGGCGAGCCGCAGCAGCCCGAATCCGGCCGCCACGGCTGTCCGGTCGTGGCGGACCAGGCGGTTGTGCAGCCGGGAGGACTCGCCACCGCCCAGCACGGTCAGCGCGAGGTCGGCGGCGTCGCACTCCCGGGTACCGTCGTGCGGCAGCCGGTAGGCGGCCATCAGCGCCCGCGCCGGGACCTCCTCACGGACCTCTTCGCGCAACTGCTCGCCGATGATCTCGGGGAGCGCACCGTCGCGCGGCGGCTGCTTGCCGTCGTGGGACGGGATGGAGCCGAAGTACTTCTCGATCCAGGCGAGCGTCTGCTCGGAGTCGATGTCGCCGACGACGGACAGCACCGCGTTGTTGGGCGCGTAGTACGTACGGAAGAAGGTCCGTGCGTCCTCGAGCGTCGCGGCGTCCAGGTCGGCCATCGAGCCGATCGGGGTGTGGTGGTACGGGTGGCCCTCCGGGTAGACGAGGGCGGTCAGCTTCTCGAACGCCGTGCCGTACGGCACGTTGTCGTAGCGCTGGCGGCGTTCGTTCTTGACGACGTCCCGCTGGTTCTCCATGGACTCGTCGTCGAGCGCGGCGAGCAGTGAGCCCATCCGGTCGGCCTCGAGCCACAGGGCCAGCTCCAGCTGGTGCGTGGGCATCGTCTCGAAGTAGTTGGTGCGTTCGAAGCTGGTGGTCCCGTTGAGCGAGCCGCCGGCCCCCTGCACCAGTTCGAAGTGTCCGTTCCCCTTGACCTGTCCGGAGCCCTGGAACATCAGGTGCTCGAAGAGGTGAGCCAGACCCGTGCGCCCCTTGACCTCGTGGCGCGAACCGACGTCGTACCAGAGGCACACCGCGGCGACCGGGGTCAGATGGTCCTCGGAGAGCACCACGCGCAGGCCGTTGGCCAGGCGGTGCTCGGTCGCTGTCAAGCCGCCGGAGCCGGCCTGGGCTGTGGCCGTGTGACCCATGGGCATGTACGTCCCTTCGATCGCGATACTGGATTTCCTGCGAGACCTGCCACTGTAAGCAAGCGGACCGACACCTGGCGAAGTTCCCGTGCCGTGGAAGTTCGCGTGAAAGAGCGCCGGACGGCCCCTAGAGACGGGTCGAGGTCGGGGTTGTCAGTGCGGCGGTCCACAATGGTCCGCGTCAGAACCAGAGGTTGCCCGAACAGATCTGTGAAGGAGTCGCAGCAGCGATGGCCCGCCGCAGTACGAAGACCCCGCCGCCGGACGACTTCGAGGAGAAGATCCTCGACATCGACGTCGTCGACGAAATGCAGGGCTCCTTCCTCGAGTACGCGTACTCGGTGATCTACTCACGGGCCCTGCCGGACGCCCGCGACGGCATGAAGCCGGTGCACCGCCGCATCGTGTACCAGATGAACGAAATGGGGCTGCGCCCCGACCGCGGGTATGTGAAGTGTGCCCGCGTCGTCGGCGAGGTCATGGGCAAGTTGCACCCGCACGGCGACGCGTCGATCTACGACGCGCTGGTGCGGATGGCTCAGCCGTTCTCGATGCGGCTCCCCCTCGTCGACGGACACGGCAACTTCGGTTCGCTCGGAAACGACGACCCGCCGGCCGCCATGCGGTACACCGAGTGCCGGATGGCCGACGCCACGTCGCTGATGACGGAGTCGATCGACGAGGATACCGTCGGTTTCCAGTCGAACTACGACGGCCAGGAGCAGGAGCCGGTCGTCCTCCCGGCCGCGTATCCGAACCTCCTGGTCAACGGCTCGTCCGGGATCGCGGTCGGTATGGCGACCAACATGCCGCCGCACAACCTGGGCGAGGTCATCGCCGCCGCCCGCCACCTGATCAAGCATCCGGGTGCGGACCTGGAGACCCTGATGCGGTTCGTTCCCGGTCCGGACCTGCCGACCGGCGGCCGGATCGTGGGCCTCGGCGGCATCAAGGACGCCTACGCGGCGGGCCGCGGCACGTTCAAGATCCGTGCGACCGTCTCCGTGGAGGACGCCACGGCGCGCCGCAAGGGCCTGGTCGTCACCGAACTGCCGTTCACCGTCGGCCCGGAGAAGGTGATCGCCAAGATCAAGGACCTGGTCTCGGCGAAGAAGCTCCAAGGCATCGCGGACGTCAAGGACCTGACCGACCGCGAGCACGGCCTGCGCCTGGTCATCGAGGTCAAGAACGGCTTCGTTCCCGAGGCCGTGCTGGAGCAGCTCTACAAGCTGACGCCGATGGAGGAGTCCTTCGGCATCAACAATGTGGCGCTGGTCGACGGGCAGCCGCTCACGCTGGGCCTCAAGGAGCTCCTCGAGGTCTATCTCGACCACCGCTTCGACGTGGTGCGACGCCGCAGCGAGTTCCGCCGCACCAAGCGTCGCGACCGGCTCCATCTGGTCGAGGGCCTGCTCGTCGCGCTGATCGACATCGACGAGGTCATCCGGCTCATCCGGTCCAGTGACAACTCGGCGCAGGCGAAGGAGCGGCTCATCGAGCACTTCTCGCTGAGCGAGATTCAGACGCAGTACATCCTGGACACCCCGCTGCGCCGGCTCACCCGGTTCGACCGGATCGAGCTGGAGAGCGAGCGGGACCGGCTCAACACCGAGATCGACGAGCTGACCGCGATCCTCGAATCGGACGCCGAGCTGCGCAAGCTGGTCTCCACCGAACTGGCCGCTGTCGCCAAGAAGTTCGGCACCGACCGGCGTACGGTGCTGCTGGAGTCGGCCGGTGCGCAGGTCGCCGCGGTGCCGCTGGAGGTCGCGGACGACCCCTGCCGGGTGCTGCTCTCCTCGACCGGTCTGCTGGCCCGTACGGCCACCGGCGACCCGATCGCGTTCGACGAGGACGCAAAGCGGGCCAAGCACGATGTGATCGTGTCGGCCGTGCCGGCGACGGCGCGCGGCGATGTGGGTGTGGTGACGTCCACCGGGCGGTTGTTGCGGCTCGCGGTGATCGATCTGCCGCGGCTTCCGGACACGCACGCGGCGCCCAATCTCTCGGGCGGGGCGATGGTTTCGGAGTTCCTCACGCTGGAGAACGACGAGGAAGTCGTCTGCCTCACCACGCTCGACGAGTCCTCGCCCGGCCTGGCGATCGGCACCCTGCAGGGGGTCGTCAAGCGGGTGGTGCCGGACTACCCGGCCAACAAGGACGAGTTGGAGGTCATCACCCTCAAGGAGGGTGACCGGATCGTCGGCGCCGCCGAACTGCGTACCGGCGAGGAGGACCTGGTCTTCATCACGTCCGACGCACAGCTGCTGCGTTACCCGGCGGCGCAGGTGCGGCCGCAGGGCCGGCCGGCCGGCGGCATGGCGGGGGTGAAGCTGGCGGCGGGCACCGAGGTGCTCTCGTTCGGTGCGGTGGATCCGGCGGTGGACGCGATGGTGTTCACGGTGGCGGGTTCGCACGGCACGCTGGACGACTCGGTGCTGACGGCGAAGCTCACGCCGTTCGACCAGTATCCGCGCAAGGGCCGGGCCACCGGTGGGGTGCGCTGTCAGCGGTTCCTCAAGGGCGAGGACGTCCTGGTGTTCGCCTGGGCGGGTGCGATGCCGGCGCGGGCGGCGCAGAAGAACGGCACGCCGGTGGAGCTGCCGGAGCCGGATCCGCGGCGCGACGGTTCGGGTACGCCGCTGGCCAAGCCGGTCGCGGTGATCGCCGGACCGGCGTAGCCGGCCGCCCGGCCCCGGCGGCCGGGTGGTGGCGGGCCGATGGGTTACGCCTCGTCGACCGGCTGTCGTACGTACCGCAGGACGCCCCACATGCTCTGCTCATGTGCGGCGTCCTGCGGCATGTCCGGGGACATTGCCGCGTCCGGAGCGGTGTCCGGCGCGTCAGGTGCGGCGTTCTCGCGGCAGGCGGCCAGCTCCTTGTGCAGGGTGTCCGGGTCGATGCCGGAGCCGATCAGCACCAGCTGGGTGAGACGCGGTTCGTCGCGCTTCCAGGGCCGGGGGCCGAAGCGCAGGAATCTTCCGACGGCATGCAGCGCATATGTGTTGCCGCGGTCGCCCGCGCCGAAGTCGACGAACCCCTTGATCCGGTAGAGGCCCTCGGGCCGGGAGTCGAGAAACGCCATCAGCCGACGGGGGTTCATGGGCACGTCGGAGGTGAAGGAGACACTCTCGTACGCGGCGTGCAGATGCCCCGCGTGTGCCTCGGCGCTCTCTTCCGCCCCCTCCTCCAGCAGGAGATCCTCGAAGGTGAGCTGACGCATCCTCTCCTCACCGTCCGGCCGCAGCGCCGGGTCGAAGAGCAGCTCCGGATCGATGCGTCCGTACGTGGCGCAGATGACGGCCGCCCCGCTGCCGGTCGCCGCGATGGCCTTGCGGATGCGGCTCTGCTCCTCGTCCTCGATCCGGTCGGTCTTGTTCAGCACGACAAGATCGGCGACGCCGAGATGGCGGTCGATCTCCGGATGACGCCCCCGGGTGGCGTCGAATTCGGCGGCGTCGACGACCTCGACCAGTCCCCCGTACACGATGTGCGGGTTGTCACTGGCCAGCAGCATCCTTACGAGCTCCTGGGGTTCGGCGAGTCCGCTCGCCTCGATGACGATCACATCGAGACGGGCGGCCGGCCGGGTGAGCATCTCCAGGAAGGCGTCGAGTTCGCTCGCGTCGACGGCACAGCACAGGCAGCCGTTGCCCAGCGAGACGGTCGAGCCGACCTGGCCCGAGACCGTCATGGCATCGATCTCGATGGAGCCGAAATCGTTGACGATCACGCCGATCCTGTTCCCCGCACGGTGGCGCAGGAGGTGGTTGAGCAGAGTCGTCTTGCCGGAGCCCAGGAATCCGGCCAGGACGACGACCGGGATCTGCTGCCTGCGGGGCGGGGACGACGGGTTCAACGGGGGCCTTCCTCGGGGAAACGTCAGGGCGCCGGGACCGGCTGGGGCGGCGTCGGACCGATGTAGCGGGCCGCCGGGCGGATGATCTTGGAGTCCTCCGCCTGCTCCAGGATATTGGCGCCCCAGCCGACCACCCGCGCCGCGCAGAACGTCGGCGTGAACATCTCGCGTGGCAGCCCGCACAGCTCCATGACGACCCCGGCGTAGAACTCCACGTTGGTGTGCAGCTCACGCCCCGGCTTGAGCTCGGCGAGGATCGCCTCGACCTGGCGCTCCACCTCGACGGCGAAGTCGACGAGCGGGCTGCCGAAGCCCTGGGCGATCCCGCGCAGCATGCGCGAGCGCGGGTCCTCGGTGCGGTACACGGGGTGGCCGAAGCCCATGATCCGCTCGCCCGCGAGCACGCGCTCGCGGATCCAGCTGTCGATGCGGTCGGGAGTGCCGATCGCGTCCAGGGTGTCGAGCGCGCGGCTGGGAGCTCCGCCGTGCAGTGGGCCGGAGAGTGCGCCGACGGCCGCCACCAGGCAGGCGGCCATGTCTGCGCCGGTGGAGGCGACGACCCGGCCGGTGAAGGTCGAGGCGTTGAAGCCGTGGTCGACGGTGGAGATCAGATACTGCTCGACGGCCCTCACGCGGGCGGCGTCCGCCTCGGAACCGGTGAGCATGTAGAGGTAGTTGGCGGCGTACGGCAGATCGTCGCGCGGCTCGACCGGTTCGAGGCCCTGGGCGAGCCGGTACAGGGCGGTCAGCACGGTGGGGACGGCCGCGCAGGCAGCCAGCGCGTCGCTGCGACGCCGGTCGCCGTCGATGTCGTACACCGGACGGAAGCCGGCCGAGGCGCCGAGCAGCGACAGTGCGGTGCGCAGCCCGGCAAGTGGTCCGGAGACCGCGCCCGCACGGGCTATCGCCGGCAGGGCGCCCCGTACCTCCGGAGGCAGTCGGCGCATGGCGGCGGTGCGCACGGCGAAGTCGGCGCGGGCGGCCGGACCGGGCAGCTCGCCGTGGAACATCAGGTACCAGACGTCCTCGAAGCTGCGGGTCTGCGCGAGTTCGATCGCCGAGTACTGCCGGTAGTGGTAGAAGCCCTCGCCTCCCCTGACGTCGCCGAGGGCGGTGTCCGTGACGACGACACCCGCGAGGCCTCGGGGTACGTCGAGCGGGGTTCCGTTGGTCATGGTCGGCATTTCTTCCTCCGCGAGCTTCACTGTGCAGGCCCATCAATGTTGATTCGACTGTCTATGCTTGACTTCAGTCCTGTCAATGTTGATTGAATCAATATGGATACGGTGAGCAGCATGAGGGATCAAGCAGCACCCGACGACCGCGCCGACGTGTGTGCGGAGCGGCTCACGACGCGAGAGACGGCCGAGCGCCTGGGCGTGAAGCCCGAGACGGTGTACGCGTATGTCAGCCGGGGCCAGCTGAGCAGCAGGCGCGCCCCCGGCGGTCGCGGCAGTACGTTCGACGCCGAGGAGGTCGACGCACTGGTACGGCGTACGGGACGGAGGGAAACCTCCCCGGCCGGCGGTGACCTGGTGTTCCGTACCGGCATCACGCTGATCGAGACCGACCGGTACTACTTCCGGGGTGTCGACGCGACCGAGCTGACCACGCACTACTCCTACGAGGAGATCGCCGAGTGGCTGTGGACCGGCGACCTCCGGCCCGGCATCCGCTTCACCGCACCTGTCGAGGCCCTGGCCGCGGCACGCCGCACCGTGGGGGCACTGCCCGCGCACAGCGGGTCGACGGACCGGCTGCGGGTAGCCGTGGTCGCCGCGGCGGCCGCCGATCCGCTGCGCTTCGACCTCTCGCGCGAGGCCGTGCTCGGCAGCGCGCGGAGCCTGATCCCTACCCTGGTCGGCGCGCTGCCGACCGCTGTCGGTGCACCCGCGACGGCCGACGGCGAGGCCGCTTCGCACCTGCCCGGACTGGCGCACCGTCTGTGGCCGAAACTCACCGCCCAGCCGGCCGACGAGCCTTCACTTGCCGCGCTGGACACGGCCCTCGGCCTGCTGATCGACCACGATCTGGCCGCCTCGACACTGGCCGCGCGGGTCGCCGCATCCGCCCGCGCCCATCCGTACGCGGTGGTCTCCGCGGGCCTCGGGGTCCTGGAGGGCCCCCTGCACGGCGCCGCGAGCAGCCTGGCCCACAGGATGCTGACCGAGGTCCTGGAGCGGGGCAGTGCGACCCCGGTGGTCGCGGACCACCTCCGTACCGGCCGTCAGGTGCCGGGGCTCGGGCACCGGCTCTACACCGCCGAGGATCCGCGCGCACGAACGCTGTTCGCCAGGCTCGCGGAGGTCCCGCAGGCAGCGCCCGCGCTGGCCGCGGCGCGCGACGTGGTCACCACGACCGCGCGCCACACGCCGCTGCACGCCAACGTCGACCTGGCGCTGGCCGTGCTCTCCGTCGCCTCCGGCATGTCGGCGGAGGCGGGTGAGACGGTGTTCGCGGTGTCCCGTACAGCGGGCTGGATCGCCCATGCGCTGGAGGAGTACGGGGAACGCCCGCTGCGGATGCGCCCCAGCGGTCAGTACGGAGGCCCCCGCCCGCCTCAGTCACTGCCTGCGCCGGGATCGGTCGCCGCACACCGAGATCGGCCGCAATAGACGGGCCACTGGACGCAAAATATCGATGATCAGCCGGAAATGTCCCGCGGGGGCTGTGCGGTGGACCCCCGCACCACCAGTTCCGGTTCGAAGAGCAGCTCGTCCGACGGCACGGTACGGCCCCCGATCTGAAGGGAGAGCAGCTCGACGGCGGCGCGACCCATGGCCTCGATCGGCTGACGGACCGTGGTCAGCGGAGGCTCGGTGCAGTTCATGAAGGCGGAGTCGTCGTACCCCACGACCGAGACGTCGGCGGGCACGGAGAGGCCGCGGCGGCGGACCGCACGCACCGCCCCGAGAGCCAGCGGGTCGCTCGCGCAGATGATGCCGGTGACGCCCCGGTCCAGCAGGCGCATGGCGGCGGCCTGTCCGCCCTCCAGCGAGAACATGGCCCGGGCCACCCACTCGTCCGGCAAGGTGGTGCCGGCCTCCTCCGCCAGCGCCTGGGCGGCGGCCAGCTTGCGCCGCGAGGGCACATGGTCGGCGGGGCCGAGCACCAGGCCGATGCGCTCGTGACCGAGCGAGACGAGGTGGCGCCAGGCCTGCTCGACGGCGACGGAGTCGTCGCAGGAGACACCGGGGAAGTCGAGGTACGGCGCGTTGATCAGGACCACCGGGATCTTGCGGTCTGCCAGCACCTGGTAGTGATCGTGGGCGGCGTCGGCCTGGTGGTAGAGCCCGCCCGCGAAGACCACCCCGGACACCTGCTGCTGCAGAAGCAGCTCCACGTAGTCGGCCTCGGAGACGCCGCCCTTGGTCTGGGTGCACAGCACAGAGGTCAGACCCTGCTGTGCCAGCGCACCGCCGACGACTTCGGCGAAGGCCGGGAAGATCGGGTTCTGCAGCTCGGGCAGGACCAGACCGACCAGTCTCGCCCGCTCGCCCCGCAGCTGGGTCGGACGCTCGTAACCGAGGACGTCGAGCGCGGAGAGCACGGCCTTCCGGGTGGCATCGGAGACGCCGGGCTTGCCGTTGAGCACCCGGCTGACCGTGGCTTCGCTGACTCCCACCTTCTGTGCCACTTGAGCAAGTCGTCGCGTCATACGCGCAAGATTAGCGCAAGAAACGCAAGTGGGTTGCGTGGAGCTGGAAACAACAAAATTTCGGAGAGCGCCGGTATGCCCTTTACCTTCGTACGATGAGCGCCCCACCGCCCACCCCCCGGAGGCCGCGACGGCTCGGCTGGCCGCAGCGGGTCTTCTCCCAGGTGCTGCTGATACAACTCGCCATCGCCACCGGCGTCACCGTACTCGCCACCGGCCTCTTTCTGGCACCCCTCAGCGCACAGCTCGACGACGAGGCGATGCACCGTGCGCTCGCCATCGCGCAGAGCACAGCGGCCCAGCCGCAGATCACCGAGGCGCTGCTCGCCACCGCCCCGGCCCCCGGCGGGCCCGTGCAGTCGGCGGCCGAGCGGATCAGGCGGTCCACCGGTGCCGAGTACGTCGTCGTCATGGACCGGCGCGGGGTCCGCTGGTCGCACACCGACGCCGGCCGGATCGGAAAGGTCGTCTCCACCGACCCCAGTGAGGCGCTCGCGGGCGACCAGGTCATGGAGATCGACAGCGGCACGCTCGGCCGCTCGGCCCGTGGCAAGGTGCCGCTCCGCGACGGGTCGGGCCACATCGTCGGGGCGGTCTCGGTCGGTATCGCCTACGACAGCGTCCGCGCTCGTCTCCTGGCGGCGATCCCCGGGCTGCTCGCCTACGCGGGCGGGGCGCTGGCCGTCGGGGCGCTCGCCGCCTATCTGATCTCCCGTCGTATCCAGCGGCAGACCCAGGACCTCGCCTTCTCCGACATCTCCGCGCTGCTGACCGAACGCGAGGCCATGCTGCACAGCATCCGGGAAGGGGTGGTCGCGCTCGACCGGTCGGGACGCATCCGGCTCCTGAACGACGAGGCGCAGCGGCTGCTCGGGCTCGGCCCCGATGCCGCGGGCCGCCCGCTCGACGAAGTGCTCGGCCTTGGGCGGACGGCCGATGTGCTGGCCGGCCGGGTGGTCGGCGACGATCTCCTGACCGTACGGGGCAACCGGGTGCTGCTCGCCAACCGGATGCCGACCGACGACGGGGGTGCGGTCGCCACCCTCCGCGACCGGACCGAACTCGAGCATCTCGGCCGAGAACTCGACTCCACCCGCGGTCTGATCGACGCCCTGCGCGCGCAGGACCACGAACACGCCAACCGGCTGCACACGCTCCTGGGACTGCTGGAGCTGGAGATGCACGAGGACGCGATGGATTTCGTCACGGAGGTCGTCGGCGGCCACCGGGCCACCGCCGAGCAGGTCACCGAGAAGGTTCACGACCCTCTGCTGGCGGCCCTGCTGGTCGGCAAGGCTACGGTCGCGGCGGAGCGCGGCGTCTCCCTGCGGATGGCGCCCGGCACCCTGCTCCCGGACCGGCTGGTGGACTCGCGCGGGCTCGTGACCGCCGTCGGCAATCTCGTCGACAACGCCCTGGACGCGACGGCCGGCTCGGACGGCGGCGTGATCGAAGTGGGGCTGCGGACGGACGGCCGTACGGTGGTGCTGCAGGTCCGCGACAGCGGCCCCGGTGTCCCTCCCGAGCAGCACGAATCGATCTTTACCGAGGGCTGGTCGACCAAGGAACTCCCGGCGCACGGCAAACGCGGTCTGGGTCTCGCACTCGTACGGCGGCTGGCCGAACGACAGGGCGGCAGCGCCACCGTCGGCTCGGTGCCGGAGGGCGGCGCCGAGTTCACCGTCGTACTGCCGGAAGCCCTCACCGAACCGGGGCTGACTGCGACAGGCATGCCGGAGCCGAGTACCGCAGGAGAAGTTCAGTGATCGAGGTCCTGGTCGTCGACGACGACATCCGGGTTACGCAGATCAACGCGGCCTATGTCTCCAGGTTGCCCGGATTCCGGGTGGCCGCACAGGCGCACAGCGCCGCAGCGGCCCTCGCAGCCGTCGAGTCGCAGCGCGTGGACCTCGTCCTGCTCGACCACTACATGCCCGACCGCAACGGCCTGACCGTGGTGCGGGAGCTGCGCAGGCTCGGCCACCACACCGACGTGATCATGGTGACGGCGGCGCGCGACGTCGCGACCGTCCAGGAGGCCATGCGTCACGGCGCGCTCCAGTACCTGGTGAAGCCGTTCACGTACGCGGGACTGCGGACCAAGCTGGAGGCCTACGCGACGCTGCACCACACCCTGGAGGGCGGCGGCGAGGCCGAACAGGGTGACGTGGACCGGCTCTTCGGCGCCCTGTGGGCCGCGGGCGAAGCCGGTCTACCCAAGGGGCACTCCCCGACGACGGCGGAGCTGGTCCGCCAGGCGCTCCGCGGTGCCGACGGTCCGCTCTCCGCACAGGAGATCGCGGAGAGCGCCGGGATGAGCCGGCAGACGGCGCAGCGCTATCTGAAGCTGCTGGAGCGGACGGGTCGGGTACGGCTGACACTGCGGTACGGCGAGACGGGCCGCCCGGAGCACCGCTACACCTGGGCCACCGGCTCCTGACGGGCCACCCGCTCCCGAAACACGTCCGGCCGACCCGGCACCGGTTCCTCAGACACCTCCGGCTACACCGCACCGGCCCCGGTCAGTGCCCGGACCTCGGTCTCCGCGTGCTTGGCGGCATCCGGTGGCTCGGCCGAGGTGACCGTGCCGATCCAGCCGGCCAGGAAACCGAGCGGGATGGAGACAAGGCCGGGGTTCTCCAGCGGGAAGAGCTGGAAATCCACTCCGGGGAAGAGCGAGTCGGGGCTGCCGGAAACGACCGGGGAGAGCAGTACGAGCAGCACCGCGGGAATCAGCCCTCCGTAGACCGACCAGACCGCCCCTCGCGTGGTGAAGTTCCGCCAGAACAGCGAGTACAGCAGCACGGGCAGATTGGCCGAAGCCGCGACGGCGAAGGCGAGCGCCACCAGGAACGCCACGTTCAGATTCTGCGCGACCAGACCGAGGGCGATGGCGGCCACCCCGATCCCGGTAGCTGCGACCCGGGCCACGGTGACCTCACTGTGCTGCTTCCAGCCCGGACGCCTGAGCGAGGCATAGAGGTCGTGGGCCACGGAGGCCGACGAGGCGAGCGTGATCCCGGCGACGACGGCGAGGATGGTCGCGAAGGCCACTGCGGCGACCACGGCGAACAGAATCGTTCCCCCGGTGGAGCCTTCGCCGCCGCCGAGCACCATCGCCAGCAGCGGAACGGCCGTGTTCCCGGCGGGATTCGACGCCCGGACGTCCGAGGAACCGACCAGCGCCGCCGCGCCGAACCCGAGCACGATCGTCATCAGGTAGAAGCTGCCGATGAGGCCGATCGACCAGACGACCGAGCGGCGCGCGGCGCGGGCGGTGGGCACCGTGTAGAAGCGCGACAGGATGTGCGGCAGCCCCGCCGTGCCGAGCACCAGGGCAAGACCCAGACTGATGAAGTCGAAGCGCGCGGTCCAGCTCCCGCCGTACTTGAGGCCGGGCGAGAGGAACTCCAGCCCGTGCCCGCTCCGTTCGGCGGCGGAATTGAGCAACGTGTTGATGTTGCCGTGGAAGTGGACCAGCACGAGCACGGTCAGAACGCTCGCGCCCGCCATCAGCAGAACGGCCTTGACGATCTGGATCCAGGTCGTGGCGCGCATCCCGCCGAAGGACACATAGATCACCATGAGCGCTCCGACCCCGATGACGGTCCAGGAGCGGGCCGCACCACTGGTGCCGCCGAGAAGCAGAGCGACCAGGCTGCCCGCACCCACCATCTGTGCCACCAGATAGAGCACGGAGACGGTGACGGAGGAGGTACCCGCCGCGATCCGGACCGGACGTTCCGCCATCCGGGCCGCCACCACATCGGCGAGGGTGAACCGACCGCAGTTGCGGACGAGTTCAGCGACCAGCAGCAGGACGACGAGCCAGGCGACGAGGAAGCCGACCGAGTAGAGCATGCCGTCGTAACCGAACAGGGTGATCAGGCCGGAGATACCTAGGAAGGACGCGGCCGACATGTAGTCGCCGGCGATGGCAAAGCCGTTCTCCATGGGGGAGAACAGCCGGCCACCCGCATAGAACTCCTCTGCCGATCCGTGCCGGTTGCGGCTCACCCAGGTGGTGATGGCGAGCGTCACTGCGACGAACGCGCTGAACAGCAGCAGCGCCAAGGTCTGGTGGTTGCCGATCAACGCCCGAGCCCCCGCGTCATCTCCTGAGTGTCCCAGCGCAGATCGAGCGCGGCCCGGTCCCTGCGCAGCCGCGCATGACGTGCGTACGCCCCGGTGAGCAGGAACGTCGTGAGGAACTGCCCGAGCCCCGCGACCATCGCCACATTGACCGCGCCGGCCACCGGCCGGGCCATCAGCCCGGGTGCGGTGATCGCTGTGACGACGTAGGCGAGGTACCAGACGAGGAAGGCGAGGGTGGCGGGGACGACGAACCGCCGGTACCTGCGGCGCACTTCCTGGAAGGCCTCGCTGCGTTGCACCTCCAGATAGATGTCGGCCGCGCTGTGGCCGCGCTGCGGGGGCACGGAACCGGGTGGGCCGGCCGGCACGAAGCCTCCCGCACCGTCCAGCTCACCCCAGCCGGAAGCCAGCGCGTCGTACCACGGGTCGTCGAGTCGCATCGCTGCGGCCTCGCTCCCTGCTTCCTTGTCCACCGAACAACTCCCCTGGTCCACGGACCACTTCGGCCGCGTACCCAAGAATGGACAGATCAGGAAGTTCCCGGGCACGTCATTTGCCGCACTTCACCTCTTCAGGTGAAGGATGTCCCGGGCGGGTGTGCGAGCCCGCGAACATACGCATAGCGCACGGCCTGCGCCCTGTCGCGTACTCGGGTCTTGGCGAAGAGATTGTTGATGTGGCTCTTCACGGTGGCCTGCGAGATGTGCAGCTTGCGGGCGATCTCCGGGTTGGACAGTCCCTCCGCGATCAGGACGAGCACTTCCGCCTCGCGGGGCGTGAGGCCGTCGGGCAGTTGCTGCTCGGCGGCCGGCGAACCGGCCGGTGCAGGTGCCGTGGTGACCCGCTCCAGCAGCCGCCGCTGCACTGCGGGCGAGAGTCCGGCCTCGCCCGACAGCACAGCCTGGATGGCCCGCACGATCTCGTCGCCCCGGGCGTCCTTGGTGAGATATCCGCGAGCCCCCGCCTCCAGTGCGGGGAAGAGCGAGTCGTCCTCCGCGAATGTAGTGAGCACCACCACCTGAGTGTTCGGGTACTCCTTGCGGATACGCCGCGTCGCCTCCACCCCGTCGCAACGCGGCATGCGGAGGTCCATCAGAACCACATCCGGGGCCATCTCCGCGACAAGCGCGACGGCCTCTTCCCCGTCCCTGGCCGATCCCACCACCTCGATGCCCGGCAGCAGCCCCAGCAGCATCACGATGCCTTCGCGCACCACCGACTGGTCGTCGGCAACCACGACACGCGCGGTCACGCGGGCACCCGCAGTCTCACCACGAACCCCTCCTCGTCCGGACCGGCCTCGAGCGTCCCGCCGAGCAGCTCGGCACGTTCCCTCATTCCCAGCAGACCGTAGCCGGAGCCACTGACAGCGAGCTCGTCCACGGGCCGGCGGCCACCCCGGTCCCTGACCTCCAGGGCGACCTCGCCCGGCAAATAATCGAGCCGTACGAGCACGTCGGCCCCCGGCGCGTGCTTGCGCACATTGGTCAGCGCCTCCTGCGCCACCCGCCTGACCGCTTGCGAGGCCTCGGCCATCAGCCTCCGCTGCTCTCCGGCCACCGTCACCTCGCCCGGCTCCACCGCGGCCACCAGGTGTCGCAGATAGTCCTCCACCGGGGAGACCTCACCGCGCAGGGCGGAGAGCGCCTGCCGGGTCTCGGCCAGCCCATCGCGCGCCATCGAGCGGGCCGCCACCACCCGCTCCAGCACCTGGTCCCGGAACTCCCCCGAGGGTTCCCTCTCGATGAGCAGCCGCGCCGCCTCCAGGTGCACCAACTGCGCGGAGAGGCTGTGCGCGAGGACGTCGTGGATCTCGCGGGCGATCCGGGAGCGCTCGTCCAGCGTCGCCGACTCGGCTTCGGCCACCCTGGCAGCCCGCTCCTGCTCGAGGAGCCGCTGAGCACTGCCGCGGGCCTCGGCATCCAGCCGGAGCACATATCCCGCAAGGCAGAGCCCCGCTGTGGTCACCGCGGTCGTCATCCAGCCGTCGGTGTCGACGGCGGCGTACGCGGCCAGCGCGACGGCCGTGGCGGGAACGCCTGCCGACAACGGCAACCGCTCCAGAGCCGTGACCGCGCAGCCGCACCACAGGATCACGGCCGGCACACCCGCGCCGGCTTGCTGCGCCCCGAAGGCCGCCGCCATCAGCAACGCCAAGAGCCCCAGGGACGGCCAGAGCCGATGCTCCAGGCTGGCCCGGAAGAACGCCCACCCGGCCCAGACGCACCCGATGACGCCAAGCAGGCCGACCACGACTTCCCAGGGCCCGAACCTGCCGTTGGAGAAGGTGCCCCAGAGCATGAGCGTCAGCACCAGAACGCGGACGGACCAGGCGATGACCGCCCGGGGGCGGGTTCGGCCTCTTCTCGAGAGAGCCTCCCGGGACGGCCAGCTCGTCCAGGTAGCGCTTGTCACGCACAGTCCTTCCACGCCGCCCGCGACGGGATGCCATCCGCAGCGCCACCGTAGGCCGGACGCATCTGGCGGGCCCGCCACATCAGCACACCGCTGCGCACCAGCAGCGTCACCGCAAGAGCTGTCATCAGGGCGGCACTGCCTTGATGTATACCCATCAGCGCGGCAACCCCGTACAGAGCGGCTCGCAGCACCAGACCTCCCGTCCAGACGAAGACGGTGGCCTTGGTGCCCTTGCTCCACAGCGAGCCGTCCGGTTCACGCCACAGCCTGGCCGTCCAGCCCCAGCCGGCGCCGGTCACCAGCCCCACCGCCAGTTCGGCGCCGAGGACCACGACGGACAAAACCTCGTGGTGCGGGTCCGTCAGCCCAGGTTCACGCATGGACATGGCGAGCAGGACGCCCGGCAGGATCCACCAGCGCCGGTCGTCGGAGATCCGCCGTGCCGAGCACTGGCGGACCACGACGAAAGCCACGACGGCAAGGATCAGCAGGGCATTGACGAGCCCGGACATCGCGGCCTCCGAAGTGCGGGAAAGGTCATCGCCTTCGACGCTACGGAAAAGACCAGGTCAGGGGATCGGCTCAGGGGTTGATCAGGGGTGGAGCCGCAGTCTCCACCCGTGGGTGGAGACTGCGGCCGCCGGTCATGCGTCGATGCGGGAGCGGTCCAGCGTGGCTGCCGAGTTGGAGATGAACTCCTTGCGGGGCGCGACCTCGTTGCCCATGAGCAGATCGAAGACCTGCTCGGACGATTCCAGGTCGCCGATGTTGATCCGCCGCAGTGTGCGGTGACGCGGATCCATCGTGGTCTCCGCCAGCTGATCGGCATCCATCTCGCCGAGACCCTTGTACCGCTGGATCGAGTCCTTGTAGCGCACGTTCTTCCGCTGCAGCTCCAGGAGCGTCTCCCGCAGCTCGCGGTCCGAGTACGTGTAGATGTACTTGTCCTGGCCCTTCTTCGGCTGACTGAGCTCGATCCGGTGCAGCGGCGGCACCGCCGCGAAGACCCGGCCCGCCTCGACCATGGGCCGCATGTAGCGCTGGAAGAGAGTGAGCAGCAGGATGCGGATGTGCGCGCCGTCGACATCGGCGTCGACGAGAAGGATGATCTTCCCGTAGCGAGCTGCGTCGATGTCGAAGGTCCGGCCGGACCCCGCCCCTATGACCTGGATGATCGCGCCGCACTCGGCGTTCTTGAGCATGTCCGTGACGGACGCCTTCTGGACGTTGAGAATCTTGCCACGGATCGGCAGCAGCGCCTGGAACTCGGAGTTCCGGGCGAGCTTGGCCGTGCCCAGCGCCGAGTCCCCCTCGACGATGAACAGCTCACTGCGCTCCACGTCGTCACTGCGGCAGTCGGCGAGCTTGGCCGGCAGCGAGGAGGACTCCAGGGCCGTCTTCCGGCGCTGCGCGTCCTTGTGCTGACGGGCCGCGATGCGGGTCCGCGCGGCGGCCACCGCCTTGTCCAGGACAGCCCTGGCCTGCGCCTTGGCATCACGCTTGGTGGAGGTCAGGAACGCCTTGAGTTCCTTGGCAACGACATTGGCGACGATCCGGTTGGCCGCCGAGGTGCCGAGCACCTCCTTGGTCTGGCCCTCGAACTGCGGTTCCGCCAGCCGAACTGTGACGACCGCGGTGAGGCCCTCCAGGGCGTCGTCCTTGACGATGTCGTCCTCGGCGACGCGCAGCAGCTTCGCAGAGCGGAGCACCTCGTTGACCGTCTTGGTCACGGAGCGTTCGAAGCCGGTCACATGCGTGCCGCCCTTGGGGGTGGCGATGATGTTGACGAAGGACTTGAGGTTGGTGTCGTACCCGGTGCCCCAGCGCATCGCGATGTCGACGACGAGATCACGCGTGACCTCGGTCGCCGTCATGTGCCCGCGCTCGTCCAGGACCGGCACGGTCTCCTTGAAGGCGCCCTGCCCGGTCAGCCGCAGAACGTCGCACACGGCCTTGTCCTGCGCAAGGTACTCGCAGAATTCGCTGATCCCGCCATCGAAGCGGAACGTCTCCTCGGTCTTGCCCCCACCGTCGAGACCGCGCTCGTCGCGCACGACGATCGTGAGGCCGGGGACGAGGAAGGCCGTCTGCCGCGCCCGCTGGTGCAGCGTCTCCAGACTGAGCTTCGCGTCCTTGAGGAAGATCTGCCGGTCCGCCCAGTAGCGCACCCTGGTGCCGGTGCGCGTCTTCGGCACCCGCTTCCCCTTGCGGAGGCCGTTGGCCGGGTCGAACGGGCTGTCCGGCCCCTGTTCGGTGAAGATGCCCGGAACGCCGCGCCGGAAGCTGATCGAGTGGGTCGCGCTGTTGCGGTCGACCTCGACGTCGAGCCGGGCCGAGAGTGCGTTGACGACGGAGGCGCCGACGCCGTGCAGACCCCCCGACGCGGCGTACGAGCCGCCACCGAACTTGCCTCCGGCGTGCAGCTTGGTCATCACGACTTCGATACCGGACAGGCCGGTCTTGGGCTCCACGTCGACCGGGATGCCGCGGCCGTTGTCCCGGACCTCGACGGAGTTGTCGTCGTGAAGGATGACCTCGATGTGATCGCAGTGGCCGCCGAGAGCCTCGTCGACCGAGTTGTCGATGATCTCCCAGAGGCAATGCATGAGGCCGCGGCTGTCAGTCGACCCGATGTACATCCCGGGGCGCTTACGCACCGCTTCGAGCCCCTCGAGTACGAGAAGGTGCCGCGCGGTGTAGTTGGAGCCGTCTTGGTCTGCTCCGGTCAGCAGCGCAGTGGACGGCACGGACGTATCGGCGGTCACGCGGTTCGCTCCTCGCTGAATTTCAATTGGGGCCCGAGTGGGTAGCGGGCTCGGCTTCGGTAGCCGCTGAGAGCGTACCGAGGCCTGGTAGAGCGGTTGTAACGCCACCCTCGGGGGAATGCTCACACTAGTCCAGCCTCGCATACGCGTTCGATCCCTCGATGGAGTGACGCGCACATCACGTTCCCTTCGAGGCATGAACCATTTAGGCTCCGGGCACGTCCTCATGAACAAACCGGCAAGCCGGCCGGACGGACGACCGACCAAGACAAGCAACGCGAAACCGTAGCGCTACGCAATACGGCATATTCGCCGCCAACCGGCAACAGACAGCCATTTTGAGAAGAAGTTTCGAAGAAAAGCCACGAGCGGGAACGTTTTCGGCCTGGTTGGATGTTGACCCTGGTACGACAGCTCGTCGAGCTAGAGAAGAGGCGACGTGACTACTGTTCTGACCCCCGCGAGCCCGCTGACCGCAGCAGACCGCTGTGACCGTTGCGGCGCCCAGGCATATCTGCGCGTCGTCCTGATCAGCGGCGGTGAACTGCTCTTCTGCGCCCACCACGGTCGCAAGTTCGAGCCGGAACTCAAGAAGATCGCCGCGGAAATACAGGATGAGACGGACCGGCTGACGGCCGTACAGGCCAATGCCGCCGAAGAGGAACAACACTGACACCTCGCATCCACGACGAGCCAGGGTCCGGTTCCTTACCGGTCGACGGGCGCCTCCCCCTGCGAGGGGGGAGGCGCCCGTTCTCATACCCACGGAGTGGTGCCGGTCAGCTACTGCCCGCCATCCACCCGATGGCGGCGGAGATCCGCGTATAGACGCCGGGAGCACCCGGGAGCCCGCAGCCGTTCCCCCAGGAGACCAGTCCGACCAGTCGCCCGCGGGCGACCAGCGGTCCTCCGCTGTCCCCCTGGCATGCGTCGTGCCCGCCCAGCGGTTCGCCCGCACAGAGCATCGCCGAGGCCTTGTACTTCCCCGCCGGGCCCCCCGGATAGGCCCGCTCACACGTGCTGTCCGGAAGGATGCTCACCTGGGCGGAGCGGAGAGATGTCGCAAAGTCACCGCGCCCTGTCGTGTCTCCCCATCCATAGACCACAGCGCCGGCACCCGGCTCATAGGCTTGGTCGGCGGCCTGGGCCATCGAGATCACGCTCTGCCCGGGAAGCGCGTTGGCCAGGGTGAGCACCGCCAGATCGCCGACATTGGTCGTGCGGTCGTATCCCGGGTTGATCCATGTCCCCTTCACCGCGATCTCATGGCCGCCGGTCCCGTTCAGCTCGTCCCTCCCGGCGATGATCCGCAGATCGCTCGCCCGGCTCACGTCGGTGCCGAGCTCCTCCCGGTTCAGGCAGTGCGCGGCAGTCAGCGCCTTCGTCGGAGCCACCATCACGGCGCCGCAGAACTGGCCCGCGCGGGTACCTCCGAAACGGTCACGGCTGGACAGCGCGACGACCCAGGGGCTGTCCTTGACATGAGCGGGCTGCCCACCGATGACAATGCTGTCCGCAGCCGCCGGAACCGGGGAGGCGAGCGGTATCACGGCCGCGGCGGCAGTCAGGGCAAGGACCCCTGTCATGGCGCGGGCGACGGTGCGGAACATGAGTACTCCTGACTCTGTGGTGGATCATGCCCACTCAGAGTCATTCAGCCTGTCGGTGACCGCACCTGCACATAGGCCAAGGGCCCGGTTCCGATGGAAACCGGGCCCTTGGCCTATGTACTCCTGCGACCTAGTCGAGGTAGTCGCGCAGCACCTGCGAACGCGACGGGTGGCGCAGCTTCGACATGGTCTTCGACTCGATCTGGCGGATGCGCTCACGCGTCACGCCGTAGACCTTGCCGATCTCGTCGAGGGTCTTCGGCTGACCATCGGTGAGACCGAAGCGCATCGAGACCACGCCGGCTTCACGCTCGGAGAGCGTGTCGAGCACCGAGTGCAGCTGCTCCTGGAGGAGCGTGAAGCTGACCGCGTCGGCCGGAACGACCGCCTCGGAGTCCTCGATCAGGTCACCGAACTCGCTGTCCCCGTCCTCACCCAGCGGGGTGTGAAGGGAGATCGGCTCACGACCGTACTTCTGGACCTCGATGACCTTCTCGGGGGTCATGTCGAGTTCCTTGGCCAGCTCCTCCGGGGTGGGCTCGCGGCCCAGGTCCTGGAGCATCTGGCGCTGCACGCGCGCGAGCTTGTTGATGACCTCGACCATGTGCACCGGGATACGGATGGTGCGGGCCTGGTCGGCCATGGCGCGGGTGATCGCCTGACGGATCCACCAGGTGGCATACGTGGAGAACTTGTAGCCCTTGGTGTAGTCGAACTTCTCGACCGCGCGGATCAGACCGAGGTTGCCCTCCTGGATCAGGTCCAGGAAGAGCATGCCGCGGCCGGTGTAGCGCTTGGCCAGCGAGACCACGAGCCGGAGGTTGGCCTCCAGCAGGTGGTTCTTGGCGCGACGGCCGTCCTCGGCGATGATCTCCAGCTCGCGCTTGAGCTTCGGCGCGAGCTTGTCGGAGTTCGCCAGCTTGTCCTCGGCGAACAGACCCGCCTCGATGCGCTTGGCGAGCTCGACCTCCTGCTCGGCATTGAGGAGGGGAACCTTGCCGATCTGCTTCAGGTAGTCCTTGACCGGGTCGGCCGTGGCACCGGCGACGGCGACCTGCTGCGCAGGCGCGTCGTCCTCGTCGTCGTCGGAGAGGACGAAGCCCTTGGTCTCGCCCTCGCCCTCCTCCTCGTCGCCCTTGCCTACCTGTACTTCCTCGGTCGCCTCATCGCCGTCGAGCAGCTCGTCGGCGTCCTTCTTGCCGGACTTCTTCGTTGCTGTCTTCTTGGCCGCCGTCTTCTTCACGGCGGTCTTCTTGGCAGCCGTCTTCTTGGCTGCCACCTTCTTCGCAGGGCTGGCCGCGGCGGCGTCCTCGGCCACCACGTCCACGGTCTCGGCCGACGGGGCGGCGGTGGCCGCGACGGTCCTCGTCACGGTCGTCTTGGCCGCGACAGTCTTGGTGGCGGTGCGCTTGACCGGGCTCTTCGCTGCGACGCTCTTGCGGGCGCGTTTCGGCGACTCCGCGGCACTGACCATCAGCGTCACACCCTCTTCCTCGAGGATCTGGTTGAGGCTGCGCAGAACATTCTTCCACTGGGTTGGCGGAATCTGGTCAGCCTCGAAGGCCCGACGCACGTCATCGCCGGCGATCTGCCCATCAGCCTTTCCCCGCTCGATGAGCGCCATCACAGACTCTGACTCGGCGATCTCCGGCGGGAGCGTACGGGATGTGCTGGCCGACACGAACAACCTCTCGGAACGATGGAAACGGCTTCCGGTCCGGCCCCGTAGAGGGCTGGAACCGACGACCGCCGGGCTGGGAATATACCGACGGCGCGGGCTTGGCCTCAGAACTGCACAGCGCGCCCAATGGCTGCTGTATTCCTTCCGCGACGGTCACCTCTTAAGTCATCGCACTGTCTCGAGGAGTGTTACGCCCAATCCGCGTGGCCCGAGTCACACCTCATTTGCGACGAACATGACCAGGAAGGACATCTCCCCACAATTGTGCCGCCGGACCGCGAGGGTCCGGCGACACGTGGTCCGTAACCCTGGCCGCGTTGCGCTCAGTGCTCGCGCGGTGCCGGTACCACTCGCTCCACCTCCGGGTGGACGACGAGAAGTTGGCGCATGGCCGCCTCGGCACCCGTCGCGTCGCCGGTGGCGAGGGCCTCGACGATCCGGGCATGGTGGCCGAGGGACGTCTCGCCGGGACGGTCACAGGCTGTGATCGGACCACCCGAGACCTGCAGGGCGGCGGAAACGATGCCGGAGAGGTGTTCGAGCATGCGATTGCCGGCGGCCTGGATGAGCAGTGAGTGGAACTCGGCATCGGCCCGGGAGCAGGTGATCCCGTCACCCTGGGCGACCGCGTGCCCCATGATCTCGACCATGTCACCGAGGCGCTGCTGGATGTCCTCGCGTCCGTGCCCGGCGGCCAGGCGAGCGGCGAGCGGCTCGATCGTCCATCGGAGCTCACCGAGCTCACGCCGCTGGTCTTCGCGCTGCGGACCGAAAGCTCGCCACTCGATGATGTCGGGGTCCAGCAAATTCCAGTCGCTGACCGGGCGGACCCGGGTACCCACGTTCGGCCGGGCACTGACCAGACCTTTGGCCTCAAGAACGCGCAGTGACTCGCGTACGACGGTGCGGGAGACCTCGAAACGCTGACCGATCTCCTCCGGCACGAGCGGGCGGTCGGCGCCCAGATCACCGGAGACGATCATCTGACCCAGCTGCTGAACGAGTTGGCCGTGGAGGCCGCGGCCGCGGCTCGCGGAGCCCCGTCGGCCCACCCGGCCCAGCTCGGGGTCGGCGCCCTCCCAGGAACGAACGGCTGCATGCTCGCCGGCCGGCGCCTCCGTATAGGGGTAGCGATCGAGATCACCCGAGCCGGCGAGGCCGGGGTCGACGGAGCGGGCGGCGGTCATCATGGTGTGCGCAAGGGTACTCACGCATCCTTTGTCGGCGCGGCCCAGCCACCTCTTGAGGTCTTTGGTGAAAAGCACACGAAAGGGTGATCAGCGCCGGCCCCCCAATTGACGCCTTATCTGCACAAAACGGGCGCTTCTCCGGAGATTTCGCGCCCCTCGGCAGGCCGGCCATGTTCCGCGATCACCAACGAACCCTGCCGCGAAGACTCGTGAACAAATACGCGCAGATCAGGACCGAGAGCGACAACGACAGCGCCACCCCTACCGGCTGCACCAGCATGCGCACGACAACCATCATCCATCGGTCCACCACGTGCGGCCACTGCACCCAGGCCAGCTCGCGGAGCCTGGCCGGAAGTCCGAGCATCGAATGTGCGGTCGGCCCCGTCGGCACCTTCTCCATGAGCGGAACGACGAGCACGGGAACGGCGAGTACCGCGGTAAGTCCGGCGGCCGTCACCCTGAAGATTCCGGCGCCCAGCAGACCGGCCCAGGCGCACCCCACGTTCAGAGCCGCCCAACTCGCCGCAAGGAACGCCGCATTCCGCGGGACACGGATCAGGTCTCCTCCGCGCAAGAGATGGAGGGCTGCCTCGGATGCCATAACGGTCAGCAGCGCGAGCAGCATCGCGACGCCCGCCGAAACGAGCAGCTTGGCCAGCAGCAGACCGATGCGACGGGGAACGGTACCTCGTCCCGCCGCGAGCGCGGGGTAGCGGAACTCGTCACCGAACGAGAGTGCTCCGAGCAGCCCGGCGCCGAATGCGACGGGCGGCAGCGGCAACATCGACGGCCAGGCGGCGAGCACATCGGGGAGCCGTGCGTGGCCGCCGCGGGCGAGCAGGACCGCGAGCCCGGCCGAGACGGCCAGAACGGCAGCCATGATCACCGTCGTCGTTCTGACACCGAAGAGTCGGCGCAGTTCGTAGCGCAGCGGTTGGAGCGGCCCACGGGCCGGACGCCGTCGGACCGTCGGCGGTTCCGACGCGGATGCGGGTGCCGCGGGCCCCGGTCCGGCCTCCGGATCGGTGGCCGAAGGCTCCGGACGAGGTGCAGCGCCTGGCCCGGAAGGGCCGGTGGCGACCGGGCCGGCGTCACCGATCTCGTCGGCCAGTTGATGAACGGGTACGCCGTGACGGAATGCCGTGTCGCCGATCTCCGCGCAACTGCTGCCGTACACCGACAGACAGCTGCTCGCTTCGGCGACCACCTCGACCGAGCGCTGCGCCGCCCGCGCCTCACGGCTGACCACCGTGGCGAGCCGGGCAGCGTGCGGAGTGCGGACAACGACGCGGGGGCGCAGCCGGGTACGGGAGAAGGCGGCGCCGCCCTGGTCGGCGACGAGACGTCCGGAGTCGACCGTGACCACGTGGTCGGCCGCGCGCGCGGCCTCCCTGGGATCGCGAGTGGTGTACAGAACTGTCCCGCCCCGGGCGGCATGGGCGCGGAGCAGCCCGTGCAACCAGTTCTTCTCGTGGGGGGAGAGCCCCTCTCCGGGATCGTCGAGGATCAGTGCATGCGGGTCGCCGAGCAGCGCCACAGCGAGGCCGAGCCTGCGGTCCATGCCGACCGACATCGCGCCGATGCGCTGGTCACGAAGCGCGGCAAGACCGACCGTCTCGAGCAGCTCGTCGGCCCGGGAGGCGGGCACCCCCGCGGCGGCGCAGAGCATACGAAGCTGGCCACGGGCGGTACGAGCAGGGTGACCGGGTACGTCTCCGAGGAGCACCCCCACCTCACGGGCGGGGTACGGGATGCGGTGCAGCGGTCTGCCACGGAAGTAGGTGATCCCCCGCCCTGATTCGATGTCGAGCATCAGACGGAGGGCCATGGTCTTGCCTGAGCCGGGGGCACCGAGGAGCGCGGTGACGGCGCCTGGGCCGGCTTCGAAAGTGAGGTCGTCCACGGCGGGCGGACGGCCGCGGTGGGGGGCGCTGGTGAGTCCGATGGCCTGGAGCATCGCTTCTCTCGCGGAAGGTGAGACCGCTCGGCGGCAGGGTGATTACCGCAGCAACATAACGCGACATTTAGGACTTTTGGCGCAGCACCGGACCGGCGGGCGTTCCGCAGGTCAGACTTCGGGCCTCAGCATCGGCGGATTGAGCACCGTGGCCGCACCGGCTCGGAAGAGCTGGGCCGGACGCCCACCCTGGCGGGTGGTGGTTCCACCGGCGGGGACCAGGAATCCGGGCGTGCCCGTCACCTTGCGGTGGAAGTTCCGCGGATCGAGGACCACGCCCCACACCGCTTCGTACACCCGGCGGAGCTCGCCGACCGTGAACGCGGGCGGGCAGAAGGCGGTGGCCAACGACGAGTACTCGATCTTGGAACGGGCCCGCTCGACACCGTCGGCGAGGATCTGCGCATGGTCGAAGGCCAGCGGGGCCTGCTGCTCGCCCTCGCGACCGTAGCCACCCTCCGGTCCGAGCAGGTCGTCGACGGGTGCCCACCGCGCACTGTTCGCATCGCCGCCCGCGCGGGGGGCGGGCAGATCGGGTGCCAGTGCGAGGTGGGCGACGCTGACGACCCGCATCCGCGGGTCCCGCTTGGGGTCACCGTAAGTGGCGAGCTGTTCGAGATGGGCACCGTTGCCGACGGCCGGGGCTGCCGGGTCGTGGGCGCACAGCCCGGTTTCCTCCGCCAGCTCGCGTGCCGCCGCGGCCCCGAGGTCCTCATCGGCCTTGACGAAGCCTCCGGGCAGCGCCCACCGGCCCTGGAACGGCGACTCGCCACGGCGAACCACCAGCGCGCACAACGCATGGCGGCGCACGGTGAGCACGACGAGGTCGACGGTGACAGCGAAGGGCGGGAAGGTCGACGGGTCGTAGGGCGGCATGCCGTGATCATAGTCGTCTGCCTGACGATAAACACTCCCTTCGTCATGCTCTTCATTCGTTCCGGACCGAGTGCCCCGCGCTGCCCACTCCCTCCACTCGCCTGGCTCCTGACGTCAGGTGCCGCACTGCACGCCCGGTCACGGCTGTCGACCGCTCCTGGTCCCGCCCTGGCCATCCGCCCGCGATTCCCGGGTACGCCTTCGGGCAACCGCCGTTCCGGGACGGACGGAGCGGGGCTGCGCCCTCTTTCTCCTCACGGCCGGCGGGCGTACCGCGCGGGGCGCTGCACTCCGCCCCGTACGGTGACCGCTTCGGTCCGTCCGGCTGCTGCGCTCTCCACGCAGACAACGACGCAGGGTCTCCGGGTCGAGTCCTTGGTTGCATGCCTGGTGGAGAAGTTGGGCAAAGGTGTACTCGGGGTCCGCCTGCAGGGCCAGGCCCAGAGCGACGCGCGCACCCGGTTCGTCGCCGGTGGACCAGGAGACCCAGCCCGTGAGGGTGAGCGGCGCAGCGGCATGCTCCCCGTACGGTCCGACGCAGCGACGCGAGAGTGCCCGCCACAACCGCAAAGCGGATTCCGCTTCCGGCCCCTCCATCCATTCGGCGGCCTTGTCCCGGGTCTCCCGGTCCTGCAGGCCGAGGATCACCGCGGCGGCCTCGTCATGGCTGATCAGGGAGTCGTCCTGGACGTCCGCGGCGGAGGGTGCCGTCGTCGGCGCCTCCCGGAGGCGTTTCATCAGCGCACGAGCGAGCACCAGCGTCTCCCGGGCCACCTCCTTGCGACCCTCTTCGTCGAGGATCCTCGGCACCAGCGCGGCGCCCGCCGCGTCCAGAGCCTGTGGCTGATCCGCCACGGACGGGGTCTTCAGGGGCGTGAGCCTGGCTTCCATCTCCCGCAGAGATCCCCGCACTTGAATGCCCGCATAGGTGGCGGCGGCAGCCATCACCGAGGTACCGGGAAGGGAAAGCGAGTTCCCCTCGGCCGGACAGCAGCGCGGGTCGGGGCAGCAGTAGGACCAGTAACGGCCGTCGGAGAGGCAGAGCGCTTCGAGTACGGGTACCTCGAGCGTTCCGCAGGCTGTGCGCAGACGTTGAGCCAGCGGGCGCAGCCGCTCCATCACCTGGCCCGGAGTCTCCCCGTCGGCAGGATCCTGACAGAGAAAGATGACGATCGCGTCGGGACGCTCCCCGCGCCGCTCGCTGCCCTTGACCAGACACTCGGCGAGCTGCTCAGCGGTGGACGGCCATTCTTGCGGTGACTGCGGAATTCCGAGCCTGAGCCGACCGCCGAAGCGACCGCGGCCGCCGTGCAGGGCGACCATGACCACGCTGTCGTTCGGATAGAACCCCATGAGATACGGGAGGGCATCGGCGAGTTCGGCGGGCCCGCGCAGAGTGATCTGCTGTTCGTCGGCCGGCCCGGTGGATTCGTGGTGCTTGTTCATGGGACGACCGTCCCGCGAGAGGCAGAATTCCGCGACCCCCTGTGGATAAGTTATCCACAGGGCCGCGCGGTCGTTCGCGGTTTGTCACAGCCATCGGGTTGCATGGGGACATGACCAACGCAGACCGCGCAGAGCTCAGGGCTTCGGCCGATTCCGTACTGGCCCGACTCGTCGGGGACACCACCGACACTGCCCGGCTGCGCGAGGACCAGTGGCGGGCCATCGAGGCACTGGTCGCGGACAGACGCAGAGCGCTGGTCGTCCAGCGCACCGGCTGGGGCAAGTCCGCCGTGTATTTCGTCGCTACCTCGCTGCTGCGCGCGCAGGGCAGTGGCCCGACGGTGATCGTCTCGCCGTTGCTCGCACTGATGCGTAACCAGGTAGCGGCCGCCGCCCGGGCCGGGATCACCGCCCGCACGATCAACTCGTCCAACACCGAGGAGTGGGACACCGTCCAGGCCGAGGTGGCAGCAGGGGAGGTGGATGTGCTGCTCGTCAGCCCCGAGCGGCTCAACAACCCTGACTTCCGGGACCAGGTCCTGCCCCGGCTCGCTGCCGCAACCGGGCTGCTCGTGGTCGACGAGGCACACTGCATCTCCGACTGGGGCCACGACTTCCGGCCGGATTACCGTCGGCTGCGGACCATGCTCGCCGATCTGCCGGCGGGCGTACCCGTACTCGCGACGACCGCCACTGCGAACGCGCGGGTGACCGCGGATGTCGCCGAGCAGCTCGGTACGGGGGCGGGTACGGACGCACTGGTGCTGCGTGGGCCTCTCGACCGCGAGAGTCTGAGCCTCGGCGTGCTCCAACTGCCGAACGCCGCACACCGGCTGGCCTGGCTGGGTGATCATCTCAAGGAGCTCCCGGGCTCCGGGATCATCTACACGCTCACCGTCGCGGCCGCCGAGGAGATCACGGCGTATCTGCGCCAGTGCGGCCACACCGTGGCCTCTTACACCGGCCGCACCGAGAACGCAGACCGGCAGCAGGCGGAGGACGATCTCCTGGCCAACCGGGTCAAGGCCCTGGTCGCAACGTCCGCGCTCGGTATGGGATTCGACAAACCCGACCTCGGCTTCGTCGTGCACCTCGGCTCCCCCTCCTCCCCCATCGCCTACTACCAGCAGGTGGGCCGCGCGGGCCGAGGCGTCGAGCATGCCGAGGTGCTGCTGCTCCCTGGCAGGGAGGACGAGGCGATCTGGCAGTACTTCGCATCGGTTGCCTTCCCCCCGGAGGAGCAGGTCCGGCGGACGATCGATGTGCTCGCCCAGGCCGGCCGGCCGCTCTCGCTGCCCGCTCTGGAGCCGCTGGTCGAGCTGCGGCGCACCCGCCTGGAGACGATGCTCAAGGTCCTGGACGTCGACGGTGCGGTCAAGCGGGTGAAGGGCGGCTGGATCTCCACGGGTGAGCCCTGGATCTACGACTCCGAGCGCTATGCCTGGGTGGCACGCCAGCGGTCCGCCGAGCAGCAGGCGATGCGCGACTACGCAACGACGACCGGCTGCCGGATGGAGTTCCTCCGTCGCCAGCTGGACGACGAGGAAGCTGCGGCGTGCGGACGCTGTGACAACTGCGCGGGTGCGCGCTTCGACGACCAGGTGTCGACGGCCGCTCTGGACACCGCCCGGGGCGAGCTCGGCAGGCCGGGCGTGGAGGTGGAGCCCCGCAAGATGTGGCCGACCGGTCTCGCCGCGGTGGGTGTCGACCTCAAGGGCCGTATTCCGACGGGCGAACTGTCCTTCTCCGGGCGCGCCCTCGGCCGGCTCTCGGACATCGGCTGGGGGAACCGGCTGCGTCCGATGCTGGCGGCGCAGGCGCAGGACGCCCCGGTACCCGACGATGTGGCGAACGCGGTGGTGACAGTGCTGGTCGACTGGGCCAAGGGGCCGGGTGGCTGGGCGTCCGGCACCGCCGATGCCGCACCCCGGCCCGTCGGCGTCGTCACGGTCGCCTCGCACAGCAGACCGCAGCTCATCCAGTCACTCGGCAGCCGTATCGCGGAGGTCGGCCGGATGCCACTGCTCGGCAGCGTCACCTATGCGCCAGGAGCGGACGGGGTACGGATCTCCCGGACCAACAGCGCGCAGCGGGTGCGGGCCCTGCACGAGACGCTCGTCGTCGAGCCGGAGCTGACCGAGGCGTTGGCGTCGGCGGGGGGCCCGGTGCTGCTCGTGGACGATCTCTCGGACACCGGTTGGACGCTTACCGTGGCATCCCGGCTGCTGCGCCGGGCCGGGGCGGAGGGAGTGTTTCCGCTGGTCCTCGCTGTTCAGGCGTGACACGGGGCGTCATCCGTCCACTATCTGGGCAGGGATATCCGTGTCATTCCGGCTGATTCCCGTCAGCCTCGCCAATTGCTCGTTGCCGCCTGCCGATACGCCAGGGAGAATTGAACTCGCTCCCCGCACGGTCCTTTCGCGGCCCGGAAGGGCTGTGCCGCGGTGCGCCCCCACCCGACCCTGCCCGCACCGTGGGCGCATGCGAAGGGAGGACCGTGACCTTCGGATTCGCTCCGTCCGCAGCCACTTCGGTGTCCGCCGACTCCGCCAACCGCCTTGCCAGAATGCTCGAACCGGCCGAATGGGCCGCTGCGGGCATACCGTTGCTGCGCAGCCCGCGCGAGGTCGTCAGCGGACTGCACGCCCGGCACCGGCCGACTCCGGCAACTGCCGTCGTCGCCGTGCTCGACCATGAGGAACGCCTCACGGCCAGCGCGTCGTTCACCCGTCGCTCCGTGGCCGCGGACGGCTGGGAGTTCCGTAACGCGCTACTGGCGCATCTGCGCCGGGTCATCCCGCACGATCTACGACGCCGCACGCCCGTCCGGACTGCGGTACTGCTCTACTGTCGCGAGGGGGACGAGCGGTGGACGGAGGAGGACGGGGCGTGGATGTGGGGTCTGCGAGACGCCTGCACCCTGCACGGCCTTCGGTGCGGCGCGTACATCACGCTGACCCATGGCGGGTGGCAGGTGCTGGGTGAGGGTCGCGGTGGCCGTCGGCCCAACTCCACGTCTGCGCCTTCGTCTCTCGCCGACACCGTGGGCGAGCACGACCCGTTTCCGCTTCGTACCGGTGGCGGGGCGACGGAGGCACTGCGCCGTACCGCCGCCCGCTGACCCGAGCCGTCGGCCCGGCCGCCCTGTCGGGCAGCCGGGTCACCACGGTCGTACGCGCCGAACGGCTCAGACGCCGACGCCGAGCACGGAGTTGATCTGCTGCGGGTCACCGCAGACGATCAGCAGCGTCCCGGCGCGCTTCTGCGCGAGAAGCAGCGCACGGGCGGCGGCCTCATCGGCCGCTCCGTTGACCGCGACGATCACCACGGGACGCGCCTGCACCCGGTCGGCGCCCACGGCACCGGCGAAGAAGACATCCTCGCCGGCCTCGTGCTGGGCCCAGTAGGCGGCCTCTCCGAAGGAGAGCTCGTGCGCGGCCCACGGGTGATGTTCACCGGTGGTGAGCACCAGGATGTCGCCCGGCGCGCGTCCGGAGTCGAGCAGCAGATCGACTGCCTCGTCGGCGGCGTCGAGCGCACCGCCGGCCGAGGCCGGGATCAGCTGGATCTGCGGCGCGGAACGGCTCTCCGAGCGGGCCGCCTGGGAGTGACCGGCGGTGGGGTGCGGGCGCTGCGCCGGGGGCGCGGGCCTCGCGGGACCGGGACCCGGACGACCGGGGCGCGGCATGGCCGCGGAACGCGGACCGGGTACGGGACGGGGGGTCGGCGCGGTACGGCCTGCGGCCGGAGCGACGCGGGGACCCTGGACGCTCTCGTGAATCTGAGGCTCCTCGGGGATGGGAGGCATGGGTGGTTGTCTATCAAATGCCGACGCAATGAGCATCAGCGGGTGGGCACAAATGCGCGATCAGAAGTCGAAGCCGAGCTGGCCCCCGCTTTCCAGTGCAGCCGCCTCGGCGGAGAAGCGGACCTTCTTCAGGTGCTGCCACTTGGGCAGCGCGTCGAGGTAGGACCACGAGAGGCGGTGGTGGGGCGTGGGTCCCAGCGCCTCCAGAGCGGCCTTGTGCACGGGGGACGGGTAGCCGGCGTTGGCACCGAAGGCGAAGGCGGCGTACTCGCCCGATTCCGCACCCAGTTCGGCCATCATCGCGTCCCTGTGGACCTTCGCGATCACCGAGGCGGCCGCGACCGCGACACAGGACTGGTCGCCCTTGATGACGGTTCGGACCGTCCAGGGCTCGCCCAGGTAGTCGTGTTTGCCGTCGAGTATCACCGCGTCGGGGCGTACGGGCAGCGCTTCGAGGGCGCGGACAGCGGCGAGGCGCAGGGCCGCGGTCATCCCGAGGTCGTCGATCTCCTGCGGCGAGGCTTCTCCGAGACCGTAGGCGGTGACCCAGCCCTCGAGCAGCGGCGCCAGCTCGGCGCGGCGCTTGGGGCTGATCAGCTTGGAGTCGGTGAGTCCGGCAGGAGGCTTGCGGAGGCCGGTGACGGCCGCACACACGGTGACCGGTCCCGCCCACGCTCCGCGTCCGACCTCGTCGACACCGGCGACGGTCTTGGCACCAGTGGTAGCGCGCAGTGAGCGCTCGACGGTGTGCGTGGGTGGTTCGTACGGCATGGCGCCAGCCAGCGTACGCCGACGTGAACGCCGAGAACACCCCGGGGCGCCGGACCGTCGTGCTGTCCGTGTCGCCCTCACCGGGATGCTCACGGCCCGGCCGCCGGCCGTCGCGTTCAGTTGTCGTAGGAGCGGAACAGCGGCACCACGACCTGATCGATCATTTCGGCGAGCTCCGTGTCCGTCCATTCGCTGCCGCACACCTTGCTGCGGTACATCATCATCGCGGGGATCACCTCGAAGGACAGCTCGCTCATGGCATCGGAGCGGACGTCGCCGCGCGCGATACCTCGGCCGACCACCTTCCGGAGGAGCTCGGTCGACGGCTGGATCACCCCTTTGAGAATCACCGCCTGGAACCGCTCGGCGGATCCTGCGTCGCACTCGTGAAGTACGGAACGCAGCGCACATCCGGGCTTGGAAAGCATGGCGTCACGCAGCCGCCGGCAGAGTTGGTAGAGATCTTCGCGAACGCTGCCGAAGTCGGGCGCCTCATCGAGCGCCGGCAGGGCCGTCTGCAGTGCTTCGACCACCAGGTCCTCCTTCGAGGGCCATCGCCGGTAGACCGCCGCCTTCCCGGTCTGGGCCCCGGCGGCGACGCCCTCCATCGTCAGCCCGTTCCAGCCCACCGTGCTCAGCTGCTCCAGGGCGGCATCGAGGATCGCGCGTTCCAGTACGGGCCCACGGCGGCGCGGTGACGCCATCGACGGCCGAGCGGCGGCCGCCGAGCGCGAAGTAACCATCAGCTTTTCTCCATCGAAACAGGTCGGACGGTGGGGCCGTCGGGACGGTGAGGCGGATTCAGACATCGAGGCGGACCAAGACACATCGGAACCGATCGCCATCGGACCGAGCAGGACCGGACCGAGCGATTCCGCTCACACCCCGGCAACAGCAGCTTCAGTGAACGCTTGCGTTCACTGACGGGGACTCACTACCGTTGACGAGACAGTGAACGCTTCCGTTCACTAATTCACTTGTGGGGGATCCATAGTGACAACCTCTCAGTTGGAAGCACAGAGTCCGCCGGGCGCGGCCCGACGGCAGGGGCGACGGGGGATCGCCCTCACGGTCATCGCCGCATGTCAATTGATGGTTGTGCTCGATGCGACGATCGTCAACATCGCGCTTCCGCATATCCAGGGCGCGCTCGGTTTCTCCACCACCGATCTGTCCTGGGTCCTCAGCGCCTACACGCTCACCTTCGGTGGACTGCTGCTCCTCGGCGGCAGAGCCGGTGACATCCTCGGCCGCCGCCGGGTCTTCATAGCCGGAATCCTGGTCTTCACCCTTGCTTCCCTGTTGGGCGGACTGGCCCAGGAGCCCTGGCAACTGCTCGCGGCCCGGGCCCTCCAGGGCGTCGGTGGAGCCATCGCCTCACCGACGTCACTCGCCCTCATCACCACCACGTTTCCCGAGGGTCCAGAGCGGAACCGCGCGTTCGGAGTCTTTGCCGCAGTCTCGGCGGGCGGCGGCGCGATCGGCCTGCTAACCGGCGGAATGCTCACCGAATGGCTCGACTGGCGTTGGGTCTTCTTCGTCAACGTACCGATCGGTGTGCTGATCGCGGTCCTGGCACCCATGTACATCAACGAGTCCGAGAGGCATCCCGGCCGCTTCGACGTCTCGGGCGCACTGACCTCGACCCTCGGTATGGCCTCGCTGGTGTACGGATTCATCCGGGCGTCCGAGGAGGGCTGGCGGGACTCCCTCACCGTGGGGTCCTTCGGCGCCGCGGTGGTACTCCTCGCCGCGTTCGTACTCATCGAGATGCGGGCGAAGGAACCGATCACCCCACTGCGGATGTTCGCCGACCGCAACCGGTCGGGGACGTACCTCATCATGCTCAGCCTGGCCGCAGCCATGGTCGGCATGTTCTTCTTCATCGTCCTGTTCGTACAGAACGTGCTGGACTACAGCCCCATCGAGTCGGGTCTGGCTTTCCTGCCCGTGACCGTCGCCATCATCACGGGCGCAGGCCTGTCGCAGCGGCTGCTGCCGGTGCTCGGCCCCAAGCCGTTCATGATCACCGGTTCGACACTCACTGGAATCGGCCTCTTCTGGCAGACATTCATCTCGTCCGACAGCTCCTACGTGAGCGGGGTGCTCGGGCCGATGTTCCTGTTCGGCCTCGGTATGGGCCTCAACTTCGTCACGCTGACACTGACCGCTGTCTCCGGGGTCGCGCAGCACGAGGCCGGTGCGGCCTCCGGACTGCTCAATGCCAGCCAGCAGGTGGGTGGTTCGCTGGGGCTGTCCATCCTGGTGACGGTCTTCGGCACGGCGAGCCGCAACGAGGCGGAGAAGCAACTTCCGTCGTTCATGGCACAGGCCACGCCGGAACAGAAGGCGAAATTCGCCGAGACGCACGAGTTGCCCGCGCGCTGGGGACACGAGGTGCTCACGCAGGGCATTTCGACGGCGTTCACGGCAGCCGTGGCGATGGCGGCACTCGCCCTGCTGACCGCGGTGTTGGTGATCCGGGTACGCAGGAGCGATCTGGATGCGTTGAGCGGCAAGGCGTCCGCGGGTGGCCCTGCCTGAGGGGTGTCGTACGCCGGTGCGAGCACCGGTGCGCTGGGCGGCGCGCAGACAGAATCACGCGCGCCGGCGCAGGTGCAGGCCGTCCACGAGGATGCGGCCTGCACCTGCCCGGATCGCCGGGTACGGCTCAGCGATCCGGATCAGTACGGGTCCTAGGGGGCTTCATCAGTAAGCGGCTTCATCAGTACGGGTCGTACGTATCGTCTTCGTAATCGTCCCGGTCACCGCTGTCCTCACCGCTTCCAAGGCCCGCGCAGTCCGTCACGAGAGCGTTCGCGCTCCGGTTCTCCAGAATGTCGCGTGCCCGCGCCTCGCCCCAGCTGGTGGCGTACCAAGGAGTGTCGGACCCGCGCAGCGTGCGCTGGATCTCGCCGAGGGCGCAGGACCGCAGGGGTTCGGGCAGTGTGTCGAGGGCCGGTACGGCGTCGGCCGAGAGGCCACTGAGGTAGTCGATGTCGATCGCGTGATCGTTGCGGTAGCGCTGAACGTTCTGTTCCGCGATCAGCCCGTCGGGCGAGACCAGACCGAACACGAGCACACCGACGGCCGCGCTCGCCGCCACGGCGCGCGGCAGCAGCCGGGCCCCGAACACTCCCGCCGCCATGATCAGGATCAGCACCACGCCCAGCCACAGCTCCACCGCGGCCACGGATATGCGCAGCCTGGTCAGGCCGTACGCATCGACGTACAGCTCCATGCGCCGCAGCGCGGAGGCCACCACCACAAGGGTGAGCAGGCACAGCGCGCCGAGGACGATCCGCACGAGAGTGCGGTCGCGCGCTTCACCGCGAGGGGCCCAGCGCAGGGCGAGCGCGATCACGAGGAGGGTGAGCAGCGTCGCCCACAACAATTGCCAGAAGCCCTGGCGGGCGTATGCGGAGTAGCTGAGATCGGTCTCGGCCATCACCTTGTCGTATCCGCCGAGCAACACGGTGAGCTGGATGGCGATGAAGACGGCGAAGAGCAGATTCAGCACGATGAGCGGAAGCGCCCACTCCAGCCGGCCTCGGGCCTTGCCTGCCCGCACGGTGATGCGGTCCCAGTGGATGGGGGCGGCAGCGGTGTAGGCAGCACTGAGCGCACCGACCAGCCCGACCAGGAAGAGGAAGACCCGCCAGGGGCTGTCGCCCAGCGATACATCCGGCATCAAATTGCCGAGCACATCGGCGAACGCGGCATCCGCGCTCGCGAACAGTGCTCCGAAGACGATGAGCAGGACAACGGCCACCGTGGTGGACCGGAAGGCGACGCCCCATCGGCCACGAGAACCAGCCATCCGGTCGCGAATGCCCAGCCCGCCCCATCTCACTCCTTCGACGGCGGAGGAGAACAGGCCGACCGAACCGAGGAAGACCCCGAGCCAGCTGCGGCTGCCGTGCAGGGTGAGCGAGCCCAGCGCGACGGCTGACACCACAGCGAGGAAGGTGGGCCACCCCGCGTCCCGGAGCGCCGGGACGATGAGCAGTGACAGACCGCCCAGCGCCCAGACAGCGGACCAGGGGCGGAGCCGGCGACCCGCGGCCTCTGCGGCGAAGAAGGCCGCGAGCGCGGCGGGAATCGCGACGATCAGCAGGTTCAGGCCGAGACCGTCCCCCAGCAACAGACCGCTGAGGAGCCCGGTGGCCACGACCGACCAGAGCGTGGCGTTGCGGATGGCTACCGGCGGGGCCGGGCGCAGTCGTGCAACCGTGCCGGGCTGCTGCTGGCGGCTCTGCCAGGGGTTGGGCGGCGGATGTGGTTGCCATCCCTGCTGCGCGTACGCCGGGCTCTTCGGCGGCTCAGGGACGGCGTCGCCGGAATCGGGCACGCTCGGGGCCGCGGAGTTGCCGGGCGACTCGGACGGCACCGACGGTTCCGGCGACTTCGAAGACTCCGGTGTCGCCACCGGTTCCCGCGGGCGGGACGACTCGGGCGCCTCTGGCTTCCGGGACGACTCTGACGTGTGATCGGACATGGGACCCCCTCCCACCGAGTTCCGCTCACACAGCTGCCGAGCAGCGCGAGCACCTCGGCTCTCATTCGGCGCACGACCGTCATGATGATCATTGACGGCGGCGTGGCCGAAAGGGTAGCCCCCTGGTACCGCTCGCAGACGTGCGCGGCAGGGATGTGGCAGTACCGTGACAGTCGAGACGTGTCAGCTGCGACCAGGCCGGGGAAGCCAGCCCGGCAGCTCTTCCGTCTGTGCCGACCAGGCGGCCGGCGGAGCCCCGGCCTTGCTTGCCGCGATGACCCCGCCGACGATTGCGCAGGTCGTGTCGACATCGCCACCGGCCTGAGCGGTCACCCAGAAGGCCTGCTCGAAGTCGCCGAGGCTCCGTGCCGCCGACCAGAGGGCGAACGGCACTGTGTCATGTGCACTTGTACGACGGCCGTTGCCGAGGACCGCCGCGACGGTTCCGGCATCGCTGTAGTCGAGCATGTCGCGCGCCCGCCGCAGCCCGGCGCCCACCGCACTGCGCGGCACGAGGGCGATGACCCCGTCGAGGAGATCGGTCGGCGTCGGCGGCCCGCCGGGCGCGGCGGCGAGCGAGGCGGCCGCCGCGACAGCCATCGCCCCCACGACGGCCTCGCGGTGCTGATGCGTGGTGTACGAGGAGATCTCGGCCTGGTGCGTGGCCTGCTCCGGGTCGTCCGCGTACCACGCGCCGAGGGGTGCGATACGCATGGCCGAACCATTGCCCCAGGAGCCCTGGCCCTGGAAGAGCGCGGACGCCAGCTCACGCCAGTCGCTGCCCTCCCGGACCAACCGCAGCAGCCGGTTCACAGCAGGGCCGTATCCCCGGTCGAAGTCGTGGTGATCGGCGAACGAGTGGGCCAGCGCATCCTGGTCGATGCGGTTGTGCCCGGCGAGCACGGCCAGGACGGAGCAGGCCATCTCCGTGTCGTCGGTCCATTGCCAGGGGCCGAGCGGCAGTGCGCACTGCTTCAGCAGTGGATAGTTGGCGGGCACAAAGAACTGGGAGCCCAGAGCGTCCCCCACGGACAGCCCCCGCAGGCTGGCCAGGGCGCGTTCGAAGCGTTGGGCGGAAGCGGAGTCAACGGTCATCGCCTCTCCACTCTATCCGGTGATCCCGTAGGGCTCAGGAGTACGCCACCGCTCGAATGGCCGGTCAAGCGTGTACCGCCCGTCCTCGCCGAGCATCAGCATGCGTGTCTCTCCGTTGCGCGGGTTGGACAGTGACTCGAACTCGGCCACCGACCAGTGGAACCACCGCATGCAGAACAATCGCATCGTCAAGCCATGAGTGACCAGCAGAACGTTGGGCGGATGGTCAGGGTCCTCGAAGCTCCGGTACAGGCTTTCCAGAAAGGCCCCGACCCGGTCGTACACATCGGCGCCGGACTCCCCCTGCGCGAACCGGTAGAAGAAGTGTCCGTACGCGTCCCGGTAGGCCTTCTGCAGTCTCACGTCGTCCCGGTCCTGCCAGTTCCCCCAGTCCTGTTCGCGCAGCCGTGGCTCCTCGCGCACCCGCACGCGCTCGAGGTCGAGCCCGAGGGACCTGAAGGTCTCGTGCGTGCGGCGGTAGGGCGAGACGTACACGCTGACCCGCTCCCTGCCGAAGAGGTCGCGCAGCCGTGCCCCCGTCTCCCTGGCCTGCCGCAACCCCGTCGCGGTGAGCCTCAATGCATGGTCGGGCTCACGTTCGTACACCGTGTCATCGGCATTGCCCTCGGACTCGCCGTGCCGGACGAGGACAATGCGTTGCGGTCGTGCCATGTAAAGACCCTAGATCGATTCCGGTCCATTCGAGCAGTTGTCCGGAATCCGTCCCATGCATGTTGCCGGCGGAGCAGGGCCCAGGACGTCCGGCACGCCCGCCCGGGACCCGCCGTTCAGGGGCCGGCCCGAGGTACCCGAGGATCACACCGTCCAGGACGGGTCGAGCTGCACGACGTCCCCCGCCAGCGCCGCCACATCGCCCTCGGTCCCTGCTCGCTGCGAGAGCCTTTCGACACTCCCCGGCCGGTACTTGCCGCGCTCGGCGCTCGACTGCCACATCGACAGCACCAGGAACTCGTGCCCCGGCGCCTCGCCGAACACCCCACGCAGCATGCCGGGAGAGCCGGCCATCGCCGGGTTCCACACCCTCTCCTGCATCAGGGCGAAGTGTTCCACCCGGTCCTCGTGCACCCTGCTGTGCGCCACTCTGACCACATCCGCATCGGTGAAGCGCGGCTCGAAGCCGGTCTTCACATCGAAGCGGTAGTCGAACAGTTTGACCTGGATGTCGCTGTACGTTCCGGACTGTGCGGCAGCCAGCCGGTCGTGCGCACGCGCCATGAACGAGTCGTAGAAGACCCGGTTCTCCCAGAACGCGAACACATGGGCTACCTCGGGTCGCCCTCGGCTCCAGCCACCAGCCTGTCCCCTGAACCCCGGCTCACCGAGCAGTCCCGACCACCTTCGCTGCCCCCGCTCGAAACCGCGACGATCCATCACAGTGCAGCGAATCCACTTGACCAGCACCGAGCCATCGTACGGCGCCGGACGTGGCGCGGGTCACGCTCTGACGGAGTACGTCCGAACCAGGCGCCGTGAATCGCAGAATGATCTCCATGACGACCCCGCCCGCCAACTCTCTGTCCGCCAACACCCTGTTCGCCCGCCTCGACTCCGCGGAACGAGTCCTCGTCGCCGGGGCGGGCGGCGGCTTCGACATCTACGCCGGGCTTCCGGTGGCGCTCTCCCTGCTGCATCAGGGCAAGGACGTCCAGCTCGCCAATCTCTCGTTCAGTTCTCTCGAAGGCCTCCCCGTCGATGCCTGGCTCGCGCCCGATGTCGCGGTGATCACCCCCGAAACATCCCTCCACCAGCCGTACTTCCCGGAACGCACGCTCGCCCAGTGGCTCGAACTGCACCACTACCCGAGCACCGTGCACGCCTTCGCCCGGGTGGGAGTGCAGCCGCTGCGGGCCGCCTACCGGGCGTTGATCGAGCGGTACGACATCGACGCGGTCGTCCTGGTCGACGGCGGTACGGACATCCTGATGCGTGGCGACGAATCCGGGCTCGGCACCCCGGAGGAGGACCTCACCAGTGTCGCGGCGCTGGCCGGAATCGACCTACCGGAGCGCCTCGTTGTCTCCATCGGCTTCGGAATCGACTCCTATCACGGGGTGAGTCACGGACTCGTCCTGGAGAACATCGCGGCCCTGGAACGCGATGGCGCATGTCTGGGTGCCTTCTCCATCTCCCGTGCGACCCGCGAGGGCGCTCTCTTCGTCGACGCGGTCGCCCATGCCCAGAAGCACACCCCCGACCACCCGAGCATCGTCAACGGATCAATCGCCGCGGCGGTGCAGGGAGCCTTCGGGGACGTCCAGTTCACCTCGCGCACACGGGGCAGCGAGCTGTTCATCAACCCCTTGATGTCGCTCTGCTTCGTCTTCGAACTGGAGGGGCTGGCCCGCAACTGTCTGTACCTCGACCGCATCGAGCACACCCACCTGATGCGCCAGGTCAGCAGCGCGATCGAGCTCTTCCGCGAGGAGGTCAGGCAGCGTCCGCCGCGCCGTATCCCGCACTGAACTGCACAGGAATCGATATTGGCCCGATTCCACCGCCCGATACCAAGCCGGTTGGCTCCACGGACAGTTACGGACATGATCGGGTGGTACGACCGGTCCGACGGCCCAGCGGCAAGGAGGGAAGTCCGATGAGCACGCCCAACAAGGACCTCGCGAAGGTCGAAGTCAGGCTCAAGTGGGACCCAAGTCCTCCGGGTGCCCCCGCCCATGACCTCGACATCATCGCCGCGACCTACCCCGCGGACGAGCCGTACGGAAGCCCCTCGTATCTCGTGCACTTCGACAGCCGTTCGCCGGACGGCACAATCATGCTGAACCGCGACAGCAGGACCGGCCAGGGGCTCGGCTTCGACGAGGTGATGACTCTGGAGCTGAACCGGCTGTCGGACGCGTACGCCCGCGTCGTCGTCGGGGTCGCCATTCAGCAACGGGACGGCCGAAGGACTTTCGACGACATAGCAAGCACCGGCGTGCAGATTCGTGAGGGCTACACGAATCTGGCGGAGGACGACTTCTCCTCGGTCGGCGGCGCCACCGCGGCAACGGTGGCCGAGTTCGTCCGGGGCGGCTCGGGTGGCTGGGAGTTCCGCGGAACGATCCGGGGCTTCGACGGCGACCCCGGTTCGTTCGCCGCGACGATGGGAAGCCGCACGCCCGGAACGTGACACCTCGGCCCGCCGCTCCTGTCGCGAGCCGACTCGTCGAGCACCGCAGCACGCACAGAGCCGAGCCCCATTCCGTGCGATCCGAGGCATCGGGCACCACCGCTGGGTCAAGGAACGCCGAGGGCGGTGGAGCCCGATATCAACTCCACCGCCCTGACCAGCTAGTTCATGCCCAGCAGGTCCCGAAAATCAGCTGCAACCGCTGGTCGAGCCGCAGCCCTCGCAGATGTAGCAGGATCCGGCGCGCTGCATCTTCGTGCCGCAGGAGAAGCAGAGCGGCGCGTCCGCGCTGATGCCCAACTGCATCTCGACGAGCTCCGCCGAGGTGTGCGCCGTCCTCGGGGCGGGCATCTCCGTCTCCTTCGGAGGAGCGACCGCCTTCAGCGGCTCCGTCCGGATCGGGGCGGACTGGGCCAGGCCCTCGACGTCCAGCTCGTCGTCCTCGAGGGACGGCTCGTACGAACCGGTGTCGAGGTGACGCTGACGCTCCTCGGCCGAGTGGATGCCGAGCGCCGAGCGGGTCTCGAAGGGCAGGAAGTCCAGCGCCAGACGGCGGAAGATGTAGTCGACGATCGACTGCGCCATCCGCACGTCCGGGTCGTCCGTCATGCCGGCCGGCTCGAAGCGCATGTTGGTGAACTTCGAGACGTACGTCTCCAGCGGGACGCCGTACTGCAGACCGACCGAGACGGCGATGGAGAAGGCGTCCATCATGCCCGCGAGGGTGGAGCCCTGCTTGGACATCTTCAGGAAGACCTCACCGAGACCGTCGTCCGGGTAGGAGTTGGCGGTCATGTACCCCTCGGCGCCGCCCACCGTGAACGAGGTGGTGATGCCGGGGCGGCCCTTGGGGAGACGCTTGCGGACCGGGCGGTACTCGACGACCTTCTCGACCGCGGCACGGATGGTGTCTTCCGCCTTGGCGGTGACCTCGGCCTTCTCCTTCTCCTTGGTCTTGGCGGAGAGGGGCTGGCCGACCTTGCAGTTGTCGCGGTAGATGGCGAGCGCCTTGACGCCCATCTTCCACGCCTCGAAGTAGACCTCTTCGACGTCCTCGACCGTGGCCGTCTCCGGCAGGTTCACCGTCTTGGAGAGTGCACCGGAGATCCACGGCTGGATGGCCGCCATCATGCGCACGTGGCCCATCGCGGAGATGGAACGCTCGCCCATCGCGCAGTCGAAGACCTCGTAGTGCTCGGTCTTCAGACCGGGGGCGTCAATCACATTGCCGTGCTCGGCGATGTGGGCGACGATCGCCTCGATCTGCTCCTCCTGGTAACCCAGGCGGCGCAGGGCCTGCGGGACGGTGCCGTTCACGATCTGCATCGAGCCGCCGCCGACCAGCTTCTTGAACTTGACCAGGGCGAGGTCGGGCTCGAGGCCGGTGGTGTCGCAGGACATCGCGAGACCGATGGTGCCGGTGGGCGCGATGACCGAGGCCTGCGCGTTGCGGAAACCGTTCTTCGCGCCGAGGCGGATGACGTCCTGCCAGGCCTCCGTGGCGGCGGCCCAGATCGGATTGTCCAGGTCGTCCATGTGGACGGCCGCGGCATTGGCGTCGGCGTGCTGCTTCATGACGCGCTGGTGCGGCTCGGCGTTGCGGGCGTAGCCGTCGTACGGGCCTACGACCGCCGCGAGCTCGGCGGAGCGCTTGTACGAGGTGCCGGTCATCAGCGACGTGATGGCACCGGCGAGGGCACGGCCGCCCTCGCTGTCGTACGCGTGGCCGGTCGCCATCAGCAGGGCGCCGAGGTTGGCGTAACCGATGCCGAGCTGACGGAAGGCGCGGGTGTTCTCGCCGATCTTCTGGGTCGGGAAGTCGGCGAAGCAGATGGAGATGTCCATCGCGGTGATGACCAGCTCGACGACCTTGGCGAAGCGCTCGGACTCGAAGGACTGGTTGCCCTTGCCGTCGTCCTTGAGGAACTTCATCAGGTTCAGCGAGGCCAGGTTGCACGACGTGTTGTCCAGGTGCATGTACTCGCTGCACGGGTTCGAGCCGTTGATCCGGCCGGACTCGGGGCAGGTGTGCCACTGGTTGATGGTGTCGTCGTACTGGATGCCGGGGTCGGCGCAGGCCCAGGCGGCCTCGGCCATCTTGCGGAAGAGGGACTTGGCCTCGACCTCTTCGATGACGTCACCGGTCATCCGGGCGCGCAGCCCGAACTTGCCGCCGGACTCCACGGCCTTCATGAACTCGTCGTTCACACGGACGGAGTTGTTGGCGTTCTGGTACTGGACGGACGTGATGTCGTCGCCGCCCAGGTCCATGTCGAAGCCCGCGTCGCGCAGGGCGCGGATCTTCTCCTCCTCCTTGACCTTGGTCTCGATGAAGTTCTCGATGTCGGGGTGGTCGACGTCGAGAATGACCATCTTGGCCGCGCGACGGGTGGCGCCACCGGACTTGATCGTTCCGGCGGACGCATCGGCGCCGCGCATGAAGGAGACAGGACCGGAGGCGTTGCCACCGGAGGACAGCAGCTCCTTGGAGGAGCGGATACGGGAGAGGTTCAGGCCGGCGCCGGAGCCGCCCTTGAAGATCATGCCCTCTTCCTTGTACCAGTCGAGGATCGACTCCATGGAGTCGTCGACGGCCAGGATGAAGCAGGCGGAGACCTGCTGCGGCTGGGGCGTGCCGACGTTGAACCAGACCGGCGAGTTGAAGCTGAAGATCTGGTGCAGGAGGGCGTACGCCAGCTCGTGCTCGAAGATCTCCGAGTCGGCCGGAGAGGCGAAGTAGTTGTAGTCCTCGCCCGCCTTCCGGTACGTCTTCACGATCCGGTCGATCAGCTGTCGCAGACCGGTCTCGCGCTGCGGCGTGCCGACAGCTCCGCGGAAGTACTTGCTGGTGACGATGTTGACCGCGTTCACCGACCAGAAGTCGGGGAACTCGACGCCACGCTGCTCGAAGTTGATCGAGCCGTCGCGCCAGTTGGTCATGACGACGTCACGGCGCTCCCACGCCACCTCGTCGTACGGATGCACGCCGGGGGTGGTGTGGATGCGCTCGATACGCAGGCCCTGCTTGGTCGCAGTCGACTTGGATCCCTTGGCTCGGGAACCTCGTGCCGGGCCGCTCGCCGTCTCTGTCATGCCGCCTCCCATATGTGGGCAAAAACGCCCTGCAGTGCCCAGAACTTCCCGGGGCACAATCTGTGTCTGATGCTTCGGACGCCGCGCACAGCACCCGGAGCAGATCTATGTAGCCGCCCTGCCGCCGACCGATACGCCTGTGTCGATCAGCAGGTGTCGCTCAGTCGGCGACGGCGGGAACGGGGACCTCCAGGGTCTCGCCGGTCCCGCATCCCTCCACGGGAGGCCGCCGCTCGCGAAGTTCCACGATGGCGGCCTCGAAGTCTTCGAGTGTGTCGAACGCCCGGTACACGGACGCGAAGCGCAGGTATGCGACGAGGTCGAGTTCCTGCAGGGGGCCGAGTATGGCCAGACCCACGTCGTGGGTGGTCAGCTCGGCACTTCCGGTGGCGCGCACCGCCTCCTCGACCCGCTGGCCGAGTTTGGCGAGGGCGTCCTCGGTGACGGGTCGCCCCTGGCATGCCTTGCGCACGCCGGAAATGACCTTGGTACGACTGAAGGGTTCGGTGACTCCGCTGCGCTTCACCACCATCAGCGAGCAGGTCTCCACCGTCGTGAAACGGCGGGAGCAGTCGGGGCACTGACGGCGACGGCGGATCGACGTGCCGTCATCGGTGGTGCGACTGTCGACGACCCGGCTGTCGGGGTGCCTGCAGAAGGGGCAGTGCATGGCTCCCAACCCTCCTTCACAGCACGACTGAATGGCCTCTTCAGGTCCCGTCAGGGGCCCTCGAAGCAGCCATAAGCATAGGCGATGGTCGCGGTCTCGATCGACCAGGGACCACAACTTCTGGGTGGCTGGAACAATCCAACCACTAGATCTTGGGTTTGGTCGCGCATTTGGCCCTAGCGCGTGTCGCGCGTCCCGGGCGGCCCGCAGGCGGCGTCCGACCGACTACGAGGTTACGGGACACGCTCGACCGCCCGGGTCCCGGGGCGCCCGACGCCGGACCGGTACGGCGGCCGGGAGACCACCCCCGCCTGGCGGCGGCGAGGCCGCGAACGCTAGCGTGGTGAGCCGAGTTGCCGGTCGTGCATGGCACGCGTCGAGCCCGCCCGCGCCGAGTGGGAGTCCGACCCGCGCTTCGCTCATACACCCAGCAATGGACACGGCACAGACTTTTATTCGTTTTTCACTCGAACGTGTGTTTGGCGCAACCTTTCGAAAGCTACTACCGTTGTCCAGCTAGGGAGAACATTCGAGAGGGGCCGACGTGACCACCACCGCAGACAGTGCCACCATCACTGCCCAGGACCGCTCCCAGAGCCGACTCGAGCCGGTGCTTGCCATGAATGACTCAGTCAGGAACACGGAGGGGCCGGAACCGGCGCGCCCAGCGCGCTCGCTCCCCGGCCGACCTCCAGGAATCCGAGCGGACAGCTCGGGGCTCACGGACCGGCAGCGGCGAGTGATCGAGGTCATCCGCGACTCGGTGCAGCGCCGGGGATACCCACCCTCGATGCGCGAGATCGGCCAGGCGGTGGGGCTGTCCAGCACGTCCTCCGTCGCCCATCAGCTGATGGCCCTGGAACGCAAGGGCTTTCTCCGCCGCGACCCTCACCGCCCCCGTGCGTACGAGGTCCGCGGTTCGGACCAGCCCAGCACGCAGCCGACCGACACGACCGGCAAGCCCGCCGCTTCGTACGTACCGCTGGTCGGCCGGATCGCAGCCGGCGGACCGATCCTCGCCGAGGAGTCGGTCGAGGACGTCTTTCCGCTCCCCCGCCAGCTGGTCGGGGACGGCGAGCTGTTCGTCCTGAAGGTCGTCGGTGACTCGATGATCGAGGCGGCGATCTGTGACGGCGACTGGGTCACCGTGCGCCGTCAGCCCGTCGCGGAGAACGGCGACATCGTGGCCGCCATGCTGGACGGCGAAGCGACGGTCAAGCGCTTCAAGCGGGAGGACGGCCATGTCTGGCTGCTCCCGCACAACTCCGCGTACCAGCCGATCCCTGGCGACGAGGCGACCATCCTCGGCAAGGTCGTGGCGGTGCTGCGGCGGGTGTGAAGCTCGCCGGTTCCGACCGGGCCCCGGGATCCACTGCGCCGATCCCGGGGCCCGCTTGTACGTCCGGGCCGTCGGAACGCTTCCCGTGGCAGTGGGGGTCACCAAGGACGAACAGGGGCCTTGGGCTCGTCCGGGATCACTGCTCGTCGGCCCTGGCGGCGGCGTCGATCGCCGCGAGTGAGCGACGTGCCTGGTTGCGGTCCGTCGTATACCAGAAGTCGGGCAGCGAAGCCCGGAGATAGCTCCCGTACCGGGCGTTGGCCAGCCTCGGGTCGAGCACCGCGACCACTCCCTTGTCTCCCGTGGCCCGCACGAGACGGCCCGCGCCCTGGGCCATCAGCAGCGCGGCATGGGTCGCCGCGACAGCCATGAACCCGTTGCCGCCCGCCTCCTCGACCGCCTTCTGCCGCGCGCTCATCAGCGGGTCGTCAGGGCGGGGGAACGGGATCCGGTCCATGATCACCAGCTGGCAGCTGGCCCCGGGGACATCGACGCCCTGCCAGAGCGACAGCGTGCCGAACAGGCAGGTCTCGGGATCGGCGGCGAAGTTCTTGATCAGCTCCCCGAGTGTCTCCTCGCCCTGCAGCAGAATCGGCTTGTCGAGCCGGCCACGCAGCTCCTCGGCGGCGGCCTGCGCCGCCCGCATGGAGGAGAAGAGCCCGAGGGTGCGCCCGCCGGCGGCCTCCACCAGTTCGGACAGCTCGTCCAGCATGTCGGTACGGGAACTCTCCCGGCCGGGCGTGGCCAGGTGCCTGGCGACGTACAGGATGCCCTGCCGTGGGTAGTCGAAGGGCGATCCGACGTCGAGGCCCTTCCACTGCGGGATGTCGTCGCCCGCGGTGCCCTCGGGGGCCAGTCCGAGGGAAGCCCCCACCCCGTTGAAGTCCCCGCCGAGCTTGAGTGTGGCCGAGGTGAGCACGACCGAGCGGTCGGCGAAGAGCTTCTCGCGCAGCAGGCCGGAAACGGAGAGCGGGGCGACGCGGACGGAGGCGCCGAAGCGGTCGTGGCGCTCGTACCAGACGACGTCGTACTCCGACCCCTGGGTGATCCGCTCGGCGACACCGTGGATCGTCTCCACCGACGCCAGGGCCTGCTTACGGACGGCGTCCTCGTCCTGGACGGACTTGTCCCGGGTGGAGCCCAGCGCCGAGATCACCGTACGAGCGGCGTCCCGGAGCGCCATCAGCGCGTAGCCGAGGTCCTCGGGGACTTCTTCCAGGCGGCCGGGGAGCGCCAGCTCCATCACCCGCTCGAACCCCTCCGACGCGGTCTGCAGTGCGTCGGCAGCCTTCTCGTTGACCAGCTTCGCCGCGCGGCGCACCGCCCTGTTCACCTGGCCGGGGGTGAGCTCTCCGGTGGCCACTCCGGTGACCCTGGAGACCAGCTCATGGGCCTCGTCGACGATCAGCACCTCGTGCTGCGGGAGCACCGGAGCACCCTCGATCGCGTCGATGGCGAGCAGAGCGTGATTCGTGACGACGACATCGGCGAGCTTGGCGCGCTCGCGAGCCATCTCCGCGAAGCACTCCGCACCGTACGCGCACTTGCTGGCACCCAGACATTCCCGGGAGGAGACGGAGACCTGCGCCCAGGCCCGGTCGGAAACGCCCGGGGTGAGGTCGTCGCGGTCGCCGCTCTCGGTCTCGTCCGACCAGTCCCGCAACCGCAGCAGATCCTGGCCGAGCTTGCTCGACGGAGCCGCCGCTTCGAACTGGTCGAAGAGCCCTTCTTCCTCTTCCTGCGGCACGCCTTCGTGAAGCCGGTGCAGACAGAGATAGTTCGAGCGCCCCTTGAGCATCGCGAACTGGGGTCGGCGGCGCAGCAGGGGGTGCAGTGCGTCGACGGTACGCGGGAGATCGCGCTCCACGAGCTGGCGCTGCAGAGCCAGGGTCGCCGTGGCGACCACGACCCGCTCCCCGTGTGCCAGTGCGGGCACCAGGTAGCCGAGCGACTTGCCCGTGCCTGTGCCGGCCTGGACGAGCAGATGGGAATTGTCGTCGACGGCCTCGGCGACTGCCTCGGCCATGGCGGCCTGGCCAGGCCGCTCGGTACCGCCGACGGCGGTCACGGCGGCGTGCAGGAGCTCGGGGAGGGATGGCTTTGTCATAGCGTGACCAGCCTACGGGGCACCACTGACACCGGCGGTCAATCCCGGACTCATGCGGAGGGGTGGAGCGGGTTCGGAACGGTGCCGTGAACCGCAGCGTGCGGGCGCTCGGACCGGTCGCGGTAACCGTCCCGATACAAGCGGTTGCGGTTCAGGCAGAGGCGCTCGATGCGTGGCGTCAGCATGTCGAACATCTCGAACCTCTCCTTCAGCTCGGGAAAGCGGGCGTGGTGTCGCAGGATTTCGGCGCGCACAAGTGACCAGAATTCGGCCTCCGGGACCTCCAGCTGCTCCTCGCAGAGGCGGGACAGGAAGCGGAAGACGCCGACGAAGAGCCCCGAGTGGATGAACTGGGTGAGGAAGCCGGGCTCCTCGGTGAGCAGGATGCCGCGCACGTCTTCCGGCATCGTCGCGTGCTCCGGCAGCGGCTGGGCGCTGATGTTCACATCGTCGACGAAGTCCTTGATCGCCAGCCGCACGGGCACGTCCTGGTCGTCGAAGACGACGATGGCGTTCTCGCCGTGCGGGGAGAAGACCGTTCCGTACTGGTAGAGGAAGTGCAGCAGGGGCGGGAGCAGCGCTGCGAAGAGCCGGGTCAGCCATGCGGTGGGGGTCAGACCCGAGCGGGTCACGAGCTCGGCGGTGAATGCGCGGCCCCGGGGATCCGTGTGGAGCAGCGAGGCGAGTGTACGGGCGCGCTCGCCGGGCATGAGCCGGGGATGGAGCGGCTCGCGCCAGATCGCGCCGAGGATCTCCTTGAACTGGTACGGCGCCTCAGGAAGGTGGTCGTAGAGCGGATGCTCGACGGTCACGGAGGCCACCTCGCCGAGCAGAATGACGCGGCAGGTGTCGCGCAGAAACGGGTCTCGGTCGCGCAGGCTCTGGACCCAGGCGGTGACAGCGGGGGCCGCGAGCGTGCGCTCGGTCGGGAGGCCCCGCCAGACCAGCGTGTTGAGGATCGACAGAGGCAGTTTGACGGTGTGCCGGTCGGGGCGTCCCAGATTGGTGAACGTACGGACGGACTGCTGCGGCAGCCGGAGGTCGTCGTCGGCGTGCAGGGGGACGATGTCGCCGGCGGCGATGGCCGGTGCGAACAGCGGAACGATCCATTCGTCCCACTGCCAGGGGTGCACGGGAAGAAAGAGGTAGGCGCCGGGGTCGAGATCGCGGGCGCGGAGCTCGGCGGCGAAGGATGCGCGTACCGAGGCGTCCAGTTCCTGTGCGTAGAGCTGCTCGGGAGTGGCGAGGCCGGTCACCCCCCGGTAGCCGCCGATCCGGGTACTGACAGCGATCCACGGCAGCTTGACCGGTCCGCGGGCTTCCGGGGTGAAGCGGGAGGCATCGGCGGCGGAGAACCCGAGGCGTCCCTTGTTGGCGACGAGCCAGGGGTGGCCGGTCTGATGTCCTTCGAGCTCCGCATAGTCGAGCTCGGCGAGTCGGGCGGCGGTGAAGGCGGTGTGGTCCAGCCGGGCATCGGCGGCGAGTGTGGTGGTGATCTCTCGGATGAGGTGGCCGAGGGTGGCTCCGTCGAGGCGGAGCAGGCGCCGTGCGCGGGTGAGGAACTGCAGCGGATCACGGAAGGGGACGGTCCGGGTGTTGCCGTCCTTGCCGGTCCCGGCAGGAGCGTTCCGATCGCTTGCGCGCATCGAGTCGGCGGCGACGTGCCAGCTGCCGTAGACGCCTCGTCCGGCTCGGAAGCTCAGCATTGCGCCGTCGTCCAGCGCGAGGGTGTATGTGTCGCTGTCGCCGGACTGCAGAGCCGGCTCGATGACTTCCTCGTACGCGAACTCGCCGAGCATTTTCGCGAGGAGCCGGGTGGCGACCCGGTCCCAGACCGTCCGGTTCAGCTCTGGAGTGCTGAGCAGCTCGGGCGACTCCACTGACTCATGGTTCGCAGGATATGGCGGCACGGGGACTCCTCGGGACGGAACCGATGGGGTTCGAGCGGTGTATGTAATGCAGCAGGTCGATCACAGCTGGGCTCGGTGGGCTCGGTCGCGGATCATCAGAGCGGCTTGCTTGTCGGGGAGTTCGACTTCAGCAGAGAACCGGAAGCCGGCGCTCAGAAAAGCCGAGACGGAGGGGGTGTTGCGCAGGTCGGGTTCCGCCACGACGCGTGCGCACTGCGGACGGTTGTCGAGTACGAGGTCGGAGACGGCCCGGAGAAGGGTGGTGCCGATGCCGCGCCCGCGGTTGCTCACCCCCCCGATGAGGAGGTGGACTCCGGTGTCATTCGGTCGGGCAGGGTAGTGACGCGCCAGCGGGTCGAGGTCCGCGCGGTAGAGCTCCCAGTAGCTCATGGGAACGCCGGACAGCACGCCGAGGCAGGGGACGTTGCGTCCGTCGCCGTCGAGTTGAGGGCGCAGATGGGCGGCAGTGACGGCTTCCTCACCGTCCAGTTCCCAGAACGCGGCGACTGCGGGATCGTTCATCCAGCGGCTGACCACCGCGAGATCGCGTTCCAGCCGTACGGGGACCAGTTGAAACACTCCGGCCGGCGTCGTGATCGGTCCCCACTCGGCCGGGTTGTCGAGCAGGTCGGAAGACTCCAGCCTGCTCGTGACACCGCGCGTGCCAGGGCTTTGGTTCCGGTGCGCGTCCGTGACCGTGCCTGTGCTCACGTCCTCCCCCTCGGTCGCCGTGGATCCGCTCCGGTCCAGGGACTCCTTCAGGGACAGGGGTCCGTCGACAGGCGAAGCGATGATCGGCGCCGGCGTTGCCGTTGCCGGTTTGTCTTCCCCGAACAGGGCGAGGAATTCGTCGGGGAGTTGCAGGTCCAGGGTGTCCTCGGCGCCCGTACCGGCTTGGGAGGCAGGGCCGGTTCCGGCGCCGGTGTGCTCATCGGCGGGAGGCACGGTGATGCCTCTCCTCTCAGCAGTTCAGCGGGGTCATGTTCCTTCAGGCGAAGAGGGGGTTGGCGATGGTGACGTAGACGGACTGGGTGTCGACCGGGCCGACGAGTTCATCGAGGCCGTGCAACCGGGTCAGCAGGTTGGCCTTGCACCGTAGGTTCGGCTTCTCCAGCAGTTGCGCGGGTAGCGGGGTGCCGAGGCCGGTGACTCCACCGAGGAAGCGGCGGAGCGCGGCGATCAGCACCTGCTCATCGGCGAGGCGCTGGGAGCCGAAGGCTCCGATGAGACCGAATAGGTTGTTGATGCCGAGGTAGTAGGCGAAGCGCTCATCGGTGACCGAGTCGGAGACGAAGGTGTCGCTGACGGCTCCGATGCCCGGGAGCCTGTGCTCGAGGGCTGCGCGATGGGACTCGCGGAAGTAGTAGCCCTGGTTGTCCCGATAACGGCCGCCGACGGGCCAGCCGTCGGCGTCGAGCAGCACCAGTGTGTTCTGCTGGTGGGCTTCGAGGGCTACGCCTGCTGTGGCGTCGAGCCAGAGCACGGGGCGTACGACGCGGTCGAGGTAGCGCAGGAACCACTCGGCAGCGACGGCCCCCTTGCTTCTGCCGGTGGCCGCGGCGAGGCGGACGACGACATCGGCGAGGCGGGAGTGCACGCCTGGCCGGTCGGGCCACGGCCGCGGGGCCGTGAGGCCGGCGATGCACACCGCATCGTCGAGCGGGTGGAACGGGTTGTGGCGCAGCATGACATCGAGACCGGAGACGGGTTCGCCGTCCGGGGCGTCGACGGCGAGCCATGCGGGGTCGCGGACGATGTCGAAGCCGGGGTGGACGGCGTGCCACTGCGTGGCGAGTCCGCTGCGGAGCAGCCGGTGGACCTCCACCCCTCGGTGGAGTTCCTTGCGGAGGTTCTCACGACGGGAGTTGGTGATGCGTACGCCGAGGGAGAGCTTGAGCATGACGTCGGCGCCGGGCTGGTGGACGGTGCGGACGGAGGAGGTGGGGTACCAGCGCTTGCCGTACGGTCCCAGGTCGTGGAGGAGCTTCGAATCGAGCAGCGCTGCCACTTCGGGCCGGTGACTCAGTTCGCGGGCCTGCCAGGGGTGGAGCGGAATCGGTGCGGTGTTCGGAGGCAGATGCAGTCCCTCCGCGTGCTGGGCGACCAGGTCCTCGGCCGGTACGGGGCGACCTCCTTCCGTCCAGGAGGACTCGGTGGCCAGCACGGAGCGGTCGACAGCCATCCAGTGCAACGGGAAGGAGCCGTGCAACTCGGGTGAGTAGAGGCGGGATTCGGCCTCGGAGAGGCCTTCGCGACTCTTGGGGCTGGGGTGCAGGGGGTGTCCGAGCAGAAGTGACTGCTCAGCGGTGAGGAAGAGGTCGGCGTCGGCGGGAGCCGTGGGTGTACGACGCTGCTCGGCGATGAATCCGGCCGTGCGACGTACCGAGTCGGCGACTCTGGCCACCATGTCGGCGCCCTCGTTCCGGTCCGCCTCGCGGCCCAGGAGGGCCGCGACCGTGACGGCATCGGTGGTCGGCGCGCCGTCGGGTGCCTTCTCGAGGGCAGGCCGGCCGAAGCGGTGCCATCCCGTGACAGACCAGTAGAGAACGGGGACGAGCAGAGCCGTCCCGCTGGCGGGCAACGGGATCCGAAGGGTGTCCCGGTCCGGTCGGGGCAGGTCGTTCTCCCGGACCCAGCAGCGCAGCAGGTTCTCGACACCTGCCGTGTCTGCGGCCATGAGCGGGTCCGGGTGGTCGAGCAGATCGACCGTTCCTGTGCCGGTCGGTGGTACCGGTACCTGTGAGGTGCGCCGGCCGCCGCGAGGTGCGGCCTTCTGGCGCGGCACGATCGTCTGCTCGACTGCGAGTCGGCCGACGAGCCCGGCCTGTCCTCGCTGCTGGCCGTCGGCCTCGGGCGCGGGGGTGGGGTTCACGGCGGTCTTCCTTGTGAGGGTGTCCGGGGTCAGCGAGCCGACCCGGTCATGGTTCGGCGGTGCGGCGAACGCTGCGCTGCTGCCAGGGCATCGGCGAGGCGGTCGAGGACCGCGGTTGCCTGTTCGTCGGAGAGCGTCAAGGGAGGGAGCAGGCGTACGACGGCGGAGTGGCGTCCGCCGAGTTCGACGATGAGACCGCGTCGCAGGCATTCCTGCTGCACCACGGAGGCGAGGACCGGGTCAGGCGGAGCCTCGGGCCCGCCGCCGGTACCCCCGGTGGGCATGTCTGCCTCGGGGTCGACGAGCTCCACACCGATCATCAGGCCCCGTCCGCGGACGTCTCCGATGCACGGGTGGTCGATCGCCAGTGCCTGGAGACGGGCGAGCATGCGGGCGCCCAGCGTCGCGGCGCGCTCGGCGAGCCGGTTCTCGCGAACGTAGGCGAGGGTGGCCGTACCGGCGGCCATCGCCAGTTGGTTGCCGCGGAAGGTGCCTGCGTGGGCGCCTGGCTGCCAGGTGTCGAGTTCGGAGCGGTAGACGACCACAGCGAGTGGGAGGGAGCCACCGATGGCCTTGGACAGCACCATCACGTCGGGGACGATCCCGCTGTGCTGGACCGCCCAGAAGGCGCCGGTCCGGCCGACGCCGGTCTGCACCTCGTCGGCGATCAAAGGGATGGACCGGGCCGCGGTGATCTCGCGCATCCGGCGCATCCAGCCGTCGGGGGCGGGGTTCACGCCGCCCTCGCCCTGTACCGGTTCGAGGATCATTCCGGCGGGCGCCGGCGCTCCGCCCTTGGGGTCGTCCAGGAGACTCTCGGTCCACCGCGCGGCAACCTCGGCCCCCCGTTCGCCTCCGATACCGAAGGGGCAGCGGTAGTCCTGCGGAAAGGGAAGCCGGGTGACCCGGACGTCCTCGGCGCCGCCCGAGGCCGCGAGGGCTCCAGCCGTCATCCCGTGATAGGCGCCGGTGAAGGCCAGAAGCCCGCTGCGCCCGGTCGCGGCACGCACCAGTTTGAAGGCCGCCTCGACCGCGTCCGTGCCGGCCGGCCCGCAGAACTGGATCCGGGCGTTCTCGGCGAACTGCGGCGGGAGTGTGGCGAACAGCTCCGTGGTGAAGGCGTCCTTGACCGGGGTTGCCAGGTCGAGGACGTGCAGGGGCGCACCCGAGTCGATGACTTTCTTGATCGCTTCCAGAACGACCGGATGGTTGTGCCCGAGGGCCAGCGTGCCCGCTCCGGAGAGACAGTCCAGATAGCGTCGTCCGTCCGCGCCTTCGATGGTCAGCCCGCGGGCCCGTACCGGCACGATCGGCAGTGACCGCGCATAGGTTCGCGCAGCCGACTCGCGCAGCGACTGTCGGCGCAGGATCCCCTCGTGCACCGAGGGTGGTGCCAACGGTGCAGGTTCGGTCACGGCCACGGCTGTTGGTCCTCCCGCTGTAACAGTTGCGTTGCGCGTCAGTACGTTTCCGCAAGGACGGACTGCTGAGCTGAACGCTGTCCGCAAGCCCCGCGTACGTACCAACGACGCCGGACGCAGGGGATCACGGGTAAATCGGAAGATCCTGGCGGAGACGGAACCGTGGCCCTGCCGCGTTCCGTCCCCACCGGCACCGGCATAGTGGGGGACCGCGGCGGGACTTCGGGCAACTTCTCGGAGCTCGCGGTGCGTTGGCAGCGATGCGTGAGGAGCAGTGTCTGGGGCAGCACCTCAGCACACTGTCCGAGTGCAGTACGGAAGTATTGAGTTACGAAGTCCCAGGGGGATCACCACATGCGACTCATTCGACCAGCTCTCACGGCACGTCAGGGGCGGAGCGCGCTTCGCGCGCCCTCCTCGCTCCTCGCCGTGGCCGCGGCCACGGCCGTTATCGCACTCACCGCCACCGCCTGCGGGCCGAGCGAGGAGAAGGCGAGCGCCGAGCCCAGCAGTTCCGCCGACCAGTCCTCCGACAACAAGATCACCATTCCGGACGATCTGAAGGACCGGCTCAAGGAGCAGGGGATCGACCTCGACCAGTGGAGGAACGGCGAGTGGAAGAACTGGGACAAGGACAAGTGGCTGCGTGAGGCCAAGGACTTCGTCAACCCGATCATCGAGGACCTCTGGGACCCGGAGCGCATGCGGGATGCCGACAAGGCGCCCGAGCAGCCGGTCGACAACGACATCTCGGGCGACGCCGGCGTGACGGATCCGACCCCGGCACCGGTGCAGGCCACGAATGCGCAGACTCCGTACCACGACAGCGCCGCGGAGTCCGGAAAGCTCTTCTTCGACGGCCCCGAGGGCTCCATGGTCTGCTCCGCGACCGTGGTGAAGGACCCGGCGCACCCCGGAAAGTCCAACATGGTGTGGACGGCGGGGCACTGTGTGCACGCGGGCAAGAAGGGCGGCTGGTACCGCAACATCGCCTTCGTGCCGTCCTACAACAACAGCGGTCTGTCGATCGCCGAACTGCAGAACGCGCCCAAGGAGCAGATCGCCCCCTACGGCGTGTGGTGGGGCCAGTGGGCGCAGACGTCCGACCAGTGGATCACCGACGGCGGCCCGACCGGCGGTCAGGGCGCTCCGTACGACTTCGCGGTGCTGCATGTCGCCCCGGAGAAGGGGGCGACCGGAAAGTCGCTGGAGGAGACGGTCGGTGCGGCGCTGCCCGTCGACTTCAACGCTCCGGCCGTGCCCAGGATCGACAGCATGACGGCAACCGGCTTCCCGGCCGCGCCGCCGTACGACGGTCAGAAGCTGCTGCAGTGCAAGGACAAGCCGGGCCGGCTCTCACTCACGAGGGAGGACCCGACGATGTACCGCGTCGGGTGCACCATGACCGGCGGCGCCTCCGGTGGCGGTTGGGTCGCGGCAGGCCAGGACGGCAAGCCCGCCCTCGTATCGAACACGTCCATCGGTCCGGTGACGGCGGGTTGGCTGGCCGGACCGCGTCTCGGCAAGGAGGCGAAGGGCGTCTACGACGCGGTCAGCAGGAAGTACGCCGGGCAGTGACCCGTACGAACTGGCGCCCGCTGACCGGTGGGTGACGGTCGCCCAGGGGACCTCGGCGCGACGACAGTCCGCCCGAGGCCCCTGCGGACCGGGCAGTCGTCCGGCCCACGGAGGACCCTGGCATCCGGTACCCCGGTGGCAGAAACCGTGCCCCGGCGCGTCATAGGGTGTCTCTGCACATTCGGTGGTCGCCGATCCGACCACCTCTTCACATGACGCGTTCATGGCGATTCTCGGAGATTTCAGGGGGAACCTTTTCCATGCGATCCATACGTCCGCTGCTGGCCGCGACCGGCCTCGTCGCCGTGCTCGCGCTGTCGGCCACAGCCTGTGGCCCGAGCGGGGACGAGGCTGTCGACAAGCCGGCCGCCGCCGAATCCGCCGGTGGCAACGACGGCAGCGGCGGCATCCCCGCCGACCTGGCCGAGACGCTGAAGAAGCACGGCGTCGACCCGGAGAAGTGGAAGAACGGCGAGTGGAAGAACTGGGACAGGGACAAGTGGCTGCGTGAGGCCAAGGACTTCGTCAACCCGGTGATCGACGGGCTGTGGAAGCCCGAGCGGATGAAGTCCGCCAAGGACCCGGCGAAGACGATGGCGGCCGGCGACTTCTCCGGCGACCAAGGCGTCACCGACCCGGAGCCCGCACCGGTCAAGGCCCGGCCGGAGGAGCTTCCCTACCACGACCACGCGGCCCCGGTCGGCAAGGTGTTCTTCGACTCCCCCGAGGGCTCCATGGTCTGCTCGGGCACGGTCGTCAAGGACCCGAAGAACCCGGGCAGGTCCAACCTGGTGTGGACAGCCGGACACTGTGTCCACGCCGGTGTGAAGGGCGGCTGGTACCGCAACATCGTCTTCGTGCCCGCGTACAACGACAAGGGCAAGTCCGCCGCCGCGCTGGAGAACGCCCGGCCGGAGGAGATCGCCCCGTACGGTGCGTTCTGGGCCGACTGGGCCACGTCCTCCGGCGAGTGGATCGCCCGTGGCGGTCCCACCGGCGGCGAGGGTGCTCCGTACGACTACGCGGTGCTGCACGTGAAGCCGGAGAGCGGCACGAAGTCCCTGGAGGAAACCGTGGGCAACGCTCTCCCGGTCAACTTCGACGCCCCCGAGATCTCACAGATCAGCGCCATGGGCGTCTGGGGCTACCCGGCCGCTCCCCCGTACGACGGCCTGATCATGCACAAGTGCGTCGACCGTCCCGGCCGGCTCTCCATCAGCCCCAGCACCCCGACGATGTACCGCATCGGCTGCACCATGACCGGCGGTTCCTCCGGCGGCGGCTGGTTCAGCGAGGGCGCCGACGGCAAGCTGGCCCTGGTGTCCAACACCTCCATCGGCCCGGTGCCTTCGGGCTGGCTCGCAGGACCCCACCTGGGCCAGGGTGCGCAGGAGATCTTCACGATGATGAGCGACAAGTTCGCCGGTCAGTAGTAACAGCACCGTTCATGCCCGAAGGCCCGCTCCCTCATCGCGAGGGGGCGGGCCTTCGGTCCGTACGGTGTCGCTGTCAGTGCGCCGCAAGCGCGAACGATGCGAGGTCCGCGGCCAGTTGCTCATGCACCCGTGCCTTGAGCAGCGTGCCCTCCGAGGTGTGCTCCTCGGAGATCACTTCGCCGTCGGCGTGCACCCGGGAGACAAGTCCGCCCTGGGTGTAAGGCACAAGCGCCTCGATCTCGACCGACGGCCGCGGCAGTTCGGTGTCGATGAGCGCGAGCAGCTCCGCCATACCGGCACCGGTGCGCGCCGAGACGGCGATGGCGTGCTTCTCGATCCGCAGCAGGCGCTGCAGGACCAGCGGGTCGGCCGCATCAGCCTTGTTGATCACTACGATCTCGGGCACGTCCAGCGCACCCACATCGCGGATCACTTCGCGCACCGCGGCGAGCTGCTCCTCCGGCACCGGGTGGGAGCCGTCCACCACATGCAGGATCAGGTCGGATTCGCCGACCTCCTCCATGGTGGAGCGGAACGCCTCGACGAGGTGGTGCGGCAGATGCCGTACGAACCCAACCGTGTCGGCCAGGGTGTAGGTCCGGCCGGTCGGCGTCTCGGCCCGGCGGACGGTCGGGTCCAGCGTGGCGAACAGTGCATTCTCCACGAGGACGCCCGCACCGGTCAGCCGGTTGAGCAGCGAGGACTTGCCCGCGTTGGTGTAACCGGCGATCGCGACCGAGGGCACCTTGTTGCGCTTGCGCTCCTGCCGCTTGATCTCGCGGCCGGTCTTCATCTCCGCGATCTCCCGGCGCATCTTCGCCATCTTCTCGCGGATCCGACGCCGGTCCGTCTCGATCTTGGTCTCACCGGGACCACGGGTCGCCATGCCGCCACCGCCGCTGGACCCGCCACCGCCCATCTGCCGGGAGAGCGACTGACCCCAACCGCGCAGTCGCGGCAGCATGTACTGCATCTGTGCGAGCGAGACCTGCGCCTTGCCCTCTCGGGACTTGGCGTGCTGGGCGAAGATGTCGAGGATCAGGGCGGTCCGGTCGACCACCTTGACCTTGACGACGTCCTCGAGGTGGATCAGCTGGCCGGGGCTGAGTTCACCGTCGCAGACGACGGTGTCGGCCCCTGATTCGAGGACGATGTCACGCAGTTCCAGTGCCTTGCCGGAGCCGATGTACGTAGCCGGGTCGGGCTTGTCGCGGCGCTGGAAGACTGCATCGAGCACTTGGGCTCCGGCCGTCTCCGCAAGCGCGGCAAGCTCCGCGAGCGAATTCTCCGCGTCCTGCACGGTCCCGGAGGTCCAGACGCCGACCAGCACCACGCGCTCCAGGCGCAGCTGTCGGTACTCGACCTCGGTGACGTCCTCGAGCTCGGTGGAGAGGCCCGCCACGCGCCGCAGAGCAGCACGCTCGGAACGGTCGAACTGCTCGCCGTCCCGCTCTCCGTCGATCTCGTGGCTCCAGGCGACGTCCTCTTCCATCAGGGCGTCGGCCCGAAGGCTCTCGGTGAGGCTCTCGGTGACGTTCTCCGTGGCACTCTGCGCGTTCTGCGCGTCCTGGGGAAGGGAAGAAGAGGAGGTCATTGGATCCTTACGTCGATAGAAGTCCGTTACATCAGTCACAACGTGTGACCCTCCTGGATGATTCCCCCGGGGGAGAATCTCCGGTCCGGCCGCCGCGGCGACCCATCGATAGTGGCATGGCCCGGCTGGGCCCGTCACCCGGGTTTACCCCCGTCCGGCGGGCTGCGGGCTGCGCCAGTCCGGGTGCCCCGGCATCGGCGGGGTCTTCGCCCCGTACAGCCAGCCGTGGAAGAACGTGGTCAGGTCACGCCCCGCGATCTGCGACGCCAGCCGGACGAAGTCCTTCGTGGTCGCGGTGGAATCGCGATGGGTGCTGACCCAACGGCGTTCCAGCTGATCGAAGGCGCGCTCACCGATCTTCTGGCGCAGCGCGTAGAGGACCAGTGCACTGCCGTCGTACACGGCCGGCCGGAAGATGCTGATCTTCTCGCCGGGCGCCGGGGCGACCGGGCGGGCAGGCGGGCCTCCGGCGGCGCGCCAGCTGTCGGACCTGGTGTACGCGTCACGCATCCGGCGTTCCAGCGGCCGCTTGGCGTGTTCCTCTGCATACCGGGCCTCGTACCAGCTGGCGTGTCCTTCATTGAGCCAGAGATCGGACCAGGACTTCGGGGAGACGCTGTCGCCGAACCACTGGTGGGCCAGCTCGTGCACCATGATCGAGTCGATGTACCACTCGGGGTAGATGCCGCTCGTGAACACGGACCGTTCGAAGAGAGTGAGCGTCTGGGTCTCGAGCTCGAAGCCGGTCTTCGTGTCGGCGATCAGCAGTCCGTACGTCTCGAAGGGGTAGGGGCCGACCTGCCGCTCCATCCACTTCAGCTGCCCCGGCGTCTTCTTCAGCCACCGTTCGAGGTCCTTGGCATCGGCGGCCGGCACCACGTCGCGGACCGGCAGTCCGTGGGGTCCGGTCCGCTCAAGGACGGTGGAGCGCCCGATGGAGACCTGGGCCAGCTCGGTGGCCATGGGGTGTGCGGTCCGGTACGTCCAGGTGGTGGAGGAACCGTGCCGGGCCTTGCCTGCGGGCAGGCCGTTGGCGACCACCGTCAGTTTCTTGGGTGCAGTGACCCGAAAGGTGAAGTACGCCTTGTCGGCCGGGTGGTCGTTGCTGGGGAAGACCCGGTGGGCGGCGTCGGCCTGGTTGGCCATGGCGAGGCCGTCGGAGGTGCGCAGCCAGCCACCGCTGTTCTGGTCGCCGCTCGGGTCGCTGGTGTGCCGGACGGTGATGTGGAGCGGCACTCCGGCCCGAAGCCTGCGGGGGGCCTCGACGACCAGGTCCTCGTCCGCGGTGGCGAAGTCGGCCCGCAGACCGTTGACGTCGACGGTACGGACGGTGCCGCGGGCGAAGTCGAGGTTGATCCGGTCGAGCGGCTCGGTGGTCCGCGCGTCGATCGTGGTGACGGCGTCCAGCGGCTTGTTGTTGCCGTGATACGTGAACCCGATGTCGTACGAGAGGACGTCGTATCCCGGGTTGCCGAGGTGAGGGAAGAGCGAATCTCCGATGCCGAGCGGCACAGGCGCGGGCAGGGCGGCGGCAACGAGGGTGGCGGAGGCAGCGGCCAGCAGGGCGGCCCGCAGGCGGCGGGGGATGAGCGGCATGGACTACGGCTACCAGCGACGACCGCCGGGTCCGGGTGCGGCGCGCGCCGCGCCACTCGAACGAGGGGCCGGTGCGACGGCCGGGCGCTGCGGGGCGGTGGTTCAGACGGCGGCGGCCGGGTGCTGGGCACGGCTCACGTCGTACACCCCCGGCACGTCACGCATCGCGCGCATCAGCGCGGGTAGTCCGGAGGCGTCCGGGAGCTGAAGGGTGTAGGTGTGCCGGACGCGCTGCTCGCTGGGTGGTTCGACGGTGGCGGCGATGATCGCGGCATCCGCTGCCGCGATGGCCTCGGTGAGATCGGCGAGCAGCCGCGGACGTCCGAAGGACTCGGCGACGAGAGTGACCCGGCAGGCCGCCGCATCGCCCCAGCCGACCGCGACGGGCGTCCGGCCCGTGGCCTGCATCCGGGCCACCGCGGGGCACTGCCGCCGGTGCACGGTGACGGCGCCGCCGCGCACGGTGAAGCCGGTGACGGCGTCGGGCGGTACGGGTGTGCAGCAGCCCGCCAGACGTACGGGGGCGTCCGGCCGGCCCACGACGACGGTCGCCGCGCGGTCGGCGGACCGGTCGCTTCCGGAAGGTGCCGAGGCCATGGGCTGCGGGTCGGGCCTGCGGCCCGTGGGCCGGCTGCCGTAGGAACCTTGGGGGGCCTGCGGGTGGGCGCCGAGCCAGCCGGTGATCGCGATGCGTGCGGCGGGCGTACGGGCATGGTCCAGCCAGTCGGGTGAGGGACCCGACGTCGCGTCCTCGGCCAGCAGCAGCTGCACGGTGTCTCCGTCGCTGAGCACGGTGGAGAGCCTGGCGAGCCGGCCGTTGACCCTGGCTCCGATGCACCTGTGTGCCTCGTCGCCGTACTGAGCATAGGCGGCATCGACGCAACTGGCCCCGGCGGGGAGGCCGAGGGTGCCGCCGTCGGTGCGGAAGACCGTGATCTCGCGGTCCTCGGCGAGGTCGGCGCGGAGCGTGGTCCAGAAGGTGTCCGGGTCGGGGGCGGACTGCTGCCATGCGAGGAGCCGGGAGAGCCAGCCGGGCCGGGTCGGGTCGGCGCGCTCGCCGTCCGCGGGTTCGGCCGTCTGCGGCGCGGAGGTGCCGTCCGCGGTGTAGGGGTTGCCGAGCGCGATGACGCCCGCTTCGGCGACCTTGTGCATCCGATGCGTACGGATGAGGACTTCGGCGACCGCGCCGCCCGGGCCGACGACAGCGGTGTGCAGCGACTGGTACAGGTTGAACTTGGGGGCCGCGATGAAGTCCTTGAACTCGGAGATCACCGGGGTGAAACAGGTGTGGAGTTCGCCGAGGACGCCGTAGCAGTCGGCGTCCTCGCCGACAAGCACCAGCAGGCGGCCGAAGTCGGTGCCACGCAGTTCGCCGCGTTTGATCCGGACGCGGTGCACGGAGACGTAATGGCGGGGCCTGATCAGGACCTCGGCGGGAATTCCGGCGTCCCGCAGCACGGCTCTGACGTTCTCGGCGATGGTGGCGAGAGGGCCGTCGGGGGCGGTGGCGCCCGCTTCCCCCGAGGCGGCCGCCCCCGGTGACGCCGCGGCGATCAGTGCCCGGGTGTGTTCGTACTCCTCGGGGTGGAGGATCGCGAAGACAAGGTCCTCCAGCTCGGTCTTGAGCGCCTGCACCCCGAGCCGTTCGGCGAGCGGGATCAGCACGTCGCGGGTGACCCTCGCAATCCTCGCCTGCTTCTCGGGGCGCATCACCCCCAGGGTGCGCATGTTGTGCAACCGGTCGGCGAGCTTGATCGACATCACCCGGACGTCGTCCCCGGTGGCGACGAGCATCTTGCGGAATGTCTCGGGCTCGGCCGCCGCGCCGTAGTCGACCTTTTCGAGTTTGGTGACGCCGTCGACGAGGTAGCAGACCTCTTCGCCGAACTGCTCCCGCACCTGCTCAAGGGTTACCTCGGTGTCCTCGACGGTGTCATGGAGGAGGGACGCGGTGAGCGTAGTCGTCTCGGCGCCGAGTTCGGCGAGGATCAGCGTGACCGCGAGCGGGTGCGTGATGTACGGCTCACCGCTCTTGCGCATCTGCCCCCGGTGGGAGGACTCTGCCAGGACGTAGGCCTTGTGCAGGACGGTCAGGTCGGCGTCCGGATGATGGGCCCGGTGGGCCTCGGCGACATGGCCGATCGCATCGGGCAGCCGGTCGCGGGAGACGGGTCCGAGCAGGGCGACCCGGCCGAGTCTGCGGAGATCGATCCGGGCACGGCCTCGTCTGCGGATGGGAGCACCTGGGTCGGTGGCCTCTGCGCTCATGGGGGCACCTCCGGCAAACGTCGACCGGCGGTGGGGAGGTGCGGACGCGCCTCCGGGCCGGTGCTTGATGCTACCGACCCCACCACGTGGCGGAGTCCGCCTCTCGCTCAGCGTGAAACGGATCACCCATTCGAGCGAAGCTTTAGCCGGTCACCGTTTCGAGCCAGGCCGGATCGATCATGCCTTCGGCGACGATGACAGCGGGCCCGGTCATCTCGATCTCGCCGTCCGGCCGCTCGGTGATCAGCAGGGTCCCCCCGGGCAGATCGACCCTGTACGTGACCGGAGTACCCGTCTGCGCCGGGTCGGCGCCGTCCCTGCGGACTGCGGCGACGGCCACCGCGCAGGCGCCGGTGCCGCAGGAGCGGGTCTCGCCGGAACCGCGCTCGTGAACCCGCATCGCGACATGGCGCGGTCCGCGGTCCACGACGAACTCGATGTTGACGCCGTCGGGGTAGACGGCTGCGGGGGTGAACGGCGGTACGAAGCGCAGCTCACCGGCGTGCGCCAGGTCGTCGACGAAGGCGACCGCGTGGGGGTTGCCCATATTGACGTTCCGGGCCTCCCAGCTGCGGCCGTCCACCGTGACGGTTACGCCCGCGCCGGGGAGCAGGGCGCGCCCCATGGAGACCGTGATGTCCCCGCTCTTGGCGATGTGCACCTTCTTAACGCCGCCCCGGGTCGCGACCGCGAGATCGCCCTCCTCGACGAGCCCGGCCCGCTGCAGATAGCGGGCGAAGACCCGCACGCCGTTGCCGCACATCTCGGCGATGGAGCCGTCGGCATTGCGGTAGTCCATGAACCACTCGGCCTCGCCCGCCATGGCTCGCGCCTCAGGATGCGCGGCGGACCGCACGACGTGCAGCAGACCGTCACCTCCGATACCGGCCCGGCGGTCGCAGAGCCGGGCGACGACGGATGCGGGCAGGTCGATGGCGTCGTCCGGGTCGGGAACGATCACGAAGTCGTTCTCGGTGCCGTGGCCCTTGAGGAAGGCGATCTGCGAGGTGCTCACAGGGCAACTGTACGAGGCGGCATCGGCGGCGGGCGAAGGCGGCCCACGCAGTCGACGGGCTGGGCGGATTCAGGACGGCAGGCGCCGGGACGGTCCGGCAGCCGAGACGGCCGCACCGGGATCCGCGTCAGCGCAGTCGGGCCACGCGCCACACGGCAAGCGCCACCAGTACCCCGCACACGGCCACGTACAGCGCGATCACGCGCCAGTCGGGGCGCTCGCCCACGCCCCTGGCGGGCAGGCCCGGCCAGGTGTGCCCGACCCGGCGGGCGGCCATCATGCCCCAGCCGGCGGCGCAGCAGCTGATCAGCAGTCCCAGCATGGCGACGACCGCACCGCCGTCGCCGAACTCGAAGGCGAGCGGGAAGGCGAACATCAGCGAGCCGACTGCCGCGAGCATGACGATCGGGGCGAGCTGCCAGATCCGCAGACGGCGCGCGGGCCGCAGCTCGACCTCCACCTCGGGGGTCACCTCGAGCTCGTCGGGCCCGTCAGGGCTCAGACGTCCCGCCTCGTGCTGCGCGTCCGGTGCGTCTCGTTCTGTGTCGCGAGGGCCGGCCTCCATCGCCACGCGCCCTCCCAACTCGGACTCCACTGGTCGATCGATGCTCGATGATGGCACGCTCCGGGACACCGAAATGACGGGCAGGGCTTCCCGATGCCATCACGTGATCAGGCTGTAACCGCTCGTTCGACCAATGCCAGCGCCGCGTCCGGGAGTTCCCGGCGGTGGTCGGCGGCACCATTCAGCCAACGGACACGCGGGTCGCGGCGGAACCAGGAGTCCTGGCGGCGCGCGAAGCGTTTGGTGGCGCGTACCGTCTCGGCGCGGGCCTCGTCCTCGGTGCACTCCTGGGCCAGTGCGGCAAGCACCTGCTGATAGCCCAGCGCACGGGAGGCGGTTCGCCCCTCGCGCAGCCCCTGCGCCTCCAGGGCGCGCACCTCGTCCACCAGCCCGGCCTCCCACATCCGGTCCACCCGGAGAGTGATGCGTTCGTCGAGTTCGGGGCGGGCCACGTCGACCCCGATCTGGACGGCGTCGTAGACCGCCTCGCCACCCGGAAGATTGGCGGTGAACGGCTTGCCGGTGATCTCGATGACTTCGAGGGCCCGGACGATGCGCCGCCCGTTGCTCGGCAGGATGGCCCGGCCCGCCTCGGGGTCCGCGGCGGCGAGCCGGTCGTGCAGCGCACCGGAGCCGTGCTCCGCCAGTTCCTGCTCCAGCCCGGCGCGTACGCCGGGGTCCGTACCGGGGAACTCCAGGGCGTCGATGGCACCCTTCACGTACAACCCGGAGCCGCCGACCAGGACGGGGGTGCGGCCCTCGGCGAGCAGCCGGTCGATCTCGAGGCGGGCGAGTCGCTGGTATTCGGCGACACTGGCGGTCTCGGTGACGTCCCAGATGTCCAGCAGCCGGTGGGGTACGGATCCGCGCTCGGCGAGCGTCAGCTTGGCCGTGCCGATGTCCATCCCCCGGTAGAGCTGCATGGAGTCGGCGTTGATCACTTCGCCACCGAGCCGCTGGGCAAGAAATACCCCCAGATCGGACTTTCCGGCTGCGGTGGGACCGACGACGGCAATGACCCGCGGTGCGGGAGATGGACTTCTCACCGCCCCAGTCTCGCAAACCTCCGACCCCCTTCCCGAACCAGCCATCTGCGGGCTTTCGGAGCCGGCTACATGAAGGCGCGAAGCGCGAGGGGTTCGCCGCCCCGGTGCGCTCGAGCCGAGAGTGGCGCAACAAGGCTCCCGGTCGGCGCGGGATTACGCTCGCCCGAGTAAAATATTGAGTGGATATGGGCGTTATTCCGCAATCTCGCCAGTCGTCCTCAAGGACGGTCGCGGAAGCCACAGCCGCCATCACGACGACCGACGAGACGGGAGAAGAGCCCGCACTCGGTCCCCCAGCAGAGAAGGTGTCCGATGGGCCTCATGGACAGTCTGAAGGCCAAGCTCAGCCCGGCAAGGGACAAGGTCGGCGATTTCGCGCAGCAGCATGGGGACAAGATCGACCAAGGACTCGACAAGGCTGCTCGGACGGTCGATCAAAAGACCAAGGGCAAGTACAGCGACAAGATCGAGTCCGGCACCCGAAAGGCCAAGGATGCGGTCGAACGGCTGTCCCACAAGAGCGAGGGCGGCATGCCGCCTACTCCCTGAGCTGGCGGCATGCCGCCTACTCCCTGAGCTCGACACCCGCACGTCATGTCACGCACCTGACGGCCGTGGAGCCGCATCGCTCCACGACCGTCGGGCGTTCCGGTGCGGGCTTTGTGTGAGGCGGTCTCAGACCAGGTGGCGACTGTGTGAGGTGGTCTCAGAACCAGGTGGCGACCATGTATCCCACACCGTACGGGGCGTCCTCGTAGAGCAGCCGACCGCTCAGGCCGGCCCCCTCCGCGGCGCCCGCCAGCACCTGCCACGGCGCCCGGCCCGCCACCTTCAGTTCGTACGCCAGTGACTCCTCCAACGCGCTCAGCGTGGCGAGGTCCGCGGCCGCGAGAGCCCGGGACACTTCCGTGTCGAACGAAACGGCGCGCTCGTCCAGGTAGCCGGGTGCCTTGAGCGTGCGGCAGGCGCTGCCGTCGCCCATGACCAGCAGAGCCACCCGGCCGGCCCGGGCCGCCACCTCCCGCCCGGCGATCGCGCAGCGCTCGGCCTCGAGCGTCTCCCCGACCCCGAGACCCTCGACCGGGGCGTCGGCCCAGTCCGCACGGGCGAGCAGCCACGCCCCGACGGCGAGGGACGGTGGAAGCGGACGCTCCACCGGAGCGCCGGGGTCTCCCCCGAGCCCAAGCCGTACATCGAGGTCGACTCCGAAACCCTTGAAGGAGCCCTTGGCCCCCTCGGGATGCGGACCTCGCCCGTCGACGTCCGCGGGCCCGATCACGATCAGCAGGTCGGGGCGGGCCGCGGCGAGCACGCCCAAGGCGTCGATGCACGCGGTCCTGGCGGCGTCGAGCTCGGACGCGGCACCGGCGGCGACCTCGGGTACCAGCAGGGGCGGACAGGGGCAGACAGCTGCGGCGACAAGCATGCTGGGCAGCGTACTGCGTCGGCTGTTTCCCCAGGTCGTACGGCCTGGGGATTCCTGCCGCCTGCGGTTCGCCCGCGAGCCCTTGCAGCCGGCGGGTCACCGCCTTCTGCTGCCGGTCAGTCGCACCCGCAGCCGGGAGCCGACGCAGCCGCCATCGGCGCCGGGGCGCCGATGCCGGGCAGCCCCAGCATCACCCCGGCCGGCTTGGCGGCCTCGGCGGCAGTGCGCTTCTCCCACGCGTCGCCGGAACGGGTGCGCCGTACGCTCAGCGGCGCACCTTCGGCGAGCAGGTGGTGCGGGGCGGCGTAGGTGATCTCTACCGTCACCACATCGCCCGGCCGCACCTCCCCGTCCGGCTTGGTGAAGTGGACCAGACGGTTGTCGGGAGCGCGGCCCGAGAGCCGGTGGGTGGCACCGTCCTTGCGGCCCTCGCCCTCCGCGACCATGACCTCCAGGGTCCGGCCGACCTGCTTCTTGTTCTCGTCCCAGGAGATCTCCTCCTGGAGGGCGGACAGGCGCATGTACCGCTCCTGGACGACCTCCTTCGGGATCTGCCCCTCCATGTCGGCGGCCGGGGTTCCGGGGCGCTTGGAGTACTGGAAGGTGAAGGCGTTCGCGAAGCGCGCCTGGCGGACCGCGTGCATGGTCTGCTCGAAGTCCTCCTCGGTCTCGCCGGGGAATCCCACGATGATGTCGGTGGAGATGGCGGCGTCCGGCATCGCGGCGCGCACCTTCTCGATGATGCCGAGGAACCGCTCCTGTCGGTACGAGCGGCGCATCGCCTTCAGGATCGGGTCCGATCCCGACTGCATCGGCATGTGCAGCTGCGGCATCACGTTCGGTGTCTCGGCCATCGCCGCGATGACGTCGTCCGTGAAGTCGCGGGGGTGCGGGGAGGTGAAGCGGACCCGCTCCAGTCCCTCGATCTTCCCGCAGGCCCGCAGCAGCTTGGAGAAGGCCTCCCGGTCCCCGATGTCGGAGCCGTACGCGTTCACGTTCTGACCGAGCAGGGTGATCTCGGAGACACCCTCGGCGACCAGCGCCTCGATCTCGGCCAGGATGTCGCCGGTCCGGCGGTCCTTCTCCTTGCCGCGCAGTGCCGGGACGATGCAGAAGGTGCAGGTGTTGTTGCAGCCCACGGAGATGGAGACCCACGCCGCGTAGGCGGACTCGCGGCGGGTGGGGAGGGTGGAGGGGAACGCCTCCAGGGACTCGGCGATCTCGATCTGCGCCTCCTCCTGGATACGGGCGCGCTCCAGGAGTACCGGCAGCTTGCCGATGTTGTGCGTGCCGAAGACGACGTCGACCCACGGGGCCCGCTCGACGATCGTGTCACGGTCCTTCTGCGCGAGACAGCCGCCGACCGCGATCTGCATCCCAGGGCGCTTCGTCTTCATCGGGGCGAGCCGGCCGAGGTTGCCGTAGAGCTTGTTGTCGGCGTTCTCCCGCACCGCGCAGGTGTTGAAGACGACGACATCGGCGTCACCGTCGGCGCCCTCGGGCGCACGTACGTAACCAGCGCCCTCCAGCAGCCCCGACAGCCGCTCGGAGTCGTGGACGTTCATCTGGCACCCGTAGGTGCGCACCTCGTACGTTTTCAAACCCTCTACCTCGCTCATCTCGTCCACCAGGGTACGAGGTCGCACGGCCCTCCCGCCGCCCCCTTCCGCAGGCCGGCCCTGGCCATCGCGTTCGGCGACCTGGCAGGATCGCACCATGCTCGATGCACTGTCCCGTACCGGCCGGCGGCGAGCCCTCCAGGGGGCCGCCGCGGTCGTCGTCGTTCTCGGGCTGCTGCTGTGGTGGGTGCTGCCGCTCGGGGAGCCCACCCCGAGCGGGTCGCTGACCTTCAGCACCGGAGTGCGCAGCGGGGTCTACCAGCGCTACGGCGAGCGGCTCAGAGGGGCTCTCGCCAAGGACATGCCAGAGGTGTCGATACGGCTGCAGACCTCGGAGGGCTCCCAGCAGAACATCGAGCGGGTGGCCACGGGGAAGGCCGACTTCACCATCGCCACGGCCGATGCCCTGGCCACGTATATGCGGGACGACAAGCCGGGTGCCGAACGACTGCGCGGCTGCGTGCGGCTGTACGACGACTACATCCAGCTGGTCGTGCCCCGGGACTCCGACGTGCAGCAGGTCTCGGATCTCAAGGGCAAGCAGGTCGGGGTGGGGCAGCCCGGTTCGGGCGTGCGGCTGGTCGCAGACCGTCTGATGACGGCTGCGGGCCTTGATCCGACACATGACATCACTCCGGTTCCGGCCGGTATCGACACGATGCCGAAGCGGCTGGAGAACGGCCTGCTCGACGCGTTCTTCTGGTCCGGCGGGCTGCCGACCAACGCGGTGCAGGAGTTGTCGGACCGGTTCGCCATCAGGCTGGTGCCCTTGGAGGACCCGCTGATCAAGCAGCTTCAGGCGGGCGGCGGGTCGACCCGCTACTACCGCTCGGCCATGATGCCTGCCGACGCCTATCGCAACGCGCAGCAGGGGCAGGCCGTGCCGACGGTGGCGGTCGCCAACGTGGTGGTCACCACGGACCGTACGGATGCCGCGATGACCGAGGCGTTCACCCGGACCGTGATCGACAGCCGGGACCGCATCGGGCGCGAGGTGCACGCGGCTCAGCTGGTGGACCTGCGGACGGCGATCTACACGAATCCGCTGCAGCTGCACGACGGGGCGCGACGCTACTACCGCTCGGTCAAACCCTGACACAGGGGAGGTGGCGTCCCGCGCGCCTCCGCCCGGTCGAGCCTCTCGGTACGGAGGTGGCGCCCCCGCGCCCCTGCCCCCCGCATCCCCCGCGCTCGCTGCTCGGCCGCACGAAGGCGGATCCCCCCCGCCGGTACCGCGTGCCGTCAGCCTTGCGGACCGTTGCGCGGGACCGTCACCGTCACCCGCAGCCCGTGGGGCTCGTGCGGTGCGTACGTGAGGGAGCCGCCGCCCGCAGCGAGCAGGGCGCGCGAGATGGAGAGCCCGAGGCCGGATCCCCGCACGTTCTGATGCCGGGTACTGCGCCAGAAACGGTCACCGATCCGCTCCAGTTCCTGGACGGTCAGGCCCGGCCCGCAGTCGGCGACGACCACCGTGACGTCCTCCCGGCCGGAGGCGACCGTCACACGGACCTCCTCGCCGGCGGGGGTGAACTTGCACGCGTTGTCGATGACGGCGTCGAGGGCGCTCGACAGTGCGACGGGGTCCGCCCAGGCGGTCACGGCGGATGCCCCGTCCGCCGTCAGTCGCACACCGTTCTCCTCCGCGAACGGACGCCACGAGGCGACCCGTTCGGCGGTGAGCGCGCCGATGTCCGTGAGCTGGAGGTCGGCCGCGGCGTGCTCGGCCAACGCCAGGTCCAACAGGTCGTCCAGAACCTGGCCGAGCCGCTTTCCCTCCGTACGGACGGAGGCGATCTCCTCGTTTCCGTCAGGAAGTTCGAGCGCGAGGAGCTCGATGCGCAGCAGCAGCGCGGCGAGGGGGTTGCGCAGCTGGTGGGAGGCGTCGGCGACGAAGGCGCGCTGCTGCTCCAGCACCTCTTCGACGTTGTCCGCCATCTCGTTGAACGACCGGGCGAGGCGTCTGAGTTCCGGCGGTCCTCCGGAGGCCACCACCCGGGATCTCATGCGGCCGCTGGCGATGTCGTGCGCCGCCGTGTCCAGGGTCTGCACCGGCAGCAGGACCCAGCCGGTGAGCCGGATCGCGGCACCGACGGCCACCAGCATCGCGACCACTTCACCGACCGCGATCAGCAGCCAGCCACGTATCGTCCGGGAGCGCATTTCGCTGGTGGGCGAGTCGAGAACCACGACGGCGACCACGTCGCCGTCCCGCACGACGGGCGAGGCGACGACGACCCGGCCGCGCTGCCAGGGCCAGACCTGTGGTGGATCGTGGCTGCGGCGCCCGAGCAGCGCCTCGCTGAACGCCTCGCGCCCCTCGCCCTCGACCGGCAGCCGCCAGGTTGCCGGAGCCACCGCCATGGCACTGCGGTCGCGGTAGAAGACGCCGGCCCGGATCCCGTACACCGAGTCGTACGTCTCGAGTTCGTCCTGGAGCGTGCGACGCCGTTCATCGGTGCCGCTGGTCTGTTCGGCGACGAACTGGGCCAGCGCGGCGAACCGGGCCGTGTCGTCGATGCGATCGATCACGACGCGCTGCTGCTGAGCGGCGGCGACGCTGACGGCCAGCGGGAAGCCGAGGGCGAGCAGCACGGCCGCCATGAGGATGATGAGCAGGGGAAGGAGACGCGTACGCACCTGTGACGTACGCCCTTACGCGGACGGGGCGACGAGTCGGTAGCCGACCCCGCGCACGGTCTCGATCAGTGCGGGCAGCCGCAGTTTGGAACGCAGGGACGCGACATGCACTTCGAGCGTGCGGCCAGTTCCCTCCCAGCTGGTGCGCCACACCTCGCTGATGATCTGCTCCCGGCGGAACACCACTCCCGGGCGCTGGGCGAGCAGCGCGAGCAGATCGAACTCCTTGCGGGTGAGCTGGACTTCGGCGCCGTCGACACTGACCCGGCGGGTCGGGAGCTCGATGTGGACATGGCCGAGCCGCAGGGCGGCGACGGGTGTCGGCACCGTTTCCTCGCCGACCGACTTGCGCCTGCTCACCGCGTGGATGCGGGCGAGGAGTTCACCGGTGTCGTACGGCTTGACGACGTAGTCGTCCGCTCCGAGGTTGAGGCCGTGGATCCGCGACCGGACATCGGCCCGCGCGGTCACCATGATCACGGGGATGGAACAGCGCTTGCGGATCTTCCCGCAGACCTCGTAACCGTCCTGGTCGGGCAGTCCGAGGTCGAGGAGCACGACCCCGAAGGGTTCCGTGTCCGCGGGCAGAAGCGCGTTCAGGGCCTCCTCGCCGCTGCGCGCGTGCACGACCTGGAACCCGTGCCGGGCGAGCACCGCGGACAGGGCGGCCGCCACATGGTTGTCGTCCTCGACGAGCAGCAGTCTCATGGCCCCCCTTCCTCTCCGCGATGCGGTCTCTCCCCCGCGGTGCTGTCTTCAAGCGCTTCCGAGCGCTTGTCCATACTTCCCGGTACTTCCCCGTACCGGGGTGTTTCACGTCATGACCTATCAGGGCATCCACGCCGATGACCGGTACGTCAGTCAAGAGCCCGCCCATTACATCGAGGTTTCCGTTATGCACCCGGTACGCCCCCGCTACCTCCTGTACCGTCCCGTTCACGCGGTGTGTCCGGTTGCCGCCGGATCGTTATGCTCAATTTCCGCTCAGATGTAATGACGGTGGTCGCACTGCGTCATTAGGGTCCTTCCCAACCGAGGAGGACGGAGCAAGAGCCGATGAGCGGAGTTTCAGTGACCAAGGCCGCCGAGGATGCCGTACCTGCGGCGAACGACCTTGTCGTACTGAGCAACGTCAACAAGCACTTCGGCGCGCTGCATGTGCTCCAGGACATCGACCTGACCATCGCCCGGGGCGAGGTCGTGGTCGTCATCGGGCCTTCCGGGTCCGGGAAGTCCACGCTGTGCCGCACGATCAACCGCTTGGAGACGATCGACTCGGGCGCGATCTCTATCGACGGCAAGCCGCTGCCCCATGAGGGCAAGGAGCTGGCCAGGCTGCGTGCCGATGTCGGCATGGTCTTCCAGTCGTTCAATCTCTTCGCGCACAAGACGGTGCTCGAGAACGTGATGCTGGGGCAGCTCAAGGTCCGCAAGGCGGACAAGAAGGCTGCCGAGGACAAGGCGCGGTCGCTGCTCGACCGGGTGGGCGTGGCGACGCAGGCCGACAAGTACCCCGCCCAGCTCTCCGGCGGCCAGCAGCAACGAGTGGCCATCGCACGGGCGTTGGCGATGGACCCCAAGGTCATGCTCTTCGACGAGCCGACGTCGGCGCTCGACCCGGAGATGATCAACGAGGTGCTGGAGGTCATGCAGCAGCTCGCCCGGGACGGCATGACCATGGTCGTCGTCACCCATGAGATGGGCTTCGCGCGCTCGGCGGCCAATCGTGTCGTCTTCATGGCGGACGGGAAGATCGTCGAAGAGGCAACGCCCGACCATTTCTTCAGCAACCCGCGCAGTGACCGTGCCAAGGACTTCCTTTCGAAGATCCTGCACCACTGATTTCCGGATCAGCCGTTCACTCACATCGCGTCAATTCTAGGGAAGTTCACCATGCAGCTTCGTAAGGTCACCGCCGCATCGGCCGCCGTGCTCGCGCTCGCTCTCACCGCCACCGCCTGTGGCTCATCCGACGACAAGGGCGGCGACTCGGCGGGCGGCGGCAAGAAGATCACGATCGGCATCAAGATCGACCAGCCCGGTATCGGTCTGAAGACGCCCGACGGCAAGTACACCGGTTTCGATGTCGATGTCGCCACGTACATCGCCAAGGAACTCGGCTACGACGCCAAGGACATCAACTTCAAGGAGACCAAGAGCGCCGACCGCGAGACGGCGATCGAGCGCGGCGACGTCAAGTTCATCGCCGCCTCCTACTCGATCAACGACGAGCGTCTGCAGAAGGTCGACTTCGCGGGCCCGTACCTGCTGGCGCACCAGGACATCCTGGTCCGTGCCGACGACAACTCGTTCAAGTCCCCGGCCGACCTGAACAGCAAGAAGCTGTGCTCGGTGACCGGTTCGACCTCGGCGCAGAACGTCCATGACAAGCTGGCGCCCAAGGCTCAGCTGCAGGAGTACGGCGGCTACTCCGAGTGCCTCACCGGCCTGGAGAACAAGGCTGTCGACGCACTGACCACGGACGACAGCATCCTGGCCGGTTTCGCCTCGCAGAAGGACTTCCAGGGGAAGTTCAAGCTGGCCGGCTTCCAGATGAGCAACGAGAACTACGGCATCGGCCTGAAGAAGGGCGACGCCGACCTCAAGAAGAAGATCAACGACGCGCTCACCAAGATGGTCTCGGACGGTTCCTGGGACAAGGCCGTGAAGGCCAACTTCGGTCCGGCGAACTACAAGAACGAGCCCGCCCCGAAGATCGGCAACGTCGTCAAGTGAAGCAGGGCTGACAGGGCGCGCCGTCCGTGAACGGCGGCGCGCCATGCCCTCCTACACGCGGAAGCGCGGGAGATCGTGTTCGACTTTCTTGAAGGTTACGACCTGCTGGGGGCTTTCTGGGTGACGGTGCAGCTCACCGTCTACTCCGCCCTCGGCTCCCTCATATGGGGAACGCTGCTGGCCGGCATGAAGGTCAGCCCGGTCCCCCTGATGCGCGGTTTCGCCACCGCCTACGTGAATGTCGTCCGGAACATTCCTCTGACCGTCATCATCGTCTTCTCGTCCCTGGGTCTCTTCCAGACGCTCAACATCAGCCTCGGGGCGAGCGACTTCAAGGACATCAACTTCCGGCTCGCGGTGCTGGCGCTGATCGCCTACACCTCGGCCTTCGTCTGTGAGGCGCTGCGTTCGGGCATCAACACCGTGCCGGTCGGCCAGGCGGAGGCGGCGCGCGCGCTGGGGCTCAGCTTCACTCAGGTACTGCGCCTGATCGTCCTCCCCCAGGCTTTCCGCTCGGTCGTCAACCCGATGGCCAATGTGCTGATCGCGCTGACGAAGAACACCACGGTCGCCGCCGCGATCGGCGTGGCCGAAGCCGCATACCTGATGAAGGGCATGATCGAGGCCGAGGCGCAGCTGATCCTGATCGCCGCCGTCTTCGCGTTCGGATTCATCTGTCTGACCCTCCCGACCGGCCTGATCCTCGGCTGGGTGAGCAAGAAGGTGGCGGTGAAGCGATGACTTCCGTCCTCTATGACGCCCAGGGGCCACGCGCCAGGCAGCGCAACGTCCTGTACACGGTCCTGTTCCTGATCGTCGCCGCCGTCGCCGCGTGGTGGGTGTACGACAGCCTGGCCTCCAAGCACCAGCTCGACTGGATCAAGTGGAAGCCGTTCTTCACCAGCTCCCAGCCCTGGCAGACCTACATCTGGCCGGGACTGCAGAACACCCTCAAGGCAGCGGCGTTCGCGCTGGCCATCGCTCTGCCACTGGGTGCCCTGTTCGGCATCGGCCGGCTCTCGGACCACCGCTGGGTGCGGATGCCGGCCGGCGTCGTCGTGGAGTTCTTCCGCGCCATCCCGGTACTGATCCTGATGATCACCGCGAACGCGGCCTACTCCGCATACACGACCATCAGCAGCGAATCCCGGCCCCTGTACGCCGTGGTCACGGGGCTGGTGCTGTACAACGCTTCGGTGCTCGCCGAGATCGTACGGGCCGGAATCCAGTCCCTCCCCAACGGACAGACGGACGCGGCCAAGGCGATCGGGATGCGCAAGGGCCAGACCATGCTGTACGTGCTGCTGCCGCAGTCCGTGACGGCCATGCTGCCTGCGATCGTCAGCCAGATCGTCGTCATCGTGAAGGACACCGCCCTCGGCGGCGCGGTGCTGACCTTCCCCGAGCTGCTGGCGTCGGTCCGTCCCATGAGCGCGAACTACGGCGCGAACACCATCGCGTGCTTCACGATCGTCGCTCTGATCTACATCGTGGTGAACTTCGCGCTCACCTCGTTCGCGGGCTGGCTGGAGGGCCGGCTGCGGCGCAGGAAGAAGAGCACGGGCGCCGTGGTCGGTGCCGGACCCGGCGGCGGTCTGGAGACCATCGGTGTGCCGAAGCTCGTCGTCGAAGACGGACACGCCGTCTGACGGTTCGTCGACGATCTACCCGCAGGGGCGCCGGTGCATGCACCGGCGCCCCTCGCCGCGTTCCGGCGTCACTTGACGCAAGCACCGGCAGTGGGTTGCATACGTTCTGTGATCGCCGACCGAACGCTCGCTTCCACATCCGCCACCATCCTTACGACCGCACGGGCCCAGGGAGTCGCGCCGTGGACCCGGTGATCGTCGTCGGTGCCGGGCCCGTCGGCCTGGTGCTGTCACTCGCCCTCGCCGCGCAGGGCGTCCCCTCCGTACTCCTCGACGAGGATGCGGGGAAGGACGAGACACGTCCCGCCCGGACCGTGGTGCTGCGTGAGGACACCGCGGCACTGGTGGAACGGCTCGGATGCACGACGCTCCTGGACGAGGGCGTCCGGTGGTCCGGCTGGCGGTCGATGCGGCGCAAGCAGCTGGTACGCGAAGTGCCCCTCGGCGAGGATTCCCCGTACGGTGATCAGCTGCCCGCCCCGGTCCATGTGCCGCAGCATGCACTGATGCGCGGGCTCCGGGACGCGATCGCCCGGCAGGACCTGGTGCAGATGGCGCCGCTCAGCCGGATCGACACACTGGAGCAGGATCCGGCAGGCGTCACGGTGCACACCAGGGAGCCCGATTCGACGTGGTGGCGCGGGAGTTACCTGGTCGGCTGCGACGGCGCCAGGTCCACCGTGCGCAAACTCCTGGACATCAGGTTCCCCGGACGCACGGCGGTGGAGCGGCATGCCGTCGCCGCACTGCGCACCGAGCTTCCCTGGCCCGGCCACGCCGTGCTGCACCGGCTGCCGCCGTGGCGCAGCGGCGGCGCCGAGGTGACCGCGCGGCCGCTGCCGGCCGGCGCGTGGCGGCTGGACTGGCTGCTTCCGCCGCGCGGTGAGCTCGTCACGCCCGACGCCCTGATCACCCGGGTGCGGGACACCCTCGCCGGCTGGTGCGGCGGCGAGACCCCACCGTACGAACTCCTGGACACGGGCGTCCACACGCTGCACCACCGGCTGGCCCGGCGCTGGCGCGTCCGGCGGGCCTTCCTCGCCGGGGACGCCGCACATCTGCTGGGCGCCCTGGGTACGCAGGGGCTCGACGAGGGGCTGCGGGACGCCGAGAACCTGGCCTGGAAGCTGGCTCAGGCCTGGCATCACGGCGCCTCGGACGTACTGCTCGACAGCTACCAGGCGGAACGCCGGGCCGCGGTCGCCTCGCGGCTGCGCGCCGCGGACCAGTCACTGCCGATACTGCGTGGTGGCGGAGGTCTGCGGACATTGGTTCCGGGGGGCGCACGCGGGCACGATTCGCTGCTCGCCGACGGCCATCTGGGCTGCGGCCCGCTGGGTGCGCCCCCCTCGTACACGCACTCCCCCCTTTCGCCTCCACTCGCCGAGGCGCACACAACGGTCGGTACGCCCCCCGGTGCGCCGGTTGCCGATGTGCGGGCGACGGCGCCCGACGGCACGACCGTACGACTGCGCGAGCGGCTGGGGCAGGGGCACCTGCTGGTGCTGCTGGTGGCTCCGGGGACCGGGGTGTGGGACCGACGGCACTGGCTGATGGCGGGCGTGATGCCCCGGCTCGTCGAGGCGGTCGACGCCATGCCGGTAAGGGGCGAGCTCCTGGTGACCGAGGCCTACCCCGGGGCATCGGCCCACACCGTGCTGCTGGTCCGGCCGGACGGACACCTGGTGGCGTCGTTCGGCGGGGTCCGGCCGGCGGAACTTTTCGCGGCGGCGGACGCGGCGCGCGGCGGTGAGCCGCGTGCGTCCGTACTCGCCGACCACACCGCAGACATCAATTGACCCCGCAGGCGGCACATGGTGTACTCCGAAACGTGACCGACACCGATGTGCGCCTGTGGCGGAGGGTCCATATGGACCTCGTCCGCTACGCGGGCTGCGTGTGTCGTCCGTCCTGCTGAATCGCCTCTTCCTGCTGCGGTGCGCGTCCTGTCGCACACCGGGCACCACACGCGAACCCCCAGGACGGTCCCTGTGTTGTCTGCCTCTCCCTCTCCTTCGCCCTCCCTGGGCACACCTGCCTCCGGTCCGCACTCCGGTACCGGAGCCGGCCCGACAGCCGCGGAGCTGCTCGAATTCGTCAGCCGCACGGCGGCCGACACCGATCTCATCGCCGCACTCCCCCTCGATCCCGAAGGCCGTACCTGGATCCGGCTCGACGGGCCCGGTGGCAGTGAGGCCTGGCTGATCGGCTGGCCGCCGGGCACCGGCACCGGCTGGCACGACCACGCCGACTCGCTCGGCGCCTTCAGCACGGCGGCCGGCACCCTGAAGGAGCAGTCGCTCGCGGTGCGGCTGCCCACCGACGGCTGGAAGACGCTTGAACTGGCCGAAGACGTCGATCGGTCCCGGCAGCTGTCGACCGGTCAGGGCAGGGCGTTCGGCCGGCACCATGTGCACGAGGTGCTGAACGAGTCCGCCACCGAGCACGCCGTCTCGGTCCATGCGTACTATCCGCCGCTGCCGAAGATCCGGCGCTACAGCCGCACAGGCGCGGTACTCCGTCTTGAGCACGTCGAGCACCCGGAGGACTGGCAGTGAGCGGCGACCGGAACAGCGGTACGGAGCGGGTGGGAATCGACGAGCTGCTGGAGCGGGTCCGCGCCGGGTTCGACCGGATCGGTCCGCACGAGGCGGCGGCCGCCACCGCGGACGGGGCCCTGCTGGTGGATATCCGCTATGCGGCGCTGCGCGACCGGGACGGACTGATTCCGGGGGCGCTGGTCGTCGAGCGCAATGAGCTGGAGTGGCGGCTCGACCCGCGGGGCAGCCATCGCGCGCCGGAGGCGGTCAGCCATGACCTGCAGGTGGTGGTGGTGTGCAACGAGGGCTACGCGTCGAGTCTCGCGGTCGTGTCCCTCCAGCAGTTGGGACTGCACCGGGCGACCGATCTGATCGGCGGGTTCCAGGCGTGGCGGGCGGCGGGGCTCCCGGTCGACGCCTGACGGGTGACAGTTGCGGCCGCGGTGCCCGCGCGGCAAACCGGCCGCACTGCCGCTGGCGGGTCACTGCTTCAAGCAGCCACCGGGCCGGCCTTGAGTGCCGGCCGGCTGGGCAGCGCGGAGGCAACCAGCACCGGCAGCGGGCTGCGCCCACCACCGCCGCGTACGCCACCGGCATGACGGCGGGGCGCGCGCTGCCGGTCATGCAGGTGCTGAAGGCGGTGAGTACGGCGAATGCGATGCCGGTGCCGAGGACGGCGGCGGTCAGCAGGACCGACAGCGCCTCGATACGGAGCATCCGCAGGACCTGCCGCCGGGTCGCACCGGCCAGGCGGACCATCGCGAACCGGTCCGTACGAACTCGGTGGCGGCTGTGACGCCCTGGGTCGTACGGACGGTCGCGGCAGTGGTCGCGGTGTCCTCCACCAAGTCGTAGCCGATGAGTTCACGCAGGTGACAGCTGGTGGCCCCGGTGTTCAGCTCCAGGGCGCAGGCAAGAATCGTGGAGGTCACCGGGCTGTACAGGGTGAGGTGTTGAAGGGATCTGCCGGTGTGGTTGCTGAGCGGGCGTCTGGAGAGCGGCCAGCAGCTCTGTGATTTCGGCGCGGCTGGGCTTCTCCGACATGCGTCGCGCACTGCCCCGTGCACAGATGCCTGTGCCCTGGAGCATTTCTGCGTCTTCATCCGGGGGCCGGCCGCCTGCTCGGCGGCTCTCATGTCCCCCGAATCCCACCCGACACACCCGAACGCCTCACCCCAGTGGAGCAAATTCACCACAAGGCGGACATTTACCCCAACACCAAGGACTGACATGACGGAGACATCGCACCGATGCCGACCACCACCCTCACCCCCGACCATGTCGACCGTCAGGCCGCGCGTCTCCACGACACCGAGGCCTGGCAGCAGATCGTCGCCGGCTGGGACATCACCACCCCCGAACCCGTGCGCCCCGTCTCACCCGACAGCGCGCCTCACCCGCCGGGCCGGCGCCCGGCCGACTGGCGCGATCTGCTGTCCGTGCCGGTCGACCAGCTGATCGCCGACTCGGTGCGCGCCCTGCCCCCGGCTCCGCCGCGCGAGCGCCCACTCCCTGGACGACTGGGTGCGATCCTCCCCGACCGGCTCCACACCTGGCGTCGCATCGGGCAGCCCGAACTCCGGCCTTCGACCCACCTCGCCTACGCGCGGCAGATCCTGACCGAGTGGGGCTGGCAGAACACCCCGTACCGGCTGCGGAACGCCCGCGGCGCCCGCTGCATCTGCGGCGCCCTCCTCACCGCGCACCGCCTGGGCTACGGCTCCCTCGAAACCGTGGACCGGGCCGGCGCCTGGCTCATCGCGGAACTCCGCTCGCAGGGCTGGACCGACCTCATCGGCCCCTGGAACCGCCACCCCAGCCGCACCGCATCGGATGCCCTGGCCCTCGTGGACGCCACCATCCGTCGCGCCTCGTTCGCCGGACACTGACTCCTACGCGCCACTCCCGCCAACGGCCCCGCCTCCCGCGCGAATTCCCTCCCCCGCCGTACCCCTGCGCGCATCCCCCCGATGCGCCCACCGTCGGCGATGCGAACCCCCGTCAGAACGGCTCGTCGAGACCTTCCGTGTCCTCACCCTCTTCTTCGAGTGCCTGACGCACCACGCGCAGGGCCATACCCTCCCCGTACCCCTTGCGCGCGAGCATGCCCGCCAGGCGGCGCAGACGCCTGTCGCGGTCCAGGCCGCGGGTGGAGCGCAGCTTGCGCGCGACGAGCTCCCGGGCGGTCTCTTCCTCCCGCTCGGAGTCGAGCTGCCCCATCGCCTCGTCGATCACCGCCGAGTCCACCCCCTTGGTGCGCAGTTCCCGCACAAGAGCTCGACGGGCCAGGCCCCGGCCATGGTGCCGGGATTCCACCCAGGCATCCGCGAACGCCGCGTCGTCGATGAGCCCGACGTCCTCGAAGCGCGACAGCACCTCTTCAGCTGCCTCATCCGGGATCTCCCGCTTGCGCAGTGCGTCCGCTAGCTGCTTGCGGGTGCGCGGGGTCCCGGTGAGCAAACGCAGACAGATGTTGCGCGCCTGCTCGACCGGGTCTCGCGGCTCCCCCTTCTCGGCCCTCGACGAGGAAGGGGGGCCGCTGCTCCTGGAGCGGGAACGGGCCCGACGGCCCGCGCCCTCGCCGAACCCTCCGCCCGAGCCGGTGCCGTAATCGGGACCGGCGCCGGGATCGGGGGCGGGCTCGGCGTCACTGCCCGGCCACTCCGTACGACGTGTCACGGTCTAGCTCTTGGCCGCCGCAGTCTTGGCCGGCTTCGCCTTGCCGGCCGGAGCGGGCACCGACTTCGCAGCACTGTCGGCCGCAGCCGCCGCACCACCCGCCGCGTCCGCCCCGGGTTCGGCGGACAGAGCCGCCTCCGGCCTGACACCGATGCCCAGCTTCTCGAGGATCTTCTTCTCGATCTCGTTGGCGAGATCGGGGTTGTCCTTGAGGAAGTTGCGGGCGTTCTCCTTGCCCTGGCCGAGCTGGTCGCCCTCGTACGTGTACCAGGCGCCCGCCTTGCGTACGAAGCCGTGCTCCACGCCCATGTCGATCAGGCCGCCCTCACGGCTGATGCCCTGGCCGTAGAGGATGTCGAACTCGGCCTGCTTGAAGGGCGGCGCGACCTTGTTCTTGACGACCTTGACGCGGGTGCGGTTGCCGACGGCGTCGGTGCCGTCCTTCAGCGTCTCGATACGACGGATGTCGAGGCGCACCGATGCGTAGAACTTCAGCGCCCGGCCACCGGTCGTGGTCTCCGGGGAGCCGAACATCACACCGATCTTCTCGCGGAGCTGGTTGATGAAGATCGCGGTGGTCTTGGACTGGTTGAGCGCGCTGGTGATCTTGCGGAGTGCCTGGCTCATCAGTCGGGCCTGCAGACCCACGTGCGAGTCGCCCATCTCACCCTCGATCTCCGCACGGGGCACCAGTGCCGCGACGGAGTCGATGACGATCAGGTCGAGTGCGCCCGAGCGGACCAGCATGTCCACGATCTCGAGCGCCTGCTCACCGTTGTCCGGCTGGGACAGGATGAGGTTGTCGATGTCGACACCGAGCTTCTTCGCGTACTCGGGGTCGAGGGCGTGCTCCGCGTCGATGAAGGCCACCGAACCGCCGAGCCGCTGCGCATTCGCCACCGCGTGCAGCGTCAGCGTCGTCTTACCGGAGGACTCCGGCCCGTACACCTCCACGACACGGCCGCGCGGCAGTCCGCCGACGCCGAGGGCGACGTCGAGTGCGGTCGACCCGGTGGGGATCACCTCGATGGGCTCGTTCGGCCGCTCACCGAGGCGCATCACCGCACCCTTGCCGAATTGCCGTTCAATCTGTGCGAGTGCGGCGTCCAACGCCTTCTCGCGGTCGGTTCCTGCCATGGGTTCCACCCGATTTGCTTGAGTCGATCGCTTCACGTCAAAGACGCTAACCCCTGCCACTGACAATGGGCCTCGACGTCCTCCCGGCCTGTGGACAACTCCACGGTCGGGCCCGGGAAAACCCGGCCGGAATCCCATGAGAATGGATGTTCGATTTTGGTGTCAAGCACACCGCGCCGGACCGACCCGCCCCCCAGAATAGCGCCCTAGCACTCTACACTTGACGAGTCAAGATCAAGTGGTCAAGATCATGCTAGATTCCGGCCGTATGGGGACATCACTGGCAGGGAAAGTGGCCCTGGTCGCCGGCGCCACACGAGGTGCGGGCCGCGGGATCGCCGTTCAACTGGGAGCGGCCGGGGCAACCGTCTATGTCACCGGGCGGACGACCACGACCCAGCGGTCGGAGATGAACCGCCCGGAGACCATCGAGGAGACCGCCGCTCTCGTGGACGAGGCGGGCGGTCACGGGATCCCGGCCCGGGTGGACCACCTCGTGCCCTCGGAAGTCAGCGCGCTCGTGACGCGCATCCGGCGCGACCAGGGCCACCTGCACGTCCTCGTGAACGACATCTGGGGAGCCGAGATCGAGTGGGACAGGTCGGTCTGGGAATCCTGCCTGGAGACAGGTCTGCACACCCTGCGTCTGGCCGTCGACACACACGCCATCACCAGCCATTACGCGCTTCCGCTCCTCATCGAGCAGCCAGGGGGCCTGGTCGTCGAGGTGACCGACGGCACCGATGAGTACAACGCCGCCCACTACCGGGGCTCCTTCTTCTACGACCTGGCCAAGGCATCGGTGAACCGGATGGCGTTCGCCCTCGCGCACGAGCTGAAGCCCCACGGCGCGACCGCGGTGTCACTCACGCCCGGCTGGCTGCAGTCCGAGGCGATGCTGGACGCCCATGGCGTCACCGAAGCGAACTGGCGCGACGCGATCGCCCACGCACCCCACTTCGCGATCTCCGAGAGTCCGGCCTTCGTCGGCCGCGCCGTGGCCGCGCTCGCGCAGGACCGCGGGGTGGCTCGCTGGAACGGGCAGTCGCTGTCAAGCGGGCAGCTGGCGCGGGTCTACGGCTTCACCGATCTGGACGGCAGCAGGCCCGATGCCTGGAGGTACGTCCCCGAAGTCCAGGACGCGGGCCGGCCGGCCGACGTGACGGGCTATCGCTGAGGACTCCGCGAGACCTCCGCACCGCGCCCGGCCTCACGCACCCCGCCGGCTCTCCCGCACCGCGCCGGGACTCCCCCGTCCCGCCGACACTCAGACCCGCGGCTGCGGACCCGGTGCTTCCGGTCCCTCCGCATCCTCTTCGTCGTCGTTCCCGGGAGCCCGGGTCGCGCGGCGCAGCCGCGAGAACACCGACTCACCGCGCCGCTGGTGACGGCCATGCACCCGTGGGTCGTCCGTCACGTCGTAGCGCCTCACATAGGCGCCCAGGAACGCCTGCAGCGTCGCAACGGCCGGGATCGCGATCAGCGCGCCCACGGCGCCCATCAGCGCCGTACCGGCGATGACCGAGCCGAAGGCGACCGCCGGATGGATGTCGACGGTCTTGGAAGTGAGCTTGGGCTGCAGCACATAGTTCTCGAACTGCTGGTAGATCACCACGAATCCGAGCACCCACAGGGCGTACCAGGGGTCGATGGTGAACGCGATCAGCATCGGCAGGGCACCCGCCAGATACGTACCGATCGTGGGGATGAACTGCGAGACGAGACCGACCCAGACCGCGAGGGCCGGCGCGTAGGGCACATCGAGGAAGACCAGCAGTATGTAGTGCGCGATCCCGGAGATGAGAGCCATCAGCCCGCGCGAGTAGAGATAGCCACCGGTCTTGTCGACCGCGATCTCCCAGGCCCGCAGGACCTCGGCCTGCCGAGCGGGCGGCAGTACGGAGCACAGACCGCGGCGCAGCCGGGGGCCGTCGGCCGCGAAGTAGAACGAGAACAGGGAGATCGTCAGCAGTCGGAACAACCCGCCGAGCACAGTGGTGGAGACATCGAGCACACCGGTCGCACTGTTCTGAACGTACTTCTGCAACCAGTCGGAGTGCAGCAGGCTGTCCTGCACCTCGACCCGCGAGAGGTCGGTGCGGAAGTTCTGGTTGACCCAGTTGATCACCGAGTCCAGGTACTTGGGGAACTCCTCGACCATCTCGACGATCTGGCCCGCGAGCATCGATCCGAGCAGTACGACGAACCCGGCCCCGGCAATCAGGATCACCAGGAACACCAGGAAGGTCGCCAGGCCGCGACGCATGCCGCGCGCTGACATCCGGCCCACCGCGGGTTCTATGGCGAGCGCCAGGAAGAAGGCGATCAGCACGTTGATCAACAGCCCGATGAGCTGGTCGAACGCCCAGCTTCCGAGCCGGAAGCAGGCATAGAGCGCCAGGGCGAGGACCATGGCGCGCGGCAGCCACGCAGGCATTCGGGCCGACCCGGCGCCGGACGGCTGGGTCGGTGGCGCGGCCGGCGGGACGGGCGGAGTGGGGACGGGCGGGGTCTGGGCGGTCTCGTCTGTCAGTGCCACGGACCCAGTCTCGCCCACGGCCGTGACAGCCGGCCGCCCGCCCCGGAGAGCGGGGTGCGGTCCCACGGGGGCGAGCAGTACGTCAGCGCTTGTCGGCGGGGATGCCGACCGCCGTGCAGACGCCGCGCCAGACGTCCTTCGCCTCCCAGCCGGCGGCCAGCGCCTGGTGCACCGTCCGCCCGCCGAGTTCGGCCATCACATGGTCGTGCGCAAAGGAGTCGGCATACCCCGCGCCGAAGTGGTCTTCCATCCGTTCCCAGAAAATCGTCAACCGCATGACTTCAGTATCCCGCTCCTGAGAGTGCAGCCGTGCCGCTACGACATGTCGAGAGCGCTTACCGGCCTACGGTCGGTCCATGGCTGGAACAGGAGCAAGCCCCCTCGACCGCGCCGGGCAGTTCATCTGGCTCACGGCGCGTGTCCTCGAACAGCGGCGGTTCGCGCACCACTTCCTGGCAGGAGGTGCCGACGCCGTGGAGACCGCGCTCACCGCCTATCTCAACGGGGACGGCGGATACGGTCACGCACTCGAACCGGATCTGCGGGGCCCCGTCAGCCAGCCGCTGCACACGGCCCATGCACTGAACGTTCTCGACTCCATCGGGCGCTGCAGCGGTCTGCGGGTGGAACGGATCTGCCGCTTCCTGACCGATGTGTCGACCAAGGAGGGTGCGCTGCCCGCCCTCCTGCCCTCGCAGCGAGGCTATCCGGCCGCGCCGTTCATCCCGCTCGTCGACGACCCGCCGGCGGAGCTGCTCGCCACCGGTCCTGTCGTCGGGCTGCTGCACCGTAATGCGGTCTGGCACGCCTGGCTCTTCCGGGCCACCGACTTCTGCTGGGCGGCGGTCGACGCACTGGAGGACTCGCATCCGTACGAGATCGAGGCGGCGGTCGCCTTCCTGGACGGCGCACCGGACCGGGCGCGGGCGGAGGCCGCGGCGGACCGTCTCGGGCGGCTGGTGCGGGAACAGCGGCTGGCCGTGCTGGATCCGGAGCGGCGCGCGGAGTACCCGGTGGCGGCCGGATATGCGCCGGGTGAGCAGCACTTCCCGTACGACTACGCCCGTACACCCGATTCGCTCGCCCGTCGCTGGTTCACCGACGAGGAGCTGGAGCGCTCCCTCGACCATCTGGCGTCGGAGCAGCAGGCGGACGGCGGCTGGCCGTTGAACTGGCGGCAGTGGGCACCGGGCACAGCTCTGGAGGGCCGGCCGCTGGTGACCCTCAAGGCGCTGCTGACGCTGCGGGCCCACGGCCGCAGCCTCGGCTGAGCGGCGGGGCGGACGCACACCGCCGACCGCCCGTGAGCGGGCCCACGGACAGCCGCGACCACGCCGCCCGGCGCGAACCTTCGGTCATCGGCCGACGGCCCCGCCCGGTTGCTCGTCCTGCGCCGTGTGTGCCGTCTGACCCGTGGCCGCTGTCGTGCGGCAGCAGGGCCGCGACGGCGATCCGGTGCCGCACGGCGGCACCGGATCGAGCACGGTCTGGATGCGTCGCATCGGCGCCGTACGGAAGGACGCGGTCCGGCTCGGCGTACCGGATCCTGCGGTGGGCATTCCCGTGCAATGAGCCGCGATGGTGTTCGTCGTGCAAGGGGGCTCGGTCCCGGTGGCGACCCCCCTTGCACAACACGCCTTCACCGGCGGCCCTGTCCTGCTCCGCACGGGCATCTATCCGAGCGCACGCACCCCTGCCGTGACGACCACGGCAGCTCCCACGACCACCAGGAAGGGAGCACGCAGAACCAGGGCGAGCGCCGCGGCGGCCAGTCCCGCGCCCCTGGCATCCAGTACCAGATGCTGTCCGTCCCCGAAGGTCTGTTGCGCCGTGAGAGCCGCCAGGAGCGCGACCGGAAGGAGTGCGGAAAGGCGCTGGACGAGCGGGCGTTCCAGTGCGCCCGCGGGCACCAGCAGTCCCAGCAGCTTCGCGAGGTAGCAGCCGACGGCAGTGAGTGCGATTGCTGTCCAGACGTTCATCGACCGTCCTCCGTCGGGGTCGCCGCCTTGGCGGGGGTGGTGTCACCGGGTGAACCGTTCCTGCGTCCCATCAGGAAGAGAACGGCAGGTGCGGCCAGCGCGGAGAGCAGCACCGGTACGCCCGCGGGCAGCACGGGCAGCAGACCGAGGGCGAGCAGTACGGCGAGCGCGGCGGTGACGCGCTCCGTCGTGCTCCTCAGCATGGGTGCGAGCAGGGCGAGAAAGACGGCAGGGCTCGCGGCGTCCAGTCCCCAGCTGTCGGTGTCGCCGAGCGCCTCCGCGCCAAGGGCTCCCAGCAGCGTGGTCAGGTTCCACAACACGTACAGGGTGATTCCGGTGACCGTGAAACCGATCCGCGCGGACCGCCGGGCGGGCTGGGCCAGTGTCACAGCGGTCGTCTCATCGATCACCCACTGCGCGGCGAGCGGTCGCAGCGCGCGCGGGATCGCGAGCAGCTGCGACAGCCGCAGACCGTAGAACGCGTTGCGGACGCCGAGGAAGAACGCCCCGGCAGCCGCCGTGTACGGATTGCCGCCCGCCGCGAGCGCACCTACCAGCGCGAACTGCGAGGCGCCGGTGAAGACGAGGAGGCTGAGCAAGCAGGTCTGGAGCAGGCTCAGGCCCGAGCCTGCCGAGGTGACTCCGAAGGCGAAGCCGGACAGCCCCACGGCGATACCGACGCCGAGGGCGTCGCGCACGACGGCCGCATCGGACTTCACCTCACCGGCGGCTGTCTCGGCCGGCTCACCGGTTTTCTCTGGCGATGTTGTCTGTTCTGGCACAGACGGAACGCTACGGGGACAGATCTGGACCGGTCTTGTACGTTCTTGCGCGTTCGCGCTGGTAGGCGCCGGGCGGCACCCCCACTATCCGGGTGAAATGGCGATTCAGGTGCGGCTGATCGGTGAAGCCGACCTCGGTCGCGGCGACCGAGGGCGCCACACCCGCGTCCAGCATGCGCCGCGCCCGCCTCACCCGGGCATCGGTGAGCCAGGTGTGCGGCGGCATCCCGTATTGCTTCTTGAATGCCCTCAGCAGGGCGAACGGGCTGGTTCCGAGTTCGACGGCCAGCACCTCCAGAGTCGGCGGCCCGGCCATCCTGCTCTCCAGCACCGCACGCGCCCGCGCCGCGTCCCGGGCGCCCGCCGCCCGGGGAGAACGGGTGGGCAGCACGCTGCCATGGCTGCTGAGCAGCCGCGCGACCAGAATCCGCAGGACGCTGTCGGCGGCGAGCGCGTTGCCCTCCTCGGCCGCCCGGTGCACCTCGCCGATGAGCCGGGCCGATTCCGGGTCGACGACGCTGGCCTCGGCGAAACCGACCGTGCCGCGCAGTCGCGTCGTATCGGCGGCTATGTCGTTGATCACCTGTGCGGACGGGTACAACGTGGCGTACACCCAGCCCTCGGGGACGCCGGCCCGCGCGGTGTGCGGCACCTCCGGATTGATCATGACGACGGCGCCCGGGCCCGCGTGCACGGTGCCGCCGGGCAGCCCGACATCCTCGACCCCCCGCGTGATGGTGCCGAAGACGTAGCCCTCGTGGCTGTGGCGCGGGAAGGTGTGACGCACGTACCGGGCACGCAGCAGATCGAGGTCGGGCAGTTCCGCGTACTGCCAGTACCTCGCCCACTCGCCCGAAGCCGAGCCGAAGCCCGATCCTGCCGCCATTCCCGAATTCTCGCAGGTACCGACCACTGTCACCGTCCGTTGTCAGTGGTCGGGTGCACGATGGGGGACATGGCCGGCTCTGCGCTCGATTCGTTCTCCCCCGCCACCCGTGGCTGGTTCTCGGGTGCCTTCAGCGCGCCGACGTCCGCGCAGGAGGGTGCCTGGCGCGCGATCGGTGAGGGTTCGGACGTGCTGGTCGTCGCGCCCACCGGATCGGGCAAGACGCTCGCCGCGTTCCTCGCCGCTCTGGACCGGCTGGCCGCGGTCCCGCCGCCCGCCGAGGCGAAGAAGCGCTGCCGCGTGCTGTACGTATCGCCGCTGAAGGCCCTCGCCGTCGACGTGGAGCGCAATCTGCGCTCACCACTGACCGGGATCCGTCAGGAATCGGTGCGGCTCGGGCTGCCCGAGCCCGAGGTGCGGGTGGGCATCCGCTCGGGGGACACGCCGCCCGCCGAGCGCCGCTCGATGGCCACCCGGCCGCCGGACATCCTCATCACCACCCCCGAGTCGCTGTTCCTGATGCTGACCTCCTCGGCTCGGGAGGCCCTGTCGGGGATCGAGACGGTGATTCTCGACGAGGTGCATGCAGTGGCCGGGACGAAGCGGGGCGCCCATCTCGCTGTTTCGCTGGAGCGTCTCGACGAGCTGCTGCCGCGTCCGGCACGGCGGATCGGCCTGTCTGCGACGGTCCGCCCGGTCGACGAAGTGGCGCGGTTCCTCTCGCCGCAGCGGAAGGTGGAGATCGTCCAGCCGCCGTCCACCAAGCGGTTCGATCTTTCGGTGGTCGTGCCGGTGGAGGATCTGGGCGAGCTCGGCGGTTCGCCCGCCACCGACCCGGATCAGGCGGGCCAGGCTGAAAAGCCGTCGATCTGGCCGCATGTCGAGGAGCGGATCACCGACCTCGTCCAGGCGCACCGCTCCACCATCGTCTTCGCCAATTCCCGCCGTCTCGCGGAGAGACTGTGCAACCGGCTCAACGAGATCGCGTACGAGCGGGCCACCGGCGAGACGCTGCCGGAGGCCCACTCCCCCGCCGAGATCATGGCCGAGTCCGGTGCGGCGAAGGGCGCCCCGGCGCTGCTTGCCCGCGCACACCACGGTTCGGTCTCCAAGGAGCAGCGCGCCCAGGTCGAGGAGGACCTGAAGGCAGGCCGTCTGCCGGCCGTGGTCGCCACCTCCAGTCTGGAGCTGGGCATCGACATGGGTGCGGTTGATCTGGTGGTCCAGGTGGAGTCGCCGCCGTCGGTCGCCTCCGGGCTGCAGCGGGTCGGCCGTGCCGGGCATCAGGTCGGCGCGGTCTCCACCGGAGTGGTCTTCCCGAAGTACCGCGGCGACCTGGTCCAGGCGGCGGTGGTCACCGAGCGGATGCGCACCGGCTCGATCGAGGCACTCCGGATCCCGTCCAATCCGCTGGACGTGCTGGCCCAGCAGCTCGTCGCCATGGTCGCCCTGGACACCTGGCAGGTGGACGATCTGCTGGCCGTGACCCGCCGTGCCGCCCCTTTCGCCTCGCTGCCGGAGTCGGCGTTCACGGCCGTGCTGGACATGCTGGCCGGCCGCTATCCGTCCGATGCCTTCGCCGAGCTGCGCCCGCGCGTGGTCTGGGACCGCGTCGCCGGTACGGTCACGGGCCGCCCCGGCGCCCAGCGGCTCGCGGTCACCTCCGGCGGCACGATCCCCGACCGCGGGCTCTTCGGGGTCTTCCTCGCCGGGGCCGACCCCAAGAAGGGCGGCGGCCGGGTCGGCGAGCTGGACGAGGAGATGGTGTACGAGTCCCGGGTCGGCGATGTCTTCACGCTGGGCACCACGTCCTGGCGGATCGAGGACATCACCCGCGACCGGGTCCTGGTGTCGCCGGCCCCCGGGGTTCCGGGACGGCTGCCGTTCTGGAAGGGCGACCAGCTGGGCCGCCCGCTGGAGCTGGGCCGTGCCCTGGGCGCGTTCCTCCGCGAGATCGGTGGGATGTCCTCCGAGGACGCCAGGTCGCGGCTGCTCGCCGCCGGCCTCGACACCTGGGCCGCCGACAACGTCCTGTCGTACATCGGCGAGCAGCGCGCCGCCTGCGGCCATGTCCCGGACGACCGGACCATCCTCGTCGAGCGATTCCGCGACGAGCTGGGCGACTGGCGGGTGGTCGTGCACTCCCCGTTCGGCGCGCAGGTCCATGCTCCGTGGGCGCTGGCGCTGGGAGCCCGCCTCGCGGAGCGGTACGGCATGGACGCCCAGGTGATGCATGCCGACGACGGCATCGTGCTGCGGCTGCCCGACGCCGACATGATGGGCCTGGACCTCCTGGACTTCGATCCGGCCCAGGACCTCGCCCTTGACCCGTCACAGAACTCGTCCCAAAACTCGCCACGGGAGCCGGCTCCGTCCTACGCCGCGGCGTACGACAACGATCAGCCGCCCGTCGGCGCAGCCGATGTCGTCTTCGACCAGGGTGAGATCAACCAGATCGTCACCGATCAGGTCGGCGGCTCCGCCCTGTTCGCCTCCCGCTTCCGCGAGTGCGCGGCGCGCGCCCTGCTGCTGCCCCGCCGCAGCCCGGGCAAGCGCACCCCGCTCTGGCAGCAGCGTCAGCGCGCCGCCCAGCTCCTCCAGGTGGCCTCGGAGTTCGGATCCTTCCCGATCGTTCTCGAAGCGGTACGTGAATGCCTGCAGGACGTCTTCGACGTTCCCGGGCTCGCGGAACTGATGGGCGATCTCGAAGCGCGCCGCGTCCGCCTGGTCGAGGTGACCACCCAAGAGCCCTCGCCGTTCGCCCGCTCGCTCCTCTTCGGCTACGTGGCCCAGTTCCTGTACGAGGGCGACTCTCCGCTCGCCGAGCGCCGGGCCGCCGCGCTCTCCCTCGACTCCCGTCTCCTCGCCGAGCTCCTGGGCCAGGCCGAACTGCGCGAGCTGCTCGACGCGGAGGTGCTTGGCGAGCTGGAGCAGGAGCTCCAGTGGCTGACCGAGGACCGCCGGATCAAGGACGTCGAAGGTGTCGCCGACCTGCTCCGCGTCCTCGGCCCGCTCACCGACGCCGAGTTGGCCGAGCGCGGTGCCGAGCCGCCGTGGGCCCCGGAGCTGGCCTCGGCCCGCCGGGCCATCCGGGTCCGGATCGGTGGAGCCGACCACTGGGCGGCGATCGAGGACGCGGGCCGGCTGCGTGACGCGCTGGGCACCGCCCTCCCGGTCGGCGTCCCCGAGGCGTTCACCGAACCGGTGAAGGACCCGCTCGGCGATCTCCTCGCCCGCTACGCCCGTACGCACGGCCCGTTCACCTCCACCGGCGCCGCCGCCCGCTTCGGCCTGGGTACCGCGGTCACGGACGGCGCGCTGCAACGGCTCGCCGCGTCCGGCCGGATCGTCCAGGGCGAGTTCCACCCCGCAGGCATCGGCCAGGAATGGTGCGACGCCACAGTGCTGCGCCGGCTCCGCCGCCGGTCCCTCGCCGCACTCCGCCACGAGCTGGAGCCGGTCCCGCCCGCCGCCCTCGCCGGCTTCCTTCCGCAGTGGCAGCATCTCGGCAACAACAGCCTGCGCGGAATCGACGGACTGGCCCGCGCCATCGAACAGTTGCAGGGCGCCCCCGTCCCCGCGTCGGCGCTGGAGAAACTGATCCTGCCCGGCCGGGTCACGGGATACGTCCCCGCCCTGCTCGACGAACTCACCACCACCGGCGAGGTGATCTGGGCCGGCGCGGGCGCCCTTCCCGGTAAGGACGGCTGGCTGTCCCTCTACCTCGCCGACAGCGCGCCCCTGCTCCTCCCGCCCCCGCACCCACTCGAGCTCAGCGCGCTGCACGAATCCGTGCTGACCACCCTGACCGGCGGGTACGGGCTGTTCTTCCGGCAGATCGCCGATCAGGTCCGCGCCACCACCCACCCGGACTGCACGGATCCTCAACTGGCCGACGCCATCTGGGAGCTGACCTGGTCCGGCCGTCTGACCAACGACACGCTGGCGCCACTGCGTTCGCTCCTCGGCTCCGGACGTACGGCGGGGGCCACCGCCCACCGCGCCAAGCGCAGCGTCCCCCGAGGCCGTTACGGCTCGCTCACCGCCGCCACCCGCCCCGCGTCACGCACCGGCCCGCCCACCGTCTCGGGCCGCTGGTCCCTGCTGCCCACCGCCGAGCCCGATCCCACGCACCGCGCGCACGCCTTGGCGCGCACGCTCCTGGACCGTCACGGCGTGGTGACCCGCGGCGCGGTCCAGGCCGAGGGCGTAGAGGGCGGATTCTCCGCGACGTACCGCATCCTCTCCGCCTTCGAGGACAACGGGCAGGCCCGCCGCGGCTACGTCGTCGAGGGCCTGGGAGCGGCCCAGTTCGCGATGGACGGAGCGGTCGACCGGCTCCGTGCGGCGTCCACGGCCCGCGACCGCACGGAACCGGGAGTGGCGCCCCGCGCCCTGGTCCTCGCCGCCGCCGACCCGGCCAACGCGTACGGCGCTGCCCTGTCCTGGCCCGAGCCCCCGGACGGCGCCGGACACCGACCGGGGCGCAAGGCCGGCGCCCTGGTGGTCCTGGTCGACGGCGAACTGACGCTCTACATGGAGCGCGGCGGCAAGACCCTGCTGGCCTGGCCGACGGATCCGGAGGACCCCTCGCTCCGGGCGGCGGCCGAGGCGCTGGCCACCGCGGCCCGCGCGGGAGCGCTCGGCACGGTCACCGTGGAGCGCACCAACGGTGCCTCGTCCCTGACCTCGCCGCTGGGCCGCACCCTGGAGGCGGCCGGCTTCCTCGCCACCCCGAGAGGTCTCCGTCTGCGGGCCTGACCCCACGCGTCGCCCGGCTCCACGCGCGCCCACCCCACCGGCCCCGGCCCCGGCCCACGCCCGCCCACACCCACGCCAACCCCCTCGCACCCCGTCCCCACCACGCATCATGGAGGCATGCCCGAAGGAGATACCGTCCTGCAGACCGCCAAGCGTCTGCACACTGCACTGGGCGACCAGGTCCTCACCCGCTCCGACCTGCGCGTCCCCCGGTTCGCGACCGCCGACCTCACCGGCCGGACCGTCCTCGACACCGTTTCGCGCGGCAAGCATCTCCTCACCAGGATCGAGGGCGGCCTCACTCTCCACAGCCATCTGCGGATGGACGGTACCTGGCGCATCTATGTCCCGGGCGAGCGCTGGCGCGGCGGCCCGGCCCATCAGATCCGCGCGATTCTCTCCACCGCGGACCGCACAGCGGTCGGGTACCGGCTGCCCGTCCTGGAACTCCTCCGCACAGTCGACGAGGAGAAGGCGGTCGGCCATCTCGGCCCCGATCTGCTGGGCCCCGACTGGAATCCCGACACCGCGCTGGGCAACCTGCTCGCCGCCCCCACCCGCCCCCTCGGCGAAGCCCTCCTGGACCAGCGCAACCTGGCCGGCATCGGCAACGTCTACAAGTCCGAACTCTGTTTCCTCTCCCGAGCCACCCCCTGGCTCCCCGTCGGTGACCTGCCCGCCACCACCGCCGTGCATCTGGTCACCACGGCCAAGCAGCTCCTCGAAGCCAATCGGGACCGACCGGTCCGCACGACCACCGGTTCCCGGGCACGCGGGTACGGCCCGTCCGAGCGGCTGTGGGTGTACGGGCGGACCCACCGCCCCTGTCTGAGGTGCGGCGCCCCCATTCGTGCGGCGGAACAGGACACTCGTCCCACGTACTGGTGCCCCCGCTGCCAATCGGGCCCCACGCCATAGTTGACGCCCCGTCAGATACGGTCGTACGGTCCGGACATGTCTCTCACCGCGTACGACCTCACAGGCCGCTCCGCGTTCATCACCGGCGCAGCCGGCGGCATCGGCCGGGCCAGTGCCGTCCTGCTCGCGGAGGCGGGAGCAACCGTCCACTGCGCGGACCGCGACGGGACAGGCCTGCTGGAAACGCAGGACATGATCACCAAAGCGGGTGGCGCAGCCCACACCCATCAACTCGATGTCACCGACCGCAGTCAGCTCCGGGACGCGGTGACCGCAGCGGGCGGCGTAGACATCCTGGCCGCCGTCGCCGGAATCATGCACACGAGCAGCGTCCTGGAGACGGCGGACGAGGACCTCGACCGCGTCCTCGCCGTCAATTTCAAAGGCGTTCTGTACGCCTGCCAGGAGGTTGCCCGCAGCATGATCACGCGCGGCGCACCCGGCTCACTGATCACCATGACCTCGGGCGCGGTCGACGCCGCAAGCCCGGGCCTGCTCTGCTACAGCGCCGCCAAGGCGGCGGTCGTTCAACTGACCAGGACCCTGGCGACCGAGCTCGGGCCCCGTTCCATCCGGGTCAATGCCGTCGCGCCGGGCTGGATCCGTACCCCGATGACCGCCAAGCACGACGCGGAACTGCAGCATCGGACAGAGACCGCAATGGTCCGGATTTCTCCGCTCGGCCGGGTGGGTGAGGCGGAAGATGTCGCCCACACGGTCCTGCACCTGGCGTCCGACGCGTCGGCCTTCATGACCGGCCAGATCCTCCGCCCGAACGGCGGCGTCGCCATGCCCTGGTAGTTCGCCACACGTCGGCAGCGAGCCGAGCCCCGGCGGCCCCCCACGCTCCGGCAGCACGCCATGCGCTTCCGGCACGGCGTATCCCGGCGGCGCCCCGGACAGCGGCAGTACGCCACGCCTCGGCAGCCAGCCGCGCCCCGGTGGCGATCCACGCCTCGGCAGTACGCCACACCTCGGCACCCAGTCGCGCCCCGGTGGCGCCCCACACACCGGCAGTGCGCCACGCGCTGCCGGCACGGCGTATCCCGACCGCGAACCACCCGGCCGCGTCATCGTCGGACCCGACCGCTCCGGTCGGAGCCGCGCTCGTGGCCACATGGACGGGCAGGAGACTCAGCCCCCAGCCGCCCGCTGCCACCGCACCCTCGACAAGCCCTACGTGTTCCGGCTCCAGCAGCAGCCGCAGCACAGCCCACCACCACACCCCGCCGAGAACGAGCGCGGGCACCCATCGCCGTACCATGGCTGCCTCCTCCGACCGAACCTAGTCCGGGCCGATCACCCGGCGGGAGAGCGCACCGGTGCAGTACCGGCGCGCACGGCGCGGACGAGCCTCCATTCGTAGGGCCACATGACCTCACAGTCATCGACGCATCACCCACGATGACACATATGGGTTGAAACCGTAATTCGGGAAATTCAGCTGATATGCATACTCCCGAACGCCTTATCCACGCATCCACGATCCGAGCCTCCGCACACACAGAAGCCCCGACCGACCCCAGAAGGGGCCGACCGGGGCTCCGGTGCACACCGAGTGCGCGGGTCAGGCGGCGACGACATCCACCGCTTCCGCGGGTGCCTTGATTGTCACCCGTCCCGTCGGCACACCTGCCACCGACGTCACGGAGACGGAATTGAGCATGGGGCGCACCGGTACAGGTACCGGATCGCCAACTGCTGCCGACTCGGCCAGCTCAGCCAGCGACAGCTCATCGCTCACTTCACGCATGAGCTCGGACATCCGTACGTCAAGCGCGTCGCAAATGGCGGAGAGCAGCTCGGAGGATGCCTCCTTCTGCCCCCGCTCCACCTCGGAGAGATAGCCGAGCGAGACTCGGGCGGACGAGGAGACTTCGCGCAGAGTACGGCCTTGGCGCTGGCGCTGCCGACGCAGCACGTCACCAAGCAGGCGACGGAGCAGAATCATCGGTGGCTCCCTCCTCGGACCGCGTAGCCGCATCCTTCACGCCCCACCGTACCGCCTTGCGCTGCGGCCGTGCGGGGAGCGATGTCGTGTTCACTCAGGGCTGCAAACATCAATTCCCCCCGTTGTGTTCCGTATCCTGTGCGCTCGCATTCTCGCCGAGTTCGCCGGAGAGCAATTCGAGCACGCTCCGTACACTCTCTCTACGGATGTCCGCCCGGTCGCCGTTCAACCGCAGCGCGGCCACTTTCTCCGCGCCGTCCGGCCCCGCGACCGCTACGTAGACCGTCCCGACGGGCTTGCCGTCCTGTGGCTCCGGTCCCGCGACGCCGGTGGTCGACAATCCCCAGTCTGCACCGAGAACGCGCCGCACACCTGTCGCCATCTGCCGCGCGACCTCGGGATCCACCGCGCCGTGCGCTGCCAGCAAGGCCCCGTCCACAGCCAGCACGTCCCGCTTGAGGGGCGTGGCGTACGCCGTCACGGACCCACGGAAAGAGTTCGAGGCACCGGGTACGGAGGTCAGCTCCGCCGCGACCAGGCCGCCGGTCAGCGACTCGGCGACGGCGAGAGTCTCGCCACGCTCCACGAGCAGCTGCAGCACCCGGGCCGCGGAAGTCACCGCTCGGCCTCCGCGGAATCCGAAGCGCCGGTGGGCGCGGATTTTCCGGAAGCCCGGTCGGCCGCAGCAGCCCGCTCAGCCGCCAGCCCCTTGCGCCGCAGCACGACCGCCTGGCGCACATAGTCGAGCCCGGTGACGACCGTCAACACGACGGCCACCGCCATCACCCAGAAGCGCAGCGTGGCAAGCGGGCCGGTCAGTGCCAGGACATACATCCCGACCGCCGTCCCCTGCGCCAGTGTCTTCATCTTGCCGCCACGACTGGCCGGAATCACCGCATGCCGTATCACCCAGAACCGCATCAAGGTGATGCCGATCTCGCGGAAGAGGATCACGCCCGTGACCCACCAGGGCAGATCGCCGAGGTAGGACAGACAGATCAGCGCCGCACCCATGATCGCCTTGTCGGCGATCGGGTCGGCGATCTTCCCGAAGTCGGTGACCAGGTTGTATGTGCGCGCCAGGTGACCGTCGAAGAGGTCGGTGATCATGGCGACGGCGAACGCCGCCCAGGCGAACGAGCGCCAGGCCGGGTCGTAGCCGCCGTTGTGCAGCAGCAGCATGACGAAGCCGGGCACCAGCAGCAGCCGCACCATGGTCAGGATGTTGGCGATGTTCCACAGGCTGGCCTGGTTGACGGCCGCAGTGCCCAGCTTGCCGCCGCGGACCGGCTTCGTGCCGGATCCGCCTGCCGCGGATGCCGGGACTCCGGTCATCTGGCTGCCTCCACAAGTTCGGAACACTCGGCCACCAGGTCCACGCCCTCGGTGCCCACGACCTTCGCCTCGACCATACGGCCCGGCGCGAGGCCCTCGCGCCCGGTGAAGAGCACCTGGCCGTCCGTTTCGGGAGCCTGATGCGCCGCACGCCCCACCGCGCGCGGCTCGTCGTCCGTGGGGTCGACCGACTCGACCAGCACCTGGAGGGACTCTCCGAGCCGCTCCTCGGCGCGCTGGGAGGTCAGCTCCTCGGCCAGCTGCGAGATGTGTGCGAGCCGCTCCGCGATGACGTCGGCGCCGAGCTTGTTCTCGTAGCCGACCGCCTCGGTTCCCTCCTCGTCGGAGTAACCGAAGACGCCGATGGCATCGAGCCGCGCACCTGTGAGGAAGCGTTCCAGCTCGGCGAGGTCGGCCTCGGTCTCCCCGGGGAAGCCGACGATGAAGTTCGACCGCGCACCGGCCTGCGGCGCCTTGCTGCGGATGGTCTCCAGGAGCTCCAGGAAGCGGTCGGTGTCCCCGAAGCGGCGCATCGCGCGCAGCACCCCGGGGGCGGAGTGCTGGAAGGAGAGATCGAAGTACGGGGCGACCTTCGGCGTCGACGTCAGCACGTCGATCAGGCCGGGCCGCATCTCGGCGGGCTGCAGGTAGCTGACCCGGATCCGCTCGATCCCGTCGACATCGGCGAGTTCCGGCAGCAGCGTCTCCAGCAGCCGGATGTCGCCGAGGTCCTTGCCGTACGAGGTGTTGTTCTCGGAGACCAGCATGACCTCCTTGACCCCCTGCTCGGCCAGCCAGCGGGTCTCCTGCAGAACGTCCGAGGGACGCCGCGAAACGAAGGAGCCGCGGAAGGACGGGATGGCGCAGAAGGAGCAGCGGCGGTCGCAGCCGGAGGCGAGCTTCACCGAGGCGACCGGGCTGGTGCCCAGCCGGCGGCGCAGCGGTGCGCGCGGCCCGGAGACCGGCGCAACCCCGTCCGGGAGGTCCGCAGGGGCCGGGGCGGCTTCCTGCGCGTGTCCAGGCAGCGCGACCGCGGCGTCCTGCCGATCGGCCGGGCTGATCGGCAGCAGCTTGCGCCGGTCACGCGGGGTGTGCGAGGCGTGGATGCCCCCGTTGAGGATGGTCTGGAGGCGGTCGGAGATGTCGGCGTAGTCGTCGAAACCGAGGACCCCGTCGGCTTCCGGCAGGGCTTCGGCAAGATCCTTGCCGTAGCGCTCGGCCATGCAGCCGACCGCGACCACGGCCTGGGTCCGGCCGTGGTCCTTCAGATCGTTGGCTTCGAGAAGAGCGTCGACGGAGTCCTTCTTGGCGGCCTCGACGAATCCACAGGTGTTGACGACGGCGACATCCGCGTCGGAGGCATCCTCGACGAGCTCCCAGCCGTCCGCTGCCAAGCGGCCTGCGAGCTCCTCCGAGTCCACCTCGTTACGGGCGCAGCCAAGAGTGACAAGGGCGACGGTACGGCGTTCGGGCATGGGCTCAAGACTACTTTGTCCTGGCACTCACCCCGCCGAGCAGGGTTCCGCCCTTACAGGGAGTAACAATGACGCGAGCGCCCGGCAGGATTGCCGGGCGCTCGCGGTGTGCACATTGCCGTCAGCCGACCTCGGGGTCGCCCTTGGTGTACGAGAGTCGCTCGACCTGGCCCGGCTGGAACTTGTCCTCGACCTTCTTGCCGTTGACGAAGAGCTCGATCGAACCGGCGTCACCGAGGACGAGGTCGATGCGCTCCTTGTCCTGGAAGGTCTTGGACTGGCCCTGCAGCAGCAGCCCGTCGAAGAGCTGCCGCCCGTTGTGGTCCTTGGCAGAGATCCAGCTCTTGCCCTGACTGGCGCTGAGCTTGACCGTGACCTTGTCCCGCGGGGCCGCGGCGATGGCGCTGTCGGACGGTACGGGCTTGGGGTCGGTGGTCTTGGTGGGCTTGGGTTTGGGGCTGGTTGTGTTGGGCGTCGAACCTTCCGCGACCTGCGTGGACGTGCCGCCGCCGCCGTCACCACCCTTGAAGAAGGTGAAGCCGACGAAGCCGACCACGGCGACGATCGCCGCGACCATGGCCGCGGTCCAGTTGGGCCGACGGGGATCGGAACGGATCCGTTCGGCTTCGAACATCGGCGCCGCCGGCGTGGGCGCGGGACGGCCGCCGTGCTCGGCGTCGTACTGCGAGACCAACGGTTCCGGATCGATGGAGACGGCACGCGCCAAGGTGCGGATATGGCCGCGGGCGTACACGTCGCCGCCGCAGCGGGAGAAGTCGTCCTCCTCGATCGCGTGCACGATGGGGATGCGCACCCGGGTGGACGAGCTGACCTCTTCGACCGTGAGACCTGCGGCGATACGAGCCTGCTGAAGCACTCGACCGATCGAAGGCCGGTCGTCTTCGGGGGAGTTGCCGATGGACACGGGGGCGCCTTTCGAGCGTGAGCCACCTGCTGGGTGTTCAGTCTAGGGGGGGTACGAAAGGGTGAGGCAACCGGGAGCAAGGACTTTGTACGCCATCGGATTCGAACACCATCGGATGCGAACGCCGTCCCATTCGCCGGACGCCCTCTGGGAGAACATCCTGCTGCCCCTTCCCTCAAGTTGACGTGCGACCCGGCGAAACGGTTGCCCATCAGACCCTTACGAAGCAGTATCCCCGCGGATCTGTGCCAACACCTCGTCCAGTTCATCCGGTTTCACCATGACATCGCGCGCCTTGGACCCCTCGCTCGGTCCGACGATGTTCCGCGACTCCATGAGGTCCATGAGCCGGCCGGCCTTGGCGAAGCCGACCCGCAGCTTGCGCTGGAGCATCGAGGTGGAACCGAACTGGGTGGAGACGACCAGTTCGGCAGCCTGGCAGAGCAGATCCAGGTCGTCGCCGATGTCCTCGTCGATCTCCTTCTTCTTGGCGCCGCCGACCACCACATCCTCGCGGAAGACGGGCGCCATCTGATCCTTGCAGTGTTGGACGATGGCCGCGACCTCGCCCTCCGTGACGAACGCGCCCTGCATGCGGGTGGGCTTGTTGGCCCCCATCGGCAGGAACAGTCCGTCCCCCTTGCCGATCAGCTTCTCGGCGCCGGGCTGGTCGAGGATGACACGGCTGTCGGCGAGCGAAGAGGTCGCGAAGGCGAGCCGGGAGGGCACATTCGCCTTGATCAGACCGGTGACGACATCGACCGAGGGCCGCTGGGTGGCGAGCACGAGATGGATGCCCGCGGCGCGCGCCAGCTGGGTGATGCGGACGATGGCGTCCTCGACGTCGCGCGGAGCGACCATCATCAGGTCGGCCAGCTCGTCGACGATGACCAGCAGATACGGGTACGGGGAGAGCTCCCGCTCGCTGCCCTCCGGCAGCTTGACCTTGCCGTTGCGCACGGCCTGGTTGAAGTCGTCGATGTGCCGGTATCCGAACGCCGCGAGGTCGTCGTACCGGAGGTCCATCTCCCGTACGACCCACTGCAGTGCCTCGGCGGCGCGCTTCGGGTTGGTGATGATCGGCGTGATCAGGTGCGGGATGCCCTCGTAGGCGGTGAGCTCGACGCGCTTGGGGTCGACCAGCACCATCCGCACGTCCTCCGGGGTCGCCCGCACCATGACCGAGGTGATCAGGCAGTTGATGCAGGACGACTTGCCGGAACCGGTCGCACCGGCCACCAGCACGTGCGGCATCTTCGCCAGGTTGGCCATCACGTAGCCGCCCTCGACGTCCTTGCCGAGCGCGACCAGCATCGGGTGGTCGTCCTCGGCCGCGTCCGCGAGGCGCAGCACATCACCGAGGTTGACCATCTCGCGGTCGGTGTTGGGGATCTCGATGCCGACGGCGGACTTCCCCGGGATCGGGGAGATGATCCGGACGTCGGGGCTCGCGACGGCGTACGCGATGTTCTTGGCGAGCGCCGTGATCCGCTCGACCTTCACAGCGGGGCCGAGCTCCACCTCGTAGCGCGTCACCGTCGGTCCGCGGGTGAAGCCGGTGACCGCGGCATCGACCTTGAACTCGGTGAAGACGTTCGTCAGGGAGGCGACGATCGCGTCGTTGGCGGCGCTGCGGGTCTTGCCGGGGCCGCCGCGTTCCAGCAGGTCGAGCGAGGGCAGCGCGTACGTGATGTCCCCGGAGAGCTGCAGCTGCTCGGCGCGGGCCGGGAGCGGCTGGGACTGTGAGCGGTCGGGCGCGGGCTTCGTCAGATCGGGTACGCCGTCGAAGAGCGCTGCACTCTTCTCCGGCTTCCCCGCCCCCTGGGCCTGCTCCGCCTCCCGGGCACCGGGCACCGGGGTGCCCGACCGTTCACGGTCCCGCTCGACGGTGACGCCCTGGGTGAGGTCGGCGACGATCGGCGAGGGCGGCATGCCGTTGAGCACCGCCCCGTCGAGCGCCGCGGCCGCGGCCGCGGCGACGTCCACCGCGTCCATGGTGCGGTTCATCGCGGGCTGCGCGGAGGGCCTGCGTGGCCTGCGGCGCTTGGAGAGCGCCTCGGCCTCCGCCTGCGCGGGGTCGTACTCCTCGGGCGCCTCGGAGCGGCGCGCGGAGGAGCGTCGTGAGCGGGCGGGCAGCGCTTCGCGCCACTGCTCGTCGTACCGCTCGTCGTCGCTCTCGTCGTCCGCCTCGGGGTCGTACTCCGGGTCGACGATCCCCAGCTTGGAGCCGAGCAGCCGCAGCCGCTGCGGAATGGCGTTCACGGGGGTCGCGGTGACGACGAGCAGTCCGAAGACGGTGAGGAGCAGGAGCAGCGGTACGGCGAGGACCTCGCCCATGGTGTAGATCAACGGCTTGGACGCAGCCCAGCCGATCAGGCCGCCCGCGTCCTGCATCGCCTCGCTGCCTTCCTCGCGGCCCGGCGATCCGCACGCGATGTGCACCTGCCCGAGCACCCCGATGACCAGGGCGGAGAGTCCGATGACGATACGACCGTTGGCCTCGGGCTTCTCCGGGTAGAGGATCAGCCGCACGGCGATCGCGCCGAGCAGTATCGGGACGAGCAGATCGAGCCGGCCGAAGGCGCCGGTGACGAGCATCTCGACGAGGTCGCCGACGGGCCCCCGCAGATTCGACCAGGTGCCCGCGGCGACGACCAGCGCGAGGCCGAGCAGCAGAAGGGCGACGCCGTCCTTGCGGTGTGCGGGATCGAGTCCCTTGGCGCCGCGCCCTATGCCGCGGAGCATCGCGCCGACGGCATGGGCCGCACCGAGCCAGAGGGCCCGCACCAGCCAGTACACGCCCCCGGTGGGTGACGGTGCGGGTCTGGGCGCAGCCGCCTTCTTGGCCGGTGTCTTCTTGGCCGGTGTCTTCTTCGCGGGCGCCGTCTTCTTCGCGGCGGCTTTCTTCGCGGGCGCGGCTTTCTTCGCCGGGCCACCGGTACGGCCGGGACGCTTCGCGGTGCCCGCCGTGCCCTGGGAACCCTTGCCGGACGTACGTGAGGCCATGGTGCCGAGGTTACCGGTGTCGGCGGCCGTGAACACGTGTGCCTCTGGGTTCACCCCACCGTGTCGCCGCACGGGGGCCGGAAACTGACACGCCCTCACCGTGGACGGACCGTCAGCGGCCCGGCCCCGAAGGCGGCTTCCGGGCCGGGGAGTTCCGCGAAGGACGTGCTACGAAGGAAGCGCGGCCGTGCCGCTCCCGGTGCCCGGCTCCAGCGCGTCGAGCGCACGCCGCAGTCCGGTCAGCTTCCGTTCGAGATGGGCGGCCGTGGCCACAGCCGCGGCGTCCGCCGACTCGTCGTCGAGCTGCTTGGAGAGGGCCTCCGCCTGCTCCTCGACGGCCGCGAGGCGCGCCGAGAGTTCGGCCAGCAGCCCGGCGGGCTCCTTGTCCTGGTCCGCGCTCGGGCGGCCGCCGCCCTCGAGCTGGAGCCTGAGCAGCGCGGCCTGCTCGCGCAGTTGGCAGTTCTTCATGTAGAGCTCGACGAAGACCGAGACCTTGGCGCGCAGCACCCAGGGATCGAACGGCTTCGAGATGTAGTCCACCGCGCCCGCCGCGTACCCCCGGAAGGTGTGATGCGGACCGTGATTGATCGCGGTGAGGAAGATGATCGGAATGTCCCGGGTCCGCTCCCGCCGCTTGATATGCGCGGCGGTTTCGAAACCGTCCATGCCTGGCATCTGGACGTCCAGCAGAATGACCGCAAAGTCGTCCGTCAGCAGCGCTTTGAGCGCTTCCTCCCCTGACGATGCCCGAACCAGCGTCTGATCGAGCGCAGAGAGGATGGCCTCCAGCGCCAGCAGATTCTCTGGCCGGTCATCGACCAGGAGGATCTTGGCCTTCTGCACCATGGCCCGTCCTCCTCGCCCCGGAATTGCACCGGGCGCCGCCCCAGGGGACGACTCCCTTGCGCCGTCCGTCCTTGTGCCGGTCATGGTAGCCGCACCCCGCCCGTCACCACACCCTGTCACCGCGATGTCACTGTGCACATACCAAAAACGCGGTGGGAGACCAGAAGGTTCCCCGTCCACCGCCCTCTCACACCCCTTCGAGCACAGTCGATCAGCAACTTATCGTGATCCACTCAATTGACGATCACTCTCCGCGCATCCACTGCTCCATGACGGAGAGCAGATGGTCAGGATCAACCGGCTTGGTGACATAGTCGGAAGCACCGGAATCGATCGCCTTCTCCCTGTCGCCCTTCATCGCCTTCGCGGTCAGCGCGATGATGGGAAGCCCGGCGAACTGCGGCATCCGACGGATCGCCGTCGTTGTCGCATAGCCGTCCATCTCCGGCATCATGATGTCCATCAGCACAACCGTCACATCGTCGTGCTGCTCCAGGACTTCGATGCCCTCGCGCCCGTTCTCCGCGTACAGCACCGAGAGACCGTGCTGCTCCAGCACGCTGGTCAGCGCGAAGACGTTACGGATGTCGTCGTCGACGATCAGCACCTTCTCGCCGTCGAACCGGAATACCTTGCGGGCCTCGGGCTCCTCCTGACCGGCCGCCGCCCACGACTCCTGGGGTGGCGCGGTGCTCCTCGCCGACAGCGCGGGCCTCTGCTCCCTCCCGCCGAGCGCCTTGCGGCGATGCCGGAACAGCCCTGCGGAACCGACCTGACCGTGCGGCGGCGCCGACAGGCGGGCGCCCGCCCCCGCCTCCGGGATCAGCCCTTCCTCGACCGCCTGGCCATGCGCCTCGATGGGACCGGGACCGATCTGCGGGTAGCCCTGCGGCGGCAGCTCACTGGGGTGCAGCGGCAGATACAGCGTGAAGGTCGAGCCGCGGCCCGGCTCGCTCGCCGCATGGATCTCGCCGCCCAGCAGCCGGGCGATCTCCCGGCTGATGGACAGCCCGAGCCCCGTACCGCCGTACTTGCGGCTTGTCGTACCGTCCGCCTGCTTGAACGCCTCGAAGATCACCAGCATCTTGCTGGACGCGATCCCGATACCGGTGTCGGTGACCGAGAACGCGATCAGATCGGCGTCGGCGTCGCGCAGCGAACCGGCTTCGAGGAGCTGCTCGCGGATGGCGTTCGGCACATCGGCGCCGGCAGGCCGGATCACCAGCTCGACGGCGCCGCTGTCGGTGAACTTCACCGCGTTGGACAGCAGATTGCGCAGCACCTGCAGCAGCCGCTGTTCGTCCGTGTGCAGCGTCGCGGGCAGCTCCGGCGACACCCGTACGGAGAAGTCGAGCCCCTTCTCGGCGGTGAGCGGCCGGAACGTCGCCTCCACGTAGTCGACCAGCTGGACCAGCGCGATCCGGGTCGGACTGACGTCCATCTTGCCCGCCTCGACCTTCGACAGATCGAGGATGTCGTTGATCAGCTGAAGCAGATCGGAACCTGCCCCGTGGATCGTCTCCGCGAACTCCACCTGCTTCGGCGAGAGATTGCCCTCGGCGTTGTCCGCGAGCAACTTGGCCAGGATGAGCAGCGAGTTGAGCGGCGTACGCAGCTCGTGCGACATGTTCGCCAGGAATTCGGACTTGTAGCGCATCGAGACGGCGAGCTGCTCGGCACGCTCCTCCAGAACCTGCCGGGCCTCCTCGATCTCGGTGTTCTTCACCTCGATGTCGCGGTTCTGCTGGGCCAGCAGCTCGGCCTTCTCCTCCAGTTCGGCGTTGGAGGCCTGCAGCGCCTTCTGCCGGTTCTCCAACTCCTCTGACCGGTCACGCAGTTGCTCGGTCAGCTCCTGCGACTGCTCCAGGAGCTTCTCCGTCTTGGTGTTGACACTGATCGTGTTGACGCTCGTCGCGATCATCTCGGCCAGCTGGTTGAGGAAGTCGCGCTGAATGTGGGTGAACGGCTGGAACGAGGCCAGCTCGATCACACCGAGGACCTGCCCCTCGAAGAGCACCGGCAGCACGATCACATGCGCGGGCGGCGCCTCGCCGAGCCCCGAGGAGATCTTCAGATAACCAGGCGGCACGTTGTCCACCTGGATCGTCCGCTTCTCCTCCGCCGCCGTGCCGATGAGCGTCTCACCCGGCCGGAACGACGTCGGCATCGATCCCGCGGAGTAGCCGTAACTGCCCCGCATCCGGAGCACGTACGCGCCTTCCTTGTCGGCCTCCGCGCCCATCGCCTCCATGTCACCGGTAGGCACGGCCAGGAAGAACGCCCCGTGCTGCGCCGAGACGACCGGGGTCAGCTCGCTCATGATCAGCGAAGCGACGTCGTCGAGATCGCGGCGCCCCTGCATCAGACCGGAGATCCGGGCGAGGTTGCCCTTGAGCCAGTCCTGCTCCTTGTTGGTGGCCGTGGTGTCGCGCAGGTTGGCGATCATCGTGTTGATGTTGTCCTGCAGGGCCTGGATCTCACCTGCCGCGTCCACGTCGATCTTGAGGTTGAGATCGCCGCGGGTCACCGCGGTGGCGACGGCCGCGATGGCTCGCACCTGACGGGTCAGGTTCCCGGCCATCTCGTTCACGGACTCGGTGAGGTCGCGCCAGGTGCCGTCCACGTCCCGGACCCGGGCCTGGCCGCCCAGCTGTCCCTCGGTGCCCACCTCGCGGGCCACCCGGGTCACCTGCTCCGCGAAGGACGACAACTGGTCGACCATCGTGTTGATGGTGTTCTTCAGCTCCAGGATCTCGCCGCGGGCGTCGATGTCGATCTTCTTGGTGAGATCGCCCTTGGCGATGGCTGTGGTGACCGTGGCGATCTGGCGCACCTGACCGGTCAGGTTGGACGCCATCGAGTTCACCGACTCGGTCAGGTCCTTCCACGTACCGGAGACGCCCGGGACCCGCGCCTGACCGCCCAGCTCGCCCTCCGTGCCCACCTCGCGGGCCACCCGGGTCACCTCGTCGGCGAACGACGACAGCGTCGTCACCATCGTGTTGACGGTGTCGGCGAGCTCGGCGACCTCGCCGCGGGCCTCGACGGTGACCTTCTTGGTGAGGTCGCCGTTGGCGACCGCGGACGAGACCCGGGAGATGTTCCGCACCTGGCTGGTCAGATTGTTGGCCATCAAGTTGACGTTGTCGCTGAGGTCCTTCCAGATACCCGTCGCACCTCGCACCCGGGCCTGACCGCCCAGGATGCCCTCGGTGCCCACCTCACGCGCGACTCGCGTCACCTCGTCGGCGAAGTTGAGCAGCTGGTCGACCATCGTGTTGACGGTCGTCACCAGTTCGAGGATTTCGCCCTTGGCGTCGACGGTGATCTTCTTCGAAAGATCGCCCTTGGCGACCGCGGTGGTGACCTCGGCGATGTTGCGGACCTGCAGGGTCAGATTGTTGGCCATGCCATTGACGGACTGGGTGAGGTCCTTCCAGGTACCGGACACGCCCTGCACCTCGGCCTGGCCGCCCAGGATGCCTGCCGTGCCCACCTCACGGGCGACCCGCGTCACCTGCTCCGCGAAGTTCGACAGCTGGTCCACCATCGTGTTGAGGGTGTTCTTCAGCTCCAGGATCTCGCCGCGGGCGTCCACGTCGATCTTCTGCGACAGGTCACCGCGCGCCACCGCGGTCGCGACCTGCGCGATGTTACGCACCTGGGCGGTGAGGTTCCCCGCCATGCCGTTCACCGAATCGGTCAGATCGCGCCACACACCGGCCACGCCGGGCACCTGCGCCTGGCCGCCGAGCCGTCCGTCCGTGCCCACCTCACGGGCCACCCGGGTCACCTGCTCGGCGAAGGCGGAGAGCTGGTCGACCATCGTGTTGATGGTGTTCTTCAGCTCCAGGATCTCGCCGCGGGCGTCCACGTCGATCTTCTGCGAGAGATCGCCCCGCGCGACCGCAGTCGTCACCTGGGCGATCTGACGCACCTGCGAGGTCAGGTTCCCCGCCATGAAGTTGACGGAGTCGGTGAGCTCCTTCCACGTACCGGAGACACCGTCGACCCGCGCCTGGCCGCCGAGCCGGCCCTCCGTGCCCACGTCCCGCGCCATCCGGGTCACCTGGTCGGCGAAGGACGACAGCTGCGCCACCATCGTGTTGACGGTGTTCTTCAGCTCCAGCATCTCGCCGGCCACATCCACGGTGACCTTCTGCGACAGATCGCCGTTCGCGACCGCCGTCGTCACCTGCGCGATGTCCCGCACCTGACCCGTCAGGTTCCGGAACGCCGTGTTCACCGAATCGGTGAGGTCCTTCCACGTACCCGCCGCACCCGGAACCTCGGCCTGTCCGCCCAGCCGGCCCTCGACACCGACCTCCCGGGCGACCCGGGTCACTTCGGAACCGAAGGACTGCAGCTGGTCCACCATCGTGTTGACGGTGTTCTTCAGCTCCAGCATCTCGCCGGCCACATCCACGGTGACCTTCTGCGTCATGTCACCGCTGGCCACCGCCGTCGTCACCTGCGCGATGTCCCGCACCTGCGTGGTCAGATTCCGGAAGACCGTGTTCACCGAATCGGTGAGGTCCTTCCACGTACCCGCCGCACCGGGAACCTGCGCCTGACCGCCCAGCAGACCCTCGCCACCGACCTCGCTCGCCACCCGCGTCACTTCGTCCGCGAAGGTCCGCAGCGTCTCGGTCATCTGGTTGATCGTCTCGGCGAGCTGCGCGACCTCGCCGCGCGCGCTGACCGTGACCTTCTGCGACAGGTCACCATTGGCGACCGCCGTCGTCACCTCGGCGATGCCGCGCACCTGCGAGGTGAGGTTTCCGGCCATCGTGTTGACGGAGTCGGTGAGGTCCTTCCACACCCCGGCCACGCCGGGCACCGTCGCCTGACCGCCCAGCTCGCCCTCCGTGCCCACCTCACGGGCGACCCGGGTCACCTCGGAGGAGAACGACGACAGCTGGTCGACCATCGTGTTGACGGTGTTCTTCAGCTGGAGCATCTCGCCGGCCACATGGACGGTGACCTTCCGCGACAGATCACCCTTGGCGACCGCCGTCGTCACCAGCGCGATGTCCCGCACCTGCGCGGTGAGCCGGTACGCCATGGTGTTGACGGAGTCCGTGAGGTCCTTCCAGGAACCGGACATTCCGCGCACCTGGGCCTGCCCGCCCAGCTTGCCCTCGGTACCCACCTCGACCGCCACCCGCGTCACCTGCTCGGTGAACGCCGACAGCTGGTCGACCAGGTTGTTGACCGTACGGGCCACCTTCAGGAACTCGCCACGCAGCGGCCGCACGGTCTCGTCGGTCGAGTGCGACCGGAGCTCCATCCGCTGTTCGAGATCACCGTCGGCAACCGCCGAGAGCACCCGTCCGACCTCCGACACCGGCCGCGCCAGATCGTCGACCAGCTCGTTCGAGGCATCGATGGCAGCGGCCCAGGAGCCCTCGCAGGCCCCCGTCTCCAGCCGTTCGGTCAGCTTCCCCTCGCGCCCGACCACGCGACGTACACGTGCCAGTTCCCCGGTGAGATGGAGATTGCGGTCCGCGACCTCGTTGAAGACGGCCGCGAGCTCCGTCATCACGCCCTCGCCCGACACGGTCAGACGCCGACGGAAGTTCCCGTCGCGCATCGCCACCAGGCCCGCGAGCAGTCTGTTGAGCGCCGCCGCATCCACGTCGATGGTTCCATTGCGCTGTTTCTTCACGGACTGTCCGCCTTTTGTGCGCGTGCCTGATCCCCGCGCCGCCACGCCAGACTCCACCGTGTCCCTCCCGCAGGGGTTGACCGTATCGCTCGGGCCTATATCTGGGAGCTTGCCCAGTTCCACATCGGCTCACCGCCACTGCCCACCGTCGACGGGTGACCATGCGGACGTCAAATCGTTGAAACGTACCAGGCCGAAACAGATCTACATGGAACCTCCAACGGTTATCCCTCATCCCTCCGTTGGGAAGCCCACACTTGTCCGCTCGACGACCACATCCTGGTCGCCCTTGTCCGAACTCGGCCCTCGCGTACCCGGGACCGAGACCAAGCGTCTAGCCTGGCTAAGCGAATCGAAGCGGCGAGAATCGGGCACAGGACTCTGGGAAGCGACGAGACACCATATGGGGAGTGCTGTGATCACCGCGCGCGCGGCTGCCACCTTCGACCCGGTCGGGCGCTCCGTCGCGACCGCCCGGGCCTTCGTGCGTGACACCCTTCAGGGATGGGGGTACATCGACATCGTGGACGACGCGGTCGTCCTCACCAGCGAGCTCGTGACCAACGCGGTGGTACACGCGGGCACCGCAGCCGACGTTCTGTGTCTGCGTACGGAGGACGGCGTCCGGGTCGAGGTCTCCGACCACTATCCGGAACGGGAGATCCCGCTCCAGAGCACCGGTCTGGACTTCGGCAGCCCGGACCGGGAGAGCGGCCGCGGTCTGCTGCTCTGCGCGGCGCTCGCTTCCCGATGGGGCGTCGAGTACTCCCCGACGCACAAGCATGTCTGGTTCCAGCTCGAACTCCCCGAACGCCCGGTGGGCATCCGCTCCGCGGGACCGCTGCTCCCCACCGATCTCCTCCCGGTCGCAGACGAACGCGTCCGGGTCGCCGTCGTCCAGATCGACAGCTCCGGTTCCGTCGCCGCCTGGAACGATGACTGCACGTACCTCTTCGGCTACAGCGCGGATCAGGTCACCGGGAAGCAACTCACCGACTTCCTGGCGTGGCCGCACACCCCCGGCACCAACACGGGCATCGCCGACGCCCTCCAGCTCTCGCGCTGGGAGGGCAGTTACGGGATCCGCGCCGCCGACGGCCGCACCATCGCCGTCTATGCCTCACACCTCAGAGTCCGCGACACCCAGGGCGAACCGTCGACAGTCTGTCTGCTCGTCCGCGACTACGAGCGCGCCGTGCTGCAGTCCCCGGTCCGCGCCCCTGTCTCCGACGTCGGCGCGGAGAGCCGCACCACGGACCCGTTCGAGGTCTTCATCGGCTCCCCCGCCCCCGACGACCTCGACGGACTGCTCCAGCGCACCGTCGAGCGGGCCCGCGACATGCTCGACGCGGATTCGGCCTTCCTGCTGCTGGCCACGGACGACGAGACGGAGCTGGAGGTACGGGCCACGACCGGCCTCCCGTCCGCCCGTCAACGCTTCGCCCGGGTCCCTGTCGAGGCCGGCACCGGACGGTACGGCTCCGCCCGGATGCCCGCCGTCCACGAGGACCTCACCTCCGTACCCGGGGCCGTACCTCTGCTCGGCGGGACCGGCATGCGCTCCGTCGTCACCGTCCCGCTCAAGGTCGAAGGCCGACTCACCGGATCGCTCGGGGTCGCCGCCGAAGCACCGGGCCGGTACACCAACGAGGAAGCCCTGCGCCTCCAGTTCGCCGCGGACCGCATCGCGCTCGCCGTGGAATCGGCCCGTCTGGGCGAACTCGAGCGGCTTCGCCGCGGTTCGCTGTCCTTCCTCGTCGAGGCCTCCGATCTCCTTGCCGGCACGCTCGACCGGGACCAGACGCTGGCGCTGATGGCCCAGATGACGGTCCCCACACTGGCCACCTGGTGCGCCGTCTACACGATCGCCGACCAGTCCTCGGAGCCCTACCTCTCGTATGTGCTGCACGAGGACGAAGAGCTCATCGACGGCCTCAAGGCACTGCTCTCCAAGATCTCCCCGCCGGATCCGGTGCCGACCCCCGGCGCCCGGGTATGGGCCGCACCCTCCGCGGCCGCCCACGAGGCGGCCCTGCGCACCTCCATGCGCAGCATCGGCCTCAGCGAGTCCACCGCTCTCGGCGCCGGCATCCGCACGACACTGGCCACTGCGGCTGCGGTGGGCGGCGAGACGGTGGTCCTGCCGCTCGTCGCCCGGAACCGCGTCATCGGAATGCTCACACTCGGCAAACCGTCCGACGACCACTTCCGCCAGGAGATCCTCGAACTTGCCGAGGACCTGTCCCGCCGTGCCGCCCTCGCCCTCGACAACGCCCGTCTCTACTCGGAGCGCATGGCGATCAGTCAGTCCCTGCAGCGGAGCCTGCTGCCGCCGGGCCTCCCCGATGTCCCCAACGTCGAGATCGAGGTCATCTACCGGGCGGCCGGCGAGGGCAACGAGGTCGGCGGCGACTTCTACGACGTCTTCCCGATCCGCGACGGCGCATACGGCTTCGCCATCGGTGACGTCTGCGGTACGGGCCCGGAGGCCGCGGCCGTCACGGGCCTCGCCCGTCATGCCCTGCGCCTGCTCGCCCGCGAGGGCTTCGGCGGCCCGGCCGTCCTGGAACGTCTCAACGCCGCCATCCTCGACGAGGGTTCCCGCAGCCGCTTCCTCACCCTCCTCTACGGAGAGCTGTGGCCCCAGAAGGACGGCAGCGCCCTGCTCAAGGTGGTGTGCGCCGGGCATCCCCTGCCACTGCGCCTGCGCCAGGACGGGACGGTCGAGGCAGCAGCCGAACCGCAGCCGCTGCTGGGCGTCATCGAGGACCTCGAACTGTACGAGCAGACGGTCACACTCACCCCTGGTGATGTCCTGCTCTGCGTGACCGATGGCGTGACAGAACGCCGTGAAGGTACTCGCATGTTGGGGGACGACGGCCTGGCCGACGTTCTCACCACGTGTACGGGCCTCACGGCCGGAGCGGTCGCGTCCCGTGTCCTGCGGGCCGTCGAACGCTTCGCCGCCGAACCGGCCTCCGACGACATGGCCATTCTGGCGATGCGGGTCCCGGAGCCGCACCCGGCCTGACGGCGACTCATCGGTGAGTTGCTCGCCGCCCCCGGCACCGGCAACCCGGACTAACCCCGAGAAGAGTGAGTCCGAAGGCACCGGACATGCGAAAGGCCCCCGCCATCGGCGGGGGCCTTTCGCATTACCTGAGCCCCAATACGGAATCGAACCGTAGACCTTCTCCTTACCATGGAGACGCTCTACCGACTGAGCTATTGGGGCCTGTTGCGCGGTGGCAACGAGATAGAGCATACCCTGAACTCAGGGATATACATAACTACGCGGGACCCAAGTGCAAACCTTCTCGTCGGGACCTGCCTTCGTCTGTCCCACGGTCCTGTACAGCCATCCTGCGCTCCCAGTGAGCCGACACGCCCTAAACGCAGAAAAGCCCCGCACCAGAGGTGCGGGGCTTTCCCGGAATAATTGTTCGGCGGCGTCCTACTCTCCCACAGGGTCCCCCCTGCAGTACCATCGGCGCTGAAAGGCTTAGCTTCCGGGT
>NZ_JBIAKK010000012.1:0-234454 GCF_042872425.1 Streptomyces sp. NPDC005262
GTACTGCAGGGGGGACCCTGTGGGAGAGTAGGACGCCGCCGAACAATTATTCCGGGAAAGCCCCGCACCTCTGGTGCGGGGCTTTTCTGCGTTTACGAGCCATCCGTTTCCTGCGTCGGCGACCATACATAAGGGGTCGTGGTGGTCACCGCGTGGAAGCCGAGTCGGCGCAGGATCGGTGCGCTGTCGCTGGACGCGTCCACTTGCAGATAGCGGACTCCGCGAGCTGCTGCGATTCGGGCGCGGGCGGCGACCAGGGCGCGATAGATGCCGCGTCCACGCCACGCGGAGAGCGTCGAGCCGCCCCACAGGCCGGCGAATTCGGTGCCTGCACGGAAGACCAGCCAGGCCGCGGAGACGACTTCGCCGCCCGCCTCGGCGACCAGGACGACGAGGTCGTCCGGGGCGGCAGCGACGCGTCCCGCCAGGTCGTCACCGATCACGCTCAGGTCCTGGCCCCAGATGGTCGATTCCAGTGCCGCGATGCGGTGCATGTCCGCGCGCTCGGTGACCTGGCGGAGTACGACGCCGTCCGGGAGCACGGGCGGTGACGCCATGTCCTCGGCTCGGCCGACGAGGACGGTCTCCTCCGCCTCCGCTGTGAAGCCCGCGGCGCGCAGGCGGTCGGTGAGGTCGGACGGCAGGTCGTGGCCGCGTACCTTCCACTCGACCGCCTCTCCACGGGCGGCGAATCGGTCACGTTGACGGGCGATCAGCGCGTCGAGTTCGGCGCCGTGTACCCGTATGTCGCGCGGGGCGCTGATGAAGCCGCGGAACCGGCCGACGGTCCGGGTCAGTGGACCGTCCTGCTCGTAACCGACCCCCGCCGGAGGGTTGGCCGACACGCCCCGCATCTGCTCGTCATAGGCCGCGAGCAGGCCGGCCACCTCGTCCGTTGTCTTGCCATCCATGTCTGTCACGGGAGTAGACGGTACGAGCTGAGGTGAGGGGGCCGGGAAGGAATTCGATTGCCGGGGGGCATGGGGCGGGACAGGATCGATGCATGGACTATGTGATTCGGCCCGTACGCGCCGAGGAATGGGAGCTCGGCAAGGAGCTCCGGCTCGCCGCTCTGCAGGATCCGGTGGCACCTGTGGCATTTCTGGAGACGTACGAGCAGGCCGTGGCCCAGCCCGACGAGTTCTGGCAGGGCCGCACGGCCCGTGCGGCTGAGGACGGTGGCGACGACGTGCGTCAGTTCATCGCCGAGGCACCCGACGGGAGCTGGGCGGGGTCGATCACCGTGCTTGTCGAGCGTCCGGACGACGATCTGCGGTTCGGTGAACCGGCCACGGTCCACCAGGCTCATGTGGTCGGTGTGTTCGTGAGGCCGGAGGCGCGTGGCAGCGGGTTGGCCGAGCAGTTGTTCCGGGCCGGGGTCGAATGGGCGTGGTCACTGGGTGCGCCGCGGATCGAGCGGGTGCGGCTGTATGTGCACGAGAGCAATCCGCGGGCCGCTGCCTTCTACCGTCGGTTCGGTTTCGCACCGAGCGGGGAGACCCTCGCCGTACCGGGCGATCCGACGGCGCGGGAGCTGGAGTACGAGATCGTCCGCCCCGTCTGACGTCTTCAGTACCGGTCGGCACGCCGTCGCCCCGGACCGGGTTCGGCCGGTTCCGGGGGCTGCTGCCGGAAGTCCCGTTCCTGGCTGCTGCTCCAGCCACCGAGTCACGGCTGGAGCGGAGACGTCCAGCGTGCTCGGGCCTGTTCCTGTGAGCGGAGCAGGACCAGCGTCGGCAGGGCCTGGTCCTGGTTCGTCGAGAGCAGCTCCGGGAGCTGGGGAAGGGGCGCCACAGCCGCGACGTCGTCGAGGACGAGCGTCATTGGTGGGTCGAGCCGACCGTCGGTTGACCGTGCGGCCATGCGGCGGCCGTGCTCGACCACGTGTGAGGCGAGGGCGGTGAGCAGGGGCATCGCACCCGGTCCGGAGCGAGGATCCTCGATGGATTCACCTACCACATAAAGAGTGCCCCCTTCGCCGGCAAAAGATTCCAGCGCGAGCGAATCGGTTCGGTTCGGTGTGCAGGCCTCGCGGATGTGGACCGAGGAGAGTGCGGCGAACGCCCGTACCGTCAGTTCCTGTGCCATCTCCCGGCGTTCGGGATGGCCGGTGAGCGCGGACTCCAGCAGGCCGGCGAGTCCGGAGGCGGCCTTGGTGTGGGTGCGGAGGAGCCGTACCGGTTCATGGGCGTTGCCACCGAGAGCCCAGCGGTGCACCTGGCGGAACGGCCGACCGTCTATGGCGGCGGCGTGCAGCCAGCACTGGAGGAGGGTCTCCGCGGTCTCGGCCGTCATCGCGTCGATGCGAGCCTGAGGCCGGACCGGGGCGAGGAGGGCGATGGCGCGGGCGGCGGCCGTGTCCGGTGCTTCGCACCCGGCGGTGGGAGACCAGTGGAGCCGGGCCGGGGTGTCGCAGAGGTGACCCGGGTCGTAGACGAGGACCGGGCCGAGCTTGGCGCGGGCGTCCTTCGTCTCCGCCCAGACGGTGGGGTCGGACGTGACGACGAGGGCCGGGCCGTCGGCCTCCCGGATCGCCTGCACGACGGTGGGGCGACGGGTGGCGGCCGGGCCGTAGACGACGAGGGGTGTGCGCGGGGAGGGGACGACCGGTGCGAGGGGGAGGAGCTCTGTCCGCACGTCGGCCTCGGCGGGCGCTTCTGTTGTCGCTGTGGCCGTGGTCGCGAGGGCCGGCTCAGGGACAGGCGCGGGGGCAGGCACAGGAGCAGGAGCAGGCACAGGAGCAGGAGCAGGCGACGGTGTCGCAGCGACAGCTGCTTCCACAGCTTCCACCGCGGCGGGCTCTGCTTGCTGATGGTGCTCCGCGTAACGCTCGTCATGACGTTCCTGGCGGCTCTCTTCCCGACGACGTGCCCGCACCACTCGCCAGCGGGTCACCACGCCCATCACGAACACTGTCAGCACCATCAGCACCATGAGCTCGCCGATGAACAGGCCCCAGAACAGCCCGTATCCGGAGAGCTCGCCCGCCGGTGTGCCGGGCCAGGCGGCGGTCATGTCGTGCGGGGACGCCGCCAGCCGGCGCATGGCCAGTGGGGTCTCGGTGAAGGTGACGCCCTTCGGCCAGGCGCCGTGCGTGAACAGTCCGGACAGGCCGGTGGCCGTCCAGACGAGGATCGTCAGCCCGAGCAGGAAGCCCAGCAGGCCGACCAGCAGACCGTCCGGGACACCGCCGGTGCTCGATCCGGCCTGCTGTTCTGTGCGTCCCGCCATGTCATGCCACCGTTGACTCGGACGACTCGTTCAGTCGTTGCTGGTGCTCGATGCGTGCCGCGCGCTGCTCCGCCTCCAGCTCCGCGGCTCGTACGTCCTCCGGCAGGAGATCTGCGGCCGAGGACTCGGTCATGGCGCGGTCGGTGTAGACGAGGGGGCGTTCCGCCTCGGTGATCAGGTGTTTGACGACCTGTACATTGCCGTTGACGTCCCATACCGCGATGCCGGGGGTGAGGGTGGGAATGATCTCGACCGCCCAGCGGGGCAGGCCGAGTACGCGACCGGTCGCTCTGGCCTCGTCGGCTTTCTGCGCGTAGATCGTCCGGGTCGAGGCCATCTTCAGGATCGCCGCCGCCTCGCGTGCCGCGGCCCCGTCGACCACGTCGCTGAGGTGGTGGACCACGGCGACGAACGACAGGCCCAGTCGTCGGCCGAACTTCAGCAGGCGCTGGAAGAGCTGGGCGACGAAGGGAGAGTTGATGATGTGCCAGGCCTCCTCGACCAGGAAGATGCGTTTCTTCCGGTCGGGCCTGATCCAGGTGTGTTCCAGCCATACGCCGACGATCGCCATCAGGATCGGCATGGCGATCGAGTTCCGGTCGATGTGCGACAGGTCGAAGACGATCAGTGGAGCGTCCAGGTCGATGCCGGCCGAGGTCGGGCCGTCGAACATGCCACGCAGGTCACCGTCGACCAGCCGGTCCAGGACAAGGGCGACGTCGAGGCCCCAGGCCCGTACGTCGTCTATGTCGACGTTCATCGCCTCGGCGGACTCGGGCTCCGGGTGGCGCAGTTGCTCGACGATGTCGGTGAGCACCGGCTGCCGGTCGGTGATCGTCTGGTTGACGTAGGCGTGCGCGACCTTCAGCGCGAAGCCGGAGCGCTCGTCGAGGCCGTGGCCCATCGCGACTTCGATGATCGTGCGGAGCAGGGCGAGCTGGCCGGTCGTGGTGATCGAGGGGTCGAGCGGGTTGAGCCGGATGCCGCCGTTCATGGCCGAGGTCGGGTCGAGCCGGATGGGGGTGAGGCCGAGCTCCTGGGCGATGAGGTTCCACTCACCGACGCCGTCCTCCCCCTGCGCGTCGAGGACGACGACCTGGCGGTCGCGGAACCTGAGCTGGCGGAGCACGTACGTCTTCTCCAGCGCGGACTTGCCGTTTCCGGACTCCCCGAGCACCAGCCAGTGCGGGGCGGGGAGCTGCTGTCCGTACAGCTGGAAGGGGTCGTAGATGTAGCCCTTGCCGGAGTACACCTCGCGGCCGATGATCACGCCTGAGTCGCCGAGGCCGGGGGCCGCGGTGGGCAGGTAGACGGCCTGGGCCTGCCCGGTCGAGGTTCGTACGGGCAGCCTGGTCGTCTCCACCTTCCCGAAGAGGAAGGAGGTGAAGGCATCCGACAACGCGGACAGAGGATCTCGCATGGCGTGACTGCCCTCTCGGTTAGCGACGGATGCCGGTGGCGAACGGCAGCGTGTTCACAAAGGCGCGGTGATGCTCGCGGTCGCACCACTCCAGCTTCAGGTACGACTTGCCGGCCGAGGCCCGGATCGTCCGCTTGTCGCGGGCGAGGGCTTCGGGTGATCGCGACGACACGGTGATGTACCCCACGAGGTTCACCCCGGCCGCGCCGCTCGCGAGATCTTCACCCCGCTGGTCCAGCCTGCCGTGCGCGGCGATGTCGCGCGGGTCGACGGTCCGGTTCATCTTGGCCTGGCGGCTCGCCTCGGCCTCGTCGTTCGTCTTCTCCGTGAGCATCCGCTCGATGGCGACCTCGGTGGGTTCGAGGTCCATGCAGACCGCGACGGTACGGATGACGTCCGGCGTGTGGACGAGGAGAGGGGCCAGGAAGTTGACGCCGACGGGCGTCATCGGCCACTCCTTCACCCATGCCGTGGCGTGGCACCAGGGCGCGCGGGTCGTCGACTCGCGGGTCTTGGCCTGCAGGAACGTCGGCTCGACCGCGTCCAGCTCGGCGGGCCAGGCGTTGCGCTTCGTCATCGCCTGGATGTGGTCGATGGGGTGGTCCGGGTCGTACATCGAGTGCACGAGCGAGGCGAGCCGGCTCTGGCCGAGCGGCTGGCGTACCCGGATGTCCGCCTCGGCGAGGCGGGCGCAGATGTCGGTCAGTTCGCGCGCCATGACGACGGCGAGGCCCGCGTCCCGGTCGAGCTTGCGGCCGGCCTGGGGGCGGGCGGCGCGGGCCATGGCGTTCGCCTCGGCGGCCAGTTCGCGGTTGAAGTGCATGCAGGCGACGAGGTAGGCACGGTGCTGTTCGCTGGAGGTGGAGACCATCGACTGCAGCTGGTCGTACGACTCCTGCAGCCAGCCCGGGGCCGCCTTGTCGCCGCGCTGGGCGACGTCCTTGGCATGTGCGTCTGGGTCGGCGGGGAGGGTGCGGGCCAGCATCTGGATGCGGGTCACGAAACCGTCGCCGTTGGCCACATGCTTCAGCAGCGTGCCGAAGCGGTCGACCAGCGCTTCCTGGTCCTCGCTGTCCCGCAGGCCGACGCCTGGTCCCTCGATCTCGATCGCCGCGGTGACGGTGCGACGGTCGGCGTGCAGCAGTACGGCGATCTCGTCCGGGCCGAAGGGCGCGGCCAGCCAGTTGATCCGGCCGATGCCGGGGGGCGGCCCGATCTCGATCTCGCGGCCGTCGGTCCGTACGCCGGCTTCCATCGCGGCGGAACGGTACGTGGTGCCGCGGCGCAGGGACCGCTTGAAGCTGCGGTTGATCTCGAACCATTTGTAGAAGGTGCGGTGCTTGTACGGCACGTACACCATGGCCAGCGCCATCAGCGGGAAGCCGGTGAGGAGCACGATCCGCAGGGACAGGACGGGGACGATCAGCCCGCTCATCATGCCGAGGAACGCGCCGGCGATGATCAGCGCGATCTCGCCGGTCTCGCGGTTCTTGCCGACGATCGCGTTCGGCCGGGCCCGGCCGATGAGATACGTGCGGCGAGGCGTGACCGGATGGGACTGGGTCGTCAACGCCCTCCACCTCCTGTGCGGTTGTTACCTGAGTTGCCTGTACCGCCGCCACGGGTGGCGCGGCTGCTGTGCGGGGTGCCCGAGGTGGGACCCGATCCGCTGCGGGGCGGAGGTGCGGCGGAGGGGACGGATCCGCCGCCGACCCCGCCCCCGCCGCTGTTACGGGAGCTGTGTGCGGCCACCCCGCCGCTGACCGGGTTGGCGGGCCTGCCACCGCTGTTGCCGCCGCCCTGCCCCCCGTTGTCCCCGCCGCTGCGGCTGCTGTGGGTCTTGATGCCCTGTGAGACGAGAGCGGCGGGGGAGCTGATCAGGGCGGCGGCCTGGGCGCCGTCGGTGGCCTGCTTACGGTTGGTACGGGCGCCCTGGATCTCGTCGCCGAAGCCGGGGACGAAGCGATAGATCATCGCCGAGGCGAAGATTGCGAGCAGGATGATGGCGAGGCCGGAGACGACGGCGGAGAACGCGTTCGGCCCGCCGTCGGAGGAGAGCGCGCCGGCCAGTCCGAGCACGATGACGATGACGGGCTTCACCATGATCACCGCGATCATGATGCCTGCCCAGCGACGGACGTGGCCCCACATGTTCTTGTCGACGAGACCCGAATAGACGACGACGCCGAGGAGCGCACCGACGTACAGCAGGGCCGCCCGGATCACGAGCTCCAGCCAGAGCACACCCGCGGCGAGGATCGACACGAGCGAGACGACGATCAGCATGATCGGCCCGCCGCCGATGTCGGAGCCCTTGCTCAGCGCCTCGGCGAACGCCCCGAAGAAGACATCGGTCTGCCCGCCGGAGGAGGACGCGATGACGTCGGTGACCCCGTCGGTCGCCGAGACGACCGTGTAGAGGATGAGCGGCGTGAACGCGGACGCGAGCACGGTCAGCCAGAGGAAACCGACCGCCTCGGAGATCGCGGTGGCCACCGGAACGCCGCGGATGGCGCGCTTGGCGACGGCGAGCAGCCAGAGGACGAGGGTGAGCACGGTGGAGGCGGCGAAGATGACCGCGTACTGCTGCAGGAACTTGGGGTTCGTGAAGTCGACGTTCGCGGTGCCCTTTACTGCCTCGCTGAGCTTGCCGACGATCCAGGCCGCGGCGTCGGCGCAGCCGCGAGCGAGGGAGGACAGGGGGTCGAGGGCGTTGGTGGCGTCGTCGGGGGAGACGGTTTTGGGGCTGCCGGCGTCGCCGTTTTCGCAGTAGTCCCTGGCAGGGCCGACGATGAGGCTGCAGTTGTCCTTGGAAGGTGAGCCCGACGGTGTGGGCGACGGTGAAGGTGCAGCGGCCACGCGGGTCGCCAGGATCACCATCGTGGCCTGGATGCTGGCCAGGACCGCACCGATTTTGACTAGGTGGTGTGGACTAGCGGGCATAGGTGAACCCTCCGTACTCCTCGACAGCCTTGGCGATCTCGTCGGCGTTGGAGGCCGTACGGTCGGTGTTGACTGGTGCCGGGCCCTCCTTCTGGGAGAAGCTGTCGACCTTCCAGTCGTTGGCTTCCCACTGGAGCTTCAGCGTCATGGTGAACCAGTCGTTGCTGACCGGGTTGGTCGAGCTGACACCGGCTGTACCGAAGACCCCGGTGCACCACACCTCCACAGTGGTGGAGTTGGCCGAGGAGTGGGTCACTTTGGTTCCGACAGGAGCGGTCCGCGACACGTAGGTCATGCCCGCGGCGGCATTGCCGTCCTCGTCGAGGCCGACCTTGTCGAGGAAGTTCTTGTTGTACGCCTCATCGAACTTGGCTTCGAGCTCGTCGACTCTGCTTGCGACGAAGACCTGCCGCACGATCGCGGCGCGCTGGACGGGCTTGAGGATGTCGGCGGACACGAGCGCCACCGAGTAGTTCGCCGCTGCGCTCTGCGCCCCCTGCTCATCGTGCGCGAACCCCGACGCGATCGTGCCGTTCTTCCCCGTCACCGGCTTCGTGCCCGTCACCGGCTTCGTGCCCGTCGCCGCGGTGGGTGCTGCCCCCGCTTTGCCGCCGCCGCTCCCGTCCGAGGAGCCGTTGTCGTCGCCGCCGCCGCCCAGGTTCGCGAACGCGATAGCCGCGACGAGTAGAACGACCACGCCGACCACCATGGTCAGGGACCGCGAGTTGCGGGCCGGGCGGCGGCTGCCGCCGTAGCCGTCGCCGCTTGTGCCGTCGGCGAATCGGGTACGGGTCTGGCGCGTCCCGCCGAGGGTGCTGTATCCATCGTCTGTACGGCCCGAGCGCGAATCGCCGCCGTAGCCGTCGTCGCCGAGACTCATGCCGCGTAGGCCCCCTCAACCATGTGCGATTCCGCGTGGTACGACGGTAGCCGGGCTGGTTCCTGCGTGGGCGCGGTGTGGTGACTCGACATCAGGGAGACGCAACCTCTGTCGGTGGGCACGACGGACGGGTGGTGGGGGAGCGGGACCGGGGCGGCGGGGACGGCGCGTCCGGCCAGGCTGGCGGGCGGTTAGATGGCCATGCCGTAGACGATGGTGAACAGGGTCCCCAGCGATCCGATGATGAACACACCGGTCAAACCGGCAACGATCAGACCCTTGCCCTGTTCTGCGCTGAACGTGTCGCGCAACGCCGTCGCGCCGATGCGCTGCTTGGCCGCTCCCCAGATGGCGATGCCGAAGCAGAGCAGGATGGCAACGGCCATGACGACCTCGATCATCACCTTGGCTTCGTCGCCCAGGGCTCCGAACGGCCCCCACTTGGGTGCGATGCCGTTGATGATGGTGCTGATACCGCCCTTATCAGTGTCAGCTGCCAGGACCATGTAAGTCACCGCCCCTGTTGGGTAGTTCACTGCCCTTGCCACATGGCACGGGTCACTCTCTATCTTCGCTGATGAAACCGTCCTGGTACGACGACTTGGCGGCTCTCTTTCATGGGATCTCGCACGTTTGACCGGTCCGACCGCCCTGACCTGCGGATCGAATCGGTGCGTGGCCACATATATATGGTTACTCTGTGTATCACGGAGCGTGACCGCGGGCAACGATCGGCATCTCGCCACCCTGGCCGACGTCCGCTCCCCTCCCGCTACTGCACGCATCAGGGCAGGCGGGTTGAGGGGCGGTCAGAGAATGGGGCGGCGGGGTCCCGGCGGGCGGGGCGGTGTCGTCCAGGTCCTCGGCGGCCGGAAGTCGCACCAGGATCCGTCGAAGGGAAAGGATCCGGCCTCGGCGAGCCGTGCGACTCTCGTTCCCTCGGCGCGGATGGCTGCCGCTTCATCGGCCGACCAGTAGACCGGGTGGCCGGTCTTCTCGGCGAAGGACTCCTCGTCCTTCCACTGCCAGGACCGGTCCGGTGCCACATTGATGTCGAGCTCGTGGTCGGTGATGTCGATGTCGTCGCCGTGGTGGACGCGGCGCTCCAGATTCACGTACCAACCACGGAACTTCCCCCTGCGGCCGAAGAGCCAGAGCACGGAATGCGCGGCGCCGGTGGGCTGATAGAACAGGGCGCTGCCCATCGGCCAGCGGCCGGGTACCACCGGGTATCCGGCGGCGGGTCGGTCGTCCGGGGCGATGTCGCGAAGATGCGCACCTCCCGGGAGCTCCGTGCGCCACATGGGCGCGCCTGTCTCCATCCACACCAGTTGGCCCTCGTCCGTGCGCTCGACGAGGCGTACGGGTACCGAGGCGCTCAAGTGGCCGCCGATGAAGAAGTTCCAGTGCAGAATCCGGCCCGGTACGTCTTCCGTGATGTTGATCGAGTGCGCGAGACGGCTCATGGATCAGTCCTTGCTGCCGAGGCCTGACGGTGGTGATGTGCTCTGTTGTGCCCGGACAGCAGCGAGTTCAATGCGCGGACGGCTTCGTTGCGTAGTGAATATGCGCTGGTCGGACGTACGGAGAGCAGTCCCGAAACCGTTCCGGGGAAGCAGCCGGTGAGTGGCGCATCGCCGTCAGGAGAAGGAACGTCCGGTTCCGCCGGTACCCGGTGATCCGGATCCGGGCGCGCTGCCACCCGGACTGTCGGTCCGCGCGCCGGCTCATGCGGACCGACAGCCCGGCGCCCATAGGTCAGGACGGCGTGGCCGGGCTCTGGTTGTCGAGTTCGGCGAAGTGGTCGAACTCGCCGGCCATGACGCCCTTGGCGAAGGCCTCCCATTTCGTCCGGGTGGTCGTGACGATGTTGGTCGGGTCGCTGGTCTCTCGAAGGTGGACGAGCCCGTCGGGGTCGAAGGCGAGCTCGATCCAGGGGCCGGAGCCCTCTTCGCCTTCGGGAGCGGCGCGGACCCAGGTGAGTTCGACGGGGACCGCCCGGTCAGCCATGGTGGGCGGTGTCCTTGACGGTCCGGATGAGGGCGGCCCAGGCGGTGGGGGTGGTGTGGAGTATCGCGCCCTTGGGGTCGCCGCTCTCCATGACGTTGATCGTGCCGTCGTGGGCGGCGACGTGTATGCAGGCCTCGCCTTGCGCGCAATAGGACGACCTCTGCCAGGTGGATGTGGCCATCTCTGTTCCTTTCACAGGTCCTGGGCGATGTTGTGGACAAGTTCCCGCGACTGCTCGGGGCTCAGCGCAGCCGCGTCGAGCCGATCGAGCAGGAGGCGGTACTGCGACAGCTGGGCCTCGGAGTCGATGAACACCGGACCGTGGGACTGGTCGAGCTGGGCGGTATCGAGCGCGGGCACCGGTCCGCGTACGTAGTACAGCGACTGACCCGAGCCCGGGTAGTACGTGGCTTCGAACGGGATCACGCGCATGGTCACGTGGGTCTGTTCGCTCGCCTTCAGCAAGTGCTGAAGCTGGGCGCGGGCCACACCTGGGCCCCCGAACCGCATGCGGAGCGCAGCTTCATGAATGATCGCGTGATAAGGGGCGGCGTCCTGCCCGTACAACACCGCCTGGCGTTTGATGCGGTACGAGACGCGGTGCTCGATCTCAGGCGGTGACATCTCGGGCACGGCCTGCCGGTAGATCTCCCGGGCGTGATCGACAGTCTGCAACAGCCCAGGGATGTGGATGCTGTGCGCCGCGTGGAGGCTGGTGCCGTGGTGCTCGATCTCGGCGAGGTCGAGGAGTTTGGGCGGCAGGATGTCCCGGTACTCCTCCCACCAGCCACGCCTGCGGTCACCAGTCATGGCGACCAGAGCTTCGATCAGCGCTGGATCCGTGCACGAGTAGGTGTGGGCCATGACGCGTACGCGGTCGGCGCTCACCCCGAATCGCGCCACCTCGATGTTGCTCAACTGCCCGGAACCGGTGCCGAGGAGATCTGCTGCCTGCGTGGTGGTCATCCCGGCCCGCTCGCGCAGTTTGCGCAGCTCGGTGCCGAGCCGGGTGCGGCGCGCGGTAGGGGCGGTCCTGCCTGCCATCTCGAACTCTCCTCAGGAAGCTACCGAGTTGGTCTGTCACTCACACGAGTGGATCCCTTCAAGGATTCCGGTCAACGGGTGCAAAGAATCCTTGCGGAACCCTAATCTCTGATCCAGGCCACCCGCCCGGAAGTACCCCGCTCGACGGAGCGGCCTCGTCACCGGGCAACCAGAAACGCACGATCCAACTTCCCTCCGCGATCGGAGACTTCCATGGTTCCGGCCACCGTAACGCCGCCCTGGTCGTACACCCTCCAACTCCCACAGGATCCCCGTGCTCCCGGCGTGGCCCGCACCACCCTCCGTACCGTCCTGCGCGTGCACGGCATGAGTGAGCTCACCGAAACCGCCGAACTTCTGGTGAGCGAGCTGGTCACCAACGCGTACCTGCACTCCGAGGGGCCGTACTCCCTACGTCTGCGCGATGCCGGGCGGCATCGGATCAGGCTGAGCGTCTGGGACACCGACCCGCACATCCCGGCACCGTTCGAATGGAGTGCGGAGGCCCCGGCGGAACTCGCCGAACGTGGGCGCGGGCTCTACCTCGTGACCCTCTGGGCGGACAGCTGGGGTGCGTACCCGATGAGCGGCGGTCTGCCGGGTCAGGGCGGGAAGCTGCTCTGGGTGGAGTGTGCGTTGAAGCCGGACGCTGACCCGCTTCACGATTCCCGGTAGGGCTGTGTCGGTCGGAGGCCTGGGCGGCGCAGGGAGGGAGGAGCGGCGACCATGCGGAGCGTCAAAGGTCGGGGATCCCCGTGGCCAATCGTTACGCGGGACTAATGGTGTGGGCGATTCTCTATGTGACAAAAGTGATTTGAAGGTCCTTGACGGTCTACTGAGGCCGCAGGATGCTGAGCCGCCCCCCACGGCAACCCTCCTCTTTCACCGTTGGACTGCCCATGCGCCCGCTTGTTTCCGCCAGCACGCTCACGGCCACCGTGGCCGCCGCCCTGCTGCTCGCCCCTTCCGCTCACGCCACCGCCCCCGGCGACAACGGCACCGTGAAGATCCACGATGCCACGACCGGTGAGGAGCTCCTCAAGAACGAGCCCCACGTGTGCACCTTCTATCTCGATGCCTTCAAGTTCGACGGCAGCCAGCAGGTCGACTGGCACATCGAGGCCTGGGCCCCGACCGCCGACGTCAAGGGCGAGACCGTGAAGTCCGGATCCTTGACGCTCGACGGCGACGGGCACGGCCGTACGCAGGACCTTTCCCTGCCCGACGGCCACTACAAGCTGTTCTGGAACTTCGACGGCGAGCACGGCCGCGCCAAGCACAAGGTCTTCTGGACCGACTGCGAGGACGACGTCCAGCCGGGCGGCGGACCATCAGTGTCCGCCACCCCGTCCGGTCCGGCGCAAGCGACCGCGAGTCCCACGTCGTCTGCCCCCACGGGCACCGCCTCGACGTCCCCGGCTGCGGGTTCCTCCCCGTCGTCGTCACCGTCCGCGCAGGGTGGCGGCGACCTCGCGGAGACCGGTAACGGTGCGCCCGTCGGTTTGCTGTCCGCGGCGTCTGCCGCGCTCGTCGCGGCCGGTGGCTATCTGGTGTTCCGCCGCCGCAGGGCACAGCAGCAGTGACGCGTCGGTGCCCCCGGCTACGAGTGCGGGGGCACCGCAGTGCGTGGCCGGACCGGCGAGGCGAAGTCTGACGGCCGCGCGTAGATCAGGTCCTGGTGCTCGTCCGGCCCGCTTCCGACGATCAGGGCCGGAGGTGGATCCGCCCAGCAGGACGGCCGTGCCGGCCGATTCGTGCGTGCAGACCGCCGTGCCAGGCAGGTGTGCATGCCCCGTCGATGCTCGCGGGCGTGGGCAGCGTCTGAACCATGTCACCGGGGTGCGTACCCGATGTGCTGGGGGCTGGGCACGGCGGAAAGCCGCTGTAGGGAGTGCGAGTAGAAGCCGGACGAGTACCCGCTGCACGGCGCTAGGCCATAGGTGCGTATGTGGCGACGGCCCTCGCCTGCGCGACGGTGATCCGCTGGATGACCAGGATGACGAACACCGCGGCGGTCAGGTACAGAGCCTGGTTCACCACCGAGAGAACGACGGAGTCGGCGTAGCTCTCGGAGGTGGCCGTCAAGGCTCCCGCCATGTGCGCGATCCACGCCGCCCACCAGGCGTTGATGAGCGTGACGGTGGTGCCCGGAGCGGGGTCGTGGCCGACGGCCCGGTGGATGTCGAGTGCTGTACGACGAGGCCGCCACCACATCAGTACCGGCGTGAACCAGGCGCCCACCGCCCAGCCCGGTGTGTGGGCGAACGGGCCGACCGACAGTGCCTGGGCGTTGTACCGGCACCGGCGGAACCAGAGCAGGAAGGTGACGATCGTGGCGAGCCCCACGAGGAAGGATGCCGACACGTAGCGGGAGTAGAAGAGCCCGTGGTCGGTCGCATCGAAGAGCTTCGGCCGCGTGGGGTCGAGCAGGGCGTACAGCCCTATGAGGATCTGAGCAGCCCGCCCGAGCGACTGAGGGCTGCGGGGGGCGGCATCGGAAGGTGTCATGGCCGGTGAATGTAGACCATCGGGGTCGGCCGGATTTCGGTGGTACGGGTACGGGTGCGGTGGCCGTGCCCGCGGTTCGGGCAGGGCGCCGATATCAGGGTTCGTGGGGCGCGCCGCCGGCTCTTCGGGTTTCCCGCGGCAGCGGGCCATGGGCCGCTGCGCGCGTACTGCCCCCGGTCCTCAAGCTGCGCAAGGCGCCTGAGGACCGGGGGTCGGGGTGGTGTGTTCGCAGCTTCCGGGTCGGGTCGCCGGGCGTCCACACCATGCTGTTGTGCGGCTCAGTTTTCCGCCTCGGGTTCCGAGGTCCAGGTGCCCAGGGAGATCTCGGCGGTGATGCCTGGTCCGAAACCGGCCATGATGCCGCGCTGGCCGTGGAGGGTTGATGCCTCGTCGAACATGCGGGCCAGGGCGTCGAGTACCACCGCGCTGGCTATGTTGCCGTACTCGGTGAGTGTCGCCCGGCTGAAGCGGAACGCCTCGGGCGGCACGTCGAGGAACAGGCTCAGGTCGTCCAGGATGCGCGGGCCGCCCGCGTGGATGATGTAGAAGTCCAGCTTGCTGGCGTTCCACTGGTGCTGCTCCGCGACGGCCTTGAGAGCCGGGGCTAGTGGCTCCATGGTCCCGGGCACGCGTTTGTCGAGCTGGAAATGGAAGCCCGTGGACCGGACGGCGTAGGAGATCCAGTCCTCGGTGTCCGGAATGATGTAGGAGCCGTTGCGTTCCAGGCGGATCCCGGTGCCGCCGTGACCCCGTACCACCGCCGCGGCGATTCCGTCGCCGAACAGGCCGTTGGACAGCAGGGATCCGACACCCAGGTCGGTGGGTTGATAGCACAGCGAGCAGAACTCGCAGGCGACGATGAGGACATTGGCGTCGGGGTAGGCCGTGCAGAAGTCATGGGCCCGGTTGACGGCCGCACCGCCTGCGGCGCAGCCGAGTTGAGCGATCGGCATCTGTCGTGTCTCCGGCCGGAAGCCCATCTTGCCGATGAGCCAGGCAGTCGGCGGAGGCATCATGAAGCCCGTGCAGGAGACGTAGATGATCAAGTCGATCTGTGACGGCTCGAGTTCCGCCTGGTCGAGTGCCTGGCGGACGACAGTCGGCACCCGGTCCTTGGTCTGTGCCTCGTAGACGATGCTGCGGGCGTCGAACCCCGGGTGCTCCAGCACCTTTTCGATCGGCTGGATCAGGTGCCGTTTCTGTACACCGGTGTTCTCGATCAGACGGAGGACGAGATTGAGCTGCGGATGGTCGCCGTGCAACCGTTGTGCCAGTTCGAGTGTTTCGTCCTTGGTGATGACGTACTCGGGAACTGCAATTGCCGGCTTGCAGAGTACCGCCATGGATCTCCTCCTAGCGGACGGTGGTCCACACGGCCGAGCCCTGAACAGTCCGGGACATCCGCCTGCGGACGGCCGCCACTGCGGCGCGGTACGCGCGGGATTGCGCGAAGCGGGTCGTTGGTCGTTGCGGTGCCGCGATTCGATGTCCCTGGAGTGGGCGCGGACGGGCCGACCGACGAAAGACCAAGTTCTCTGGACAGAGGGTTTTTCGCCACACCTTGGCTGGCCCTCGCATCACGCTACGGCAGGCAGATGGGCGTCGCATTTCGGGCAGAACGCGCTGTCGGGACAGCCCTGATCGTTCCGGGGTCCGCCGCCCTCTGGGGGTGACACCGGGCCGGTCACGGCCCCTTCCGGGGTCGATGACAGCCCTTTCCCCGGTCGCGGCGAGCGGGGCCCGGGGGCGGTGTCTTCCGGCCGCCCCCGACCCGTTTTGCCCACCGTCGGCGACGGGTCCCGGGAGGGCCGGGGCGCACCGCAGCGTGCGAGGCGTGGCACCACACCGGCGGGCCCCGCCGGTGTCCGCGTGCCGTTGCGGTGGTGCTTCACCTGATCGGCGCCGCCCTCGTTGCCGGACGGCAGGGGTCGGTGCCTTGCTGGAGTACCGACGTCACCAGGTGACGGGAAGTGCGAGCGGATAGCGCCAGATCGACGTCTTGTTCCAACGCACTTCTTCCGCCGGCTTCGCCAGCCTGAGGTCCGGGAAACGTTCCAGGAGGGTTCCGAGTGCGACTTGGAGTTCCGTGGCGGCGAGCGGGGCGCCGAGACAGTGATGGCCACCCCAGCCGAAGGTCATGTGGGACGGACCGTTGCGTTCCAGGTCCAGCTCGTCGGGCCGGTCGAACTTCCGGCCGTCGCGGTTGGCCGTCAGGTAGGAGACGTGCACGATGTCTCCCGCCCGGATCTTCACCCCGCTCAGCTCCGCGTCCTCCAGAGCGACGCGGGGGATGCCGACACCCTTGCGGAAGGGGATGAACCGCAACAGCTCCTCGATGGCCTGCGGGAGCATCTCGGGACGCTCGCGCAGCATGGCGAGCTCCTTGGGCCGGGTGAGCAGGGTGTAGGCGATGTTCCCGATCTGGTACGTGGTGGTGTCCTGGCCCGTGATGAGCAGGACCATGGCCATGACGGTCAGTTCCTGGTCGTTGAGGAGCTCGTCCCCGTCGCGGGCCGTGGCCAGCGCACTGATCAGGTCGTCGCCCGGGTTCTCGCGCCGGTCCGCCGTCAACGTCTTGAAGTAGGCACGGAGGTCGGCCTTGGCCTGTACCGCGTCGTCCCGGTTCTCGATGGTGGTGTCCATCATCGTCCGTGCGTGAGCACGCAGTTGCGAGCGGTCGTCCTCGGGAATGTCGAGGACCTCGCAGATGGTGGTCAGGGGCAGCGGGGCGGCCAGGTGCTCGAAGAGGTCGGCGGGCGAGCCGTGCTCCTCCATCCGGTCCAGCAGCTCGTCCACGACATGCTGGGTGCGGACCTGCATGCGCTCCATGTGGCGCGGTGCGAAACCCTTGGAGATCAGGCTGCGCAGGCGGCTGCTGGCCGGTGGGTCCATCACGTTGATCGCCTCGTCCTGAACGATGGGCTCAGGAGTCATGCGCGGGAAGTTCTTGCCGATGATGGCGCTGCGGCTGAATCGCCGGTCGGTGGTCACCGTGCGCACGTCGTCGTAGCCGGTGACGAGCCATGCCTCTCCGTCGCCGTGGGGCAGCCGGATGCGGGCAACGGGTTCTTCGGACTGCAGCTGCCTGAGCAGCGGGTCGAATTCGAGGGCCTCGGCATAGTCGAACGGGCAGTTCCGCGGGGTGGTGACTGGTTCCATACGGAGCTCCAGATATGGGTTCTGAGGGGTGATGCAGCACCTATCGGGATGAACTAGGGCATAGGCATGTCTTGGGTACCCCGCCGACCGCCGGGGCACGCACCACTGTGGGGCGATTGGTCCACATGAAGGGGTCGCGGCCCGCCCCGATGACGTCCTGCGGGGCCGGTGGGGGCGGGGCAGCCGACAGCGAGGAACCGTCACCGGCAGTGCGGGGATGCCGTGGGGGTGGCGATCCGACGTCTGCTCGTCATACGCCGCTGGTCGGCACCACGTTGGTGGCATCCACTGCGGGGCGCAGCCCGTTGGCGAGCTCGACGGCGTCGCCCACGGCCCAGAAGTGGGTGAAGAACAGGCGGGGGCTCTCCGTCAAGTGGTGGTTGTGCAGCTCGACGAGCTGGATCCCGCCCCCCCGCAAGGCTCCCAGTACGTCCTGGACCTCCTCGGCGAGCATGACGCAGTCGCCGCTGAGCGCTGCCCTGCCGTCTCCCAGCGGCTGGAAAATGAACGCGCTGGTCGCGCCCAGACCGGAGGGCAGTACCAGATGGCCGTCGCAGATCGTCTCGCAGCGGGCGAAGACGGCCTTGTAGACCACGCCGTCGCTGGAACCCTTGGCGCCCAGCGCAGCTTCGATCCCGGCAATGTCCAGCTTGACGGTGCTCGGCGGGCCGGACGGTCCAGCCGGCTGAATGCCGGTGCGGTCGAATCCCGCGCGCAGGCCGTGCGCCAGCGCCAGCTCGTCATGGCCGTGTCCGTGGACGTGGACCCACCAGATGTCGGGGCTGTGGGCGGGCAGATGCTTGTGGAGCGCGGTCTGCGAGATTCCGTTCGCCTGCCAGGCGTCGATCACCTGCTGCAGTTCACTTTCGGTGACTGCCACATCGCCCATGCACATCGTGCTGCCGTCGGCGTAGCGGACGAAGGCCACGTGTGCACCCAGTGCGAGCGCCGGTGTGATGACGATGTCGCCCTCGACGACGACGCGAAGATCGTCGCGGGGGAAGGGGGTGTGGTACGTCGTCCCTCGCAGCAGGTTGCCGCTGCGCCCCAGCACTTTCGCTACGGCTGCCCAGTCCGCCTCGGTGGTGATCACCGGCTTGACCCGCATGTGAGGCCGGGACCCGGTCGCCGGGTCGGGCATCGAGCGAGCGGCAGCCGTCCCTGCCCCGACCAGCACCGGTGCCAGTGCGGCAGCGGCCAGCAGGCGCCGCCGCGTCGGGGCGGCCTGTTTGTCTCCAGTCATCATCTGATCTCCTCCATGGCGAGATGGAACCATGTGAAATGTGTTTTATTGGCGATGACTGGGCCTATATCGGCCAGACGTGTCTTTTCGATCCATCATCGAGCAGTGCCTTGAGCGGCGCCTTGCGCGGTGCATCGAACTTGATCGCTTGTCGCGAGGGCCGACCGGCTCGATAGAGGTCCGCGTCCGGATCGTTGACCAGGGGTTCGACGGCCCACCATTCGGGTGAATCCCGCTGAGGGCGAGGCAGGCGTAGGGCCTTGGAATTCAGGGCCGTAAGCCTGTCCCGAGTGCTGCTGCGGTCGGCGTGTCGGGCGCGCGGGATTTGGCACAGTGCCGCTCCACGATCAAGGAGCGGGGTGAGCGGCGTGGCCGTGGTGGGCGGGCAGAGGCAGAGGCTGCATGATCTGGGCGGAGCAGCGGGAGGTGGTGGTGGCGGGGACGAGCTGAAGCACAGCGATGGACCCTGGATGCGGGCTGCCGGGGGAGCGGAGGCGCTGCACACGCAGCTGGGTCCGGTGAAGTCCGAGCTGCAGACCGCGCACGAGGGCGTAGTGGCGGGGACCGCCGGGCTGGAGGCGCTGACCGAACTGGGCGCCGTACGGGAGTCGTGGCAGCGGCGGATCGAAGCCGCGCGCGGCGAGTGCCGGAGCCTCGCCAGGAATCTGCGGGACGTCGCACGCGCCCAGGCCGAGACGAACGAGGCCGTGAGGCAGTCCTTCGCACCGGTGGCGGCGCGCGGCGGTGGGCAGTGACTTCGACGCTCACTTGGTCGCAGTTGCGCGACCTGAAGTGCGCCGAGCTGGAGGGCGCCGCCGACGGGTGGGGCCGGGCGAGCAACCGGGCCGACGCGGGCCGGGACAGCATCGACAAGCAGCTGATGAACGGCTTGCGCGGTACGCAGCAGGGCGAGGCGGCCGATGCGGCGGTGGCGCGGCTGCGGCAGCTGAGCCGGAACTTCCAGTACGTGTACACGGAGTGCGGCCTGCTCCGTACCGCGCTCAACAGCCTCGCTCACGAGATACGGACCCAACAACGGAAGCTGCAAGAGGCGTTGGGCGATGCGGACGCCCTGAAGTTCACGGTGCACGCGGACGGGTCGGTGACGTACCCGGAGGCCGGCGAAGGCCTGATCGACGGAAAGCCGCTGCCGGGCGGGACGGCGAGCGGACGCGGGCTACCGGGACTGCTGCCGCCGTCGGGGCTCGTCGCGCCCAACCCGCTTGCGGCGAAAGCGCAGGAGATCGCGGACCGGGTGGAGAAGGCCGTACGGACGGCCACGGAGATCGACTGGCGGTACACGCGGATCCTGCGGAAGTTGAAGGCCGAGGAGGGCCTGAAGGTCCCCGACGCCACCTGGACGGACGCGGCGACGGACGCGGCAGCCGTACGGGGGGCGGCACGCGGGTACTTGAAAGACGCCATCCCGCACGATGCGAGCCCGGCCGAACGGAAGGCGTGGTGGGCCGGTCTGACGCAGGAACAGCGGGAGGAGTACCTCGCGGTGTACCCGGACCGGATCGGCAACCTGGACGGGATCCCGGCGGTCGTGCGGGATGCGGCCAACCGGGACAACCTTCAGCTGCTGATCGGGAAGCTGGAGGGGCGGGACGACGAGCGGGCGGAGACGCAGTTGGCGGGGCTGCGGGAGATTGACCGGCAACTGCACGATGCCCGGAAGCCGCCGATGTACTTGCTGGGGATCGGGGATGAGGGGAATGGGCGGGCGATCGTCTCGTACGGGAATCCGGATACTTCGAGGAATGTGTCGGCGTATGTGCCGGGACTGAATACGTCTCTGGATGAGGAGTTCGCGAAGGGGGACCTTAAGCGGGCTCGTGACACGGCGATCGGCACCATTGAGCATGATGCTTCCAGTGCGGCGATCGTATGGCTTGGATATGACGCACCGCAGTCATCGGACGGATTGAGAAGTCTAGCGGTAATGGGTGAAGACAGGGCGGAAAGGGGCGGTCTGGCATTCAACGGTTTCATGGATGGGCTCGTGGCTACGAATGACAACGAAAACCCGCACCTGACGGCCATTGGTCACTCCTATGGCTCGCGCACCGTCGGGGCTGCCACTCAGCAAGGTGACGGGATTCCCGGGGTGGATGACATCGTCCTCGTCGGCAGTCCCGGTGTTGGTGTGGACAACGCTGAGGATCTCGGGGTCGGGAAAGAGCACGTCTTCGTCGGTGCGGCCGAGAACGACGTGGTGACCAAGCTTCCTTCTAAACGGGAAGCTGTTGTCGGTGCGGTGGGGTTGATCGCTGGGGGGCCATCCGGTGCCTATTTCGCTGGAGATCTCGCCGACCAGGGAGATGATGATCTCTGGTTTGGCAAGGACCCGGCTAGTCGGGAATTTGGCGCGAGGAGATTTCCGGTGGGCGACGGTCCGCGACTGGTCAGCGACAATGGTATTTCAATCGATGCGCACTCTCAGTACTTTGATCCAGAAAGGGATGCGGTATCGGCCAAAAGTATCGCTTTGGTTGCTGCAGGACGCTCTCACAAAATCAAGATGGAGGAGTACCGATGAGTCGCCGTTCCCTGGCCACCGTGACGGCGTTACTGCTTTGTGCGTCGCTCTCTGGATGTGTGAGCGACGGGAAGAGGACAGATATGAACATGCAAGAAGCGGCTGACCGCGCCGATGCCATTCTTGATGCTGTATTGAATGAAATCCAACCGGAGGTTCAGTGGACGCATGGCCCGACCACTACGGGCAGCTGTGATGTGACTCGAAGGCGCACCGTAATGACCATTGTATCCGCGGAGCGCCGAGGCAGCTTCTTGGGAGTTGTAGATCGCTTTTGGCGTAAGGGCGGCTATCGAATCAAGGCGATCAATAATGATGTTGACGTTCCAGCGATCTTTGCGCAGACGAAAGACGGCTTCGGCGTCACCCTTAGCATCGGCGGCAAAGGTCAAGCCTTCTTCGAAGTTGACAGCCCCTGTGTAAAGGAGTCAGAGGTAGCCGAGTCCACCACCCCGCCCAACGGGCCCGCCTACGAGAATGTTTATCCCCTGCCCCGTCCCAACGTCCGCTCCGACTTCTGGTCGGCCGGCGCGTCCTGACGTTGCGGAATTTGAGACTCATCTTGGGTCCTGGGGCCCATGCCCCGCCGGGTGCCTGTGTGGTCGCATACGTGCAGTGGCGGACCGGCCGCTGATCACCGCACCCACTCACAAGGTAGGGGACTTGCCGTGTCTGGATTACAAGGGTTAGCGGTTCCGAGTGGTGCAGGTGCGGATGCTGATGCTGTGATTGCCCGTCCGGGCAGGCGGCCGCCGCCGAGAGTTCTGCAAGCGGTGCTGATCCTGGTCCGTGTGCTCTTCGTGGTCACCGTCGTGGGCTCGATCGACGTGCTGACGGTGGCGTCCTCGGTCGACGCGGTGGACGGCCGGTTGCTGGGGATGCTGTTGTACGCGGCGTTACCGGGCGCCGCCGGATTCGTACTGTCGCTGTACGTGCGGACCGGTGGCGTCTGGATCTGGCGCGGTCTGCTTGCCGTGCATGTCTGGCTTGCCGTTGGCGCGCTGGCATCGCTGAGCGGAGACGGTGACGGCGGTCAAGGTGTGCCTCAACTGGTGATGCCGATCGTCGTCACCGTTCTTCTTTTTCATCGAAGTCTACGCGCGTGGTTCGAACTCGGTGTCGAACAACGTGGCCTGCAGACGCCGTTCGTCCTTTTGCGGTTGATCACGTCACGCCGGGACCGTGGCCAGAGCGCGACGGAGCACCTGGGAACGGTCCTGGTGGTCGTCGCTCTGGTCGGTGCGCTCATGGCGACGGAGGTCGGTGGTCAGCTGACGGCGAGATCCGGAGTGCGATCTGCCAACTCACCGGGAGCGCCTGCCCGGCAACGGACGGGAACGTGGTGGCCGGCCATGGCGCCGGTGCGGATGGCGGGACATCGAGCGGTGGTGGAACGGGCTCCGGTGGTACGGGCGCGGGCGGTTCCGCAGTATCCGGCGGGTCGGACTCGGGCGGGTCGGATTCCGGCGGGTCGGGGTCCTAGCCACCAATCAGAACAAGGATCCCCACCTGACGGCCATCGGACATTCCTACGGGTCGCGGACCGTGGGCGCTGCGACGCAGCGGCTCGGTGGGATTCCGGGCGTCGACGACATCATCCTGGTCGGCAGCCCCGGTGTGGGTGTCGACCATGCAGTGGACCTCGGGGTGGGCGTCGGCCATGTCTTCGTCGGAGCCGTGGCGAACGACCCGGTGACCAAACTTCCGTCCAAGCTGCAGTCGGCCGTGGGTGCCGTGGGGTTGGTGCTGGCAGGTCCTGCCGGGGCGTACCTCGCCGGGGATCTGGCCGACCCGGGGGACGACGATCTGTGGTTCGGCAAGGACCCGGCGAGCAAGGCATTCGGGGCCAGGCGTTTCCCCGTGGCCGATGGACCACCGGTGATCAGCAGCCACGGCCTGAGCGCGGGGGCGCACTCCCAGTCCTCCGAGCCGAACGGCCCGTCGTACGAAGGTGTCTACCCGCTGCCCCGTCCTGACGTCCGCTCCGACTACTGGTCCGCCGGGGCGTCCTGATGGCTGGTCAGTGATACCGGCGGCACATGTGACCGTGGTGATCCGGACAACTCGCACACACCCGCGAAACTGCCCTTGAACCCCGCCCCGATGGGGGATGGTTGTGGGGTGCGTAAATTCTGGGTGGTCGGTGGGATCGGCATCGGGTTGGCCATGTGCTTCATGGCGCTGCTCGTCGTCGGTACGTACTCCGCCGCCGCCGGCCTCGGCAGCGCCGGCAGCAACGGGGCCGTCGGCCTGGCCAAGGGGGCGGTGCCGGCGAAGTTCCAGCCGCTCGTCCAGAAGTGGGGCAACCTCTGCCCGGCCATCAACCCCGCTCTGCTGGCAGCCCAGCTCTACCAGGAGAGCGGGTGGAACCCCAGGGCCCGGAGTCCGGCCGCGGCGCAGGGCATCGCGCAGTTCATCCCCGGGACCTGGGCCGGTCACGGGATAGACGGGGACAACGACGGGGACCGGGACGTATGGGATCCGGCCGACGCGATCCCGTCGGCCGCCAGCTACGACTGCGAACTCGCCGGGTATGTGAAGAAGGTGCCGGGGGACCAGACCGACAACATGCTCGCCGCCTACAACGCCGGTGCGTACCGGGTGATCAGGGCGGGCGGCGTACCGCAGATCTCCGAGACACAGAACTACGTCAAGATCATCCGGTCCCTCGAGAAGAGCTTCGCCCGGCCGGTCGGGCGGGTCGAGCCGTCGCGGCAGGCGGCCGGGGCCATCTACTTCGCGCAGAAGAAGCTCGGCACGAAGTACCTGTGGGGCGGGAACGGCACGGCGGAGCAGGGCGGCCGGTTCGATTGTTCCGGGCTGACGCAGGCCGCGTACCGGACCGTCGACATCGAGCTGCCGCGCGTGGCGAACGATCAGTACAACGCCGGGCCGCACCCGTCACGGGACGAGCTGCTCCCCGGTGACCTGGTGTTCTTCTCGGACGACCTGACCAACTCCCGGGCGATCCACCACGTCGGGCTGTACGTCGGCGGCGGATACATGATCAATGCGCCGTACACCGGGGCCGTGATCCGGTTCGACAAGATCGACACGCCCGATTACTTCGGTGCGACCCGCGTCACGAAGGACGGGGCCGCGGCTCTTCCGACGGCCCTGCCGACGGTATGACGCAGGGTCGGCCATGGCTGGAACTCTCCGTGAAGCCTGGGCCCTGAGCTGCGACGATGAGTCACTCTTCGATAACGTCATGGTGATCATTCGGTGGAGAGCGGAACGTACGCCCGGAGCGTGTCGTTCCCTGGACTGGGACAGCATGCGCACTGACCATGTGGCACTTCCCGGCACAGCCACCCGCATCACGCAGTAGCGATCGCCACAGGGATCGAAGCGGCGGTCGAAGCAGTGGTCGAACCGAACACGGGGGTTCGTCATAAGCGGTGCACACGGGCGTGCACCGCGGCAGCAGACAAGGCAAGGGGCCGCAGCAGATGGCTGGACTCGCACTGGATGGGTCGAACCCCGACGTCAGCCTGCTCTACGACATCAACGGGCTCGCGAAGTCCGCTCCGACCTGGTTCGACCGGGTCATGGAGTTCGTCGGTGAGTACGGGATCATGCTCGGCATGGTCCTGGTGGTCGTGTGGTGCTGGTGGAGCGTCCGCCGGCGCGGCACGGCCGAGGACTCGGTGACGGCTGTCACCGGGATCGTCTGGGCGCCGCTCGCCGCCGGTATCGCACTGCTCGTCAACATCCCGATCCGGGGCTTCGTGGAGCGGCCGCGTCCGTTCCGCGACCACCAGGGGCTCGACGTCCTCGTGTCGGGGAAGGACGACTTCTCCTTCGTGAGCGACCACGCGACCATGGCGATGGCTCTGGCCGTCGGGCTGTTCGTGGCCAACCGTAAGTTCGGCTTCGCCGCGATCGCCCTCGCACTGTTGGAAGGGTTCTGCCGGATCTACATGGGGGTCCACTACCCCACCGACGTCATCGGCGGATTCGCGCTCGGCACGGCTACCGCACTGCTGCTCGCGCCGCTCGCCATGGCGCTGCTGACCCCGGTGGTGACGGCCGTCTCCCGCTCGGAACGGGTCGGTCGGCTGGTGCGGTCGCGCCGGCCGGTGCCGGCCACGGCCGACGGCCGTGGCGGGGCGCTCGGGATCCCCGAGCCGCGCCCGGGATCGGGCGGCGGCGTCGGCGAGAAGGATCTGGCCGCGTAGGCGGCAGATGTGGGCGTGTGCATCGGCGCAGGTGTCGATGCGGACGTTCGGCGGCGGGCCAGGATCCGTTCCGTGGCCCGCCGCCCCATGTCACAGCGCCTGCGGGAACGTGAACAGCCGCCCGGGGTCGTACTGCTTCTTCAGGCGGGTCAGACGGCCGGTCGCCGTGCCGTAGTACGCCTGCCGCCAGTCGCGCAGTGTCGGGTCGGTGTAGTTCTGGTACGCCGCTCCGGACGCGTAGGGGTGCAGCGCCGCGTGTGTGCTTTTCAGCCAGTTCTGCTGGGCGGTTCCCGACGTCCCGGGACGCCAGGAGCCGATGTACTGGGCGAGCATCCGGGAGCGGCGGTGGACGAAGGCCGTCGAGGCCGGGGCGACCCGGTTGATCGCCCCGCCGAGCGCCGTCAGGGCGATCGATCCGCCGCCACCGCTGCGGCTCACGCCGATCCGGGTGAACGCCTCGGCCCGGTGGAGCAGGGCGCGAACGCCTGCCGGGGGCAGGGAGTGGTCGAAGAAGTCGGACGCGGCGGCGTACGTCTCGCGCTGGAGTGTGCCCTGCGGGGTGCGGCCGGGGGTCCTGCCCGGCAGATGGCACTGGGCCTCGGTGGTGGTCGAGCAGCCCGCGTACACGAGCATCGATTCCTGGTAGCTGCGGCGGCGCAGCGAGACCGAGGTGGCCGATGCGCCGATCCGGTCGGCGAGCCGGTCGACGGCGTTCTGCAGGTCGCCGTAGGTGCCGAGGCTGAAGGCGGCGATCGACACCGTCGGGTGGCCGCCGCCCGGGCCGGCCGCGAGATGCGCGGATGACCAGATCTCGTCCGGCTGGTCCGGGCCCCATGCCTGCCAGGCCGTGATCACGGCCTGGGCGCGTGACCAGGGCCACGACATGTACGCCATCACGGTCTGCGGGGCCGGGCGGGTGCGGAACTTCAGCTCGGTGACCACACCGAAGTTGCCGTTGCCCGCGCCGCGCAGCGCCCAGAAGAGGTCCGGATGGTGCTTGGCATCGGCGGTGACGGTCTTGCCGTCAGCCGTGACGAGTGTGGCCGCGGTGAGGCTGTCGCAGGTCAGGCCATATGCGCGGGACGCGACACCGTGGCCGCCGCCGAGTGTCAGCCCGGAGATGCCGACCGTCGGGCAGGAGCCGCCGGGGATCGTCAGGCCGTGCGGGGTGAGACCCCAGTAGACGTCGGCGAGTTTGGCGCCCGCACCGATGGTTCCGTCCCGGTCGACGCGGGAGAGTGACGAGACGTCAATGACCAGGCGGCCGTTGCCGCTCGACCAGCCCGCGTAGGAGTGGCCGCCGCTGCGGATGGAGACGGGTGTGGCGCTGCGGCGGGCGAAGGCCAGGCACTCGCGGATGTCCGCCTCGTGCCGGACGTAGGCGACCGCCGCGGGTTTCAGGTTGTCGAACCGGGTGTTGTAGAGCTGGCGGGCCGTCGGATAGGTGGCGTCGCCGGGGCGTACGAGCGTGCCGTCGAGGCTCATGGCCAGGGCGGACCAGTTCGCCGGACCCTTCGGGGTGGCGGAGGCGGGTGATTTCGACGGGGTGCGGGTCGTGGTGGTGGAAGAGCTGCTGCCGGAGTCGGAGCCGGATCTGGAGTCGGCCTTGTTGCATGCGGTGATGCCGGCGAGGGCTGTTGCCGCGCCCGCGGTGAGCAGGGTGCGCCGGTTCGGCAGGTTCATCGGACCTCCGGGTGATGGCCTCGTCGCGGGTCAGGGTGATCAGCGACCGGGGACGTGATCGGCGATCGGGGAAGTGATCGGCGACCAGAGGGGGATCGGTGATCAGGGAGCGGAGCGGTGCTCTTCGGCATCCGTGCGGGCGCGATCGCGCGAGCGGCGGGCCGGACCGTTCCAGCCGCAGCTGCAGCGGGCGATGCAGAACGAGCCGCGTTCGATGGTGAACGGCCTGTGGGCGGAGGGTGCGGTCGCTGCGCCGGGAGCGGCCGGCGGGGCCTCGTCGGTGTGCTGCTGATACACGCGTCCACGTTACTGGGGACGGCCCCCCGGTGGTGAGCGCTGAGGGCACGGCGTGACGGGGGACACGGGTGGTCGTTATGCGAAGGGGCGGGGTGCTCGGGCAAGCAGTTACGTCGTTGGGGGTTGGCAGGCGATGGTGGTGCAGCAGCACAGGTCCGGAGGCGGGGCGCGTGCTGTCTGCGCCCTTGCCGTGGTGGGCGTGATGGCGGCGGCCGCCGGATGCTCGGCCGGTGGCGGAGGCGGCGGTGTCGTCGGCGGCCGGGCCGTCGCGGACGAACGGGGCGGGGGTGATTCCGTCGACATCGTCCACCGGGCGGCCGAGGCGCTCGCCGGGGCCGACGGGAGGGGCGGAAATCAGCCAGGGGGACGGGCTGTTACCGGAAGCGCCGAGGTGCGTACGTCGATGGAGACCGCGGCCGGCGGGACACGGGTGACGATCACCGGCCGGGGCACGTACGACTTCCGCAAGCAGCTCGGCCGGCTCACGCTCGTGCTGCCGAAGGACGCCGCGGGTGAGGAGGAACACCGCCCCATCACCGAGCTCTTCACCCCCGGCGCGTTGTACATGAAGAACCGCGGCGCGGGAGTACCCGACAGCAAGTGGGTCAGGGTCGATACGACGGCTCTGGAGGACGGCAATCTGGTCACCGGCGGGGCCACCGACCCGATGGCCGCCGTCGAGCTGCTCCGCGGGGCGCGCGAGGCGACGTACGTGGGGCGGAGCGAGCTGGCCGGGGTGCCGGTCCGGCACTACCGGGGGGTCGCGGACATCGGGCGGGCGGCGCGGGCCGCCTCGCCGGGATCGCGCGATGCGCTGGCCGCGGCGGCGCGAGGGTTCCGCACGAACGCGGTGCCTTTCGACGTGTACCTGGACGGGGCGGGGCGGCTGCGGAAGGTGCGGCACCGGTTCAGTTTCGCCAACGGGGGCGACGGCGACCCGACGGTGCAGGTGGTGTCGACGACGCTGCTGTCCGGGTTCGGGGCGCCGGTCGCCGTACAGCTTCCGGACGACCGGGACATCTACACCGGGAAGATCCAGCAGGGGCAGCGGTAGCGGCGCGGGCGGCCGGGTGGGGGCGGGGCGCGTAGGCATCCGGCGGGGCCGAAATGGTCCGTCCGTGCCATGCGCGGCGCACGGTCCGCTCCCTACGCTAGGAAGTCGGCGACGGCAGTGAGAGGTGACGTACGTGGTGACGCTCAGGGCTCGGACCGATCACGACCATGTGGCCCTTGCCGAGATCGAGCTGTGCGGTGAGCTGATGATCGCGGCGTCGACGGCGATCGAGGAACGGCTCAGTGCCGACCGTATCGACGAAGTGCTCGACGTCAAGGTGCCTGCCAGAGCGGAACGCACCACCGTCCCCCGGCAGACCGACCACCGGGGGTGACGGACGAAGAGGGCCGGTCGGGAGGGCGTTGCGGAAGGGGTGACGGAAGCCCAGCTCAGGTGGGGTCACCTCAGGTACGCAGGAGGCGGGCGATCGCCTTCGTGGCCTCCTCGACCTTCGCGTCGATCTCCTCGCCGCCCTTGACCGCCGCGTCGGCGACGCAGTGCCGCAGATGCTCCTCCAGGAGCTGGAGCGCGAACGACTGGAGGGCCTTCGTGGACGCCGAGACCTGGGTCAGTATGTCGATGCAGTAGACGTCCTCGTCGACCATCCGCTGCAGGCCGCGGATCTGGCCCTCGATCCGGCGCAGCCGTTTGACGTGCTCGGCCTTCTGGTGGTGATAGCCATGTATGCCGCGGTCGTGGTCCGTGACGATCGATGTGGGGTCCATCGCTTCCGCAGGACCCGTGGACTCTGTGGCCTCGGTGGTGCTCATTGATGCCTCCCGTTTTCCCTTTATCCCGCCGCTTTATATACCCCTGGTGGGTATATCCTAACGAATTCAGCTGAAACGTGACCGGGGGCCCGTGCTGATCACCGTGTCCGATGCGCGACACTGAAGAACGCCGGTTAGCCGTGGCCGGATGATGCGCCTAGCATCAGCCTGACCGAATCCAAAGCATCCGAGGACCCCACGTGCGCTTTCGTCTGACCCCCAGGGAGACGAGCTTCTACGACATGTTCTCCGCATCCGCGGACAACATCGTCACGGGCTCGAAACTCCTGATGGAACTGCTCGGGGCGGACTCTGCCTCCCGAGTCGAGATCGCGGAGCGTATGCGGGCAGCGGAGCACGCAGGGGACGATGCCACCCACGCGATCTTCCACCAGCTGAACTCCTCTTTCATCACGCCGTTCGACCGCGAGGACATCTACAACCTCGCTTCGTCGCTCGACGACATCATGGACTTCATGGAGGAGGCCGTCGACCTGGTCGTGCTGTACCAGGTCGAAGAACTCCCCAAGGGTGTCGAGCAGCAGATCGAGGTGCTGGCGCGGGCGGCCGAGCTGACCGCCGAGGCGATGCCGAGTCTGCGGACGATGGACAACCTCACCGAGTACTGGATCGAGGTCAACCGTCTGGAGAACCAGGCCGACCAGATCCACCGGAAGCTGCTCGCCCATCTCTTCAACGGTAAGTACGACGCCATCGAGGTGCTGAAGCTCAAGCAGATCGTGGATGTGCTGGAAGAGGCGGCCGACGCGTTCGAGCACGTCGCCAACACGGTGGAGACCATCGCGGTCAAGGAGTCCTGAACCACGTGGACACCTTTGCGCTGGTCGTGACCATTGCTGTCGCGCTCGGCTTCACTTATACGAACGGCTTCCACGACTCGGCGAACGCCATCGCCACTTCGGTCTCCACCCGGGCGCTGACCCCGCGGGCGGCCCTGGCGATGGCCGCAGTGATGAACCTCGCCGGTGCCTTCCTGGGCCAGGGGGTCGCCAAGACCGTCAGCGAGGGCCTGATCGCGACGCCCGAGGGGGAGAAGGGGATGGGCATCCTCTTCGCCGCACTCGTCGGCGCGATCATCTGGAACCTCGTGACCTGGTACTTCGGGCTGCCGTCGTCGTCCTCGCACGCCCTTTTCGGCGGCATGGTCGGTGCGGCGCTGGCCGGCGGAACGATGGTGCACTGGGACGGGGTGCTCGACAAGATCGTCATCCCGATGTTCATCTCGCCCGTCGTCGGTCTGATCGTCGGCTATCTGGTGATGGTCACGATCATGTGGATGTTCCGGAATTCCAACCCGCACAAGGCCAAGCGCGGTTTCCGGATCGCGCAGACGGTCTCGGCTGCCGGGATGGCGCTCGGGCACGGCCTGCAGGACGCGCAGAAGACGATGGGCATCGTGGTGATGGCGCTGGTCATCGCCGACATCGAGGACCCGAACGACCCGATCCCGGTCTGGGTGAAGCTCGTCTGCGCGCTGATGCTCTCGCTGGGTACGTACGCGGGTGGCTGGCGGATCATGCGGACGCTCGGCCGGAAGATCATCGAGCTGGACCCGCCGCAGGGTTTCGCAGCCGAGACGACCGGGGCGTCGATCATGTTCGGCTCGGCGTACCTGTTTCACGCGCCGATCTCCACGACGCATGTGATCACCTCGGCGATCATGGGTGTGGGGGCGACGAAGCGCGTGAACGCGGTGCGGTGGGGGGTCGCGAAGAACATCATCCTCGGGTGGTTCATCACGATGCCGGCTGCGGCGCTGGTGGCTGCGGCCAGCTACGGGCTTGTCGTGCTGATGTTCGGCTAGAGCTAGAGCTAGAGCTAGGGCTGGGGCGGCTGGCTGCCGGGGCGTCCGGTAGCCGCTTCGTCCTCGATCCCGGACGGGCCTGATGCGCCCTTCGAGGGGTCCCCGATCGGTCCTGACCGGTCTGCCGAAGGACTTGATCCGGCCGTCGGCCGGCATGAACGATTTTCCGAGCGGCCCCGATGTGCCGGTCGGGTGGGCCGGTCCCGGAATGTCGGGTGGTCCGGTCCTGGAATTGGGTCCGCCCCCGCTCCCATGAGAGGAGCGGGGGCGGACCCTTTGCCTTGTGGGTGGCACCGCCATGCAGCACCCCAAGGCTGTCCTTGATCACCCGAAGCGGCCGGAGATGTAGTCCTCCGTCGCCTGGACCGACGGGTTGGAGAAGATCCGCTCCGTCTCGTCGATCTCCACGAGCTTGCCGGGCTTGCCGACCGCCGCGAGGTTGAAGAACGCCGTACGGTCCGAGACGCGGGCCGCCTGCTGCATGTTGTGCGTCACGATGACGATCGTGAAGCGTTCCTTCAGCTCGCCGATCAGGTCCTCGATGGCGAGGGTGGAGATCGGGTCCAGGGCGGAGCACGGTTCGTCCATCAGCAGCACGTCCGGCTCGACCGCGATCGCGCGGGCGATGCACAGGCGCTGCTGCTGGCCGCCGGAGAGACCGGAGCCGGGCTTGTTCAGGCGGTCCTTGACCTCGTTCCAGAGGTTGGCACCGCGAAGGGACTTCTCGACGGTGTCCGACAGCTGGCTCTTCTTGTACGAGCCGTTCAGCTTCAGGCCCGCCGCGACATTGTCGAAGATCGACATCGTCGGGAACGGGTTCGGGCGCTGGAAGACCATGCCGACCGTGCGGCGCACGGTGACCGGGTCGACGTGGGAGCCGTACAGGTTCTCGTCGTCCAGCAGCACCTTGCCCTCGACGCGGCCACCGGGGGTGACCTCGTGCATCCGGTTCAGGGTGCGCAGGAAAGTGGACTTGCCGCAGCCGGACGGGCCGATGAAGGCGGTCACGGAGCGGGGCTCCACGGTCATCGAGATGTCCTCGATGGCGAGGTGGGAGCCGTAGTAGGCGGACAGGCCGCTGACGTCGATGCGCTTGGCCATCTGAATCACTGCTTCTTTCGTGCCGCGTCAGCGGCCGGTCTTCGGGGCCTTCCAGCGGGCGATGCCGCGGGCCACCAGATTGAGGATCATGACGAAGGCGATCAGGACCAGAGCAGCGGCCCAGGCGCGGTCGTACGACGCCTCGCTGCCGATCTTGTACTGCTCCCAGATGTAGAAGGGGAGCGACGACTGGGCGCCTTGGAAGGGGTTCGGGTTGATCAGCTGGCTGCCGAAGACCAGCAGCATGATCGGTGCGGTCTCGCCGGCGATCCGGGCGATCGCAAGCATCACACCAGTGGTGATGCCGCCGATCGCGGTGGGCAGGACCACCTTCAGGATGGTGCGCCACTTCGGGATGCCGAGGGCGAGCGATGCCTCACGGAGCTCGTTCGGGACGAGCTTGAGCATCTCCTCGGTGGAGCGGACCACGACCGGGATCATCAGGATCGTGAGCGCCAGCGAACCCATCAGGCCGGACGGCTGGAGCTGCGTCATCAGCATGATCGACAGGATGAAGAGGCCGGCCACGATGGACGGGATGCCGGTCATCACGTCGACGAAGAACGTCACGGCCTTGGCGAGCGCGCCCTTGCCGTACTCCACCAGGTAGACGGCGGTCAGCAGGCCGATCGGGGCGGAGATCAGGGTGGCGAGGCCGACCTGCTCCAGGGTGCCGATCAGCGCGTGGTAGACACCGCCGCCCGGCTCCGTGCCGAGCACGCCGGCCATGGAGTGGGTGAGGAAGTAGCCGTCCAGGACCTTCGCGCCGCGGCTGACCGTCGTCCAGACCAGCGAGGCCAGCGGGACGACGGCGAGGAGGAAGCACACCCAGACGATGCTGGTGGCGAGCCGGTCCTTGGCCTGGCGCCGGTTCTCGACGACCGACGTCGTGACGTACGAGATGACGACGAAGAGCACCGCGGAGAACAGGCCCCACTGGATGCGGCTCTGCCAGCCTGCCGCCGCGCCGATACCGACGCCGAGCACGACCGCTGCGGCCGCGAAGGCGAGCGGGGCCCAGCGGGGGAGCGCCCGGCTGCTGAGGCTGTTCCTGGAAGCGGCCGCCATGGGGGTGGGGCGCTCCTGAATGCCGGTGTTGGCTGCCTGGCTCATGCGTTGGCCCCCGAGTACTCCTTGCGGCGGGCGATGATGAGCCGGGCCGCGCCGTTGACCAGCAGGGTGAGGATGAAGAGGACGAGGCCGGAGGCGATCAGGGCGTCACGCCCGAACTGGTCGGCCTCGTCGAACTTCGCCGCGATGTTCTGGGCGAACGTTCCGCCGCCGGGATTCAGCACATGCGCCGAGATGAGGAAGCTCGGCGACAGGACCGTGGCGACGGCCATCGTCTCGCCGAGCGCGCGGCCGAGACCCAGCATCGACGCGGAGATCACGCCGGAGCGGCCGAAGGGCAGCACCGAGAGGCGGATGACCTCCCAGCGGGTGGCGCCGAGCGCGAGGGCGGCTTCCTCGTTCATCCTCGGGACCTGAAGGAAGACTTCGCGGCTGACGCTCGTCACGATCGGCAGGATCATGATCGCGAGCAGGATGCCGACGGTGAAGAGCGAGCGGGCGACGCCGACCTCGGTCTTGTCCAGGACGTACGTCCAGCCGAAGAACTGGTCGAGCCAGAGGTTCAGGCCCTCCAGATACGGGACCAGGAAGAGGGCGCCCCAGATGCCGTACACGATGCTCGGCACTGCGGCGAGCAGGTCGACGACGTATGCGAGGGGCGCGGCCAGCTTGCGCGGCGCGTAGTGCGAGATGAAGAGGGCGATACCGACAGCGATCGGAACCGCGATGGCCATCGCGATGATCGAGCTGACGACTGTGCCGAAGAGCAGGACCGCGATACCGAAGACCGGCTTGTCGCCGACCGGGTTCCAGTCCAGCGTGGTGAAGAAGTTGCCCTGGTCCTGGGAGACGGCGAGGGTCGCGCGGTACGTGAGGAACACGGCGATCGACGCCATGATCACGAGCAGCAGAATGCCTGAACCCCGTGAGAGGCCCAGGAAGATTTTGTCGCCTGCGCGTCCGGGGGCCTTGGGCCTGGCGCGCTTGCGCTGCACCGGGCGCGCCGGTGGCGTATCTATCGGTGTGGTGGAAGCCATGGTCTTTCCGGTCTGTGTGGGGGAGCGGTGTCGCTCCCCTGGCGGCGGTGCACCGGATGGGGTGGGGCGGCAGGCCGGCCCGGAGGGGTGCACCGGGCCGGCTGCCATCTGTTGCCTGTGGAGCTGATTCAGCTGGTGTTACGGGTGTTGCTTCTGGTTACGAGAGGGAAGCGATGGTCTCGCGGACCTTGGCGTTGATCTCGGTCGGGATCGGCGCGTAACCGGCGTCGGTGAGGAGCTTCTGGCCCTCGTCACCGGCGGTGTAGTTCAGGAAGGACTTGACCGTGGAAAGCGTCTCGGCCTTGTTGCCCGTGTCGCAGACGACCTCGTACGTCACCAGGACGATCGGGTACGCACCCTCGGCCTTGGTGGTGTAGTCGAGGCCGAGCGCCAGGTCCTTGCCGGTGCCCGTGATCTTGGCGGCGGCGATGGCCTTGGACGCGTTCTCCGAGGAGGCCTTGACCGGGGCGGAGCCACCGGTGTTGATGTCGACCGTGGAGATGGACTGCGAAGAGGCGTACGAGAGCTCGAAGTAACCGATCGAGCCGTCGACCTGCTTCACCTGGGCGGCGACACCGGCGGAGCCGGACGCGGCCTGGCCGCCGGGAGCCGGCCACTTCTTCTCGGGCTCGTACTTCCAGTCGCTCGGCGCGGTGGCGGCGAGGTACTTGCCGAGGTTCTGCGTGGTGCCGGAGTCCTCGGAGCGGTGGAAGGCCTGGATCGCCTTGTTCGGAAGCTTCACGCCGTCGTTGAGCTTGGCGATCGCGGTGTCGTTCCACTTCTTGATCTTGCCGTCGAAGATCTTGGCAAGCGTGGGGGCGTCCAGCGTCAGGCTGTCGACACCCTCGAGGTGGAAGCCGATCGCGATCGGGCCGCCGACCATCGGGAGGTTGATGCCCTGGCCGGTCTTGCAGATCTTCTTCGAGTCGGCGACCTCTTCGGGCTTCAGCGCCGAGTCGGAGCCGGCGAAGCCGACGGTGCCCTGGTTGAAGGCGATGATGCCCTCACCGGAGGACGACGCCTTGTAGTTGATCTCGACGCCCTTGCAACCGGCCATGTAGTTCTTGACCCAGAGGTCCATGGCGTTCTTCTGTGCGCTGGAGCCGGAGGCGAGGAGCTGGCCCTTGGCGTCGTCGCACTTGACGTCCGACGCGGCGCTCGTCTTCTCGCCGCTGCCGCCGGAGGCGCTGCCGCCGCTGTTGTTGTCCGAACCGCACGCCGTGAGGACCAGGGCGCTGGAGACGGCGAGGGCACCGAGCGCGGTGGCACGAAGCCGGTTCTTGCGCTGAAGCTTCACTTTCGGGTTTTTCCTTCCAGAAGCCGCCGAGGTCTTGTTCGTTCTACGACGGCGTGCGTTGTGGTGGGTGGTGCGGCGTTTCGCCGCGCACCGTGCACTGCCGAAATTAGGCAGAACAGGTGAAGCGGCCTACGGGGGAGAGTGAACGGAAGGTGAACCGTGGCGGGCGGTGCGGTGCGGCGCTCGCGCTGAGGTCGCGTGATGTGCGCGGAGCGTGTGGGAACCGGGGCCGGTGGGCCCTCTGCCGCTCCGTCGCCGGATGGCTCGAAAGTGCCCCTATGCCGTTGGCAGGGCGGTCAGCAGTGCGTCCAGCAAGGCACGGTCACGGGGCTGGGTGAGGCGGGTGCGGGCCGCTTCCGGGGCGAGCCAGAGGACGCGGTCCACCTCGTCGCCCGGGACGAAAGCACCGTCCGTGGCCTCGGCCGCCCAGTACGTGACTTCCTTGGGACGGCCGTTCGCGACGTACCGGACGGTGGGCAGCGGGGTACCCGGCACGCAGTGGTGCCCGGTCTCCTCGAGGACCTCGCGCAGGGCGGCGTCCCTCGCCGGCTCGCCATGCTTGAGCTTGCCCTTCGGGTGCGACCAGTCGTCGTAGCGGGGCCGGTGGACCAGGCAGATCTCCAGCTCTCCGGAGTGCGGCGCCCGGCGCCACAGCACGCACCCCGCGGCCAGCACGGTGCTGCCGGTCATGGCGCGGTCACGGCCGCCGCGTACGGCCAGGTCTCCCGGAAGACCCCACGGGCCGCCTCCACCTCGTGCCGCTGGTCGGCGTGGAGCACCCCCAGGGCGTACGCGGTGGCCGGCGCGATCCGGGGTGTGCGGGCCGCCGCTGCGGCCGCCGCTGCCGCCTCCGCCGCGTCCCGGTGCAGGTCGAGCGCGTGCCCGGGCGCGGCCAGGACCGGGTCGGGAGCGCCGCGTACCACCTCGTGGGCGTACCGGTGCAGTCGCAGCAGAAGGCGGGTCTGGTGCCAGGGCGCGTCGTACGCCTCGTTGTACGGCTCGACCGCCTCGTCCGCCGGGAGCGCGGCCACGGCACCGAGCAGCCGCTGTTCGGCGCGGTCGGCGGGCCCGTGCAGCATCTCGACGGCCGGGGCGTCGGCCGCGGCGGAGAGCGGGACCTCGGAGGCGAGCAGGGCGACCGCGTCGGCGACCGCGTGGAACCGGGACGAGCCGAGCGCCTGGAGCGCCGCCGAATGCGCCCGGGTCCTGGCGAGGGTCAGCTGCCGCTCCAGCAGCGCCCCGGCCCGGGCCGCGCCGACGTCGAGCGCGGCGCGTTCCTTGGCGTGGACGACGGCCTGCTGGGCGACTTCGTGCTGGGCGGCATCGGCGTCGCGGGGTACGACGCCGGTGGCCTTCGCGCGGGCCGCGGGCAGCGAGGAGCCGGACAGGGCGTGCAGCGCGTCGAGGAGCCGGGTGAGCCGGGTCGCGTACGCGTGCTCGCGGGCCAGGGTGCCCGAGAGCCAGGCCAGTTCCGTACGGAGCTGTTCGGCCCAGCCCGGTTCGAGTGCCGAGCGGAAGGTGTGCAGGGTGCCGCTGATGCGGCGGGCCGACCGGCGCAGCGCGCAGGCGGCCTCTTCGGCGGCGACGGACCCGGCGTCCGTGGGAGCGCTGTTCTCGCGGTGCAGCCGCAGGCTCCGCAGGAAGTCCGCGGCCTGTTCCTGCAGGTAGGGGCCGAGGACCGCGCCCGCGGACACGTCCGTCCGGGTCGTCGTCGGGTGGTCAGGGCGTCGCACGCCGGCGCCTCCGGGCGTCAATGAGCATTTCCTGTATGTGCCGCAGCGGCTGACCGTCCGCGTCCGTGGCGTGCCGGGTCCAGTTCCCGTCGGGACCGAGGTGCCAGGAGGAGGTGGTGTCGGCCATACCTGTCTCCAGGAGCCGGTTGAGCGCGACGCGGTGGGCGGGGTCGGTGACGCGGACCAGTGCTTCGATCCGGCGGTCGAGGTTGCGGTGCATCATGTCGGCGCTGCCGAACCACACTTCGGGCTCGCCGCCGTTGCCGAACGAGAAGACCCGGGAGTGTTCGAGGAAGCGGCCCAGTATCGAGCGGACCCGGATGTTCTCGGAGAGGCCGGGGACGCCGGGGCGGATCGCACAGATGCCGCGTACCCAGATGTCCACCGGCACGCCCGCCTGGGCGGCCCGGTAGCAGGCGTCGATGATCGCTTCGTCGACCATCGAGTTGACCTTGAAGCGCACGTAGGCGGGGCGCCCGGCCCGATGGTGCGCGATCTCCTTGTTTATCCGGGAGATCAGTCCGTCGCGCAGGGACTTCGGGGCGACGAGCAGCCGGCGGTACGTCTCGCGGCGGGAGTAGCCGGAGAGCCGGTTGAAGAGGTCGGAGAGATCCGCCCCGACCTGCGGGTCCGCGGTCAGCAGGCCTAGGTCCTCGTACAGCCGTGCCGTCTTCGGGTGGTAGTTGCCGGTCCCGACGTGCGAGTAGCGGCGCAGCGTGTCGCCCTCCTGGCGGACCACGAGCGAGAGCTTGCAGTGGGTCTTCAGCCCGACGAGGCCGTAGACGACGTGGCAGCCGGCCTCCTCCAGCTTGCGCGCCCACTTGATGTTGGCCTGCTCGTCGAAGCGGGCCTTGATCTCGACGAGCACGAGGACCTGCTTGCCGGACTCGGCGGCGTCGATCAGCGCGTCGACTATCGGCGAGTCGCCCGAGGTCCGGTACAGCGTCTGCTTGATCGCGAGCACGTCCGGGTCGCCCGCCGCCTGCTCCAGGAACGCCTGGACGGAGGTGGAGAACGAGTCGTACGGGTGGTGCAGCAGCACATCGCGTTCGCGCAGCGCGGCGAAGATGTCCGGTGCGGAGGCTGACTCGACCTCGGCGAGATCGCGGTGGGTGCCCGCGATGAACTTGGGGAACTTCAGCTCGGGCCGGTCCAGGGACGCTATGCCGAACAGTCCGGTGAGGTCGAGCGGTCCGGGCAGCGGGTAGACCTCGGCGTCGGACACCTTGAGCTCGCGGACCAGCAGGTCCAGTACGTACGGGTCGATGGACTCCTCGACCTCCAGGCGCACCGGCGGGCCGAAACGGCGCCGCATGAGCTCCTTCTCCAGGGCCTTGAGGAGGTTCTCGGCGTCGTCCTCCTCGACCTCCAGGTCCTCGTTCCGGGTGACCCGGAACATGTGGTGGGCAAGGACCTCCATGCCCGGGAAGAGCTCTTCCAGATGCGCGGCGATGATGTCCTCGATGGGGACGTACCGCTGCGGAGACGCCTCCAGGAACCGGGTCAGCAGCGGCGGCACCTTGACGCGGGCGAAGTGGCGGTGGCCGCTCACCGGGTTGCGCACGACGACCGCGAGGTTGAGCGAGAGGCCCGAGATGTACGGGAACGGGTGCGCCGGGTCGACGGCCAGCGGCGTCAGCACGGGGAAGACCCGCTGCCGGAAGAACGTGAACAGGCGGGCCTGTTCCTTCTCGGTCAGCTCCGGCCAGCGGATCAGCTGGATGCCCTCGTCGGAAAGTGCGGGCGCGATGTCCTGCTGGTAGCAGGCGGCGTGCCGGGCCATGAGCTCGCGCGACCGGGTCCAGATCAGGTCGAGGACCTCGCGGGGCTGCAGACCGGAGGCGGAGCGGGTGGCGACGCCGGTGGCGATACGGCGCTTGAGGCCCGCCACCCGGACCATGAAGAACTCGTCCAGGTTAGAGGCGAAGATCGCGAGAAAATTCGCCCGTTCGAGGAGGGGCGTAGCAGGGTCCTCGGCGAGTTCCAGCACTCGCTCGTTGAACGCGAGCCAACTGCGCTCCCGGTCCAGGAACCGGCCCTGGGGCAGCTCGTCGCCGTCGACATCGGGTTCGTACGCATCCGCGTCCGCGTCGAGATCGGGATCGAGGTCGGCAGCGGTGGAAAGTCCGCCGTTCGCCGACGCGACGGCATGCGGACGGTGCGCGGCGAGAGAGCCGATGGACGGCTGCGCGGCGGGCTGGACCGGGACCTCGGAGCTGGGCTGCTGGCTCATGGCCCTATTGTTCCGCGCGGAAGGCCCCTGGGGCGCGTCGGACGGTACGGAGATCGCGGGAATCGCACGGTCTCTGCCGGGATTTTTCCCGTTGCGGGGGGTCGGCACAGCTGGCTGCATCCTGAGAGGGTTGCAAGCGCGTCTGAATGGCCGGTAACGGCGACATGACGTGCAGGAAGCGGTGTGCGGGTGCGCAGTTGCGGCGACGGGCCGCCTGTGCGGGGTCCGGGCCGCTCCGCTGAGGCCCGGACCCCCGGCGATCGGGGCGGTCAGCCGTGGCGGCGGCGCAGCACGCGGAAGGCGAGGGCGACGGCAGCGGCGGCGAGGACGAGCAGGATGCCGGTCTCGACCAGCTGGAGCGGCCAGAAGTGCGAGGCGGGGTGGTAGTCGAGGTAGCGGAGGGTGATGTCCTTCCCGGCCAGGCAGTCGGCGGCCGAGTCGGGGCACACGCCGGCGGGAAGCCGTTTGCCGCCGCTGGTCAGCCAGCCGTGCCCTGCACCGGAGGCCCCGTGGGGGATCCGGAGACCGCTTCCGGCCGCGGACGTACCCGTACGGGTCGGCCACAGATCGTTGCGCACGGTGTTCAGGGCGATCACCAGTGCGCCGTATCCGGTCACCGTCACGAACATGGCACTGACGGTGCGCCGCAGCACCAGCCCGGCGAGGGCGCCGAAGGCCAGCATGCAGAGGGCGTAACCGGCGGGGACGGTACCCATCGAGCCGTAGACCTCCCGGTTGTACCAAGCCGACGGGTAGTGGGTGAGGTCCGCCCGGGCCCGCGCCCACGCGTAGACGGCGGACAGGACGGACATCCCGGCCAGAGACAGCACGGCGGGCACCGCGAGGTTGGCGGCGAGCCAGCGGGCCGGGGTCACCGACTGGGCCCAGGCCAGCCGGTACGTGCCGCTCTCCAGCTCCCGGCCGAACATCGGGCCTGCGACGAACATGCCGATGAGGGCGGGCAGGAGCAGCATCACCACGCTCGCGTACGTGAGCAGACGGCTGAAGACGAACTCGCTGCTCAGGAAGTGCCGGACGGAGACACCGCAGCCGCTGACGGTGTGCTCGACCGAGCAGCCGGTGCCCGCGAACGTGTCGGAGACCGAGCTCATCCACAGATAGGTACCGGCCACGGCGACGATCCCGGCGCCCGCGAGGGCACCGGCGGTCCACAGCGTGCGGTGGTGCCGGCGTACTACGACCCGGGCGGGGCCGCGGAGACCGAGGGTGCTCATCGCGCCGCCACCGCCTCTCCGGGGACCGTGGCGTGCGCCGCGCTCGGTGTCAGCAGCGCCGGTGCCTCCGGTGACCGGAGATGCGCCAGCAGCAGCTCCTCCAGTGACGGTTCCGCGATCTCCCAGGCCGAGTCGTCCACCGGGCCCTCCCTCCGTACGAGTGCGGTCAGCTGCCGTCCCGTCGTGCGGGACTCGACGACGGTGTGCGGTGCCAGCTCCCGTACCGGACCCGTCAGCAGGGCGTGCGCGGCGAGGATGTCCTCCGTCTCGCCGCCGAGGCGGACCCGGCCGCCGTCGACGAGCAGGAGGTAGTCGCAGGCACCCTCCAGCTCGGCGAGGATGTGTGAGGACATCACGATGGTGGTGGCGTGCTCGGCGGCCTCCGCCATCAGGACGCCCATCAGCCGGTGCCGGGCGAGCGGGTCGAGGTCGGCCATCGGCTCGTCGAGCAGCAGCAGTTCGGGCTGCTTGCCGAGCGCGAGTGCCAGAGCCAGGCGAGTGCGCCGGCCACCGGAGAGCGTCCGGACCCTGGCGTCCCTGGGCAGGTCCCCGGTGACGCGCTCGGCGATGGCCTGGTCCCAGGTGGCGGGGTTCAGCTCGGCGCCCGCCCAGAGTGTCTCGGCGACCGTCAACTGCGGGTACAGCGGCTTGTCCTGGGCCACGAACGCCATCCGGGACCGTGCCTCGGCGGGCGTGGCGTCCAGGATCCGTACTGTCCCCTCGACCGGCCGGAGGAACCCTGCGGCGAGGGCGAGCAGAGTGGACTTGCCTGCGCCGTTGGGCCCGACGAGCGCGCACACGCGCCCCGTGGGCAGCCGGAACGAGCAGTCGCGCAGCGCCCATTCCCCGGCTCCGCGCCGGTACTTCACGCCGAGGCCGTTCGCCTCGATCGCAGCGCCTGTCATGTGTGGCTGTCCCCCTTGAACGTGCTGTCCAGTACGGCGGCGAAGAGCGCGTCCATGTCGTCGCGTTCCAGTCCCGCCTCCCGTGCCCGGCGGGCCCAGTCGGTGAGTTCCCCCCGCAGGGGCGTGTCGGTGGTGGCCGTGGAACCGAGGGTCCGGCGCACGAACGTGCCGAGCCCGCGCCGGGCCTCGACGAGACCTTCGCGTTCCAGCTCGCGGTAGGCCTTGAGCACGGTGTTCGGGTTGATCGCGGTCGCCTCGACGACCTCGCGTGCGGTGGGCAGCCGGTCGCCGGGCTCCAGCAGGCCGAGGCGGAGGGCCTGTTTGGTCTGCTGGACGATCTGGAGGTACGTGGCGACGCCGCTGCGCCGGTCGATGCGGAACTCGACCGCTGCGGACTCTGCCATGTTCACCCTTTCACTAATTGAGTAGTGAAAGGGTGGCGGAAAGAAGGGGCGGCGTCAAGCGACGCCGCCCCCCGGGAAAGCTGTGCCGCCCCGGACTCCGGGCGGGCTGCTCAGGACTCCGAACCGGCTGTTCAGGACTCCGTGCGGTACATCAGGTCCACCTCGTGGGTGGCGAAGCCCATCCGCTCGTACACCGTCAGGGCCGCCTTGTTGTCCGCGTCGACGTAGAGCATCGCGGTCGGCAGCCCCTCGGCGGCGAGATGGCGCAGCCCGATCGCGGTGAGCGCCTTGCCGAGGCCGCCGCCCTGCGCGTCGGGCCGGATGCCGAGGACGTACACCTCGCCGAGCTGCTCCTCGGCGTGCACCTTCGTCCAGTGGAAGCCGATCAGCTCGCCGTCGCGCTCGGCCAGGAAGAAGCCTTTCGGGTCGAACCACGGCTCTGCCTTGCGGTCGTCCAGGTCGCGCTGGGTGAGCGCCCCCTGCTCGGGGTGGTGGGCGAAGGCGGCGCTGTTCACCGCGAGCCAGGCGGCGTCGTCCTGGCCGGGCACGAAGGTGCGGACGGTGACGCCCGGCGGCAGCACGGGCTCCGCCATGTCCAGCGGGCTCAAGGTGCGGCGCAGCTGACGCAGCTCACGGAAGAGGGAGAGGCCGAGGACCTGGGCGAGGTGGCGTGCCGCGGACTTCCCTCCGTGTGCCCAGACGCGCAGCCGCTTCCCGGTCGCGGCGAGGAGGGCGGCGCCCAGCGCCCGCCCGTGCCCCTGGCCGCGGTGCGCGGGGTGCACGACCAGCTCGGCGGCCGGTGCCTCGACGGGGTCGGTGTCCTCCAGCTGCGCGTACCCGACGAGGGTGCCCGAGCTGGTGAGCAGAAGGTGGCGCACACCCTCCCGGTGCCCGCCCCTGAGCTGCAGCCGGCCCTGCTCGGAGACCGCGGGCCTGCCGTCGGCGCGGGTCGCTTCGTCGAGCAGATCGAGGACGGCTCCGGCCTGGTCGGCGGAGAGCACGTCGAGCGTCCGGATCTCACGCCCGGGAGCGGGGAGGGGTACATCAGTCGTCATGCGTACGAGCGTACGGCGGGGCGGGGCCGTGAGGGGGGCAGTGAGGTGTCGCGGGGCTCGGCCATTGCCGTGACGTTTTCGACCGGATAGGTGCGAGCTGTGGGCGGTGCGGGGGAGTTGATCCCCTTACCGACCACATGGCAACCGGTTCGTAACGCGAAACACCTGTCGCGCTACGCGCGTTGACTCTAGGCTGCGGGCCGAACCCTCCCGCTGAACTCACAAGGGGACCGATGTCAGCGACACCGCAGAAGAACCGTGCGTCACGGCGGGTGCTCGCCGCCGCGGCCGGGCTGGCCACCGTCGGCGCACTCGTCGCGGCGATGCCGGCCGGCGCCCAGGACCGCGGTCACGGGCACCACACGCCCGCGCGCACCGTCGACGTCCAGCTGCTGTCCTTCAACGACCTGCACGGCAACCTGGAGCCGCCGGCCGGATCGGCCGGCAACGTCACCGAGACGCAGGCCGACGGTACGACGAAGGCGATCCCGGCCGGTGGTGTCGAATACCTCGCCTCCTCGCTGCGCACCGCGCGCAAGGGGCACCCGTACTCCATAACCGCGGCCGGCGGCGACATGGTGGGCGCGAGCCCGCTGCTGTCCGGGCTCTTCCACGACGAGCCGACCATCGAGGCGCTCAACAAGATCGACCTCGACGTGACGACCGTCGGCAACCACGAGTTCGACGAGGGCGCCGTCGAGCTGGCCCGCCTCCAGAACGGCGGCTGCCACCCGGTCGAGGGGTGTTACGAGAAGGACAGGACGTTCCGGGGCGCGGACTTCCCGTACCTCGCCGCCAATGTGACGGACGAGAAGACCGGCAAGCCGATCCTCAAGCCGTACACGGTGTGGAAGAAGAACGGCGTCAAGATCGGCTTCATCGGGGTGACCCTGGAGGGCACGCCCGACATCGTCACCGCCAACGGCGTCAAGGGCCTGAAGTTCCACGACGAGATCGAGACGGTCAACAAGTACGCCAAGGAGCTCGACCGCCAGGGCGTGAAGTCCATCGTCGCGCTCATCCACGAGGGCGGGGCCCCGGCCTCCTCCTCGTACAACTACAACTGCGACAGCCCCGGCGCCGGTGACGGCATCTCGGGGCCGATCGTGGACATCGCCAAGGGCATCAGCCCGAAGGTCGACGCGCTGGTCACAGGCCACACGCACCAGGCGTACGTGTGCACCGTGCCGGACCCGGCGGGCAACCCGCGTCTGGTCACCTCGGCGGCGTCGTTCGGCAAGCTGTACACGGACACGACCCTCACGTACGACCGCCGCACCAAGGACATCGTGCGTACGTCGGTGAAGTCGTCGAGCTCCCTGAACCCGGTCTCGGCGAATCACATCGTCACCCGGGACCAGCCCAAGGCCACCGACATGACGGCCCTGATCGCCCGCTGGAACACCCTCGCGGCCCCGGTCGCGAACAGGCCGCAGGGCTTCATCAGCGCCGACATCAACGGCCGCGGTTCCACGGCCCCCGAGAAGCCGCTCGGCAACCTGATCGCCGACGCGCAGTTGGAGGGCCTGGCCCCCGCGGACAAGGGCGGGGCGGTCGTCGCCTTCATGAACCCGGGCGGCATCCGCGCGGACCTGGTGTACAAGTCGACCGGCAGTGAGGGCGACGGGGTGGTGACGTACGGCGAGTCGTTCACCGTGCAGCCCTTCACCAACATGATGAATGTCGTCGACCTGACCGGTGCGCAGCTGGTCAGCGCGCTCCAGCAGCAGGTCAGCGGCGCCAACGAGGCCAGCCCGAAGATCCTTCAGGTCTCCAAGGGCCTCACGTACACCCTCGACATGACGAAGACGGGCGCGGCCCGCGTCGTCGTCGACACGATCAAGCTGAACGGCGCGGCGATCGACCCGGCCAAGACGTACCGCGTCGCGATGAACGAGTTCCTCGCGGGCGGGGGCGACGGCTTCGCGGCGCTCGGACAGGGCACCGACAAGCTGGTCGGCGCGTCCGACCTGGACCTGTTCAACGCGTACCTGGCGGCGCACTCGTCGGCCACCGCGCCGTTGGCCCCGCCGGCCACGGACCGGATCACGGTCATTCAGTAGGGGTCCGGCGATCGAGTGAGCGGGGCGGTGGGCCATCCGGCCCACCGCCCCGCTGTCGTCACGGGTTCGGGCCCGGGCCTCGCCTAGTGTCGGAACATGACTGCAGAAGCCGAAGCAGAGGCGGACGACGGCCTGGTCACCGTCGCCTGCAACGGGTCCGTCCGCGAAACGATCGACCGGCTCCAGGAGGCGATCAGCGCCTCGGGCTTCCAGGTGTTCGCACGGATCGACCATGCGGACCATGCCGCTCGCATCGGCCTGGAACTCAGGCCGACCGAGCTGCTCATCTTCGGCAAGCCCGAAGGCGGCACGCAGCTGATGCAGGACCGGCAGACCGCCGGCATCGACCTCCCGTCGAAGGCGCTGGCCTGGCAGGATGCCGCCGGTGACACCTGGGTGACCTGCAACGATGCCTCGTGGCTCGCCGCCCGCCACGGTCTGGGGCCGGCGAGTGAAGCGGGCGTCGCCGCGGTGGAGGCGAGCACGGTGGCGGCGGTACGTCAGGCGACGGGCCCGGCCGCGGTCTAGGGCCTCTCGGCCGGGCGCGCGTACCGGCGACGCGGCCCCGTTCCCGTTGTGGCGTGTACCCGTCATACTCCGAAGGCTGACCCCCCACGCAGCCGACGGAGGCACCCGCATGAGCACCCGCAGAACCTTCTTGACCGGCGCACTCGCCCTCTCCGCCACCGCTCTCGCCAGGACGGAACCCGCGACCGCCGCAGCCCGCCGGGCAGCTCCCACCACGCAGGACTGGATGGCCGGCCTCGCCGACGCCACCCCCGTACAACGCCTGACCATCCCCGGAACGCACGACTCCGGCGCCCGCTACGGCGGCCCGTGGACCGAGTGCCAGAACACCACCGTCGCCGAGCAGCTCAACAGCGGCATCCGCTTTCTCGACGTACGGTGCCGGGTCACCGGCGACTCCTTCGCGATCCATCACGGAGCCTCGTACCAGAACCTGATGTTCGGTGACGTCCTCGGCGCCTGCTGGGACTTCCTGGCCGAGCGGCCGACCGAGACCGTGCTGATGCGGGTCAAGCAGGAGTACTCCGAGGAGAGCGACGCCGAGTTCCGGCGGATCTTCGACCTGTACCTCGACGCCAAGGGCTGGCGGCCGCTGTTCCGGATCGACCCCGCGCTGCCGGCACTGGGCGAGGCCCGCGGCAAGGTCGTGCTGCTCGCCGACAACGGCGGACTGCCCGGCGTCCGCTACGCCGATCCCGCACTCTTCGACATCCAGGACGACTACATGGCGGAACCGTTCGCCAAGTACCCGAAGATCGAGTCCCAGTTCCGCAAGGCCGCGCAGCAGCCCGGGAAGCTGTTCATGAATTACGTGAGCACGGCGGCCCTGATGCCGCCCCGCTGGAACGCGGACCGGCTCAACCCGCAGGTGCAGTCGTACCTCGACGGCTCCGAGGCGTCCGGCTGGACCGGGCTCGGGATCGTCCCGCTGGACTTCCCCGCCACCCGGCCCGGCCTGGTCGCATCACTGATCCGGCACAACTCCGGGGCCTGAGCGGTCGTCCGGGGCGGCTCAGGTGGTCTCCGGCGGCGGCTGCGGGGCGCCCGGCAGCCTGATGCATGCCTCCGTGCCGCCACCGGGCGCCCGGCGCAGCGTGACCTCGCCGCCCGCCTGCTGGACCGTGCGCGCGACGATCGACAGGCCCAGGCCCGAACCCGGCAGCTGGCGGGCGGACGGGGAGCGCCAGAAGCGCTCGAAGACGAAGGGGAGTTCCTCTTCGGGGATGCCCGGGCCCTGGTCCAGTACGGTCAGCTCCCCGCCGTGCAGGGCCACGGCGATCGTGCCGTGCTGCGGGCTGAACTTCACGGCGTTGTCGAGGACGTTGACGACCGCCCGCTCCAGTGCCGCCGGCTCGGCCCGTACGTACCAGGGTTCGAGGTCCGCGGTGATGGTCAGCTCGCGGCCGCGGAGCCGGGCCCGTTCCAGCGCGGCCGATGCGATGTCGTGCAGGGCGACGACCTGGAGCGGGCCGGGCTGGGCCGCGTCCGGACGGGCCAGTTCCTGGAGGTCGCCGATGAGCGCTGCCAGCTCGGTCATCTGCGCCGTGACCGACTTCATCAGTGCCCTGCGGTCGTCCGGCGGGATCGGACGGCCGGTCTCCTCGCTGCGGGCGAGCAGTTCCACGTTCGTACGCAACGAGGTCAGCGGCGTGCGCAGCTCGTGCCCGGCGTCCGCGATCAGCTGCGCCTGCCGGTCGCGGGAGGTGGCGAGGGCGGCAGTCATCGAGTTGAAGGAGCGGGACAGCCGGGCGATCTCGTCCTCGCCCTCGGCCGGGATGCGGAGTGTGAGGTCCTCGGTGCGGGCGACATGCTCGACGGCTTCGGTGAGCTCGTCGACGGGGCGCAGTCCGGTGCGGGCGACCCACAGCCCGGCGGCGCCCGCTCCGATGACGCCGATGCCGGACACCATGAGGAGGACGACCGCGAGCTGGTTGAGGGGGGCGGTGACCTGCTCCATGGGCAACGCCACCGAGACGGCGAGACCGGGCCGGACCAGTGGGCCGATGTGGGCCTCCGAGGTGTAGACGCGCATCTTGACGCCGTCCTTCGCCTCGGTGGTGTGCACCGCGTCCCGCCGCTCCCCGGCTGCGACGGCCCGGTCGGCGGACTGCACCGGGATCGCGGACTTGCCGGGCCAGGTGCACGGCCTCGTGCTCGTGGGTGTCACCACCTGGATCGTGTAGGGGATCTCCGGCCCGCCGGAGTCGCTGTCCTGCGGCAGGCCCTGCAGACAGGCTGCGTTGAGACTCTCGACGGTCTGCTGACCGACGTTGACCTGCCGCAGGCTGCTGTCGAGCTGCTCGATCAGCCGGTCCCGCGTGGTCAGCCAGCAGGCCAGGGCCACCGCCGCCACGGCGACCGCCACCGCGGTCGCGACCAGCATCGCCAGCCGGGAGCGCAGCGGCAGTGCGCGGATCCGGTGAAGCGGGCTCGTCACCCGTCACCTCCGCCGGCCCGCAGCGCGTACCCGACGCCCCGCACTGTGTGCACGAGCCGTGGTTCGCCGCCCGCTTCCGTCTTGCGGCGCAGGTACATCACGTACACGTCCAGGGAGTTGGAGCTCGGTTCGAAGTCGAAGCCCCAGACCGCCTTCAGGATCTGCTCGCGGGTCAGCACCTGCCGCGGGTGGGCCAGGAACATCTCCAGCAGCGTGAATTCGGTCCGGGTCAGCTCGACGCGGCGCGAGCCGCGGGTGACCTCGCGGGTGGCGAGGTCCATCTGCAGATCGGCGAAGGACAGCACATTGTCGTCGGGGATGTCACCGCCCGCCACGGCCGTGTACGAGCTGCGGCGCAGCAGGGCCCGGATGCGGGCGAAGAGCTCGTCCAGTTCGAAGGGCTTGACCAGGTAGTCGTCGGCGCCGGCGTCGAGTCCGGTTACGCGGTCGCCGACGGTGTCGCGGGCGGTGAGCATCAGGATGGGAGTGGTGGCGCCGGTGGAACGGATGCGGCGGGCGGCGGTCAGGCCGTCCATCCGCGGCATCTGGATGTCGAGGACGATCAGGTCGGGGGCGTACGACTCCGCCCTGGCCAGTGCGTCGATTCCGTCGACGGCGACCTGTGTGCCGTATCCCTCGAAGGCGAGACTGCGCTGCAGGGCCTCGCGTACGGCCGGCTCGTCGTCGACGATCAGGATGCGCTGCGGATCGTCTTCGGCGGGACTCATCGCTCGTCGTCCTCTTCTCTCTGCGCTGCCGGGGTGCCTTCAGCCTCGCACGGCCGTGGCGCGGCGTCGCGCGGCCCGGCGTCCGCGGCCGGTGGTGATCGTGGTGGTCGCACGGAGTTCCGTGGCGCGCCGGGCCGTCGCGGCGGACCGAGCCGCCAGTGCGAGCGGCAGAGCCAGGTCCGCCGGGCCGGTGGGGGTGTCGGACGGGTGGTTCATGGCTGATCTCCTCAGGAGCTGTCGCCGTCCCGCAGGGTGTCGAGGTCGGCCTTGAGCGTGTTCACCGGGATGGCGAAGCCGAGACCGACGCTGCCCGCACCGGAGCTGCTCGATCCGCCGGCCGAACTCGCGGAATACATAGCGGAGTTGATGCCGATGATCTCGCCGTTCATGTTGATGAGCGCACCGCCGGAGTTGCCGGGGTTGAGCGAGGCGTCGGTCTGGATGGCCTTGTACGTGGTGGTGGAGTTGCCGGTGTCGCCGTTGAACTGTCGTCCGCCGAACTCGAACGGCCAGTCACTGCCGCCGCCCTGCTGCCCCTGCCCCTGACCGCCCTCACTGTCCTTGGCGACGGTGACGTCGCGGTTCAGCGCGGAGACGATGCCGCTGGTGACGGTGCCGGTGAGGCCCTCGGGCGAGCCGATCGCGACGACCTGGTCACCGACCTTGATCCCGGAGGAGTCGCCGAGCGTGGCCGTCTTCAGCCCGCTCGCGCCCTGCAGATCGATCAGCGCCAGATCCTTGTCGGCGTCGGTGCCGACGACCTTCGCGGTGTACGTCCTGCCGGTGCTGAGCGTCACCTTGATCGACGAGGCGCCCGCGATGACGTGGTTGTTGGTGACGATCTCGCCGTCGGACGTGATGATCACGCCGGAGCCGGTGGACTCGCCCGCGGTCGATGTCGCGCCGATCTCGACGATCGTCGGTGACACCGCCTTCGCGACACCGGCGACGGTGCCCGTGCTGCTCTGCGAGACGGTCGTGCCGCTGACCACCGAACTGCTGTCGGTGCCGCTGGAACCGGTGCCGGTGAACTGACCGACGGCGGTGGCGGTGACACCGCCGACGACCGCCGCCGCGACCGCGACGGCCGCCAGCAGGGCGACCGGCCGCTTGGCCCGGCGCCCGTGCCCGGACGGCTCCGGGGCGGGCTGCGGCAGCCCTTGACCGTAGCCGCCGTAGTGGTCGCCACCACTGTGACCGGCGCCGCCGCTGCCGGGCCACACGGTCGTTCCGGGGCCCGTGGAGATCGGCTGCGCGGGCTGGTGCGCAGGCGGCGGCGGGTAGGCCGCGTCGCCGTTGCCGTACGAGGGGTACATCGGGTACTCGCCGCTCGGGCGCTGGCTCTCAGTCATGTCCCCGACTGTGTCCGGCGAACATGAGAGAAGCCTGAGCACGTCCTGAGAAGCCCGGCAGAACCTCGTATGCCCGATATAAAGGCCCTACAGGCGTCGCCGCCTACCGCCCCTGACCGGCCGCCGGCTCCCCGCACCCGCACGACCGCCGCACCACCAGCGCCGACGGGAACTGCTTCAGCCGCTCCCGCCGGGACCCCGACACCCGTAGCGAGTCGTCGAGCACCAGGTCCACCGCGGCCCGCGCCATCGCCGGGCGGTCCGAGGAGATCGTGGTCAGCGGCGGATCGGTCAGACCCGCTTCCTTCACGTCGTCGAAGCCCGCCACCGCGAGTTCCCCGGGCACATCGATCCGCAGTTCGCGCGCAGCCCGCAGCACCCCGATGGCCTGGTCGTCCGTCGAGCAGAAGATCGCCGGCGGGCGGTCCGGGCCCGCGAGCAGCCCCAGCGCCACCCGGTAGGCGTCGTAGCGGTTGTACGGGGCCTGGAAGAGCCGCCCCTCCGTCGACCGTCCCGACTCGTGCATCGCCCGGCGCCATCCTTCGACGTGGTCGGCGACCGGGTCGCCGACCGCCGGGGTCGTCTCCATGCCGCCGAGGCACGCCACGTATGCGTTGCCGTGTTCGAGCAGGTGCCGGGTGGCCAGCTGCGCGCCGCCGATGTCGTCCGTGACGACCGCGACGTCGTCGATCGCCTCCGGCCGCTCGTGCAGCAGCACGACCCGTGCGTCCCACGCCTCGATCTCGGCAGCGGCCCGCTCGCTGGGGCCCTGGCTGACCAGGATCAGACCGGACACCCGCATTCCGAGGAAGGCCCGCAGGTAGTGGACCTCGCGCTCGTCGCGGTAGTCGGAATTGCCGACGAGGACCATTTTCCCGCGCTCGGCCGCGGCCTGTTCGACCGCGTGCGCCATCTCTGCGAAGAACGGCTGCCGGGCATCCGGAACGATCATTCCTATGAGATCGGTCCGCCGCGACGCCATCGCCTGCGCGACCCGGTCGGGCCGGTAACCCAGCTCTTTGATCGCGCCGAGTACCCGCTCGCGCGTGGCCGGGGCAACCGGCCGGGGTCCGTTGTTGATGACGTAGCTGACGACCGCGGTCGACGTCCCCGCCAGTCTCGCCACATCGTCCCGCGTCACCTTGGCCACGCGCGGCAGTCTACGCGGATGGAACTACCTCTTGGCAGGCCGGACCGGGGCTTCTTCCGTGACCTCGGCTACCTCCGAGTGCTCCGGACGGGTGACGGGTTCGGCAGGTGCGGCCGCCGCGGTCCGGGCCTTGGCCTCCCCGGCCGCGCGCTCCACTTTTTCCGGTGCGACGAAGCGGTAACCGACGTTGCGGACCGTGCCGATCAGCGACTCGTGCTCGGGGCCGAGCTTGGCGCGCAGTCGCCGGACATGGACGTCGACCGTCCGCGTACCGCCGAAGTAGTCGTAGCCCCAGACCTCCTGGAGCAGCTGGGCGCGGGTGAAGACCCGGCCCGGGTGCTGCGCGAGGTACTTGAGAAGTTCGAATTCCTTGAAGGTCAGGTCGAGGACCCGGCCCTTCAGCTTCGCGCTGTACGTCGCCTCGTCGACCGACAGGTCGCCGTTGTGGATCTCCATCGGGGAGTCGTCGGAGGTGAGCTGCTGCCGGCCGGTGGCGAGCCGCAGCCGGGCCTCCACCTCGGCCGGTCCCGCCGTGTCCAGCAGCACGTCGTCGATGCCCCAGTCGGCGGTGACGGCCGCGAGACCACCCTCCGTCACGACGAGGATCAGCGGGCAGCCCGGTCCGGTGGAGCGCAGCAGCTGGCACAGCGACCGCACCTGCGGCAGGTCGCGGCGGCCGTCGACCAGGATGACGTCGGCACCGGGGGTGTCGACGAGAGCGGGTCCTTCGGCGGGGGCCACCCGCACGCTGTGCAGGAGCAGGCCGAGGGCGGGAAGCACCTCCGTCGACGGCTGGAGGGCATTCGTCAGAAGCAGCAGTGAACTCATCGCCGCCCACCTGCCTGGGTTGTCGGTCGATGATCGTGCACGGTTTGCTCGCCTTGCTCGCCCATTACGTCGGTCCTCCTCGTTCCCTGCGAGAGGGGCACTCCCGGGCTGGGCCCGGGGGAGTATGCGGCACTTCTTCGTACGGTTCGGTGCGGCCGTACGACACCTGTCATACGGGTTTTACGGTGCGGCCCCATGCCCCGGGACCGCTGAGCTTGTCGAAACGTCGTCGTAACAACGCACGGAAAGCACAAAAGGACCCGGGGGCTGCATTGCCCGGATCCTCTTCCCAGCAGAATAGCCCACATGAGTTCTGTGTCCGAGAGTTCGTTTCGGAGTTCTTCTGTTTGCTTGATCACCCCGGGAGCCCGGCGTACGACATTGCGGACCGATGACGGGCTGTCGATCGAGGCGGTGTACGAGCCGTGTACAGCCGGTGCCGGCCCCGCCGCCGCCCCGGTCGCGGTCGATACGGCGATCGTGATCGCGCACGGTTTCACCGGATCGGCGGACCGGCCCGCCGTGCGGCGTGCGGCGCGGGTGTTCTCCCAGCGTGCAGCCGTGATCACGTTCTCCTTCCGGGGGCACGGAGGCTCCGGCGGGCGGTCGACGGTGGGTGACCGCGAGGTGCTGGACCTGGCCGCAGCGGTGGCCTGGGCGCGCTCCCTCGGGCACCGCCGGGTGGTTACGGTCGGATTCTCGATGGGTGGTTCCGTAGTGCTTCGGCACGGTGCGCTGTATACGGCGCCCGACACGACCGCGGCCGAGGAACAGCTTCCCCTCACAGTTCCCGCGCACGGGGGGCGCACAGAAGCGCACGCGGATGCAGTGGTTGCTGTGAGTGCTCCCGCCCGTTGGTACTACCGGGGTACGGCCCCGATGCGCCGGCTGCACTGGGTGGTGACCCGCCCCACCGGCCGACTGGTCGGCCGGTACGGCTTCCGCACCCGGATCGACCACAACGAGTGGAACCCCGTGCCGCTCTCCCCGGTCGGTTCGGTCCCGCTCATCGCCCCGGCCCCGCTGCTGATCGTGCACGGCGACAAGGACCCGTACTTTCCGCTCGACCACCCGAGAATGCTGGTGGACGCGGCACAGGGTGGCGCCCAGCTGTGGCTGGAGCGAGGCATGGGGCACGCCGAGAACGCGGCGGACGAGAACTTGCTCACCCGTATCGCGGACTGGTCGGTCGCCGCGTGATTCATGATGGACAGCTGACGCGAGACGAAGGGAGCGCCGCCATGCCAGCGGGAACGATCCGCTACTGGGCCGCCGCCAAGGCGGCCGCCGGAACCGCGGAGGAGCCGTACGCAGCTGCGACGCTCGCCGAGGCGCTCGACGCGGTGCGTGAGCGGCACCCCGGTGAGCTCACCCGAGTGCTGCAACGGTGCTCGTTCCTGATCGACGGCGACCCCGTCGGGACCCGCAGCCATGAGACCGTACGCCTTGCCGAGGGCGGCACGGTCGAGGTGCTCCCGCCGTTCGCAGGAGGGTGAACCGCAGAACATGAGCAGCAGCGATCAGCAGCATCCGTACGGTCAGGAGTCCGGGGCCGGGTACGGGCACGCGTACGGACACGGGCAGGAGCCGCAGTCGTACGGCGAGCAGCCGTACGGGCAGCAGGCCCCGTACGACCCGGACGACCAGGCGTTCCAGGACCCCGGCGCGACGCAGACGTGGCAGGGGCAGACCTGGGACACCCAGTACCAGCCGACCGTCCGGCCCGCACAGCGCGGGCCGCAGTACCAGCAGCCGCCGTACGACCAGCAGCAGTACGACCAGCAGTACGCGCAGCAGCAGTACGAGCAGCCGCATGCCCAGCAGCAGTACCAGCAGTCGTACCCGGGCCGGCCGCCGGTACAGCCGCAGCAGCCGGTCGCCACGGCCGCCGCCGACGCCCGTCCCACGCCGCAGGGCGCCTCGGGCTCGTATCCGCTGCCTCCCGAGGTCCCGGCCGTCGCGGTCGCCGAGGCGGCGCCGGCCGATGGCGCCCCGGACACCGCGACGGGGCCCGACACCTCCGGTTACAGCGCGCCCACCACCCTGGGCAACAGCCGCGTCACCGACGCCCAGCGCGCCCGCGCCGAGGGCCGCTCGCCGATCATCGCGCCGGGCATGCAGCCGGCAGCGATCACCGCGGGTCTCGGGCTGCTGCTCGCCCTCGGTGCCGCGATCGGGCAGTACGCCCTGTTCGTACCGCTGGTACTGCTCCAGGCCGTGACCGCGGCGGGCTGGTTCCGGCTGAACGGCATGTGGCCGGCCCGACAGGGCATCGCCCTCGCCTTCGCCGGTGGGTTCGTCGCCGATGTCGTGCTGCTCGTGGCAGGACGGGACAACGCCCCTGCGGCGATCCTCGGCACCCTCGGCATCTGGGTGCTGCTCACCGTCGTCCTCCAGCTCCGCAGCCACGCGGGCGCCGACGAGCGGATGTACGGGCTGATGGCCACTGTCGCCTCGGCGGCCCTGGCGATCCTCGCCGCCGGGCATCTCGCGGCGGTGCCCGACGCGGTGACCGTGGGCGGTGCGGCCGTCGCGCTCGCCGTGCTTGCTCGCGCGCTGCCGCTACCCGGACCGGTCTCGGTCGTGGTGGCGCTGCTCGTCGCCGCAGGCGCCGGTGTCGTGGCAGGCGGGCTCACCGACCTCGGCGCGAAGGGGGCCCTCCTCGGGCTCGCGGCCGGCGGCTGCGCCCTGATCGGGCTGCGGGTGGCCAGCTATGACTACCCGTCACGTTTTGTGCACATGACCGCCGGTGTGGCGCTTCCGCTGACCGCAGCGGCGCCCGCCGTCTATCTGATCGGCCGCGCCCTCTCCTGACCCGGCGTGATCCCTGCGCCCCGCCCGCCCAGGGCGGTCCCGGCCCGATGCCTGTGCACCGGGCCGGGAACCGGGGAGGGCCCCCGGCTCGTCGATCACCCCGGGGGTGTCGTGCAGCCGCAGTAGGCTCACGGACACCAGGCGGGTCCGGCCGGATCGGGTGCAGGGTGGGGGAAGAAGAGGCATGCGCGCACTGCGAATACTGCTGATCATGGTGGTGGTTCTGGGCGGCATCTTCATCGCCGTCGACCGGGCGGCGGTGTACTTCGCCGAGTCGGAGGCCGAGGGCAGGGTGGAGATCAGCGGCTCCACGGTCGGCTCGACGAACGTCTCCATCAAGGGTTTCCCGTTCCTGACGCAGGTCGCCGGATCCTCGCTCGACGAGGTCGACATCGAGCTCAACGGCATCGAGACCGACGCCGGCGGCCGCAGGATCCGGATCAGCGAGATGAACGCCGAACTCCACGACGTCACGCTGGCCGACGGCTTCTCCAGCGCCACCGCCGCCCGGGCCACGGGTACGGCGACCGTCTCGTACGAGGACCTGACGCACGCGGCCGACGACGGCGTCGTCGTCCGGTACGGCGGCAACGGCAAGGTGAAGGTGACCGGTGCCGTCGAGATCCTCGGCCGCACGCTCACGCGCAGCGTGACCTCCACCGTCACCCTGGTCGACGGCCACACCATCCGCGTGCACGCGGACAAGGTGCCTGGTGAAGGCATCCCCGGCCTCGAAGGCCTGGTGCGCAGGAAGACCGACTTCGAGCGGGAGATCGGTGCCCTGCCGAACGGCCTGAAACTGCAGCGGATCGAGCCGACGAAGAACGGCCTGGAGATCTCCGTGACGGGTTCGGACATCCCGCTCGGCGGATAGGCGGCCCGATACGTAAGGCGTGCCGCGGCTGGGTAGGAGCCCCGACAGCCACTGCGCCACATAATGAGACGGACGCGTCCGACCCGTAGATGACCGAGGGACCCGATCGGTCCCGGTTCGGTCCGCGCGGCGCGGCAAGCTTGCTCTCGTCCCGCATTGTGGACGATCGTGTCTCAAGATACGACACGACGGTGACATGCCCGCCCGTACGTCCCTACGATCGGACCCATGAAGCGACAGGCGGATCTCACGAAGCGGCGGGCAGTAGACCTGTGCCGCATCGCCGCCATGCTCTGTCGCACCGTCTGAGCTGGATCGTCGCATCCCGCGTTCCCGGCCCTTCGACCGCTGTCAGGGCCCACCCCGTGCATGTGTGTACGCGCAAATACTGCGCCCCCGTACATCTCGCATCACGCACCATCTCGCCGCAGACTGCCCCGGAGGAGAACAGAATGAGCCGCAGTGACGTCCTGGTAGACGCCGACTGGGTCGAGGCCCACATCGACGACCCGAAGGTCGCCCTCGTCGAGGTCGACGAGGACACCTCGGCATACGAGAAGAACCACATCAAGAACGCCATCCGGATCGACTGGACCAAGGACCTCCAGGATCCGGTCCGCCGTGACTTCATCGACCAGGCCGGCTTCGAGAAGCTGCTGTCCGAGAAGGGCATCGGGAACGACACCACGGTCGTCCTCTACGGCGGCAACAACAACTGGTTCGCGTCCTACGCGTTCTGGTACTTCAAGCTCTACGGTCACCAGGACGTCCGCCTGCTCGACGGCGGCCGCAAGAAGTGGGAGCTGGACTCCCGCGACCTGGTCGACGGCGACCAGATCCCGTCCCGCCCGGCCACCGAGTACAAGGCCCAGGCCCAGGACGAGTCGATCCGCGCCTACCGCGACGACGTCCTGGCCGCGATCGGCAACCAGAACCTGGTCGACGTGCGTTCGCCCGACGAGTTCAGCGGCAAGCTGCTCGCCCCGGCGCACCTCCCGCAGGAGCAGTCGCAGCGCCCCGGCCACGTTCCGAGCGCCCGCAACATCCCGTGGTCGAAGAACGCCAACGACGACGGCACGTTCAAGTCGGACGACGAGCTCAAGGCGCTCTACGAGGCCGAGCAGGTCGACCTGGCGAAGGACACCATCGCGTACTGCCGCATCGGTGAGCGTTCCGCGCTCACGTGGTTCGTGCTGCACCAGCTGCTCGGAGTCGAGAACGTCAAGAACTACGACGGCTCGTGGACCGAGTACGGCTCCCTCGTGGGTGTGCCGATCGAGCTCGGCGCCAACAAGTAGCCCCGCACGACCTGGACCAGCACGACCCCCGACCAGAAGGACAGAACACCATGTGTGGAGCAAAGGCCGGCGGCCCCGACGCTTCGACCATCAAGCCCGGTGAGACCACCATCCAGGGCAGCGTGACCCGCGACGGCGAGCCCGTCACCGGCTACGTCCGTCTCCTGGACTCGACCGGCGAGTTCACCGCGGAGGTCCCGACCTCGGCGACCGGACAGTTCCGCTTCTACGCGGCGGAGGGCACCTGGACGGTACGCGCCCTGGTCCCGGGCGGCAGCGCCGACCGCACAGTCGTCGCACAGACCGGTGGCCTCTCCGAGGTGGCCATCGCCGTCTGATTCGCGGCACACAGATCGGCCGGAGGGCCGTACCCCAGGGGGTTGGACGCCTTCTGAACCGGGGTACGGCCCTTCGCGCCGTTCACGGAGGTGCCGGCGGTGGCGTTCGCGGGCCCGTGCGCGGGGTGGTGCTCGCAGGGGTGTGCACAGCGCGGTCCGCGGGGTCCGTCCACGCTGTTCGCGTGCGCCCGGATCGGGCCTACGCTTGAGTTATGTACGCCCGGCGCCGTCGCGGCTATTTCCTGCTGATGGGCGGATGCATCGTCCTGTTCGTGTCCGCCTGGGCCGTGGTGCGGCTCTGGTCGATGCCCGTCGCCATAGGGATGTGCGTGGTCGCCATGCTCATCCCGCCGATCGCGGCGATGGTCGCCAACCGGCGGGGGCCGGAGGACCGCTGGTGGGACGACCCCTCGGGCGACCCGAAGTCGGACGAGTGGTGGGACGAGCTCGACGGCAAGAAGCGCCGGTAGACAGCTGCTTCAGTAGACGAGGGCCTGGACGCCGTCGGCCATGATCTCGCTGACGAATACCTGGGCACCCGCGATACGTACGCCTTCGAGGACATCGCTCTCGGTGATGTCGCGACGCGCGGCGCACTGCGTGCAGAGGGTGATCAGGCCGGCCGCCTGAATCGACTCGATCAGATCCGGCAGCGGTGCGGCGTGCGGCAGTTCGAACTCGGCGGCCCGGCCCGGCAGCGAGAACCACGAGGATTCGCCGGTCAGCCAGAGCGACACCTCCACACCGCTGGCGACGGCGACCGCCGCCACCGTGAACGCCTGTGAGCAGCGCTCGGGGGAGTCGGCACCTGCGGTCACCTTGATCACGAGCTTCTTCTGCATATGCCGAACTGTAATCGTCGCCGGTACAACCCCACCCCCTTGCGGGGGGTCAGTTCTGTGCGCAGGTAATGGAATCTGCGCCTCAGGTCTCGTGGGGGGACCCTCTTGGAACCGAAAGACACCATTCCTGACGGGCCGGCCGAGCCGCCCGTGCAGGTCGAGGCGCTGGTCCAGGCCGAGGAGCCGCCCGCGCCCGCTCCGGTGGTCGCGCCCGTGACCGAGCCGCTCGCCGGGCCCGCGACTGTTCCGGTGGCCGAGTCCGATGCGCCGGCGACGCCGGTCAAGCCGCGGCCGCGTGGCCGTACCACTCTGCTGATCGCCGCCGCCGCGGTGCTCGGGATCGCCGGTGGCACCGCCGTCGGTTACGGCGTGCAGGCCGACCGGGCCCCGACCCCGCTGCCCGCCCTGTCCCAGCCGAACCTCGCCTACCCGGCGAAGGCGCTGCCCGCGGACAAGGTCCCGACCCCGCTGCCCGTGTCGCAGGACCGGCAGCGGAAGACGGAGGGCGATCTGCGCGGGCTGCTCGTCAGCAAGCCCTCGGGGGCGCGCAACGCCAGGTTCCCGTTCCCGACCAAGGGCTGGATGTCCCTTGACGCGTATGCGCGGGAGTTCAAGAGCGAGGACTACATGTTCGAAACGCTCGCGGAGGCCGACGTCCGCCGGATCGCGGCCGCCAACTGGGCGCAGGGGCAGTACCGCGACGTGGGCATCCGCCTCGTGCAGTTCCGCTCCGGCGCAGAGCTCGGGGCGGCCGACCATGCGAACGACCAGCTGGGTTACATGCCCTACGCCAAGGACGGCGCAGGCAACGAGGGCGATCCGATCAAGGGCAGCGGCAACGGCCGCTACTTCGTGTACAAGGCCGTGAACAAGCCGGGTTACCTGCCTGTCTACCAGGCGCGGGCCATCGCCCAGCGCGGTGACGTCATGTTCGACATCAACATCTTCGACACCGTGCCGATCAGCAAGAAGGACATCCGGACCCTGGCCGAGCGACAGCTGGAGCGGCTGTGAACGACGACATGACACCCGACACCGCCCCGTCGGCCGAACCGGCTTTGCCCGTCGAACCGACGTCGGCCGCCGAGCCGGCCCTGTCCGCCCCGAAGGGCCGGGCCAGGCGTGTGGTGTTCGCCGTGCTCCCCGCGGTCCTGGTCCTCGGCGCCGTCGGCGGTGCGGCCGCCTACACCAAGGTCACCGTGGACGGCGCCGACCGCACCGTCACCACCAAGGTCTGGGGCGAGGGCGCGCCCAAGCCCGCCAAGGACCCCGCCGGGGACACCGGCCGGGGCAGGACCGACACCGAGCTCAGCAAGCTGCTGTTGCCGGTCCCCGAGAGCTACCGACTCGGCCCGGACATGGGCGAGTACGGGAACGACGACGAGATCAGTGGCAAGAAGGCCACGGCCCAGATGAAGGAGGGCGGCCGGGGGATCGCGGGCAAGCAGCGCCGCGAACGGGACCAGCGCATCGACCGGCTCCACCTCCAGGGCATCGCGCAGCGCTCGTACACCTCCGACGACAACGATCTGACGGTCGAGATCCAGATCGTGAAGATGAAGGACAAGAGGGCCGTCCACGACATGTTCGGCTTCCAGACGGAGCTGATGGGTACCTACGGCGGCTTCCGCGACGGGCCGAAGATCGAGGGCCACAAGAAGGCCAAGTGCTTCCGGGAGCCGAAAAGCAAGGCGAAGCTCGACGCCCTGTCCTGCTTCGCATACGACGGCGAGCTGTTCCTCACCGTCGACGCGTACGGCAGCAAGCCGCTCAGCGCGTCCGCCGTCGCCGATCTCGTGAAGGACCAGCTCGACCACATCGAGTCCCCGGGGGAGTACATATGACCGAGCAGACGGCGGCGCCGACCGCCGAGACCGAGGAGCCCGCTGCTCCGGCGCAGGAGCTTCCGCCGACGGGAGCGGAGCCTGCAGCGGCTGCCGAGCCCTCCCCGGCCATGGACGCGCCGGCTGCCGAGCCCGTCCCGGCCACGGAGCCCGTAGCGGCCGTGGAGCCTGTACCGGACACCGAGCCCCTGGCGGCCCCCGAACAGGCACTCGCGGTGGCGGAGCCCGTACCGGCTCCGAAGTCCTCCCGCCGCGTCCTGCGGGCCGTCGCCCGCTGGACCGCCGCCGTGCTGGTGCTCGGCGGTCTCGGCACCGGTACGGCCCTCGGCATCACCTCGATGGAGCGCACCGACGTACCGGGCCTGGCCACCGAGGGCGACGGGCGCTGGGACTACCCGGAGCTCAGCCTGCCCGCGCTGCCGGCCGGTTCGCCGCGCCCGTTCAACGAGGCCAATGTCGCCGAGATCCACCATGCCGACCTGCGGAAGCTGCTGATCCCCGCCCCGACCGGAGCAACCGCGGACAAGAAGCTGACGGGCGGCTGGGTGAGCACGGCGCAGTTCGTCGGCGAGTTCCGCAAGGACAAGCGCGGCGAGCTCACGCAGCTGCTGGACGACTCGGCCCTGCGCCACATCGCGGCGCGCGGCTGGACCATGCCGGACGGCACGAGGTCCCGGGTCTATCTGCTGCAGTTCAACTCGACGGCGTACGCCCAGGGGCTCCGGGACGACACCTACGTGAGCAGCACCCCGGGCATACCGCTCGACTGGCCCACGGAACTGCAGATGGACGAGAGCTGGAACGCCGGCGGCAAGGTGCCGGAGACCGTGGTCTACACGTTCGGCGAGACGAAGACCGGGAAGGGGCGGATCCACGAGGCCTACATCCAGGCCGGCGACACGCTCGCCCTGGTCATCCACTCGCAGCAGGGCAAGAAGATCGCCGAGCAGATCCCGTTCCGCCAGACACTGATCCTGCAGAACCAGCTGCTGGGCTGATCCGCACGCCGGGGAGCCCGCTTCCTCGGCAAGCCCCGAACCATCGCGCCGGGCCCGTACCCATTAGGCTGGGGCCCGGCCCTGTACTCCCGCCATACCGCTCGTTATCGCTCGTCCGAGGAGCTCCCGTGCTTGAGGCATTCTTCTCCACCCTGCTGGTCCTGGTCTGCGTCGGCGTTCTCGCCTTCGCCGCCCTGACCGTGAAGAAGCTGTACCAGGGCCAGCGCTGACCCCGTCCGCACTGCACATCACCCCCTCACAGATCGTCTGAGCCGCTCATGATCGAGATCCCGTCCGACCTCCACCCGGACCTCGTCCCGCTTGCCTTCCTGCTCGGCAACTGGACGGGCGCGGGCGTGTCCGACTTCCCCGGCGCCGAGAAGTGCAACTTCGGTCAGGAAGTCTCCTTCAGCCACGACGGCCGGGACTTCCTGGAATACGTCTCGCACTCCTGGGTGCTCGACGCCGAGGGCAACAAGGTCAAGCCGCTGGAGTCCGAGTCCGGCTACTGGCGCATCGACAAGGACCGCAAGGTCGAGGTCGTCATGGCCCGCGACCAGGGCGTCATCGAGATCTGGTACGGCGAGCTCGCCCACCAGAAGCCGCAGATCGACCTGGTCACGGACGCGGTGGCCCGGACCGCGGCATCCGGCCCGTACAACGGTGGCAAGCGGCTCTACGGCTATGTGAACGGCGACCTGATGTGGGTCGGCGAGAAGGCCACCCCCGAGGTGGAGCTGCGCCCGTACATGTCGGCGCACCTGAAGAAGGTCGTCACCCCCGAAGAGGTCGAGGAGATGGCCAAGGGCCTCGGCGACCTGCCGGACGACGGCATCGCGTTCTTCAAGTAGGCGCACCACCCGCACGCAGCCGGACGGCCGAGTGGCCGTGAGGCCTGCGGGCGGGCGCTCGTCCGGTCCTACACTGGGCCTGTGGTGAGCACCGACTGGAAGAGCGACCTTCGGCAGCGCGGCTACCGGCTGACGCCGCAGCGGCAGCTTGTCCTGGAAGCGGTCGACAGACTGGAACACGCGACGCCGGACGACATCCTCTGCGAGGTGCGCAGGACGGCGTCCGGCGTGAACATCTCCACGGTCTACCGGACTCTGGAGCTCCTGGAGGAGCTGGGGCTGGTCAGCCACGCCCATCTGGGGCACGGGGCACCGACGTACCACCTGGCCGACCGCCACCACCACATCCATCTGGTCTGCCGGGACTGCACCGATGTCATCGAGGCCGATGTCGACGTCGTCGCCGAGTTCACCACGAAGCTGCGGGACACGTTCGGGTTCGAGACCGATATGAAGCACTTCGCGATCTTCGGCCGCTGTGCCGACTGCACGACGAAGGCGGCGGCGGCCGGACCGGCCCCTGCTCCTGGTTCCGAGCAGTAAATCGAGTCGTACGCTGGTCGCATGAAGAGCCCTCTGCTGTCCCTGCCCGGCGCCGTTCCCGCCGAAGGCCGCGACGAAGGCGTCGCCGCGCACTACGGTGACCTGTTCCGCGAGCAGCGCGCCCTCGCCGACGGCACCGGCCTCGTCGACCTCTCGCACCGCGGCGTCGTCACCGTCACCGGAAGCGACCGGCTGGCCTGGCTGCACCTGCTGCTCACCCAGCACGTCAGCGAACTCGCCCCCGGACAGGCCACCGAGGCGCTGATTCTCAGCGCGAACGGGCACATCGAGCACGCCCTCTACCTCGTCGATGACGGCGAGACGGTGTGGGTGCACGTCGAACCCGACACCCAGGGTGAACTGGTCGCCTATCTGGAATCGATGAAGTTCTTCTACCAGGTCGAAGTCGCCGACCGTACCGAGGACTTCGCCGTCGTGCACCTGCCGGCCGGCTCCATCGAAGAGGCGCCGGAAGGTGTCGTCGTGCGGGAGGCGCCGCACGGCCGCGATCTGTTTCTGCCCCGCGCCGACCTGGAGCAGTACGCCGCCGAGCACGGCCCGGTGGCCGGCATCCTGGCGTACGAGGCACTGCGCGTCGAGGCGCACCGCCCCAGGCTGGGCTTCGAGACCGACCACCGCACCATCCCGCACGAGCTGGGCTGGATCGGCACCGCCGTACACCTCCAGAAGGGCTGCTACCGCGGTCAGGAGACCGTGGCCCGGGTGCAGAACCTGGGGAAGCCGCCGCGTCGGCTGGTCTTCCTGCACCTGGACGGCAGCGATGTCCTGCTGCCCGGGCACGGGACGCCGGTACGGCTCGCCGCGGACGGGGCGGACGGCCGTCAGCTCGGCTTCATCACCACGTCCGCCCGCCACCACGAGCTGGGCCCGATCGCACTGGCACTGGTCAAGCGGAACGTGGCGGTGGACGCGGGACTGCTCGCCGGGGACACCGCCGCGGCCCAGGAGACGGTCGTCGAGCCGTAGATCTTCCGCGGCCCCTCTGCGCGTGCGTCCGGCTTCCAGCCGGACCCCGCTCAGACCTCGACGAGGACGGTGAACGGGCCGTGGTTCGTGAGCGAGACCCGCATGTCCGCTCCGAACCGGCCCGTCTCCACATGCGCCCCCAGCGCCCGCAGCTGCGCCACCACCTCGTCGACCAGCGGTTCGGCGATCTCGCCGGGTGCCGCGGCGTTCCAGGTGGGCCTGCGGCCCTTCCGGGCGTCCCCGTAGAGAGTGAACTGCGAAATCACCAGAAGCGGCGCATCAACGTCGGAGCAGGACTTCTCGCCCTCCAGGATGCGGACCGACCAGAGCTTGCGGGCGAGCTGCGCCGCCTTCTCCACGGTGTCCCCATGGGTGACTCCGACCAGCACACACAGTCCCTCGCCGACGATTTCACCCACCACCGCGGGCCCGCTTCCGTCGCCCGCGCCGTCGGCCACCGTGACGCTCGCGCCGTACACCCTCTGTATCACTGCACGCATACAGACCAACCTATCTTGGGCTGAACGGGTACAGAGCACCTGCGTAGTCACAGTACGGAATGGCACCATGCACGGAGGCGGTGTGCCGACGCACCGGTCGAGGGGATGGACAAAGCATGAGTACATATGGAGCCGGGCACCCAGCCGGAGCCGTACCGGTCACGCGTGCCACAACCAGTACCGATATCACCGCCGGCGCCATGCGGCCACCCGTGCAGCGGACCGGTCCGGGCATCGGCGAGCGTCTGCCGGGGCAGTCGCCGCCAGAGCTCGGCGCCCTGCGACTGCCGGAGCTGCGCAACCTGCGCCGTGATTCGCAGCGCGACGAGGCCGACCTCAGTTACGTGCGCCGTCTGGTCCAGGGCCGCATCGACATCCTGCGGGCCGAGCTGGCCCGCCGCCGGGACCCCGAGGCGCCGGTCGTGGACCGGCTCTCCGAGATCCTCACCGACTCCCCGTCCCGGCACCGTTCCTCCGCCCGGCATGTCACGCTCACCACACCGCGCAGCGACGAGTTCCGCCGACTGGCGGCCGAGACGCTCGCCGAGGTCGAACTCTCCGACCTCGACGCCCGCACCGACGAAGAGCTGTACGCCGCGATGGGGCGGCTCGTCCGTTACGAGCAGCAGGTCTCCCGCCGCCGTCACCAGCTGCAACGTACCGCTGACGATTGCAGCGCCGAGATCGCCCGCAGGTACCGTGATGGGGAAGCACAAGTAGACGACCTGCTCGCCTGAAGCGATCCTTCCGGGCGGGGCGGGTCACTCGCCCCGCCCGGAAGGCCGCCCCTCCCATGACCTCCACACCTCTCATATCCCCGGCGTCCACCGCTCTGCCCGCCGGCCCCGCTCTTCCCGTTCTGGCAGAGGTCGTGCGTTCCGGCTTCGTGGAGGGCCACCATCGGGGCTCCCTGGTCGTGCTGGCAGCGGACGGCAGTGTGGAGTGGGCCCTCGGGGAGCCGGACGCGCCGGTCTTCCCCCGTTCGTCCAACAAGCCGATGCAGGCCGCGGCCGTGCTGCGGGCCGGGCTCGACCTCTCCGGGGAGCGGCTGGCGCTGGCCGCTGCGAGCCACTCGGGCGAGGTGTTCCACCTCGACCTCGTACGCAAGATGCTCGCCGACCACGGACTGACGCCCGAGGATCTGCAGACCCCGCCCGATCTGCCGCTGGACCCGGCGGAGGCGGAGACGTATCTCGCCGCAGGCCAGGTCCGTGAGCGGATCACCATGAACTGCTCCGGCAAGCACGCCGCCATGCTCGCGGTCTGCGCACTCAACGGCTGGGACCGGGCGACCTATCTGGACCCGGCGCACCCGCTCCAGCAGCTGGTCCACCAGGTGGTCGAGGAGGCGGCGGGCGAACCCGTCGCGGCGGTCGGTACGGACGGCTGCGGGGCGCCGCTGATGGCGATCAGCCTGGTGGGTCTGGCGCGGGCGTTCCGGTCGTTCGTGCGGGCCGAGGAGGGCACCGCCGAGCGCCGGGTGGCGGACGCGATGCGTGCCCACCCGGAGTGCGTCGCGGGCACCCGGCGGCCCGACACCTGGCTGATGCGCGAGGTGCCGGGCACGCTCTCCAAGATGGGCGCGGAGGCGGTCCAGGCGGTGGCGCTACCGGACGGCCGGGCGCTGGCATTCAAGATCACCGACGGCGGGGGCCGGGCGCTCGGCCCGGTACTGGCCAGGGCGCTGGAGCTGCTCGGCGTCGACGCACCGGTGGTGGGCCGGATCGGACGGGCGCCGCTGATGGGCGGCAGCGCGGAGGTGGGCGAGATCCGGGCGGCCTTCTGACCGGCTCGGTGGCGGCGGAAAACCGGGCGACATTCCACGGACCGCATGCCTAGCGTGGGCGCATGAGCCTTGAGGTCCGTCCCGTCACCGCATCGGAGTTCCCCGACTGGCTGCGCGCCGTGAACACCGGCTTTCTGCGCCCGCCGACGGTGACGGACGTGGAGGTCGCGAGCCGCCTCTCGCACATCGATCTGGACCGGACCCAAGGGGTGTTCGACGCCGGCCGGTGTGTGGCGACGTTCCGCTCGTTCGCGCAGGAACTGACGGTGGTCGGCGGCGCCACGGTGCCGTCCGACGCGGTCACCAATGTCACGGTGTCGCCCACGCACCGCCGGCGCGGGCTGCTCAGCCGGATGATGGCCACGGACCTGGCGGCGGCCAAGGACCGTGGTGACGTGGTCGCGACGCTGATCGCCGCCGAGTACCCGATCTACGGGCGGTACGGGTTCGGCCCGGCCGCCTGGACCACCGAGTGGGAGATCGACGTCCCCCGGGCGGGTCTGGACCCGCGCTGGCCGGGCCCGTCCGCCGCGGACGGCGGCGGTCGGATCGACCTGGTGGACGGCGCGGAGGTACGCAAGCTCGGCCCGGCCCTGCACGACCGGGTGCGCGCCCGGCAGCACGGCGTGGTCAGCCGTGGCGACCGCTGGTGGCAGCTGAACACCGGCGAGGACGTGCCCGTGCCGGGATCGTGGACGGAACCGTTCCACGCGGTGTACCGCAACGAGGACGGCACGGTCGACGGTCTGCTCGTCTACCGCGCCGACGACAAGTGGGGCGATGCGAAGCAGCCGCTGAACCGGGCGTCCGTCCTCGGTCTGATCGCCGAGACCCCGGCGGCGGAACGGGCGCTGTGGCATTTCGTCTGCTCGATCGACTGGATCACCACGGTCCGTTCGGGCCACCGCGCCCCCGACGACGTGCTCCCCCTTCTCCTTCCGGACCCGCGCGCGGCCCGCATCGTGACGCAGGCGGACTGGATGTGGGTGCGGGTCCTGGACGTCGTACGAGCCCTGGAGGCCCGCACCTACGAGGCCCCGGGCTCCCTGACCCTGGACATCCACGACCCGCAGGGCCTCGCCGGCGGCCGTTTCCGCCTGGACGCGTCCCCGGACGGCGCCTCGTGCGCGCCGACGACGCGGAGCGCGGATCTGGCCCTGGACGTACGGGAGCTGGGGACGCTCTGTCTCGGCGACGAGTCGGCGCTGCGGCTGGCTGCGCTGGGCCGGGTCGAGGAGCTCACGCCGGGTGCAGCGGCGGTGGCGGACAGGGTGTTCCGCGCGGGGCGGCGGGCCTGGTGCCCGGATGTGTTCTGAGTCGGCAGTGGTCAACGTTCGTATGAATCAAAGCTGTTGAGTGGCCGGAGCCTTGGTGTCGAGGGGTGCCGAGCCATGGACCTGTGCCAGGTGGCAGCAGTGCGCATCAGTACAAGCGGATCGCCGATGAGCTGCTGAAAGGGATCAACAGCGAGGTATGGCGACCCGGTGACCGGCTGCCCACCTATGAGCAGCTTGCGGACCGTTTCCATGTCTCGTGCGCGACGGTCAAAGAAGCGCTGAAGCTGCTCAGCAGCAAGGGGCTGATCGTCACCCGGCAGGGCAGTGGGACGTTCGTCGGCGAAGGGCCGAAGTCCGAGTCGGGTGCGGTTGGTGCCGCTCGCACCGCAGATGAAGCTCTACGGTCTGAACCGCCGACCCCACGCTCGATCAGGCTACGTTTCATGCAATGTTTGATCGAACTGGGACGAACTGGCGACGTGCGTCGACTTCTGATGGGTCGAGGGTGTCGCATGGGAATCGCGTGCGGAGCCGAGGAGTAGCGCGAGTATCACGCAGCCCACGATCAGGCACTTCGTGTTGCCCAGCTTGATCCCGGCTGCCATGAGGGAGGCGCTCACGCCACCCATGAAGCCGAGTTTCCATTGCGCCAGTTGCTCTAGGAAAAGGGTGATCCAGGGCATGGCGGTCCCTCCTCGGGAGGTGGGGAGCGGAGAGGCTCGGGGGAATCAGCCGATGCGCGAGCAGCACCCGTACGACGGTGGACGGGCGAGCGGGGAGAGGTGCTGGGTCGAACTTGGAGAGGTTACGACCAACTGCCTAAGTTGTTCCCAGTTGGTGCCATCTCGCAAACAACTCCCGCTTGATGGCGGGAAGTTGTAGCGTTCTGTTGTGACTCCTGAGCGCACAGCAATGAACGGCAGTCGTAAGCCCTCGCCCGATGAAGTGGCGGACGCGCTTCGGGCGCGTATCCGTGCCGGAGTCCTGAAGTCCGGCGATCAGCTGCCGACCCAGGCCGTGCTGGCCGAGGAGTTCGGGGTCGAGCGCGGAGTGGTCCGTCTGGCGCTTCAGCGCCTGCAGAGTGACGGGCTGCTCATGGGTGTCACCAGAGGAGCTCCGCCCCGGGTTGCCAGCCCAGCCGCGGTGGAGGTCCCCCAGCAGACGGCGGCGGGGCTCGGTCCCCGGATCCTGGGGGCGTTCCAGGGCGAAGACGTACGGATCGATGCGCTCTGTCTGACGGCCGAGTCCCTCACCCTCGCCCTGTCCGAGCCATTGCAGCGGATCAGAGCGGGGAAGCCGGCCCCGCGTTCGGTGAAGGTCCGGGTGATGCTGCCGGCCCGCGACCTCGACCTGGCTTTTCCCCGACGGGCCGAACCTCTGCACGACGACGGGGCGGTGCACCAGCGCTGGCTGGCGCTGCGCAACTCACAGGGGCAAGTGCTCAAGCACAACCTTGAATCGCTGCGCAGCACGCACGACCTGGACGTCGAAGTGACGATGAGGGCGCTGCCGTTCACTCCTCCGGTGAAGCTGTACCTGCTGAACGAAACAGAGGCGCTGTTCGCGTACTACACGGTGGAGAAGCGTGAGGAGCTGATCGAGGGCTCGCCGACGGAGCTGTTCGATGTGCTGGGCAGTGACTCAACGCTCTTCCGCTTCGAAGTGACTGCCGGGGTACGCGATCAATTGTTCGTGGCGCAGTCTGCGGCATGGTTCGAGAGTCTGTGGAACACGATTGCGACCGAACTGGTTCTGGGCACCTGACACGGAGTGCCCCAATTGTCGTCGTGGTCATGTCGATTGATGGCCCGACACCTCTGACGTACCTGGGGTCTGCGGGCAGTATGGAGGGTGCGAGCCCCGCCACTTGCCTGCTGCCCCACGGACGGAGTGCTGTGACCAACCCGCACCCGAGGGCGCTGTCGGCCCTTTTCGCATCGGCCAAGCATGTGCTCTTCGACTTTGATGGGCCCGTCTGCGATCTGTTCTCCGGACACACTGCGAAACGGGTCGCAGAGGCACTGGCCGGCGAACTGGGGCTGCGCGGAGGTGATCCGGCCAGTGTGTCCGAACCGGTCGGGGAGAGAGACCCGCTGGCCGTGCTGCAGGCGGTCGCCCGCCTCCACACGGACTCCGACCTGGTCGGGCACCTGGAGCGACGGCTCACGGCCGAGGAGGTCATAGCCACAGAGAGCGCCAAAGCCACTCCGGACGCCGATCTGCTGATACGTACCCTTCGCGACGAGGGATACGTCTTGGCCGTGACGACCAACAACTCCGCAACCGCGGTGAATCACTATCTCGCCGACCGCAGTATGGTCGACTGCTTCGGACGACATGTGCACGGCCGGACGCCCGACCCAGCGCTCCTCAAACCGCATCCGCACTGTCTTCGCCGGGCCCTGGAGTCGACCGGATCGGCGGCGGCCGACGCACTCATGATCGGGGACTCGCGGGCCGACCGTGAAGCCGCCCAGACGCTGGGAATTCCCTTTATCGGATACGCGAAGAACTACAGGAAGTGGGAGGCACTGGGTGCCGAGGACGGGGTCACCGTCGAGCGTCTGGGGCTCCTGGTCGAGGCGGTGAAGGGCGTTCGGGGTCAGCGGCGGTGAAGAGTGTTCGGACGGCGTGCGGTGGGGTGGGTGAAGACACGGGGGCGTCCGAGGGATACATGCCCCTGAAAGGCGATGGCACCAGTAGTTTCCCTTCATCAGCTTCAGTCCTGCACCACCAAAGGCACCGAGACATGGCAGTTCCGCTGGAATCCGAAGTCAAGCGCCGAGCGGCGGACACGTTTGGGCGGCCTTTCGACGACCCGGCGATCGAAGGCCCCCTCAAAGGGAACCATCACGAGGCTTATGCGGTTCCGCTGCCTGACGGGGGCCGCGCCAAATACCGGGAGCCCCGCGCGGGGCTGCTCTGGTTCGACCGGAGGTGTTTCGCCTCGGAGGAGGAGCTGCTCCTGGATCTGCGGGGACGTGTGACGCGGGTTCCGGAGGTGGTCGACCGCGGCGTACTTGTGCAACGGTTCATCGAGGGGAGGACTCTTGGGGCCGGCGTACTGCCGAGCAAGGGCCTCTCGCCGAAGCACCGGTCTCAGCTAGGCGAACTCTTTGGAGAGCTGGCCTCTCTCGGCATCGACGATGTCGGAGCGCGTAGGGTCTGTGACGACGTGGACCGCCCCGGCGACGGCGACTCCCACGGATTCCTGACTCGACTGATCAACTTCACAGAGCAACGCGTGTACCGGGGGCACGGCGTCGCGTATCACGGACTGCTGGCAGAGCTCGGCGTACGGGACGGCGCTTTGGACCATCTCAAGGCCCGGGCCGAGGCACTGACGCCACGCTCCTTCTCGCTGATCCACGGTGATCTGCACCGACGTAACTTCATCGTCGACCGCAAGGGGGATCTTTGGGCCATTGACTGGGAGCTCGCCATGATCGGTGATCCGCTCTACGACCTCGCCACCCACCTCCATCTGATGCGTTACTCGGCCAAGGAGGCGCACCGGGTCGGTGAGCTCTGGCGAAGAGCGGTCGAGAGCCGGCGCCCGGAGTGTGTCAAAGGCTGGGACACGGACCTGAATGTGCTGCTCGCGTACAAGAGGGCACAGTCCGTCTACACCGACGTGATCCGGGGTGCACTGGCGCTGAGGACGCAGGGCGCCGAGCCGAACCGGCTACAACTGCCCAGGATCGCCTGGCGGATCAAGCGGGCGCTTGGGGCGGCACGCCTACCGCTCAGGCTGGAGGCCGAGCCCTCGGTGGGTGAGGTGATCACCGCCTACGCTCGCTGGCTGAAGGCGCCCCCTGTCGTTACCGCGACCGCACGCTGAGTAGCACACCGACGGGGTCGGCCCGCCTTTGGGCTCCGTTCCCGCCCCGCCCCGTCACCCCTCCCGTGTGCCTAGCAGCACTTTGCCCAGCAGGCTGCGCTCCTCGATCGTCGTGTGCGCTTCGGCCGCCTGCTCCAGTGGGTAGACGTGCCCGATCACCGGACGCAGCCGTCCGGCCGCTGCCTCGGCCAGTGCGTGTCCGGCCAGGCGTACGTACTCCGCGCCGGTCAGCTGTACGTCCCCGATGCCGCGCAGCGTGATGCCACGCCGTGCCGCTTCTTGCGGGTCGATCGGGGCGAAGCCGCCCGTCGGTGCTCCGTGGGCGGAGAAGCGGCCGCCGTCGGCGGTCAGGGTGAAGGCAGCCGCTCCCATTGCACCGCCGACCCCGTCGAGGACCACATCGGCCGGGCCGCCCGCCGCTTCCAGGGCCGTACGCGCCTGTTCCACCCACCCCCTGCCCGCTCCGTCGATCGCGTCGTCGGCGCCCAGCTCCCGTACCAGCGCCGTCTTCCGGTCGCCGCGGGCCACCGCGACGACATGGGCGCCTGCCGCGTGCGTCAGCTGTACGAGGAGGGTTCCCATGCCGCCGGAGGCGCCGAGGATCAGCACGCGTTCGCCGGGGCCGGGGGCGGTCGCTTCCATCAGCGCGGCGGCCGTCACCCCGTCGTGCGCGAGGGCGGCGGCCTCGCGCAGCCCCAGCCCGTCCGGTACCGGCACCAGGTGGTCGGCGCTGGTCACCGCCTGCTCGGCGTAGCCGCCGGTGAAGCCGACGGAGGCGACGACCCGGCGTCCGGCCCATCCGGTGTCGACGCCCTCGCCGACGGTGCGCACCGTCCCGGCGATCCCGCCTCCCGGAACGTACGGGGGCCGGACCGGAAAGTAGTCACTGAACGCACCCGACCGGATCTGGGTCTCCACGAAGAGCGTGTCGACGTGGCTCACGGCGATCACCACCTCGCCGGGCCCCGGCACCGGGTCGGGCATCTCGGCCGGAGCCAGTACCTCCGGGCCACCCAGCTCCCTGACCAGCGCCACACGCATGCGGATCACACCTCTCCGTCACCGGGCGACCGGCCTGCCCCGCGCCCGTGCGACCACTCTCGGACGTCAAGTCCGGTTGAGGTCAAGGGCGTACCCTTCATGGTCATGAGCGGAGAGAAGACCGGAACCGGGCCGGCTGCGCAGGCGCCGGTCAGTCTGCGTGAGCGGAAGAAGCAGCTGACGTACCAGGCGGTCTCCGATGCCGCGATCGCCATGTTCCTGGAGCGGGGCTTCGACAAGGTCTCGGTGGCGGAGGTGGCGGCCGCTGCCGACATCTCCAAGCCGACGCTGTTCCGGTACTTCCCGGCCAAGGAGGACCTGGCTCTGCACCGGTTCGCCGACCACGAGGACGAGGCGGCCCGGGTGGTCGCGGCCCGTGGGCAGGACGAATCGCCGCTGGACGCCCTGCGCCGCCACTTCCTGGACGGTCTGGAGCGCCGTGACCCGGTGACCGGGCTCTGCGATCACCCGCAGGTCCTGGCGTTCCACCGGATGCTGTACGGGACACCGTCGCTGGTGGCCCGCATGTACGGATACCAGGGCCGCTCGGAGGCGGCGCTCGCCCGCGCGCTGGGCGACGCCGTACCGGACCGGCTGGCAGCGGGGCAGATCATCGCCGTACAGCGGATCCTGGCGCTGGAGAACTGGCGGCGCATCGACGCGGGGGAGAGCGCGGACGAGGTGTACGAGGACGCGGTGCGAGCGGCCGAACTGGGCTTCGTGCAACTGAGGTCGGGTCTGGAGAAGGAGCGGTAGGACGGACGGCCGCGCGAATCCTCCTGGCCGCTCGAACCGAACCGGAATCGCTCGCCCGGCTCAGTCGAGCAGCGACTCTCCGAGGCGCGATCCGTTCGCGAGGCCGTAGTCGTCGGAGCCGAAGACCTTGGAACCGGAGCCGGTGAGGCCGGACGCGGTGCCCAGCAGGGTCCACAGGGCTCCGTTGCGACCGTTCTCGAAGGGTGCGGTGACGGCCAGATCTGCCTTGCCGTTGTGGTTGTAGTCGGCGAGCCGGACCTGGCCGCCGAACAGGTCGTCGGTCTCGGGGCCGCCCGGCACGCCGGTGGTGCCCTGGGAGATGCGCACGACCCCGGACATCGACACTCCGGAGGCGGAGCCGCGGAACACCGCCACATCGCCGGCGTTCTTGGTGCTGCCGAGGTCCTCGCCGTTGACACCGACCACCAGCTCGGCCCGGCCGTCAGCGGTGATGTCGCCGATCGCCAGCGAGCTGCCGAAGCCGTCGGCGTCCTCGTCGGCGCCAGGCACACCGGCGCTGTTCTGGTGGATGACCACCGGATCGCCGACACCCGCCGGGCTGCCGTACCGCACGGTGACGTAGCCGGCGCCGGCGCTCGGATCGGCTGCGGAGTAGTACTCGGGCCAGGTGAGGGACGCCGCCATGTCGTCGTAACCGTCCCCGTTGATGTCGCCGAGGGCGACTGCCGTGCCACCGCCGGTCACCCGCGGCCCCGTCTGCGGCCTTCCTGTCGCGCCGTAGAAGACGTCGACGGCCGGCCGGTCGTACCCGGAGTCGCGTCCGGTCACGGCCAGATCGTCCTTGCCGTCCCCGTCGATGTCGCCCACGGCCGCCTCGCTGTTGCCGAGCTGCCCCCCAGGCCCGGTCAGGCCGGTGTACGTCGGTTCCGGCTGGCTCCCGCGGGCGAAACCCCCATCGTAGACGGCGACGGACTCCGACTCGATCACGGCGAGGTCCGCACCGCTGTCCCCCGTGAAATCGCCCACCGCGACATCCCAGCCGTGGGCCTGCCACGGGTGCGGGTCGGCCACCGCGGTCGTGGTGCTGCTGGTGAACGGCTTGGTGCCGCCCCAGAGGATGGTCACACTGCCCTGGCCCTCGTTGCTGCCCACACCTTCGTGGTCGGCGCCCACGACGAGGTCCGCGTATCCGTCCGCGTCCAGGTCTCCGCTGGCGATCGACATTCCGAAACGGTCGCCGTCCTCCGGCGTCCCCGGAACCCCGGAGGAACTCTGGTTGAGCCCGACCCGCTTGGTGGTCAGACCGGTTGCGGAGCCGAAAGTCACGATCACTCCGCCTGCGGCCGGGGCGCCGTTGATGGCCTTGTACGGCATGCCGATCGCGAGGTCCCGGTGTCCGTCGCCGTTGAAGTCGTCGGCGTACTTGGCGGGGGCGGCGGCGGCCGGCGCCGCGGTGACGGCGGTGAGCAGGCCACCGGTCAGCGCGGCTGCGGCTGCGATGGCGACGAGGGTGCGGGGCTGCAGAGACATGGCGGTGTTTCCCCCCTGGGACAGGTCCAGACAGTTGCGTAGACGACGCGGGGGGCTGAAGGGTTGCACGAGACATGCGTGGTGTTCGTACAGCAGAGGCCACCTACTCCGCTGAGGAGGTGGCCGGCCTGTGTCTGTGCCGTCAGGGCGGTGGGATCGGACCCCCGGCTTCTTCGCCCCGAACGCGGCGATGCGTGCGAGTGGCCTTGTGTGCCAGCTGTTTGGCGTGAGCCGACGCGCAAGTGGCCCGGTCCGTAGCCGTCCACGGGAGTCGGGGAGGGCTGCCGCCGTTGGCCTGCTCGACTGTCGGCCGATGCGCTGGAGGTCGTCCCGTACCGGGTGGTGGTTATGACCTGGGGGTTATGCCCAGCCCTTGTGCGAGTCCCTGGTCCGCTGCCCCACGCTGCAGGGCCCCGCTTTCCCCGGAGCCGCCTCTGCGCCGCAGTACGACCAAGCACGCCCCGACCGCGGCTGAGAACACGACCGCCATGGAAACGATGAAGATCATGGGTCCCCCGTTTGTCCGGCGGAACCGGCCTGCGGTCCCTTGCCGATCCGTAACTGTCAGTATCGGCGCGATGGCGGAGTTTGTGAATACCGCGAACGGGGTCCCGCCGCACATCGCGGTGCGGCGATCTGTTCTTCGGCCCGAACGCGATCACAGACTCAAGTGACCTGACGTGCCTGCCGTTTGACCCGGCCGGCGCGCAAGGTCATGTCCGTAGTCGTCCCTGGGGAACGAGGAAGGCTGCTGCCTCGGCTCTCTGGCCAGGGCATGGTCCAGGTCGGTCCACACCCGCTTCTGGGGTTCGATCGGTTGGGCCTCATGCAGCACGTGCTCCGAGATCTCAGGCCGCTTGCTGCCGCTGGACGCCGCAGCCGTCAGCGAGATCACGACCGTGCAGGCTTCAGAAGTGACCGGCGCTAGCATGAGGACCGCCTCGGCCGTACGGGACTAGCTTGGCCGCCTGCCCCGGACGGCCGAGTGCGTTTTCGACCCGTCGACGCTGGGCGTCCGAGGGATAAACGGCTCGCGGTGACGGTGCCCGGGTGCCATACGATTGCGGCGGTTTGCAGCTCCGGTCCTCACCCCAGGTGATCCGGCTGCGCGACCTGAGCGGTCGCCGCTTGCTGCACCCTTCCGACCTGGGCCCGCCGTGGCATCGCCGCAGGCGCCGTACGTACGAAATGGAGCATCCAAGGATGGCTCGACACCTGGTAACCAGCGCTCTTCCCTACATCAACGGGATCAAGCACCTGGGCAACATGGTCGGGTCGATGCTTCCGGCGGATGTGTACTCCCGGTACCTCCGCCAGCGTGGCCACGACGTCCTCTACATCTGCGCGACCGACGAGCACGGAACGCCGGCCGAGCTGGCGGCCAAGGCGGCAGGGCTGTCGGTGGCGGAGTTCTGCGCGCAGGCCCACGACGACCAGAAGGCCGTCTACGACGGCTTCCAGCTGGCCTTCGACTACTTCGGGCGCAGTTCCTCGCAGCAGAACGTCGAGATCACGCAGCACTTCGCGCGCCGGCTCCACGAGAACGGCTTCATCGAGGAGCGGGATATCCGTCAGGTCTACTCGCCCGTCGACGGCCGCTTCCTCCCCGACCGGTACGTCGAGGGCACCTGTCCGCACTGCGGTTACGACAAGGCCCGGGGCGACCAGTGCGAGAACTGCACCCGGGTGCTCGACCCGACCGACCTGATCGACCCGCGCTCGGCGATCAGCGGTTCCACGGAACTGGAGGCCCGCGAGACGAAGCACCTGTTCCTGCTCCAGTCGAAGCTCCAGCACGAGGTCGAGGCGTGGGTGGCGCTCCACGAGGAACAGTGGCCGCAGTTGTCGTCCTCGATCGCCCGCAAGTGGCTGACCGAGGGCCTGCACGACAGGGCCATCACCCGGGATCTGGACTGGGGTGTACCGGTCCCGGCCGACACCTGGCCGGAGCTGGCGGCCGAGGGCAAGGTCTTCTACGTCTGGTTCGACGCCCCGATCGAGTACATCGGCGCGACGAAGGAGTGGTCGGACGCGGCCCCGGACGGTGAGGTCCGCGACTGGAAGTCGTGGTGGTACGAGGCCGACGACAGCGTGCGCTACACCCAGTTCATGGCCAAGGACAACGTCCCCTTCCACACGGTGATGTTCCCGGCCACCGAACTCGGCGTCCGCGAGCCGTGGAAGAAGGTCGACGTCGTCAAGGGTTTCAACTGGCTGACGTACTACGGCGGGAAGTTCTCCACCTCCCAGAAGCGGGGCATCTTCACCGATGCCGCCCTGGAGACGCTGCCCGCGGACTACTGGCGCTATTTCCTGATCGCCAACGCCCCCGAGTCCGACGACTCCTCCTTCACCTGGGAGCACTTCGCCGCCACGGTCAACAAGGACCTGGCCGACACCCTCGGCAACTTCGTCAACCGCGTGCTGTCCTTCTCCCGCAAGCGCTTCGGGGACGACGTCCCCGCGGGCAACGCGGCAGGCGAGGCGGAGGCACGACTCGGCGAGGAGATCACGCGGCTGCTGGCCGAGTACGAGGAGCACATGGAGGCCCTCCAGTTCCGCAAGGCCGGGGCCGCGCTGCGCGCCCTGTGGTCGGCAGGAAACTCCTACCTGGAGGAGAAGGCCCCCTGGCTGGAGATCAAGACCGACCCGGAAGGTGCGGCCCTGACCCTGCGCACGGCGATGAACCTCATCCACCTCTACGCGATCGTCTCCGAGCCGTTCATCCCGGCTTCGGCCGCCGCGATGCGCGGTGCTTTCGCCCTGGAGAGCGACACCGCGACCTGGGTGACCGCCGAGCCGGCCACGTCTCTGGACGCCGTCCCGGCCGGCACACCGTTCACCGTGCCGCCGGTCCTCTTCGCGAAGATCACGGAGGAGGACCTGGAGTCCTACCGCGAACGCTTCGGCGGAGCCGACGCCTGAGCCAGGATCCGCTTCCGTCGGCGATCACGATGGGCTGAGGGCCCCGAGGGGCTCTCAGCCGTCGAGAGGTTGCCGGAGGGCGTCCTCACGCGTCGGGCAGCAGCCCCGCGCCCTGCGAGCCATCTCGCCGAATCATCGAAACACCCTCACCGCTTCGGGGGCCGATGGGGCGCCGCCTTCCACTCTCGGCTCCCAAGAAGCCTCCGGAAACCACTCAGGGGCCTGATCCACTTAGTGGATCAGGCCCCTGACCTGGTGTTTCAGCTGTCGGGGTGGCGGGATTTGAACCCACGACCTCTTCGTCCCGAACGCGATTCCGAGGGCAGTCGACCTCGTGGGGTGCCCGACTAGCTTGGGCTGGCAGTCCTCGATCTGTCCGTGGCCGTCCAGGGAAATACGCCGCTTGCTAAGGCGGTTGGCCCCCCGTTTGGCCCCCGCTGAGGTGCTGGGACGGCGCGATCAGCTGCCCACAGGCTGCCATTGCCCGCAGCTTTCGCTGTTGAAGGAGTAGTCGCTTCCGAGGATGGTCACTTGGACCCGCTTCGCAGCAGTGACGAAGTTGTTGTCGATTGTCTCCCCGTTGGCGTCGGTCCTTTCCCAGTAGCATCCGTCAACGTCGGTGACGTAGTAGGTGCCGGGTTTGATGTCAGAGCCCACGCGGTAGACGCCGTCGCTGAAGACCCGCCCCTCGTCTTCAAGCTTGTTGCGTTTCGCAGCGCCTCCAACCAGCTTTTCGACCTTTTTCTTGTCTGGGTGGTCCGGGCACAGAAGCAAGGCGCCTCGCACTTCCGCGAGCTGGTCCTTGGAGCCTGCCTGCTGGAGGTACGACCAGCTCTCCGAGCCAGACTGCGCGCAGATGCCATACAGGATGGCGAGGCTGTCGAGGTCCCCCTCATCTCCGTATGCGACCTGCAGCGACTTCGTCTCCGTGTCGCTCATCTCCGTGCCGCTGAGGGTGGCGTCGCACAAATCCTGCTCCTCCGCCCACGCCTCCTCCACGGTGGAGTAGTACTCGCCAGAGCAGTCGATCTCGTCCACCGCGACAGGATCGGGCGCGTCGACGACCTCCTTCTCCTCAGACGGGCTCTCAGCAGCTTCGGTGGCCACCGTGCTTGCCGTCTTCTTTGAATCGGAATGCTGAGTCTCTTCCGGCGCGCCGGAACACCCTGCAACCAAGAGGCCCACTGCCACAACGAGCATGATCTTCTTCATTTTGCCCCCCATACGCACCGAGGCACTCAGATCTCCCCTGCTGGCACCCCGGTTACGGGGCACAATAGACGAACAGCGCTTACTCGAGGAGGCCTTCCGGACCATAAGGACAGCCCCCGACCGGCACTACCCGGGGTCCAGCGAGCAGCCACGTGAGACATCCTCTTTAGTCCTCGGCGTTCAACGCTCTCCGGGCGGCGAACTGGAATTCGCTGCCTGGGACTCGCTTCGCCTTCGCCGCCTGTCGATAGCGTGCATCACACGCTTCGATCAGCCCTGTTCCTTCACTGCGCGCGGCCTTGTGCCAGTCCATCCCGGCCCCGTCCAATGCGGACATGGCATGCCTGAGCGAATCGGCTGCTTCCGCTACGGGACCTGGGCCGGCGACGGTCACGGAGGCCACGGCCGTACTGAACCGCATCCATGCGGCATGGGCTGCTGCAGCAGATTCCTGCCACTGCTCTGGAGTGCTGGTCGCGTCGCGCAGCTGGTCTGCAACTCTCCACCAAGCCGCAGAGAGCTGCTTCGAAGCGTCTATCAAAGTGCCGTAGGCGTCACGGCGGGTCGCTTCCAGTCGGATCTCCCGGTCCACCTGCTGCTGCCGCCGTTGTTGAGCGGTCTGGCTCATGGCGCTCAGCCAACCACCGCCCAACCCCCCTACAGTGCCCATCGCTGCACCGATAACTGCCGCTAGCGCTGCGTCCATGAAGCGGTATTAGAGCGTTCAAGGCGTGCTGACGCCAGACCGCTTAGAGGCGCAACCGCCTGACTGCCCGCTCTCCGTTCGCGAATCTGGCTTTATTCGCGAGTGCGTGGGCCCGAGCCGAGGAGCCCGCCAAGGCTGGCTGAGCCGGCATCCGCGTACACCTATTGCGCTGATCCTGCCGACCTGAACAGCGGGCACGGCCAGTGACATCAGTGCTCATCGTTCAGTAGCGAATACATGAACATGTCCCGCCGGTCGGCCCCCACCTGCTGCCAGCCCCGCAGCAGCCCCTCACGTTGGAACCCCGCGCGCTCGGCAGTGCGCACGGAACCTGTGTTCCACGGCTCGACATACAGCTCAAGCCGAGGAATCCGCAGCTCGCTCAAGGCCCAGCCGGCGACGGCGCTGACCGAGGCAACGGCCGCCCCCTGCCCACGCGCCGACTTAACGACCCAGTAGCCCAACGATGCTCGACCCTGCCCCAGGTCCTTCAGCCACAGCCCCACATTCCCGACCGGCCGACCATCAGCGCTCACGATGACGAACGGATACCCAGTCCTCTCGGTCGCCCGACCCCACTGCCGCTCGACGAACGCGACAGCTGCCGACTCCGAATAGGGCGCGGGCACCGTCGTGATCAACGGGATGTAATCGTCCTCGGACGCCTCGCGGACAAGCTGAAGATCCGAAAGGCGCCACGGCCGAAGACTGAACCGCGCACCAGCAGCGAGTTCGGGCACGTCAAGTGGTTGCTCCATCCGCCCATCCTGCCGTGACGCAAGACCGGCCGCACGCAGATGTTCGCGCACGTTCCGCGCTCTGCTTCCCCATAGTCCGGAAAGGGCCCTCGCAGTCGCCCGCTCTCTGGCCGTGCGGCTCACCGCTGCCGGGCACTACGTGGTCATCCGCCACCGGGACATGGCTTTAATCGCGAGCCCGTCCCACGGCCAGTAGATGCGAACTGGCAGCGAGCAATTCGGGGTACGGCTCGGCCATGCGGGCCGCCTCCATGGCCGAAGCGATCAGCTCATCCGTGGGCCCCTCACCCGGCTGTTGCTCGGCTGTCTTCACGAGCGACCACGCGGGGCCCTCGATCCCAAAAACCTGCACGTCAGTCAGTCCGGACGTCACCAGCTCTGAGGCCAATTCCTCAGCCCTGTGGAAGTAGGACAGGGTGAACCCTCGCACTCCGTCGTAGACGGCTGTCTCAAGAATCTTGGAGACGGAGTCGCGGATTCGCTCTTTGTGGAGGTGGGCGTACGTCACGTGCTCAAAGAGCGAGGCATACCGGTTGATCGCAGCCGCTGCGACCAGCCCGCCCGGCCTCACTACGCGGTGGGCCTCTGCCAGCGCGGTACGACGGTCCTCGGCGTCGGGCAGGTGATACAGCGGCCCGAGGAGCTGCACAACGTCGAAACTGTCGTCCGGCTCACTCAGATCGCGGGCGTCTCCCACGACCGCCGAGCACACGGCTGACGCGCTTTCGACATGGCGCGGCACCGGGTCCACCAGTGTCACGTCGTAGCCGTCCTTCACCAGCCATTCGGCATGAATCCCGGTCCCCCCGCCCACGTCGAGCACGCGGGCCGGCGCAGGGGGCAGAAACCGTCGGAGAAGCTCTTGAGTCCTTTCCAGCTCCATCCGTCCGTCTGCCGAGCTGCGCAGGCGGCTGTCCTCGTTCACCGTCTCGCCATAGAACCGCATCACGGAGGGAGCCAATTCGAGATTCGACATGTTCGCAGTATCGTGTGTACCGGTGGACCAGTCCAGTGTGCGAGGTAGAGGAAGCCATGGCTGTTCTGAAGTACGAGGAGATCGCTGAGTCGCTTCGGGCCCGCATCGCCGCAGGTGAATTCGCTCCTGGCGAGACCATCCCGTCCGGCCGCGACCTGGCCGAACAATGGGACGTGTCACGGGCGACCGCCATCAAGGCGGTGGACGTGCTGCGCAACGACGGCGTCGTGGTGGGCAAGCAGGGGACTGGGTTCGTCGTAACGGAGACACCCGTGGCGCGCCCCGCCGGCGCCCGCCGGGCCGGGTCCGCGCGCATCTTGGGCGGGATGCCGTTCCTGCGGATCGGCACCCCCGACTGGGCCGAACCTCCCACGCACGTCGCCAACGCTCTTGGGCTCGCGCCGGGAGTCCAGGCGCTCCGTCGCGCCCGCGTCCTCCAGCTCCCGGACGGAAGCCCGAACAGCTGCGTGGAGGCGTGGTTCCCGCCCGAGATCGGAGAGGCGGCCCCCCGCCTCTCCGATACCGCTCCCATTGCCGAGGGAACGACTCGCTACGTCCGTCGACAGACCGGACGCTTCCCGGTCGAAGGAGTAGATGTCACCACCGTGCGCCTGGCCACCGACGTGGAGGCGGAGCGGTTGAGGATCGCGGAGGGGAGCCCGGTTGCGGTTCTTCTGCACACGGCGCATGACCAAGCGGGGCGCCCGTTGGTCTGCGAAGAGGGCGTCACGCCTGCCTCCCTCTTCGAGCAGGTGGATAGCTACGCGATGTAGAAAGGCACTCAAATGGGAGCTGGACCGGTCTGCCGGTCCAGCTTTTTTGATGCTTCGTCACGCCGCTTGACCTGCGACAACGAACCAGACCGCTCAGCAACTCAAATTTCATCGCTTGACTGGACCGGTCCACCGGTCCAGTCTCTTGGTGTGGCCACAGCCCAATCCGGAACTTTCGGAGTGGGTCGATCGCGTCACGCCTACAACTCCACAGCGTGATCCACCGCAGCACGACGGCCGTGACCGTTCCGGCCGAGGCGAGTGGAGACCAGCCGATCGAGACCGGGCCCGGTGTCACAACCGGGCCCCACCCCTCCGTGTGGGGGACACGCCATCGGCTTTAAAGAACCGCTACGGCACACCGACTGCGACGACCTCCGGGATCTCGGACCTCCCCGGAGCGAACAGCGCCGTGCGAATCGGAGATCCGAAGTACCAGCGCTCACGGTGCCCGGCATTCGGGCCCGCCTCTTCGGCGGGCTGCGGTGTCGGGTCGCCGTGGTCGCTCGTAGCCACGAACGACCCGCAGACGGCACGCGGCCCCGGTGGGCAAACACCGGGGCCGCTTTCGAGCCGTACCACCTGCTAGGGAGAAAACGACTCATGAAGCACATCGCTGCACTTCAGAACCTTGTTACGGCGGCCTCGCTCGATGGTGAGCCGTCGGGCGCCGAGCTGGACGCGATCGAGCTGGAGATGCCCGTCATCCGGGCGGAAGTCGAGCTGCTGGACGCGCAGATCATGACCCTGGACCGCGAGGCGAACGAGCTGGACGAGCGGCGTATCCGGCGGGCCCGCCGCCGGGTGCTCGCCGCCCGCCGGGAGCTGACGAACCGCGCCGGCTCCGGGGCGGTGGCGTGATGAACCGGACTGGCAAAACGCTGCTCGTCCTCGCCCTGGTCGCCGTGGTCGGTATGGCCTTCCGGGTGTCCTGGAACGCACTGCGCGACGTCGCCACCGCAGTTGGCGCGGACGAGACCGCCGCGACGCTCTACCCGTTCGTGGTCGACGGCCTTATGGCGCTCGCCCTGATCGCCACCCTCGTGCTCGTCGGCAAGGACAAGACGTTCGCGCTGCGGGTGCTGGCCGCCTACGCGCTCGCCTCGCTCGTCCTGAACTACGTCCACGGGCTCGTCCCCGAGCTGCACGGCGGATCGGTCGACTGGGGTCGACTGGCCGACTGGGGCCCCGCGAACTGGGCCCTGGTGCTGCTCGCCACGTCGCTGCCGGTCGGGTCGATCTACTTCGGCTCCGATCTGGTTGCGAAGGTGTTGCATCACCGACCGATCGAGACCACCCCGATCGGCGAATGGGTTGGTACATCAACAAATCGGTCTACTGCTGACCTGGAAGAGTCGACCGCCGCCCCCGTCGCGGTGGTCGAGACTCCTGCCGCGCTTCCTGCGTCCGTCTCCCTCGATCTGGTCGAGCTCGCCCCGGTGCGGTTGGTTGCTGCCGAGTCGGCCCGGCCGCGCGGGGCGACCGGTCGTGTGCCGGACGCTGCCCGCTCCGCCCGACCGGTCCGGACGGCTGATGAACTGCTTGACGAGGCCCGATCGGCTACCGCCGACTGGGCGGTCGCCGATCTGACCGCCGAGGGCATCCGAAAGGCGGTCCGCACCTCTCCGGCCAAGGCCCGTGTGCTGCGCGAGACCCTGCGAGCCGAGCGGACTGCCGCACCGGTTGAGGCGTCGGCCTGATGGCCACGCTCCCCGCATACGCGTGGCGCCTGGCCCCGGACGGATATGCGACCCGCCGCCAGCTCCGGGCGATGGGGTTACGGCCCGGCGGGCAGGACGTCGCCGCTGAACTCCGGCGGCCCCGCAAGCGGCGTGGGCCGCTGGTCGCCTACCTGTACCGCATCGACTTGGCCAAGCCCGTACGGCCCATGACGCGGGGCCGTGCCGCAGCGCTCGCCAAGGCGATGCGAGCGCGCCGCACCTGCCCCAACTGCCGCCGCGACGCCGGGTACTGCATCCCGCCCTCGCTCGGCATGTGCGTGCCCTGCGACTCCGCAAGCCAGACCGCCGCCTGAACTTCCCTGCCTTGAAGGAGTAGGTCCGTGGAATCCCTGCCCGTTCACGCTCAGGTCGTCCAGCTCCCGGACGGCACCTACACCTACGCCGACGCGGCCCACCTGCCCGTACAGCAGCAGACCGGACCGCAGATCGTTCACCAGCACATCCACCAGGCCCCGCCGGACCGGACGGTGCAGCGGATCGCGCTCGGTTCCGGTGTCGGTGCCGGGGCGGTCGCGGCTGGCGTCTACTTCGGCCCGCTGCTCGTGGGTGTCCTGACCGCGATCGCCGCCAACTTGGCGATGCTCGCGTTCCTTGCCGCAGTCCTTGTCTGGGGCGTGACGACTCTCGTGAAGTCGGTGGGCGGTTCGGACGGCAAGGCCGCCGCCAAGACGGTCCGCCGGTCCCGCCGGCGCTGACTGCCCGCTGTCCGTCCGGTCTCGTACCGGGCGGGCGGGGGGCCGGACAGCCTGGCCCCGCATCACCGAAGCCGTGAGCGCCCCGTAGAGCCCTTGACCCCCCTCGCGGGTGGGGTTGAGACCCTCAGGCCGTGTTCGGCCACCAGGGACCCAGTAGCGACGCTGCGTGACATAAGTTTCGCGTCTCGCGCGCGCACGCGTAGGGCCCCCTGAAGGAAACCAGGAAACCGGAAACTCTGTAACTCCCCGTGTTCATAGGTGTGGTGACGGGCCGTCGCATGGCCCGTCACCACCGACTCACAGACATGAGAGGAACCTCCCCGTGAGCCACGCATCAGCCTGGCAGACACAACGCAAGTACGCCGCCACCGCCGCCCGCTGGAGCCACGAACGCTGGCACACCGAGTCCGAGCGCCGCCGCACCCTGCGAGCCGAGCGCCGCCCCATGGTCGGAGACGCCCGCCGCGCCGTTGCCCAGGCGCGCGCCATAGACCCGCAGGGCGTCACGTCCCTCGTTCACCGGGCGGAGCGCGAGCTGGCCACCGCCAAGCGCCGCGTCCCTGACCCCATGTGGCTGTTCGCGTCCAAGACGGCACTCTCCATCGGCGCGGCCGGGTACGTCGGCCTGCCGCTCGTTCCCGGCCGGGTGTGGATGTGGTCGGCCATCGCGGTGACCGTGGCCGTGGTCGGCGCGATCGTGTGGGCGGCTACCCATCGGCCGGCCAAGCCCGACATCGAGCCGACCGCCGAGGAACGCGACCTGCTCAAGCGGCTGCAGCCCGAGCACTGGCGCGACCACGCCGAGCAGCGCGGCCTGGCCGGGACCATCACCGGACGGCCGACGCTCACGGAGTCGGGCATCACGGTCGCGGTGCGGCTGGACGGCAAGTGGACTCCGGGCAAGCTGGCCGACGCCGAGGGCAACGTGCGGGCGCTCCTGGGATGCCGGACCGCGCTGCGCATGGAGATTCAGGCGGGCGAGCGCGGCGGATGGGGAACCATCACGCTCAGGACCCGTCTCGCAGCCGACGGTGCGCGCATGGACTGGACGCCGGACGCCCTGGGGATCGGACTGGACACCGTGACCGGCAAGCCGGTCGAGATCCCACTCGACAACCGCCTGACCGTGGCCGGCGCTTCCGGCTCCGGCAAAAGCTGGTCGTCCCGGCCCCACATGGCCCGCGCCCACATCACGGGTGACCTGGTGTTCGTCGACGGCAAGGGCGAAGAGGCCACCATCTGGGAACAGGTCTGCCGTACAGCCGTCGAGCCGGAAGAGATCCGCACGACCGTGGCCGAGGTCCACGCGGAGATGAACCGCCGGAAGGTGGACATGAAGCGCCGGGGCCTGTCGGTCTGGGACGGGCAGCAGCTCACCCTGTTCGTGGACGAGGGCCGCGTGATCCTCGCGCTCAAGGACAAGGCCCTGACGCAGCAGCTCATCGACATCAGCGCACTGGGCCGCTCCCGTGGCGTGGTCCTGAAGTGGGCGACGCAGTACCCGGTGACCTCCGGGGACGCCCCCGGTATCCACGCACAGATCGCGGCGAACACCGACAGCCGGTTCGCCCTGCGGGTCAAGAACCTCACCCACGCCCAGGTCGCCCTGGACGACGACGCGGACTACGGCCCGCACCTCATCCCCGCGGTGAAGGACATGCGTGGCCACGGATACCTCGGAGGCCACGGCCCCCACCTGATCCGGACGTGGACGATGACAGATGACATGGTCAAGGCCCTCCCGACGAAACGCTGGCACGGGCCGGTCGACACCACGACCGCAGAGGGCCCGTCCCTCCGTCTCGTGAAGCAGGCGCCGACCGATGCTCCGGACAGCACGGAAGCGCGAGTGCTCGCCGTGGTCACCGCAGCCGAGCAGCCGATCCGGCAGAAGGAACTGGCCGAACAGACCGGTCTCTCCAAGGGAACCGTGTCCAAGGTCGTCAAGCGCCTCGCGGACTCCGGGCACATCACCCGGAACGCCGACGGCGGGCTCACCGCCGACGAGGCCGCCTGACCCAGGGAGGCCAGTCATGCCGCTGCTCGACTGGCGCGAAGCCCGGCACTTCGACCCTTCCCGCGACCTTCCCTGCGTGCTGTGCCACCGCCCCACACCGATGCGCTCCCACGACCGCGAACCGGTCCACAAGGTGTGTGTGCCGAGGACTGGTGCGACCAGAACCCCAACTCCAATCGCTTCCACAGCTGAACACCGAGAGCGGCCCCCGTCTCACGCCAATGATCTGGGGCCGCTCTCGTCTGCCAGCACTCTTCACAGAACTGGAGATATTCAGCATGACCCATGAACGCAAGACTGCGCTGCTCTGCGCAGCCTTACAGGCAGCCGATCGTGGTTGGTACGTCCACCCTCTGCGGCCTGGCGGCAAAGCCCCCGCACTGCACGGAGAGGAATACTGCACCGGCGCCGGTGCCTGTGCGGCTGGTCATCAGAAGTGGGAGCAGCGCGCCACTCTGGACGATGACCGTATCCGTGGTGCGTGGTCGGTCCGGCCGTTCAATGTCGGTCTCGCGCCGGGGCCGTCGGGGCTGGTCGTCGTCGATCTTGACATGCCCAAGGCTGAAGACGATGCGGACACACCTAGCGGTGTGGATTCCTTCAAGGCGCTCTGCGAGCGCGCCGGGCAGGCTGTCCCCGCCACCTACCGGGTGCGGACTCCCAGCGGTGGAATGCACCTGTACTTCACCACCCCACCCGGCATCCAGCTCCCCAGCAGCAAGGGCAAGCTGGCCAAGCGGATCGACACCCGCGCATGGGGCGGCAACGTCGTCGCCCCCGGCAGCACCGTGAACGGCCAGGCATACGAGGTCACCGACCCCGCCCCCGTCACCGAACTCCCCGCATGGCTGCTGACCGCTCTTACCCCCGGCCCGCAGCCCGCACCGCCGGTACGCATCCACGTGCGCCGGTGCGGCAACAGGGCCGCCGAAGTGGCGCTGGAACGCGAGACCGTGGCCGTTGCCACCGCATCGGAGGGCGACCGCAACGAGCAGCTGCTCAGGAGCGCCCGCGCCGTGGGCCGTTTCGTCGCATGGGGCGACCTGCCCCGGCACGAGGTGGAGCAGGCTTTTCAGGCCGCGGGCGAGTCGGCCGGACTGTCGGCTGCCGAGTGCCGCTCCACCGTGCGCAGCGCCCTCAACTGGTCTATTCGGACCTGCCGGCCGAGGGAGACCGCCGCATGAGCCGTCAGCAACGCCCGGACCTGAAAAGCCTTCCTGCCACCCCTACCGGCCCCGGCATCGCCGAACGAGCCCCGGCCGCATCCGGCAGTGGAGCGCTGAAGGTCGTCGGCCGTCAGGCCGTCCCCATTGCTGTTCTCCCTGACCCGCGCACGTCCACCCCGAACGGCTTCTGCCCCGGGCTTGATCTCCGTGGCCTGGAGCGGGGCGGATTCCCGGTGGCCGACTGGCTATGCGCCTGCGGCTGTCACGAACGGGCCCGCGGCCGGAAGGCAGTCACCGAACTCACCACCCGCGTACGCGTCGGACAGTGCCCGCACAACGCCGCCGACCAGGCCAGGAGGAACGCCGCATGACTGCCCCCGTACAGACCACGGCACCCGTCGACGGGGCCGTGCTGCTCGCCGAAGTGGAGCGGTTCCACCGCCGGTTCAACGTGTTCCCCCGCGAGGCTGCCTATGTGGCCGTCGCCCTGTGGGACGCGCACGCCCATCTCCTGGATGCGTTTGACTCCACCCCCCGACTCGCGTTCCTTTCCCCGGAACCGGGCTCGGGCAAGTCCCGCGCATTGGAGGTGGTGGAGACTCTGGTGCCGCGTCCGATGCTGGCGGTGAATGCACGGGCTGCTGCACTCTTCCGGTCCGTCTCCGACCCGGTCGGACGGCCCACGATCCTGTTCGACGAGATCGATACCGTCTTCGGTCCGAAGGCCGGGGACAACGAGGAACTGCGCGGCTTCCTGAATGCCGGACACCGCCGCTCCGGAGTCACCTACCGGTGCATCGGGGATGGGGGGAATCAGACGGTGGTGGAGTTCCCCTCCTACACCGCGGTTTCCGTCGCTGGGCTCGGCTACCTGCCGGACACGATCACCACCCGGTCCGTCATCATCCGTATGCGGCGCCGTGCGAGGAACGAGAAGACCGAGCCGTTCCGGGCCCGGCTGCACGAGGCCGAGGGCCACAAGCTGCGGGACCGGCTCGCCCAGTGGGCCGACCAGGTCCGCGACGACATCGCGGGCAGGTGGCCCGAGATGCCCGACGGTGTCACCGACCGGCCCGCCGATGTGTGGGAGCCCCTGCTGTCCGTCGCGGACGCGGCCGGCGGTGACTGGCCCGAGCGCGCCCGCACGGCCTGTGTGGAGTTGGTCAACGCGGCCAGGGCTGATGACAAGGGCAGTCTCGGTATCCGCCTGCTCACTGACCTACGGGACTACGTCATGGCGGGCATCGACCGCATGCCGACCGTCGCCATCCTGGACCGGCTGTGCGCGCTGGACGAGGCCCCGTGGGCGGACATGAGTGGCCGGCCGCTCGACTCCCGGAGCCTGGCGAAGATGCTCGGGGAGTACATGACGACCGAAAACACCCCGGTCAAGGCACGGAACATCAAGTCCGCCGGGACCGTCCTCAAGGGCTACTACGCCGCCGATCTCCACGACGCGTGGCAGCGGTACTGCCCCCCACCCCCCTCAGGGGCCGCTACCTCCGCTACCTCCGCTACCTCGCAGGTCAGCGGCCTGGAAAAGGTAGCGGCAACCCCCTTTCCGTCCGCTACCTAAGCGCTACCCGCTACCGGCCCCGTGCCCGCAGAGGCCGGGGCCGGTAGCGGATTCATCCGCTACCGCTACCCCTATCCGCTACCTCGATCATGCCCCTGACCAGGGCGGTAGCGGAGGTAGCGGAGGTAGCGGACCTGACAGGAAGGGGCCCCGGCCCCGCTTGGACGCACGTTGAAGGGGAGAACGCCTCCATGGCCACGGCACCGACCGCATCTACTCCGCAATGCCGACTCCACCGCGTGGAAGCCGCCGCCGAAATGCTCGGGGTCAAGCGCTCGACCGCCTACGAAGAGATCCGCCGAGGGCGCCTCCGCACTGTTCAGGTGGGCCGCCGTCGCTTGGTTCCGACGGAGTACGTCGAGGAGTACATCGAACTCCTCAAGAGCGAATCCGCCGCCTGAATCTCAGCCCTTCGCGAGGCCGCGCCACCTTGGCGCGGCCTCACCCATGAAAGGAACAGCCGGAGTGACGACGAATCCGAAGCCCGCTCGCAGGGCGGGGCATGGTGAAGACACGATCTATTGGGATGGGGCGAAGAACCGGTTCGTGGGCGCCGTCTCGCTCGGTTATGCGCCGGACGGTAGACGCCTGCGGCCCAAGGTGTACGGCAAGACCAAGACCGAGGTACGCGGCAAGATCCGAGAGCTGAAGAAGGAAGTCGAGGCCGGCGCACGTACGCCCGCGAACTACACGGTCGCCAATGCCGTGAACGACTGGCTTGAGCGGGGGCTGAAGGGTCGCGACGAGCAGACCGTAGGTAAGAACCGCACGCTCGCGACCAAGCATCTGATCCCGTTCGTAGGCCGAGCGAAGCTGAAAGATCTCAGTGCCGACGATGTAGACGACTGGCTGACAGGACGGGCCGAAGAGCTGGCTACCAGAACGCTTCGGGATGTCCTCGCCGTCCTGCGCCGGTCGATCGAGCACGCGCAGCGACGCGACAAGGCGGTGCGGAACGTAGCCGCACTCGTCACCGCGCCAGAGGGGCGGCCGGGGCGACCGAGCAAGGCGCTGAACCTGGAGCAAGCCAAGGCGGTTCTTGTGGCCGCACGAGGCTCGCGGCTGTATGCCTACCTCGTGCTCTCGCTCCTTAGCGGGGTCCGCACGGAGGAAGCTCGCCCACTCACGTGGGACCACGTCTATCTCGCGACGGAGAACGGGGTCCCGCCGCATGTTGCGGTATGGCGATCTGTTCGACGGCACGGGGAGACCAAGACCCGGAAGAGCCGGCGGACGATTGCCCTGCCGAAGCAGGTGGTGGAAGTCCTCGAAGAGCACCTGCGCTGGCAGAAGCAGGAGCGGGGATCCCATGGGATCGAGTGGAGCCCCGCGGGTCGCGTCTTCACCACCAGAAGCGGCGAGCCCCTCGACGCTGCCAACGTGCGCCGTGACTTCCGGGCCATCGTGGTGAAAGCGGGCCTCGAGCCAGAGTGGACGCCCCGGGAGCTCCGGCACAGCTTCGTGTCGCTGCTCTCCGATCACGGCATTCCGCTGGAACGGATCGCGCTGCTGGTGGGGCACAGCAGCCAGGCGACCACAGAGGCCGTCTACCGCAAACAGCTCCGCCCCGTGATCACGCAGGGGGCTGAGGCGATGGATGAGATCTTCGAGTTCGGAGCCACGCGCTCCGACAGCGAGGCTTGATCAAAACCCTTTGGCCCCCGGTTTGGCTCCCTAGGCATGACAAAGGGCACGTACGAAATTTCGTACGTGCCCTTTGACCTGGTGTTTCAGCTGTCGGGGTGGCGGGATTTGAACCCACGACCTCTTCGTCCCGAACGAAGCGCGCTGCCAAGCTGCGCTACACCCCGATCGCCGCCGGTGTCCTGGCGACATCGATTACTTTAGCCCACCCACGCCCGGAGACGAAATCCGGTTTCTGCCCCGGCACGCACCACGTCCCGGGAGGCTGCGTGGGCCGTCAGTCGCGGGGTGCCAGCGTCAGCAGGGTCGCCTCGGGCGGGCAGGCGAAGCGGACCGGGGTGTAGCGGTTGGTGCCGCAGCCTGCCGAGACGTGGAGGTAGGCGCGCCGGTCGCCGACCGTGTGGCTGGAGAGGCCCTTGACCCGGTCCGTGTCCAGGTCGCAGTTGGTGACCAGAGCCCCGTAGAAGGGGATGCAGAGCTGGCCGCCGTGCGTGTGGCCCGCCAGGATCAGGGGGTAGCCGTCGGCGGTGAAGGCGTCGAGGGAGCGCAGGTACGGGGCGTGCACCACGCCGATCGAGAGGTCGGCACCCGTCTCCGGGCCGCCCGCGACCTCCGCGTACCTGTCCCGCTTGATGTGCGGGTCGTCGAGACCGGTGAAGGCGATCTCCAGGCCGTCGACCTTGAGGCGGCCCCGGGTGTTGCTCAGCCCCAGCCAGCCGGCCTCGTCGAACGCGTCGCGCATCGGCTCCCACGGGTTGTGCACGACGCCGACCGCCGGGGCATTCCCGTTGAGACCGTGCTTTCCCTGGGTCTTCTCGAGGAGGTAGAGGGCCGGGTTGCGCAGCTTGGGGCCGTAGTAGTCGTTGGAGCCGAAGACGTACACACCCGGGAAGTCCATCAGCGGACCGAGTGCGTCCAGCAGCTCCGGCACGGCCTTCGGGTCGGAGAGGTTGTCTCCTGTGTTCACGACGAAGTCGGGGCGCAGGCCGGCCAGCGAGTGCAGCCAGCCGCGCTTCTTGCGCTGGCCGCTCACCATATGGATGTCGGAGACCTGCAGTACGCGCAACGGACGTGCCCCGCGCGGGAGAACGGGGATCGTGACGCGGCGGAGCCGGAACGATCGAGCCTCGAAACCTGCCGCGTAGACGAGACCGGCGGCGCCGACCGCTGCGCCGACTGCCGTGACTTTCAGGGGTACTCCGTAGCGTGCGCGCATGCGCCCATCGTCGCAGACACCGTGCGGTCCGCGGAAAACCGGCGGGCGTTCCGCATCCCGCACCTGCCACAATCAGCACATGACCACGCTCAAGTCCAAGCTCAAGGAAGACCTCACGACGGCCATGAAGGCGCGTGACGAGCTGACCTCGTCCACGCTCCGGCTGACCCTCACCGCGATCACGAAGGAGGAGGTCAGCGGCAAGACGGCGCGTGAGCTCTCCGACGCCGAAGTGCAGAAGGTGATCGCCAGGGAGGCGAAGAAGCGCCGCGAGGCGGCGGAGGCCTTCGCCCAGGGCGGCCGGACGGAGCAGGCCGAGCGCGAGCGGGCGGAGGGCGAGCTGCTCGACGCCTACCTGCCGAAGCAGCTGAGCGACGACGAGCTGGGTGCGATCGTGACGGCGGCCGTCGACGAGGCGAAGGCCGCCGGCGCCGAGGGGCCGCGGGCCATGGGCGCCGTCATGAAGATTGTGAACCCGAAGGTCGCGGGGCTTGCCGACGGCGGCCGGGTGGCGGCCGCGGTGAAGAAGCTCCTCGCGGGCTGAGACGGCAGTTCCGTACCTGCGCGAAGGCGGGGTGGACCGGATGTTCCGGTCCGCCCCGCCTTCTGTCTTCTGCGTGGACGGATGCTGCGTCCAGAGGTCAGGGGCCGGTCTGGCCGCCGTTGGTCTGGCCGCGGGGTGTCCCGTCGTTTCCGCCGATCGTGCCCGGCGTGATGGTGATGCCTGGGAACGGGGTGGTGTTGCCGGGCTTGTTCTTGCCGTCGTCGCGGTTGTCGTGCCTGCCCCTGCCCCTGCCTCCGCCCCAGTCCTCGCCCTCGTCCTCGTCATCCCGGGGGTCCGGGATGTCGACGGTGGTGAAGGGTGGTGCAGGCTGGCCGGCGAGGGCGTTCGTCATGGCGTCCCGCCAGATCGGTCCGGGGACCTCACCGCCGTACACCTGGGCCCGGTACACGCCACCGATGGTGATCTGCTCCATCTCGACGCTCTGGGACGGGCTGCCGACCCAGACCGCACCGGACATGTTCGGCGTGTAGCCGACGAACCAGGCGTTCTTACGGGCATCGGTCGTACCCGTCTTGCCCGCGTTGTCGCGGTTCTGGAGACCGGCCTCCCGGCCCGTACCGGAGTCGACGACGCCGCGCAGCAGAGTGTTGATGGTGTCGGCCGTCGTCTGCGACATCGCCTGCGTGCAGGTGGTCTTCGGCACGGGGAGGGAGTCGCCGTTCGCCGTCTTCACCGACTCGATGGCGATCGGCGTGCAGTACGTGCCGCGGTTGGCGAACGCGGCGTATGCGCTGGCCATCGTCAGCGGCGAGAGACCGTTGGAGCCGAGGGTCAGCGCGGACGGGTTCTGCGGCAGCTTGGTGCCGTCGCCCTGCACCACGCCCAGCTTGTCGGTCATGTGCGAGACCGGGCACATGCCGATGTCCTGGAGCATCTGGACGAAGTAGGTGTTGACCGACATCGCCATCGCGTCCTTCAGTGCGTACGGCCCCTCCTCCGACTCGCTCTCGTTCTCCAGGTGATACCTCGGCACGCTGTTGTTGACCCACGGCTTGCCGCAGGTCTGGACCGTGTCCGGGTAGTCCATCTCGTACGGCGCCGAGTACATCTGCGTCGCCGGTGTGCCGCCCTCTATGGCCGCGGCGGCGAGGAACGGCTTGAACGTCGATCCGGTCGGGAAGCCGAAGTTCGAGCCGCCCATGTCCTTGTTGACCGAGTAGTTGTACTGGGTCTCGTTCTGCCCGAGGCCGTACGGCTTGGACTGGCCCATGCCCATGATCTTGCCGGTGCCCGGCTGGACCAGGGTCACGGCGGTGGCGACCTTGTCCGTCTTGTAGACGTGACTCCTGATCGAGTCCTGCACGCCCTGCTGGGCCTGCGGGTCGAGCGTGGTGCGGACCGTGAGGCCGCCCCGGTTCCAGATCTTGGCGCGGTCCTCCTTGGTCTTGCCGAAGGCCGGGTCGGTGAGGAAGACCTGGCGCACGTAGTCACAGAAGAAGCCGGCCCCGCTGACGGCGGTGATGCAGCCGTTCTTGGGCTTGCTGACGTTCAGCTTGATCGGCGTCGACTGCGCCTTCTTCGCCGTGGCCTGCGAGATGTCCCCGACATCCGCCATGCGCTGGAGCACGGTGTTGCGACGCTTGGTCGCCTCCTCCGTGTCGTTGACCGGGTCGTAGCGGCTCGGTGACTGCACGAGGCCGGCCAGCAGCGCGGCCTCCTCCAGCTTCAGGTCCTTCGCCGACTTGGAGAAGTACCGGTGGGAGGCGGCCTCGATGCCGTACGCCTGCTGTCCGAAGAAGGTGATGTTGAGGTAGTTCTCCAGGATCTTCTTCTTGCCGAGCTCTTCCTCGACCTGGATCGCGTACTTCAGCTCCTGGACCTTGCGGCCGATCGTCTGCTGGGTGGCCTGCGCGACCTTGTCCGGGTCGTCGCCCGCCTCCTCGACGAAGACGTTCTTCACGTACTGCTGGGTGAGGGTCGACGCGCCCTGCGCGGTCCCGCCCGACTGCACGTTGCGGTTCATCGCGCGCAGGATGCCCTTGAGGTCGACCGCCCCGTGCTTGTAGAAGCGCGCGTCCTCGATCGCGACGATCGCCTTCTGCATGTACGGGGAGATGTCCTTCAGCGGGACGACGGTGCGGTCGCGCGAGTAGACCGTGGCGATCGCCCCGCCCTTGCTGTCCAGGATCGTGGTGCGCTGGCTCAGCGGCGGCGTCTTGAGATTGGCCGGGATCTCGTCGAATCCCTCGACCGTCCCCTTGGCGGCGAGCCCCAGAGCCCCGGCGGCCGGCAGCGCGATGCCCGCGAGCACGACCCCGGAGAGTGCGGCGACACCGAGAAACTTGGCGGCCTGCTGGGTCGCGGTGAGACCCCCGCCCGAGCGGTTCTTTGGCATGGGGGCAGCCTACGTTCTCATTCGCCGGACAGGCGTACAGGCATTGGCCTAAGCTGCTCCCAACTGTCACAGCAGTCCCGTTGGGTATCAACCCCCATGCATGACCCGGCGTTGGTCCGTTCACGACCCGAGGCGCTCCCGAATTCGCCTGGTGTGTCATCGAACGTCCGTTGTGACCTAGGCGATCTGTCCCGATTTTGGCGGGATGGTCGCGGATGTCGCCACCTCACTCCCCTGGGTGATCTGCCGCGTACGCATAGTCCGTTCGGGCCATTCAAGATTGGGCCCGAAGGGGGTGTTGTGCTGTCACCACTTTCCGTAACGTCCTCAACTGGCAGCGGTGAATATGCCGCTACCGCCGTGGGGGAGCCTCGATTCGGGAGAGGACGGCGCCGTGATGGGCTGGGTAACCGACTGGAGTGCGCAGGCAGCCTGCCGCACTACCGATCCGGATGAACTGTTCGTACAAGGGGCAGCGCAGAACAGGGCCAAGGCGGTGTGCACCGGATGCCCGGTGCGGACCGAATGCCTGGCCGATGCGCTGGACAATCGCGTCGAGTTCGGCGTGTGGGGCGGAATGACCGAGCGGGAGCGTCGCGCACTGTTGCGCAGACGGCCCACCGTCACGTCCTGGCGCCGGCTGCTGGAGACCGCTCGCAGTGAGTACGAGCGGTCCACAGGCATCCTGCCGGTGGCCATCGGTCTGGATGACGACGAACTGCACGAGACGTTCGCCGCCGTGGGGTAGTCGGCGAGGGCGACTAGCCCTTTCAGGTGGTCACGCAGCTCCGGCCGGAGCAGAACCGGTCGCGAGCCGATCACCGATGGCTCGCAGCCCTGCGAGGTCATGGACATCACCGGGCAACGCGGCGACTTCGGTCACGGCGACCTCGGGGTGCAGTGCGGTGAAGCGGTCGCGGGTGCGCTGCTCGCGTGCGACGACCTGCATGCGCTCAGCATGCAGTCGCAGCAGACCTGCGGTCAGCTGCTCCACGGAGACGGCTTCAGCCTCGGTCTCGGGTTCGGACGCGGGTTCGTGCTCAGGGGCTTCGGTGTGCGCGGAACGGGCGGGGGAGGGCGGCGACTCGGGATCTTCGGGAGAGGTGACCACCGAGTCGGCCGGGTCACGAAGTCCAGCCTTCCCGGCCGCCTGATCCACAATGCCGATGTCATCAAGATTTTCTGCGGCCGCCAGGGCGCGCTCGGCGGAGAGCCGAGCGGCGTCGCTGCCATGGACCCGGTTGAGGACCAGACCGGCCAGCGGCATCTCCTCCGCGGCCAGCCGCTCCACGAAGTACGCGGCCTCGCGCAGCGCATCGCGTTCCGGGGTCGCGACGACGAGGAACGCCGTGCCGGGGGCCTGCAGCAGCTTGTACGTGGCATCGGCGCGGGTCCGGAAGCCGCCGAACATGGTGTCCATCGCAGCGACGAACGTCTGTACGTCACGCAGGAACTGACCGCCCAGCAGCTTGCCGAGAGTCCCGGTCATCATCGACATGCCGACGTTGAGGAACTTCATCCCGGCCCGGCCGCCCATCTTCGCCGGAGCCATCAGCAGCTTGATGAACTTCCCGTCCAGGAACGAGCCGAGACGTTTCGGCGCGTCCAGGAAGTCCAGTGCGGAACGCGAAGGCGGAGTGTCGACGATGATCAGGTCCCACTCGTCACGCGCCCTCAGCTGCCCGAGCTTCTCCATCGCCATGTACTCCTGCGTGCCCGCGAAACCGGCCGACAGGGACTGGTAGAAGGGGTTCTCCAGGATCGCGCGGGCCCGCTCGCCGTCCGCGTGCGCCTCGACGATCTCGTCGAAGGTCCGCTTCATGTCGAGCATCATGGCGTGCAGTTCCCCGGCGCCCTCGCCGTCGATGCCCGGCACCCGGCGGGGGATGTTGTCCAGTGAGTCGATGCCCATGGACTGCGCGAGCCTGCGGGCCGGGTCGATGGTGAGGACGACGACCTTCCGGCCGCGCTCGGCCGCCCGTACGCCGAGCGCCGCCGCGGTCGTGGTCTTGCCGACCCCGCCCGAACCGCAGCACACGACGATCCGGATGTCCTGGTCGTCGAGCAGCGCGTCGGCGTCCAGGGCGGGGGCGGCCGGAACGGGCACGGCGGCTGTGCCGGTCTCCGTTCCCTCGGCGGCACCCGTCTTCGTACTCGCTGTCATGAACCCACCCCTTGCCCCGCTCCTTCGCCCACGCCCTGTTTGCGGAGTTCGACCGCCAGGTCGTACAGCCCGGGCAGGTCCACGCCCTCGCCGATCAGCGGGAGTTCGTTCGTCGGCAGATCGAGACCCGCGAGCACCGCACGTTGTTCGCGCTCCAGCTCCACGCGCTGGGCATGCTCGGCGGCCTGCTCGACCAACGGCCTCACGAGCGCCGCGGAACCGGTCACGCCGGCCCGGGTGAGCGTCTTCGCGATCTCCCTGCGGCGGCCGCCCGACGCGGTACGCAGTGCGTCCTCGTCCAGCAGATGCGGTCGCACCATGTTCACGATGACCCTGCCCACCGGCAGTTCGGCCGCCCGTAGCTCCGCGATGCCGTCCGCGGTCTCCTGGACCGGCATCTCCTCCAGCAGCGTCACCAGATGGACCGCCGTCTCGGGAGACTTCAACACCCGCATCACAGCCTGCGCCTGATTGTGTATCGGACCGATCCGGGCCAGCCCCGCCACCTCGTCGTTCACGTTGAGGAAGCGCGTGATGCGGCCGGTCGGCGGCGCATCCATGATCACGTAGTCGTAGCTGTACCGGCCTTGCTTGTCCTTGCGCCGTACGGCTTCGCAGGCCTTGCCGGTCAGCAGCACGTCCCGCACACCGGGCGCGATGGTGGTGGCGAAGTCGATCGCGCCGAGCTTCTTGAGCGCCCGCCCCGCGCTGCCGAGTTTGTAGAACATCTGGAGGTAGTCGAGAAGCGCGCGCTCCGCGTCGATCGCGAGGGCGTACACCTCGCCGCCGCCCGGCGCGACGGCGATCTTGCGCTCCTCGTACGGAAGGGACTCCGCCTCGAAGAGCTGGGCGATGCCCTGCCTGCCTTCGACCTCGACGAGGAGGGTGCGCTTGCCCTCGGTCGCGAGGGCGAGCGCGAGTGCGGCGGCGACCGTGGTCTTACCGGTACCACCCTTGCCGCTGACGACCTGGAACCTGCTCACGTATTCGAGCCTAACCAGTCGAGCCGTGGGCTACGCACGAGGTCGTGCGTGCCAGGCATTACAGTCGGCCTATGACCAAGTGGGAATACGCGACCGTGCCCCTTCTCGTGCACGCGACCAAGCAGATTCTGGACACCTGGGGCGAGGACGGCTGGGAGCTGGTCCAGGTCGTTCCCGGCCCGAACAACCCTGAGCAGCTCGTGGCGTACCTGAAGCGGGAGAAGGCATAGTGGCGAGTGCTGTCGAGGCGAAGCTCGCCGAACTCGGACTGACTCTGCCGGACGTCGTACCGCCGCTCGCCTCGTACCAGCCGGCCGTCCAGTCCGGGGTGTACGTGTACACATCGGGTCAGCTGCCCATGGTGGACGGCAAACTCTCGGTCACCGGCAAGGTCGGTGCGGAGGTCACGCCGGACGAGGCCAAGGAGCTGGCGAAGACCTGCGCGCTCAACGCGCTGGCCGCCGTGAAGTCGGTCGCCGGCGACCTGGACCGGATCAAGCGGGTCGTGAAGGTCGTGGGCTTCGTCGCCTCGGCCACCGACTTCACCGGGCAGCCCGCCGTGATCAACGGTGCGAGTGAGCTGCTGGGCGCGGTGCTCGGCGACAAGGGCGTGCACGCGCGCAGCGCGGTGGGCGTCGCGGTGCTGCCGCTGGACGCACCGGTCGAGGTCGAGGTCCAGGTCGAGCTGACCGGGGCCTGAGCCGCCACAGCGTGGGACGAGCGTTTCCGTGATCCCGTCCGGTCGATGCGACCGGGCGGGATCGTGCGTATGGGCCGCATCGTGGGCGCTGTGCGTAAGGAGCAGGGGTGCACCGGGCCGGAACGCCGGCGTGGCCGGGGGGAACGCGGGATGCGTGATCGGCACCTCTCGAACATCGGCGCGGTTCCGGATAGCCTCCGGCCATGTCCAATGGTCAGTGGTACCCACCGGAATGGCCCGATCGGATCCGGGCGCTCGCCGCGGGCGAGCTGACGGCCGCGACTCCCCGGCGGGCCGCCACCGTGATGCTGCTCCGGGACTCCGCTGACACCGGCGGCCGGCCCGACGTCCACATGCTGCGCCGCCGCGCCTCCATGGCTTTCGCCGGGGGCGCGTACGCCTATCCGGGCGGCGGGGTCGACCCGCGCGACGACGACCGCCTCGTCGAGTGGGCCGGACCCACGCTGGAGAGCTGGGCCGAGCGGCTCGGTGTCGGCACGGCGGCCGAGGCGCAGGCCATCGTGTGCGCGGCCGTGCGCGAGACATACGAGGAGGCAGGCGTCCTCCTCGCCGGGCCGGCCGCCGGCACGGTCGTCAGCGACACCACGGGCGCCGACTGGGAGGCCGACCGCGAGGCACTGGTCGCCCGCGAGCTGTCCTTCGCCGAGTTCCTGGACCGGCGGGGTCTGGTGCTGCGGTCCGATCTGCTCGGGGCGTGGGCGCGCTGGATCACCCCCGAGTTCGAGCCGCGCCGCTACGACACCTGGTTCTTCGTCGCCGCGCTCCCCGAGGGCCAGCGGACCCGCAACGCGTCCACCGAGGCCGACCGTACGGTGTGGATCGCCCCCGGGGACGCCGCCGACGGGTACGACCGGGGCGAGCTGCTGATGATGCCGCCGACCGTGTCGACGCTGCGTCAGCTGCGGCCGTACGGGACCGCCGCCGAGGCTCTGAAGGCCGCGTCCTCCCAGGACCTCACCCCCGTACTCGCACAGGCCCGGCTCGAAGGTGACGAGTTGGTGCTGAGCTGGCCGGGGCACGACGAGTTCACCAAGCACATTCCGACCGGCAGCGCGGGCGGTGAGGCCGTATGAGCGAGGCAGCAGCCCTTCCGGGACAGCCGCGAGGCGGCGTCCTGTCCGGCCCCGCCACCACCCGTACCGTCAACGTCCTCGCGCCCAACGCCTCGGCGATGACGCTCGACGGAACCAACACCTGGATCGTCGCCGAACCCGACTCCGATCTCGCGGTCGTCATCGATCCGGGACCGCTGGACGACGGCCATCTGCGGGCTGTCATCGACTCCGTCGAGCGCGCGGGCCGGCGGATCGCACTCACCCTGCTCACCCACGGACACCCGGACCATGCCGAGGGCGCCGCGCGCTTCGCCGAGCTGACACGCACGAAGGTGCGCGCCCTGGACCCGGCGCTGCGTCTCGGCGACGAGGGACTGTCCACCGGCGATGTGATCACGGTCGGCGGCCTGGAGATGCACGTCGTGCCGACCCCCGGACACACCGCGGACTCGCTCTCCTTCCATCTGCCTGCCGACCGGGCGGTGCTGACGGGGGACACCATCCTCGGGCGGGGCACGACGGTCGTCGCACATCCGGACGGGCGGCTCGGCGACTACCTCGACTCGCTGCGGCGGCTGCGCTCGCTGACGGTCGACGACGGGGTGCACACGGTGCTGCCGGGGCACGGGCCGGTGCTGGACGACGCGCAGGGCGCGGTCGAGTTCTACCTGGCGCACCGCGCGCACCGGCTGGCGCAGGTGGAGACGGCGGTGGAATCGGGGCACCGTACGGCGCCTGAGGTGGTGGCGCAGGTCTACGCGGACGTGGACCGGACGCTGTGGCCGGCGGCGGAGCTCTCGGTGCTGGCTCAGCTGGAGTACCTGGGCGAGCACGGGCTGATCTGACGCGCGGATGCGACACGGTCGTGCGCGGGCCCGGTGGGCGGCCCTGACACGCGTGGAGGGCCCCGCCGGGCGGCGGGGCCCTCCACGTCGTGAGGAGAAGGTGTTCCGGCTAGCGCGAACGCTTCGCGAGGCGCTCCACGTCCAGCAGGATCACGGCGCGCGCCTCCAGGCGCAGCCAGCCGCGGCCCGCGAAGTCGGCGAGCGCCTTGTTGACCGTCTCGCGGGAGGCGCCGACCAGCTGGGCCAGCTCTTCCTGGGTCAGGTCGTGGACGACGTGGATGCCTTCCTCCGACTGGACGCCGAACCGGCGCGACAGGTCGAGGAGGGCGCGGGCGACACGGCCCGGAACGTCGGAGAAGACCAGGTCGGACATCTGGTCGTTGGTCTTGCGCAGTCGGCGGGCAACCGCGCGCAGCAGGGCCGTGGCCACCTCGGGGCGGGCGTTCAGCCAGGGCTGCAGGTCGCCGTGACCGAGGCCGAGGAGCTTGACCTCGGTGAGCGCGGTGGCGGTGGCGGTGCGAGGGCCCGGGTCGAAGAGCGACAGCTCACCGATCAGCTCGCCGGGGCCGAGGACCGCGAGCATGTTCTCGCGTCCGTCGGGGGACGTGCGGTGGAGCTTCACCTTGCCCTCGGTGACCACATACAGCCGGTCACCCTGGTCGCCCTCGTGGAAGAGAGCGTCGCCGCGTGCGAGGGTCACCTCACTCATCGAGGCGCGGAGCTCCGCGGCCTGCTCATCATCGAGCGCCGCGAAAAGCGGGGCGCGCCGCAGAACGTCGTCCACGAGTTCTCTCCTTGTCGGCCTGTTCAGGGAACCGTGGTCCCCATCATGCCGGACGGTAAAACAGTGCGATCAATCACAAACCAGTTTGACGCACGGGCGCAGCTCACCGTGCGGCAGGGGGCCGATTGGGGGTGGATCCGCAGTGACCGGGGCGGATGTCAGTGCGTGGCTCTAGGCTGGCCGGGTGTCCAAATCGCCGGTGAGAGCGCAGGCCAAGGGGGCTGATGGGGTGTCGGAAGGACATAATTCCGCTGTGGGCGAACAGGATATCAGTCGCCCGACAAAAGGGACAAAAAGTCCGTCTGGGGGTTCGGTGAAGTCGGCCAGGTCGGGGAAGCCCGCGAAAGCGGCCGAGGTGGCGAAGTCCCCGAAGCCCGCAAAGCCGGAATCCCACCTCGCGATGGTCCGCCGTGCCCGCCGGATCAACCGCGAACTCGCCGAGATCTACCCGTACGCCCACCCGGAGCTGGACTTCAGGAACCCGTTCGAGCTCCTCGTCGCCACGGTCCTGTCCGCCCAGACCACCGACCTGAGGGTCAACCAGACCACCCCCGCGCTGTTCGCCGCCTACCCCACCCCCGAGGACATGGCGGCGGCCGTCCCGGAGGAGCTGGAGGAACTCATCCGGCCGACCGGTTTCTTCCGGGCCAAGGCCAAGTCGCTGATAGGCCTCTCCGCGTCGATCAGGGACAACTTCGGCGGTGAGGTGCCGGGGCGGCTGGCGGATCTGGTCACGCTGCCCGGCGTGGGCCGCAAGACCGCCAACGTCGTCCTCGGCAATGCCTTCGGTGTCCCCGGCATCACGGTCGACACCCACTTCGGCCGGCTGGTCCGCCGCTGGAAGTGGACGGAACAGGAGGACCCGGAGAAGGTCGAGGCGGAGATCGCCGCGATCTTCCCCAAGAGCGAGTGGACGATGCTCTCGCATCGCGTGGTCTTCCACGGCCGCCGCATCTGCCACGCTCGCAGGCCTGCCTGCGGCGCATGTCCGATCGCCCCGCTCTGCCCCTCGTACGGCGAGGGCGAGACGGACCCGGAGAAGGCCCGGAAGCTCCTGAAGTACGAGATGGGCGGCCAGCCGGGCCAGCGGCTCAGCCCGCCGCCGGACTACCCGGGCAGGCCCGCGCCCGCGCTCGGAGCCGGGTGACGCAGGCGGTGGCCGGCTGACGGGTGCTCCCGCGCCGGAACGAAATGCGTGGCGACAGGCGTTGTGGGACGACGAGGGGTGCCTATGAAGACGCACGAACAGAGCCACGTCCGGCCGGACGGGCAGACGCCCGACCGGAGCGACGTGGAGAAGCGCGAACACGAGCACACCGCCGGGGCGGGTCATGACGACGCGATCGCTGTCACGACTGACGGGCTGCCCGGCTGGCTCGACCCTGTCGTCCGCGCCGCGCGGACCGTCGAGCCCCGGCAGCTCAGCCGCTTCCTGCCGCCCGAGAACGGCGCCGGGCGGCAGTCCGCGGTGCTGATCCTGTTCGGTGAGGGTGAGCGAGGCCCCGAGCTGCTCCTGATGGAGCGCTCCGGATCCCTGCGCTCCCACGCAGGGCAGCCTTCGTTCCCCGGTGGCGCCCTGGACCCCGAGGACGGCGATCAGGCGACCACAGGGCCGCTGAGGGCCGCTCTGCGGGAGGCCGAGGAGGAGACAGGCCTCGATCCGAGCGGCGTCCAGCTCTTCGGCGTGCTGCCCCGCCTGTACATCCCGGTGAGCAGCTTCGTGGTGACGCCGGTCCTCGGCTGGTGGCGGGCGCCGAGCCCGGTCGGAGTCGTCGATCCGGCGGAGACGGCCCGGGTCTTCACGGTTCCCGTGGCGGATCTCACGGATCCGGCCAACAGGGTGACGACGGTGCACCCCAGCGGTCACCTGGGCCCGGCATTTCTGGTCGAATCAGCCCTCGTCTGGGGCTTCACGGCAGGGGTCATCGACCGCATTCTGCACTTCGCAGGGTGGGAGCGCCCCTGGGACAGGTCCAGACAGGTGCCGCTCGACTGGCGCGCATGACAGGCTGACTCCCGCCGGGCTCTTCCGGGCCCGCCCGGCCTCAGCCGAACGAACGGGTCCGGCGACGAATCTGCGAGGGCAATAGACGGTGAACGTGCTGGACATCCTGCTGCTGGCCGGCGCCGTGTGGTTCGCAGTGATCGGCTACCGCCAGGGCTTCGTCGTCGGCATCCTGTCGGTGATCGGGTTCCTCGGCGGCGGCCTTGTCGCCGTCTATCTGCTGCCGGTCCTGTGGGACCAATTGACTGACAGCTCGGAAGTCTCCTCGACTGCCGCGGTCGTCGCGGTCATAATCGTGATCGTGTGCGCGTCCGTCGGCCAGGCCTTCACTACGCATCTCGGTAACAAACTCCGCCGCTACATCACGTGGTCGCCTGCGCGGGCACTCGACGCGACCGGCGGCGCGCTGGTCAACGTGGTCGCGATGCTGCTGGTGGCGTGGCTGATCGGGTCAGCCCTCGCCGGTACGTCGCTGCCGACACTGGGCAAAGAGGTCCGTAACTCCTCGGTGCTGCTCGGTGTCTCCCGGGTGATGCCCTCCCAGGCCTCCACCTGGTTCACGGACTTCTCCTCGGTCCTCGCGCAGAACGGCTTCCCGCAGGTCTTCAGCCCCTTCGCCAACGAGCCGATCACCGAGGTCAGGGCCCCGGACCCGGCTCTGGCCGGCAGCCCGGTCGCGACGCGCGCCAAGCAGTCCATCGTCAAGGTCGTCGGTACGGCTCCGAGTTGCGGCAAGGTCCTCGAAGGCACCGGCTTCGTCTTCTCCGACCGCCGGGTGATGACCAACGCGCATGTCGTCGGCGGCGTCGACGAGCCGACCGTCCAGATCGGCGGCCAGGGGCGGCTCTACGACGCGAAGGTCGTCCTCTACGACTGGCAGCGCGACATCGCCGTACTCGACGTCCCGGGCCTCGACGCGAGGCCGCTGAAGTTCACCGACACCGACCACGACGCGGCCTCGGGTCACAGCGCCATCGTCGCGGGCTTCCCGGAGAACGGCTCCTACGACGTACGCGCCGCGCGCGTCCGCGGCCGCATCGACGCCAACGGCCCGGACATCTACCACCGGGGCACGGTCCGCCGCGACGTGTACTCGCTCTACGCGACGGTCCGTCAGGGCAACTCCGGCGGCCCGCTGCTGACCCCCGACGGCAAGGTGTACGGAGTCGTGTTCGCCAAGTCGCTGGACGACCCCCAGACGGGCTACGCCCTGACGGCCGACGAGATCCGCCAGGACATCACGACCGGCCGCACCGCCAACCAACAGGTCGACAGCCAGGCGTGCGCGCTGTAGGTCGCGAAGAGGGCGAGGAAGTGCGGGGCAGCTGCCCCGCACTCACCTCCTGGAGTCCTTGTCCGTGGGATCGGGTGAGGGGCGCGTCATCCGCGGGGATGCCGCAGCCGCGCCGAGACCCAGCGGGCCCGGCGGCGGAGGATGCGCGGAATGCCCAGCCGGGGATCATGCAGATCATGCGCACTGCGCACCCGGCCCTGGGGGCCGTCCCCCTCATGAGTGCTCGGATCCGCCGTAGCGGTCGAGCGTCGATTGCGTGCTGCGTCACCGAAGTCGTGCGTCCAGCCCATACCCCGACGTCTGCCCGTGCCTCATGGTCGGTAATCGCCCATGCGTCAGCCAATTGGCCTATGCGCCGGGCAATTGGCTGTTCCTCGGACAACTGTGCTCTTCCGGCCACCGGTCGGCCGCGCCGGGAGACCGGCCCCGGCAGCCCGCAGAGCCGGTCGCGGGGCTACCGGTCCGGCTCAGGATCCTTGAGCCAGCTGATGAGTTCGGTCGAGAAACCCACCGGATCCTCCTCGTGCGGGAAGTGCCCCAGACCATCGAAAAGTCGCCAACGGTACGGCGCTTCGACGTACTGGCCGGACCCCGCCGCACTCCGCGTACGGACCGCCGGATCGAGCGAACCGTGCAGATGCAGCGTGGGAACCCGTACGGGGCGCTTCATCCTGCGGTTGAACTGGATGCCGTCCGGGCGAGCCATCGACCGCACCATCCAGCGGTAGGGCTCGATCGCGCAGTGCGCCGTCGACGGGATGCACATCGCGCGCCGGTAGATGTCCACCGCCGCGTCGTCGGGGAACTCCGCGGTCCGCGGCCCCGACCAGTCGCGGATCAGCCGGCCCACCAACGCCCCGTCGTCCACGACGAGCTGACGCTCCGGTACCCACGGCCGCTGGAAGCCCCAGATGTACGAGCCCGCCCGGGACTGCGCGAAGTCGGAGAGCATGGAGGACCGCCAACGGCGCGGGTGCGGCATCGAGGAGACTGCCAGCCGGCGCACCAGCTTCGGCCGCATCACCGCGGCCGTCCAGGCGAGGTAGCCGCCCATGTCGTGGCCGACCAGCGCGGCGTCCGGCTCGCCGAGCGAGCGGATCACGCCGGTGATGTCGAGGGCGAGGTTGGCGGGGTCGTAACCCCGAGGCGTACGGTCGCTGCCCCCCACCCCGCGCAGATCCATCGCGACGGCACGGAAGCCGGCGTCGGCGAGCGCGGTCAGCTGATGGCGCCAGGTCCACCAGAACTGCGGGAAGCCGTGCAGCAGCAGTACGAGCGGCCCGTCCCCCAGCTCGGCGATGTGGAAGCGCGCCCCGTTGGCCGCCACGTCGCGGTGGGTCCAGGGACCGTCGAGGCGTACGGGACTGCCTGAGCCGGGGCCCGTGGGGCCGAATGCGCTGGAATCGGGGACGCTCATGTGGACGAGCGTGCCACAGCGGACGTCTTGTCCTGGACCGCGGACTTCTCCAGGGCCTTGTTCGACGGGGTGCTGCCCGAGGCCGTGACGGCCGGACGGCTCGCACCCGCGGTGACGGCGGGCCGCGGATGCGGCTTGACGCCTTGCAGCACGGCCGCCGTCTGCTTGGCCGAGGCGATGGACTTCTCCGGCGGCTTGACCTTCTTGAACTTGGCGATGGCGATCAGCGCGAGCAGGATCGCCAGCACGATGAACGCGGCGCCGACGATCAGGAACGACCACGCGAGCCCGAGTCCCAGGTTGTGGATTCCGTACGCCGCCGCGAAGCTCAGCACGGGCAGCGCGAACAGAATCAGCACACCTGCGACGATGAACGCCACGCTGCCGGCCACGCCCCGCTTGACGTCCCGCCGCATCTCCGCCTTGGCCAGGGCGATCTCGTCGTGCACCAGTGCGGACACCTCGGCCGTCGCCGAGGCGACCAGCTGCCCGAGACTGCGGTCGGCGCTGCCCGCGTAGTTGCCGGGGTCGCTCATCCCTGACTCCCTCTTCTGCTCCTGCTCGACACATCTGGTGTCAGATCATGCCGGACTGTCCGGCTTGCTGCTCGCTGCCCCCGCCAGTTCGGCAAGGCGGCGGTGTTCCGCGGCCTTCTTCTCGTAGATCGCGGCCATCCGAAGGTGGTACGCCGGATCGTCCTGCTCGTAGATGTCGGGAACGCCGTCCTGGTCCTCGTCGAGCTCCTCCGCCTCGTAGAGCGTCCGGTATCTGCGTACCCGGAGTTTGAGCAATGCACCGGAGAACACGGCCGCGATCAGGGAGCCCATCAGCACCGCGGCCTTGATCTCGTTGGTGAGGGTGGCGTCCCCCTCGAATGCGAGCTCGCCGATGAGCAGCGACACGGTGAAGCCGATCCCGGCGAGCGCGGCGACTGCGAAGACGTCCGCCCATGCCAGGTCCTCGCTGAGCTCGGCCTTGGTGAAGCGGGCGGCCAGCCAGGTACCGCCGAAGATGCCGATCGTCTTGCCGACGACGAGCCCCAGCACCACACCGAGCGTCTCGGGCCGGGTGAAGACCCCCGTCAGCGCGTTGCCGGAGAGCGAGACCCCGGCTGAGAAGAGCGCGAACAGCGGCACGGCGAGACCGGCCGACAGCGGGCGCATCAGGTGTTCGATGTGCTCGCCGGGGGAGTGCTGCTCGCCCTCGCGCCGGGTGCAGCGCAGCATCAGGCCCATGGCGACGCCGGCGATGGTGGCGTGGATGCCGCTGTTGTACATCAGTCCCCAGATGACCAGGGCGAGCGGTACGTAGACGTACCAGCCGCGCACGTTCTTGTGCAGCAGCAGATGGAAGACGGCGAGGCCGACGACAGCGCCGATGAGCGCCGTGAAGTTGATTTTCTCGGTGAAGAAGATGGCGATGATCAGGATCGCGAAGAGGTCGTCGACGACGGCAAGGGTGAGCAGGAAGGCGCGGAGTGCGGACGGCAGCGAGGTGCCGATGACCGCGAGGACGGCGAGCGCGAAGGCGATGTCGGTGGCGGTCGGGACGGCCCAGCCGTCCGTGGAACCGCCGCCGACAACGGCCTCCAGCGTGTAGACGACGGCCGGCACAGCCATGCCGCAGACGGCGGCGATGACCGGCAGGACGGCCGCCCTGGGGTCGCGCAGGTCACCCGCTACCAGTTCCCGTTTGAGCTCGACACCCGCGACGAAGAAGAAGATCGCGAGCAGCCCGTCGGCCGCCCAGTGCTGCACGGAGAGGTCCAGCCCCAGGGACTGCGGCCCGAGGTGGAAGTCGCTGACGGCCCGGTAACTGGACCCGAGTGTGTTCGCCCACGTCAGTGCGGCGACGGCGGCGACCAGCAGGATGACTCCGCCGACGGTCTCGGTGCGCAGGGCGTCGGCGAGGTAGTTCCGCTCGGGGAGGGAGAGACGCCGGAGAAAGGTACGGCGGGACGGAGACGGGGGTGTGGGGGCGGGCGCGGCCACGAGTGGGGTCCTCCGGGTCGGTACGGCAGCAATGGCATGACTCATGCACTTGCCGACCAGACTTCCCGGCACACCCTGTGGAGATTTATTGATGAGTTGTTGATGCAGCTGCCACTGTACCCGGGGTGTGCGGGGCCGTATCCGGTGATCTTCACCTTAAATGCCCGAGGGGCACCCGGCGCGTTGCCGGATGCCCCTCGGGGTCGTATCTGATCCCGCCCGATGCCGCCGGTCTCAGTCCTCGGAGGACGACGACGGCAGCTGCGTCTGGATGAGGTCCATCACCGAGGAGTCGGTGAGCGTGGTGACATCGCCCAGCTCGCGGTTCTCCGCGACATCGCGCAGCAGGCGGCGCATGATCTTGCCGGATCGGGTCTTCGGCAGCTCGGCGACCGGCAGGATCCGCTTGGGCTTGGCGATCGGGCCGAGCGTGGCGCCGACGTGGCTGCGCAGATCGGCGACGAGGCTGTCGGAGGCCGATGCCGAACCACGCAGTATCACGAACGCGACAATGGCCTGGCCGGTCGTCTCGTCGGCCGCGCCGACCACGGCGGCCTCGGCGACCGACGGGTGCGACACGAGCGCCGACTCGACCTCGGTGGTCGAGATGTTGTGCCCGGACACGAGCATCACGTCGTCGACCCGGCCGAGCAGCCAGATGTCGCCGTCCTCGTCCTTCTTGGCGCCGTCGCCCGCGAAGTACTTGCCTTCGAAGCGCGACCAGTAGGTGTCGATGAAGCGCTGGTCGTCGCCCCAGATGGTGCGGAGCATCGACGGCCACGGCTCGGTGAGGACGAGGTAGCCGCCCCCGCCTTTCGCCACCTCGTTGGCCTCGTCGTCGACGACGGTGGCGGAGATACCGGGCAGCGCGCGCTGGGCCGAACCGGGCTTGGTCTCCGTGACGCCGGGAAGCGGCGAGATCATCATCGCGCCGGTCTCGGTCTGCCACCAGGTGTCCACGATCGGGCACTTGTCGGCGCCGATGTGCTTGCGGTACCAGATCCACGCCTCGGGGTTGATCGGCTCACCGACCGAACCGAGAATCCGCAGCGACGACAGGTCGAACTTGGCGGGGATGTCGTCGCCCCACTTCATGAAGGTACGGATCGCGGTCGGCGCGGTGTAGAGGATCGTGACGCCGTACTTCTGGATGACCTCCCAGAAGCGCCCCTGGTGAGGGGTGTCGGGCGTGCCCTCGTACATCACCTGCGTCGCGCCGTTGGCCAGCGGTCCGTACACGATGTACGAGTGCCCCGTCACCCAGCCGATGTCGGCGGTGCACCAGTAGACGTCGGTCTCCGGCTTGAGGTCGAAGACGGCGTGGTGCGTGTACGCCGCCTGTGTGAGGTAGCCGCCGGAGGTGTGCAGGATGCCCTTCGGCTTACCCGTCGTACCCGACGTGTAGAGGATGAAGAGCGGGTGCTCGGCGTCGAATGCCTCGGGGGCGTGCTCGGCGGACTGGCGGCCGGTGATCTCGTGCCACCAGACGTCACGGCCCTCGGTCCACGGGGTGTCCTGGCCGGTGCGCCGCACCACGAGGACATGCTCGACGGTGTCGAGACGCGAGACGGCGTCGTCCACGGCGGGCTTCAGTGCGGACGGCTTGCCGCGTCGGTAGCCACCGTCGGCGGTGATGACGACCTTGGCGTCCGCGTCCTGGATGCGGGCGGCGATGGCGTCGGCGGAGAAGCCGCCGAAGACCACCGAGTGTGCGGCGCCGATGCGGGCGCAGGCCAGCATCGCGACAGCGGCCTCGGGGATCATCGGCAGATAGACGGCGACCCGGTCGCCCTTGCCGACACCGAGTTCGGTGAGGGCGTTGGCGGCGCGGGAGACCTCGTCCTTCAGTTCCGCGTACGTGATCGCGCGGCTGTCGCCGGGCTCGCCCTCGAAGTGGATGGCGACACGGTCGCCGTGGCCCGCTTCGACGTGACGGTCCACGCAGTTGTACGCGACGTTCAGCTTGCCGTCCGCGAACCACTTGGCGAAGGGCGGGTTGCTCCAGTCGAGCGTCTCGGTCGGCTCCGTGGCCCAGGTCAGGCGCCGGGCCTGATCGGCCCAGAAGCCCAGCCGATCCGCCTCGGCCTGCTCGTACGCCTCGGCTGTGACGTTGGCGTCGGCGGCCAGATCGGCGGGTGGTGCGAACCGGCGATCTTCCCGAAGCAGATTGGCCAAGCTTTCGTTGCTCACGACATCTCCCATTCCCAGGGTGTCCGTTGTGTCCCGGGGCATAGCTCATCAGGCCAGGGGCCGGGTGACAAGTCTCTGCCGGGAATTGGTTTAGACCTGTGCTTCGTGTATGGAGGAACGATCACAAGGTCTCACGGACCCGAGGCGCACGTGGTTCAGGTGCGTGTGGTTCAGGCGCTCGTACGTTCCAACTCGCCGGAACCAGGAGGATCGGCGGGGTCGGCCGTGATGGTGGGGGAGGGCATAGCGGAGTGATCACCGGGAACACCGAGACCGGTGGGATCACTGAGGTCGGTGATGTCGTACGGGTGGGCGTGGTTCGGGTCGCAGGGGCCCACCCGGTCGAAGACCTCGTCGACCCCGCTTCCGGCGCTCGCGCCCTCGGCCAGCAGATACGCCTGCGCCTCGCCGACATGGAAGTACATCCCGTGCAACTGGAGCGCACCCTCGGCGAGTCTCCGCGCCACCGACTCATGGGCCCGCAGATGGTCCAACTGCTGGACCACATTGGTGAGGCAGAGCTGCTCCACCTCATCGGCGGGCAGCCGGCCGGAGATCCGCGCCCAGGCATGATGCCGGGACGTCATTCGCTCCATGCTCGGCAGGCCGTGCCGCAGCCAGCGCCACAGTGATGTCTGCGGGGTGTCCGGCTTGGAGTTCATCAGTGCCTGCATCGCACCGCAGCCGGAGTGGCCGCAGACGGTGATGGACTCGACCTCGAGCACATCCACCGCGTACTCGATCGCGGCGCCCACCGAGTCGTCACCGGCCTCCGCGCCCGGCGGGGGCACGAGGTTGCCGACGTTCCGAACAGTGAACAGGTCGCCCGGGCCGCTCGCCGTGATCATGCTGGTGACCAGGCGGGAGTCCGCGCAGGTGATGAAGAGCTGGGAGGGGCACTGACCCTCGCGGGCCAGCCGGGCCAGCTCGTCGCGCACCAGCGGAGCCGTATTGCGCTGGAACGAACTGAGCCCGCTGGCCAGTCGGTGCGCGCCGGTCCGACGCGGAACGGCGGCCCCATGGCCGGGGGTGTCGAGCCGGTCGGTGGAGCCGACGGTGGCGTCGACCGCATCGGCCGCCCGGGCGTCGGCGTCGGCGCAGCCCGAGGCTGTGGGTCCCTGGCCGGCGCCGGGGCTTTCGCCGGGAGCGAAGGCCGCCCCGGTGGCGGCACGGCGGGCGTCGACCGGATGGCCGGGCTGGTCGGGCCGGTCGTGACAGTGATGGTTGCGCCACGGTGTCCAGGGGCGGCAGCAGGAGTGGGCCGCCGAGGCGGGCTCGGCGATCCGGCCACCGGATCTGCCGGTGAAGACGACGTGGCCGCCCTGCGCGGTCTGGGTGTCGCTCCAGTCCTGGATCGTCTCGTATGCCGCGTGGTCCATGAAGAAGCCGTCCAACTCGACCACCGCGTCCCCGCCTCGGGGCAACTGGCCGAGCGCCCGACTGAGCCGTGGCACTGCGAGGAACGTCAGCTGCCCTCGTACGATGACCAGATGCTGGCCGCCCTGATCGGTCACCGTGATCCTGGTGCGGGCCAGCCGGTGCAGGGCGACGGCCACGGCCACGGCGATACCGATGGCCACACCCTCCAGCACGCCGAAGAGCAACACTCCGGTGATCGTCGCCCCGTACACCAGGAATTCACGATGCCTGTGGACATTGCGGATGTGGGCGTAGTTCACCATCTGGAAGCCGACCACCATCACCAGAGCGGCGAGCGCGGCCAGCGGGATCCACTCCAGGGCTGTGACCAGCAGTCCGGCGGCGAGCAGCACCCAGACGCCGTGCAGCACGGTGGCGGCTCTGCCGGTGGCCCCGGCCCGTACGTTCGCCGAACTCCGCACCGCGCCACCGGACACCGGCAGCCCGCCGAGCAACCCGGACAGTACGTTGGCGACGCCCTGACCGCGCAGTTCGCGATCGAGATCGGCGCGCCGGACCGGCTGGGCGGCGGGGGCCGGAGTGGCGGAATCGGCGGTTCGGCCGCCGGCACGGTCGGCGGTCAGTTTGTCCACCGCCACCGCGGCGAGCAGCGATTCGAGGCTGGCCACCAGCAGCACCGTGAACACGGCGGTGGCCAGGGCCAGGACGGGGCCCTGCGGCAGCTCGGGCAGGGCGTGCGAGCGCCAGGACGGCAGGTCGACCCGGGCGATCCCGGGCGCCGCAACCGTGGCCACCGCCGTTGCGATCGCTACCGAGGCGAGGGCCGCAGGCAGCCGTCGCACCGCTCGCCCGATCCGCCCGGGGAGCCGGGGCCACACCACCAGTACGGTGATGGTCAGTGCACCGATCAGGGGCGCGGCCGGGCTCATTCGGCCCAACTGCTCCGGAAGCGCGAGGGCATTGGCGGCTGCCGAGCTCTTGGGCGAGGCGCCGAGCATGATGTGCAACTGGGCGAGCGCGATGGCCACGCCGATACCGGCGAGGGTGCCGTGCACGATGGCGGGGCTGACAGCTAGGGCGCCGCGCGCCGCTCGCAGCGAGCCCAGCAGGATCTGCAGAAGTCCGGCGCCGATGGTGATCGCGCAGGTGGTGCGCCAGCCGTAGATCTGGATCAACTCGGCTGTGACCACGGTCAGACCGGCGGACGGGCCGCTGACCTGGAGGGGTGTGCCGCCGAGCAGTCCGGCGACGATGCCGCCGACCGCGGCGGAGATGAGTCCGGCTTCCAGCGGTGCGTCCATGGCGACGGCCAGGCCGAGCGACATGGGGACGGCGATGAGAAAGACAGTGATCGACGCGGACAGGTCGGCGCCCGCGATGCGGAATCGTCCGCCGCGGCGCGGCGGTGGCGGGCTGTGAGGTCGCTTGATTCCCGAGGCGCGGGAAGGTGGCGAACTGTGGGCTGTGTGGTCATGACGGATGCGGACGCAAGCAGACATGTTCCCGTCTCCTCCGGGGCAGCGCGGTCGCGGAACGTGGGGACGCGGCCGTGGGTCACGGCGTGCAGCGGCGGGATTTCTCAACTCTCAGTAAATGAATCGTAATGGAGAGTAAAGATTCGTGTCCATGATTTAGGGCAAATGGGCCATTGAGTCACTCCTTCAAGTGAATAGGCAGCTTTTTGCGCCATCTTTCATGGCGTCACTTGCGCCGTTGCCTGCGACCTCGGCCGCGCCGCGTCGGAAGATTTCGTACAAATTGGAAGAGGGTGGGGATGGTGGCTGCCGCGAGAGGGGCTGCGGGCCCAAGCGGAACGCGCGCGAAATTGCCCTCGGGAGCCGTGTCCGCCTCACCGGTCCGGCTCCACCACCCTTCACCGGAATCGGCCGAAACAGCCCCGGTCGGAGCGGCTGTCGCCCGGTCAGAAGCCGTCGCAGTGCGTGGTGTTCTTTTGGGGTGGCACGGGGCGAGGGCGTGCTCGGCGTCTGAGGGACGCCGCTGGGCGGAGCGGGGCGGAGCGGGGCGGGCGGCGCGTTGGAAGGCGGGGCGGCTGCCTGCCGCACCCCCCGGTTCCGGACGAGTTCGACGGGAAGCCGGCGCAGCGCCAAGGGGTGTCCGGCCCCGTTACCGCGCTGGTCACCGAGTCGTGGGCGACCGGTTGGATCGCAGATCAGGGGCCGGGCGGATCAAGGGTCCGAGCGATCGACGGAGTACGGCATCGCGACCCGCTCACACGGGCTGTGCGGCGCCGGCATGCGCGCTCCGCTCGTCGAGTACGAAGGAGGGGTCGACCTGGGCAGCCAGGTCGGCGCCCGTTTTCTCGTTGCCCCAGCTCTCCGCGTTCTTCAGATGGAAGTGCACCATCTGCCGCGTGTAGCGCTCCCAGTCGCGCGCCCCGTACGAATCCTCCGCCGCGTCCTGCAGGGCCTGCAGGGCCATCCGGTTGTCGGCCTCCAGCAGCTCGAAGCGGGCCGGTCGGCCTTTTTCCATCGCCCGCACCCAGTCGGACTGACCGACGCTGACCAGCAGGTCGTCGCCGACCTCGGCCCGCAGGAAGTCCAGGTCGTCCTGGCCCTGCACCTTGTTCCCGACGACCTTCAGGGCGACCCCGAAGTCCCGTGCGTACTCCTTGTACTGGCGGTAGACCGAGACGCCTTTGCGGGTCGGCTCGGCAACCAGGAACGTCATGTCGAAGCGGGTGAACATTCCTGACGCGAAGGAGTCCGAACCCGCGGTCATGTCGACGACCACGTACTCGTCGGGGCCGTCGATGAGATGGTTGAGGCAGAGCTCGACCGCGCCGACCTTGGAGTGGTAGCACGCCACCCCCAGATCCGACTCGGTGAACGGCCCGGTTGCCATCAGCCGGATGTCCCCGTCGTCCAGCGCGATCGTGCGGGCGCACGCGTCATAGACCGGGTTGTCCTCGCGGACGCGCAGCAGCCGCGAGCCCTCGCCGGGCGGAGTCGTCTTGATCATTGTCTCGACGGAGGTGATGCGGGAGTTGCTCCCTCGCAGGTACTGCTTGATCAGTGGCAGTTGTGCCCCCATGGCGGGCAGCGCCGCCGCCTCCTCGTCATCGAGGCCGAGTGCGGCCCCCAGGTGCTGGTTGATGTCGGCGTCCACCGCGACGACATGGGCTTCATTGGCGGCAAGGTGGCGGATGAAGAGCGAGGACAGCGTGGTCTTGCCGCTGCCGCCCTTCCCTACGAAAGCGATCTTCATGTTCACCTAGGGTAGCTGCATAATTGCTCTCCGCTGTCGAACTTCGTGAAGAAGGCCACTCCGGGGCGGTATGGGTGTAGGGGGCGCGTAGCCTCGCTACCTATGAGTACGACTGCCCCAGACCCGCTTGCCACCCTGGGCGCCCTGCCGGGGGTCGCCGACGCGGTGGACTCCGTACGCAAGGCCGTCGACCGCGTCTACGGCCACCGAGTCATGCGGCGCCGCAGCAACGAGGTCACCGCGGAGGCGGCGCTGCGCGGCGCCCGTGGCTCCGCCGCGCTCTCCGGTGCCGACTGGAACCTCGAGGAGGTGCGTCGGCGCACCGACTTCAGCGGTGGCGACGAGTCGCAGGTGATCGGAGCCGCCCTCCGGCTCACCGCGGAAGCAGGTCAACTGCTCTCCATCTGGCGCCAGTCGCCGCTGCGGGTCCTTGCCCGGCTGCATCTGGTGGCGGCCGGCGGGGCCGCACCCGACGACGCGGTCGGCCGGCCTCGGCTGGCGGGCGAGCCGGTGGATGAGCCGCTGATCGAAGCGCCGCTGCCGGATGCGGACGAGGTCGCCGGGCGGCTGGAAGGTCTCTCGGGACTGATTTTGGCGGGGAGTGCGGCGCCCGCGCTGGTGACGGCCGCGGTCGTGCACGGCGAACTGCTGGCGCTGCGCCCCTTCGGTTCGTGCAACGGGCTGGTCGCGCGGACCGCCGAACGGATCGTGCTGATCGGGAGTGGGCTGGACCCGAAGTCCATCTGCCCCGCCGAGGTCGGTCATGCGGAACAGGGCCGGGCGGCGTACGTCGCAGCGTTCGAAGGCTATCTGTCGGGGACGCCGGACGGCATGGCCGCCTGGATGGCGCACTGCGGGCGCGCGGTGGAACTCGGTGTCAGGGAGTCGACGGCGGTCTGTGAGGCGCTGCAGCGCGGAGCCGCTTAGCTCCCGCCCGGCGCTCGTCGATCAGCTCGGCCGCCAACTCCCCGGCCGCACTGTTGATTTCACTGCCCGATCAAAGGGTTGCGGCGGTACCGTCCTCGGTACCGCCGCTGGCACGTCCACCGAGTTACCATGCGTCCTCGATGTATGCCCATCAGGTCGGGAACTCAGCCCGTTACCTGGTGCGGCTGGCCCGTAATCGACGGGTCGACGTCGCGTGGGTACTCGGTTTTCGTGCTCGGTCCGTGGGGCCTTCTCTGCGTTACAGGTAATCCTCTCGGATGTCCTTGGTCTCGCGGGCCGTTGACTCCTTTGTACTCCACACCTGGGGCAAGCGGTAGTGCTGGCCATGCTTCTTTACTTTTTGGTTCAAATATGGACGAGCCGAACATGCTGGTCGGGGCCGTAATTTGGCGTACGGCGAGCCGTTCGGTGCGGACCGGGGCCGCTGTCCGGAGGCAGGCTCCGGACAGCGGTCGGGTGGTGACCCGGTCGGCGGCCTTCGCGCGGCGAGGGCCGAGGTCTGCCGGTGCGTGGACGCCGGTGCGGGGCGTCAGGCGGTTGTCGCGGCCGCGCGCCGGCGCGAGGTGTACCAGACGAGTCCCGCGGTGACGGCCGCTGCGCCCACCGCTGCGGCGGCGACGAGTGCTGGTCGGGGTGGCATCGAGAACGTGGGCAGCCGCTGCTTGAGTCGAACCGGGCGGTCGAAGGCGAGAATCGGCCATTCCCGGAGCGCTGCTTCACGCCGCAGCGCGCGGTCCGGATTGACCGCGTGCGGGTGGCCGACGGACTCCAGCATCGGTACGTCGGTCGCGGAATCGCTGTAGGCGTAACAGCGCGAGAGGTCGTATCCCTCCGACACGGCGAGGGCCTGGACCGCCTCGGCCTTCGTCGGCCCGTATGCGTAGTACTCCACCTCGCCGGTGAAACAGCCGTCGTCGCCGACGATCATTCGGGTGGCGACGACCCGGTCGGCGCCCAGCAGCTCGCCGATCGGCTCGACGACTTCTGCACCCGAGGTGGAAACGATGACGACATCGCGTCCGGCGGTGTGGTGCTCCTCGATGAGGGTCGCCGCCTCGTCGTAGATGATGGGGTCGATCAGATCGTGCAAGGTCTCGGCGACGATTTCCTTCACCTGCTGGACGTTCCAGCCCTTGCAGAGCGCGGAGAGATATTCGCGCATCCGCTCCATCTGGTCGTGATCGGCGCCCCCGGCGAGGAACACGAACTGTGCGTACGCGGTGCGCAGTACGGCACGGCGGTTGATCAGTCCGCCTTGGTAGAAGGACTTGCTGAAGGTCAGAGTCGAGGACTTCGCAATGACCGTCTTGTCCAGGTCAAAGAAGGCTGCTGTGCGCGGCAAGGAGTGGTCTTCCACAAGGCAGAGCATAGGGGCCCACCATTCGGCGTAAACTCTGGCGCGTGGGTTTGCCTGAGAAGGCTCTCGGGTACACCATGGAAGTCACGGATCGTTCGCGACCGTGCTAACCCGGTCCGGCTCCTCCCCCCCCGAGTCGGCCGTGGGGACGACCCCCGCTCTCCCCCCCGGCGGGGGTCGTCGCATGTCCGGACGCATTTCCGGTGCTCGGAATCAAGCATTCTGTCTCCTTCTCGGCCGCGACGGCCCGTTTTTCTGCGCTCTCGAACCACCACGACTCGTCACAGTGTGTAGCGGAAGTGCTGCTCTCCGGAAGTCGCCGGTATGGGTGACGGAGATATTCACAGCGGTGGAGTTGTCCACAGTTTTTGAGCAAGATCCACACGATTTCCCGAAGCGTTGCACGGTGATTCCACCGCGAAGTCCGCGGGTTCCGGATATCGCCGATCTCGGAGGGCTCCGAGATCGCCGCGAAACCGCGGTGAAGGTGCAGGGAGAAGGGGGCGGAGATCGTGGCCGAATCCATCGCACGGGGTCGTCTGCCGGTCGCCGAAGAGCGGAGCGGCGGACCGCTGATCGTGACCGAGGATGTTGAACTGCTCGACGATCTGCTTCGGCTGTGCGCGGCCGCCGGAGCCGAACCAGAGGTTCTCCACACGCTGCCCGAAGGCAGAGGCGGCTGGGAGCGAGCTCCCATGGTTCTGGTGGGCGACGACGCGGCTCCGCGATGCCGTGGAGTCGCGCGCAGACAGGGCGTGATGCTCGTGGGGCGAGACCAGGACGCTCCGGACGTCTGGCGGCAGGGCGTGGAGATCGGGGCGGAATATGTGCTGCGGTTGCCCGACGCGGAGAGCTGGCTCGTCGATCAGATCGCCAATGCGGCGGAGGGCGTGGGCAGGCCCGCGCTCACCGTCGGAGTGATCGGCGGACGGGGCGGAGCCGGCGCGTCGACGCTGGCCTGCGCGCTGGCCGTGGCCGCAGCCAGGGGCGGGCGGCGGACCATGCTGATCGACGGCGATCCGCTGGGTGGCGGCATCGATGTGCTGCTCGGTGGCGAGCGCGCCGAGGGGATGAGATGGCCGGATTTCGCCCATTCCAAAGGACGGGTAGGTGGCGGCGCCCTGGAGGAGTCGCTGCCCGCGTTGCACGGGTTGCGCGTGCTCAGCTGGGGCCGCGACGACTGGGTGGTCGTTCCACCCCCGGCCATGGCGGCGGTGCTGGCTGCCGCGCGCAGGCTCGGTGGGGTGGTGGTCGTCGATCTGCCGCGCCGGGTCGATGAGTCGGTGGCCGAGGCGCTTGCCCAGCTGGACCTCGGGCTGCTGGTCGTCCCCGGCGAGTTGCGAGCGGTCGCGGCGGCCAAGCGGGTGGCGTCGATGGCCGGGATGGTCCTGGGCGATCTGAGGGTGATGGCACGCGGCCCCTACGCGGCGGGTCTGGACGAGCGCTGGGTGGCGCATGCCCTGGGGCTGCCGCTCGCCGGTGAACTCCCGCTGGAGCCGGGGCTGCTCGCCGCTCAGGACGGTGGGACGCCGCCCGGCGGCAGCGCCCGCTCCCCGCTGGCCAGATTCTGCACGGCGTTCTGGGAGCGGGCGCTTGCCGGAGGCGTCGCCGGGGGAGCGGTGTCATGACCGACGCACTGCTCGACGCCGTGCGGCAACGGCTGGCGCAGAGCGGCGCCGCACCGACCCCGGCCGGGGTGGCGGCCGCGCTGCGCGCCCAGGGGAGGCTGCTCGGCGATGCCGAAGTGCTCGGAGCCGCGGAGGAGTTGCGCGGCGAGCTGGTCGGTACCGGGGTGCTGGAACCGCTGCTCGCCGATCCCGCGGTCACGGACGTGCTGGTGTCCGCGCCCGACCGGGTGTGGGTGGACCGGGGAGGCGGGCTCGAACTCACCGGGGTGACCTTCCGGGACGCTCCGGCGGTGCGCAGGCTGGCGCAGCGGCTCGCCGCGGTCGCCGGGAGGCGGCTGGACGACGCCCGGCCCTGGGTGGACGCCCGGCTGCCGGACGGGACGCGGATGCACGCGGTGCTGCCGCCGGTGTCCGTCGGCTCCACATGCCTGTCGCTGCGGGTGGTGCGCCCCAGGGCCTTCTCGCTGCCGGAGCTGGTTGCCGCGGGGACCGTACCGCCGGGCGGGGACCGGGTGTTGCGGGCCTTGGTGGAAGGCCGGATCTCGTATCTGATCAGTGGCGGCACGGGCGCGGGGAAGACCACGCTGTTGTCGAGCCTGCTGGGCGCCGTCGGGGAGCGGGAGCGGATCGTGCTCGCCGAGGACTCGGCCGAGCTGCGGCCGGACCACCCTCATGTGGTGCGCCTGGAGTCGCGTCCTGCCAATCAGGAGGGGGCGGGCCGGGTGACCCTGCAGGACCTGGTGCGTCAGGCACTGCGGATGCGGCCGGACCGGCTGGTGGTGGGGGAGGTGCGTGGTTCCGAGGTGACGGAGTTGCTGGCTGCGCTGAACACGGGCCACGAGGGCGGGTGCGGCACGGTCCACGCGAATGCCGCCGAGCATGTCCCCGCCCGTCTGGAGGCTCTCGGCACGGCGGCCGGTCTCGACCGGGTCGCGCTGCACAGCCAGTTGGCGGCGGCGCTTTCGGTGGTGGTCCATCTCGTACGGGACCGGGCGGGGCTGCGAAAAATCGCCGAGGTGCATGTGCTGGAGCGTGATGCGGCCGGTCTGGTGGTGACGGTGCCCGCGCTGCGCTGGGGCGCCGACGGATTCGTCCGGGAGCGGGGCTGGGAGCGGCTGCGGTCGCTGATCGGGGGTGCGACATGACCGGTGGGTTGTCGGCGGGGGCGGCGGAGTACGCGACATACACCATGGCCATGTGCGCAGGGGCGGCTGCCTGGTTGGTGGTGGGGCGGGACCACGGTCTGCGGCGGGCCAGGGTGTTGTTCGTCGACGGGGTGGGTGAGCCGGCGCCGCGGAGCTGCTGGGAGCGGGGCCTGGAGTGGTGCGGCGGGATGTTCCGGGGACGGAGGGAGTGGCTGTGTCTGCCGGTGGCGCTGGTCCTTGCCGTGCTGGGGGAGTCCCTGCTGCCGGTGGCCGCGGGGGCGGTGGCGGTGCCGCTGGTACGGCGGTGGCTGAGCAGACGGGCCGGGCGGCGGGAACGGGAGCGCCGGGCCGACGCGGTGGTGGCGCTGTGCGCTGCCGTGGTGGGTGAGTTGCGGGCCGGGCACGAGCCTGGGCAGGCGCTGTTGGCCGCAGTGCGCGGCACCGGCGCGCTGGGTGCGGCGGAGGCCGCCGTGTCGGCTGCTGCACGGTTCGGCGGGGATGTGCCGGCGGCGCTCGGGCAGGCGGCGCGTGAGCCGGGCCTGGAAGGGCTCGTCGGGGTGTCGGCGTGCTGGCGGGTTGCGGTGGATGGAGGGGCCGGGCTGGCGGCCGGTCTGGACCGTCTGGAGGGAGCGCTGCGGGCCGAGCGGCGTCGGCGGGAGGAGTTGCGGGCGCAGCTGGCGGGTGCCTGGTCGACGGTGGCCGTGCTGGCGCTGTTGCCGGTGCTGGGTCTGGGGCTGGGGGCGGCGCTCGGGGCCGACCCGTTGCGGGTGCTCCTGCACGGTCCGGCCGGGCTGGTCTGCCTGGCGGTGGGCGGGCTGCTGGAGACGGCCGGTCTCCTCTGGGCCGGCCGGATCGTACGGGCGGGGGAAGCCGCATGAGCCGAGTGGCAGGCGAGGTCGTGCACCTTGTCCCCGGGTTGGGTCTGCTGGGGGTGGTCCTGGGCGCGGTCGTGTATCCGGCTCTCGCCCTGGCCGGACGGCGGCGAGAGCGGACGGTGCTTCGCCGGGGCGCGTCGCTGCTGGCGGTCGACCCCGGGAAGCGGCGGCGCAGGCGGTCGGTCGGCGGGGCTCGGATCAGGGATCTGGCCGCGCCGCTGGGCGCTGTGGTGACCGGCTGGATTCTGGTCGGTGGTCCGCTGGGGTGCGCGGCCGGACTCGCGGCCGCGTACGGCACCTGGCGGTGGCAGCGGACGCGCCGTCGGCGCAGACCCGGTGTGCCCGCAGCGGAGATGGCGGAGACCGCACGGCAGCTCCCGCTGGCAGCCGATCTGCTGGCAGCCTGCATCTCGGTCGGAGCCGGGCCGTGTGAGGCGGCAGAGGCGGTGGGGGAGTCGCTGGGCGGTCCGGTCGGCGAACGGCTGGCGCGGACGGCGGCGGAGATCCGGCTGGGCGGCGAACCGGCCGCCTCCTGGGGGAGGTTCGGCGAGATACCGGGCGCCGGTGCACTGGCCCGCTGTCTGGAGCGAGCGGGCTCGACCGGGGCTCCCGCGGCGGAGCCGGTCTCCCGACTGGCCGAGGCGATGCGCGCGGAACGGTCGAGTGCGGCCGTGGCGCGAGCCCAGCGGGCCGGAGTGCTGATCACGGCACCGGTGGGGCTCTGTTTCCTGCCCGCCTTTCTCGCGGTCGGGGTGGCGCCCGTTGTCATCGGCCTGGCGACCGGGCTGCTGCACACCGGCTGAGACAAGAGCGGCAATAGGTGTTCATTCGAACTAAATCGAACCATTCTCGGGGGTTGAAATGGCACAGCGAATCCGGAGCTGGGTGCGGGGCATGGTGCGCCGAGCCCGCTCGGACGGCGGAATGACGACGTCCGAATATGCGGTGGGGACGATTGCGGCCTGCGCGTTCGCGGCGGTGCTCTACAAGGTGGTCACGAGTCCGCCTGTCATGTCGGCGCTGCAGTCGCTTCTCAAGGACGCGCTCGATGCGAAGTTCTGAGAGGCGGCCTCCCGGGAGCGGGAGCGGCGAGGCCCGGGGATGCGGAGGGGGAGGTGACCGGGGCGCGGTGACGGCGGAGGCGGCCATGGTGATTCCGGTACTGGCGTTGTTCGCCCTGGCCCTTGTTTGGGCACTGATGGCCGCCTCCGCCCAGATCCGGTGTGTGGATGCGGCGAGGGCCGGTGCCCGGGCCGCGGCCCGCTCCGAACCGAAGGCGCAGGTGCTCGCCGCCGCCCGGTCGGCGGCACCCGACCGGGCTCGGGTCGATCTGGAACGCGCCGGGGAACTGTGGCGGGTACGGGTCGCCGCACAGACGCCCGGACCCAGCCCGCTGACCCTGACGCTGAGCGCGGAGGCGGCAGCGCTGGCCGAGGACACGGTGGGGGCGGCGCCGTGACGAGGGAGGACGTCGGCTCGGGACACACGGCCCGGCGGCAGGCATGGCAGGCGCGACGGGTGCGGTGCTTCTCGGGGGCGCGGCAGGGCGGGGGAGGGGACCGGGGGGTGGCGACCGTGTGGGTGGCGATGACCACGGCCACGCTGTGTGCGGTCTTCGCGATCGTGCTCGCACTCGGACAAGTGGTGGTCGCCCGGCACCGGGCCGGTGGGGCGGCGGACATGGCGGCCCTGGCAGCCGCCGACCGGGCCCTGCGGGGGACGGAGGCGGCGTGCCGGGCGGCCGAGGAGGTGGCCGGGGCTCAGGGGGCGGTGGTGGTGCGGTGTGTGGTGCAGGGGGAGATCGCCGATGTGACGGCCCGGGTGAGGTTCGGGCCGTACACGCCGACGGTCAGGTCCCGGGCGGGCCCTCCTGAGGCCGTTCCGGGTCCGCCCGGCTCTCCGTGGACCGCTCCGGGGCCGGGCTCGGGCTCCCCGGCTCCTCCCGCTCTCCCGGCTCCTGCGGCTCTTCCGGATCGGCTGGGGCGGACCTGAGGAGTTCGCCCAGGAGACGGACGGCGCCTCGCTTGTGCAGCGGATCGTTGCCGTTGCCGCACTTGGGGGACTGGATGCAGGACGGGCAGCCCGCCTCGCACTCGCAGGACGCGATGGCCTGGCGGGTGGCGGTGAGCCAGCCACGGGCGGTGTGGAAGGCCCGCTCGGCGAATCCGGCACCGCCGGGATGGCCGTCGTACACGAAGACGGTCGGCAGCAGCGTGTCCGGATGGAGGGGCACGGAGACACCGCCGATGTCCCAGCGGTCGCAGGTGGCGAAGAGGGGCAGCATCCCGATCGACGCGTGCTCGGCGGCATGCAGCGCGCCGCCGAGTATCTCCGGATTGATGCGGGCGGCATCCAGCTGGTCCTGGGTGACCGTCCACCACACGGCACGGGTGCGCAGCGTACGGGGCGGCAGGTCGAGCTTGGTCTCGCCGAGGACCTCGCCGGTGATCAGTTTGCGACGCAGGAAGGAGACGACCTGGTTGGTGACTTCGACGGAGCCGTAACAGAGCCGGCCGTCACCCCACGGGATCTCGGTGTCGGTCTCCAGGACGGCGATGGATGTGGTGTCACGGGCGGTTGTCGAGTACGGCGGGTCGGCCTGCTCGACCAAGGCGACCGAGTCCTCCAGATCCAGTTTCCGGACCAGATAGGTGCGGCCCTGGTGGAGGTGGACGGCTCCTTCGTGGACGGCGGTGTGTGCGGCCGATTCGTCGACGGTGCCCAGCAGCCGGCCGGTTCCCTCCTCGACGATCTGGACCGGACGGCCGCCCTCGCCGCGGATGTCGGTGAGATCGGCGGCCCGCTCACGGCGGGTCCAGTGCCAGCCCGACGCCCGTTTACGGAGCAGTTTCGCGGCCTCCAATTGCGGCAGTAGCTCCGGCACGGCGGGCCCGAACAGCTCCAGGTCGGTCTCGGTGAGCGGAAGCTCCGCGGCCGCCGCGCACAGATGGGGGGCGAGGACGTACGGGTTGTCCGGGTCGAGGACGGTCGACTCCACAGGCTGCTGGAACAGCGCCTCGGGGTGGTGGACGAGGAAGGTGTCCAGCGGGTCGTCGCGGGCCACCAGGACGGCCAGGGCGCCCTGCCCGGCGCGTCCGGCCCGGCCGGCCTGCTGCCACAGCGACGCCCTGGTGCCGGGATAGCCGGCGATGACGACGGCATCCAGGCCCGAGACATCGATGCCGAGTTCGAGGGCGGTGGTGGCCGCCAGGCCGAGCAGACGGCCGGAGTGCAGGGCGTGCTCCAGGGCGCGGCGTTCCTCGGGGAGGTATCCGCCGCGGTAGGCGGCGACCCGGGCGGGCAGTGAGCGGTCCACCTCGGCGAGTCGCTCCTTGGCGATGACGGAGATGAGCTCGGCGCCGCGCCGGGAGCGTACGAAGGCGACGGAGCGGACGCCCTGGACGGTCAGATCGGTGAGGAGGTCGGCGGTCTCGGCGGTGGCCGTACGGCGTACGGGGGCGCCCTTCTCGCCGTGCAGCTCGGTCAGCGGTGGCTCCCACAGGGCGAAGACCATTTCGCCGCGGGGCGAGGCGTCGTCGGCGACCTCCCTGACGGGGAGACCGATGAGACGGCCCGCGGCCACCGAGGGCTGCGCCGCGGTGGCCGAGGCGAGCAGGAAGACCGGATCGGCTCCGTAACGGGCGCAGATGCGACGGAGCCGGCGTACCACCTGGGCGACATGCGAGCCGAAGACGCCGCGGTAGGTGTGGCACTCATCGATGACGACGAAGCGCAGGGCGCGCAGGAAGGAGGACCAGCGGGGGTGGGACGGCAGAATCCCGCGGTGCAGCATGTCGGGGTTGGTCAGGACGTAGTTGGCGTACTGACGTACCCACTCGCGTTCCTCGACCGGGGTGTCGCCGTCGTAGACCGCCGGCCTGATCGCGTTGGCGAGCGGCGCCGCGAGCTCCTTCACCGAACGCCGCTGATCGGCGGCCAGGGCCTTGGTGGGGGCGAGGTACAGGGCGGTCGCGCCGCGGCCGTTGGGGGCCTCCGAGCCGGCGAGCAGGGCGCTGAGGACCGGAGCGAGGTAGGCGAGCGACTTGCCGGAGGCGGTTCCGGTGGCGATCACGACGGATTCACCGTTCAGGGCGTGCTCCGCAGCGGCTGCCTGATGGGCCCATGGGTGGTCGATGCCGGCTTTCCGGATGGCGGTGATCACTTCTGGCCGGATGCGATCCGGCCAGATGGCATGGGTTCCCGTACGCGGGGGCAAGTGCTCCGTATGAGTGATGCGCGCGGACCGGCCCGCCCCTGCGGCGAGCCGGTGGAGGATCATTGCCGGAGAGGGGCGGGAGTCCCCGCTCACGGGTGGTCGACTGGGGCGGTGATTCTTGGCCATCAGCACCGAGTGTGTCACCGCCGTGACGGACAATGGTCCCAAGGCGTCGTGCATGGCTGCTGGTAAGTGATTGAATGCCATCGCGGCTGGCGATCCGTCCCCTGGCTCCGTCGGGGAGACCGAGGGGCGACCGCTCGATAGCAAGGTGCTGGAGGATCCGTGGACCTGTCCTTGTCGACTCGCAATGTGTCCGGCCCTGGTGGCGACCGTACGGTCGTCGAGGTCGGTGGCGAGATTGATGTGTATACCGCGCCCAAGCTGCGCGAGCAGTTGGTCGAGTTGGTGAATGACGGCAGCTACCACCTGGTTGTCGACATGGAAGGTGTCGACTTTCTCGACTCCACCGGCCTCGGCGTGCTTGTGGGCGGCCTGAAGCGTGTCCGGGCCCATGAGGGCTCGCTGCGCCTGGTCTGCAACCAGGAGCGCATTCTCAAGATCTTCCGGATCACTGGTCTGACCAAGGTGTTCCCGATTCACACCACGGTCGAAGAGGCTGTCGCGGCCACCGACTGAGGTCGGTCCGCGGCCGGACCGACTGAGGTCGGTCCGGCAGGCAGTCCGTTCGGCGGACAGGCGGTCCATCGGGCCGTCCGTCCGCCGGGCCGGGCCGTCGGCTGCCCGTGGCCGGTGGCCGGACCGGCGTGTCGGCGGCAAGCTGTCGGCTGCTGGTCGGCCGATTGGCTCAGTCGGCTTCCGGAAGAAGAGAGCAGGGGTACCGGGCGGCACGCCCGGGCCCTTGAGATGCACGCCCGTACGTCTGAGGGGGATCGCATGGCCACCGTTGAACTCCGCTTCAGCGCCCAGCCCGAACATGTCAGGACGGCCCGCCTCGTGGCGGCCGCAGTGGCGCGCCGGGCCGGGGTCGACGAGGCTGCGCTCGACGAGGTCAGACTCGCCGTCGGTGAGGCCTGCAGCCGCGCTGTCGGGCTGCACCGCAGCCATGGCATCACCGCTCCGATCAAGGTCGTCCTGACCGAGGAGGAGAAGTCCTTCTCCATCGAGGTCGGCGACGAGGTGCCCGGCCCGGGCGGCGAAGCCGGGTCCGCGGCAGCATCCGGGACACGCGGCGCCACGCCCGGCGGGGCGCCCGATGAGCCGGAATCCGAAGTTGACGCGGACGGCGAGGACGAGATGGGTCTCGCGGTCATCAGCGGCCTCGTCGACGATGTGGAAGTCAGATCGGCAGCCGACGGCGGAGTGATCCGGATGAGCTGGCCGAAGACGCCCGCCCCGCTGGCCCCCTGAGGCGCCGCAGGCGCGACGGCCGGCCGGCCCGTCCTGGCGCGCAACGCTTGATCCGTTCTTCGAGGCCCTGCTGAGCAGGGCCTTTTTCATTTGTGCTTGATCAATGATCAACGGACAATGTGTCTGCCCCATTACTGCATTCGGCTCAATCCGAGAATGCGATCATTTGCCGATCTGGTGTAGAAGGTCAATTACATTTACCGCGCACTGTTTTGATCAGGTTCCGGTCCCTACAATCCGTCCACGTCTTGAGCGCTGAGCGTCGAGGAGGACGTATGGCGGGGTTCTTCAACACATCACTGGCAGAACTGCCCGAAGTTTCCGCACTTTCCGACCGGCCCACCTCACTCGCGGCCGCGGTACTGACCGATGACAACCGCGTCATCGTGATCGTCGTTGCCGCCGTGGCCGTCGCCGCACTGATCGTTGCCAGGCTGCTGGTGCGCCAGGTGCTGGCGGCCGGTGAGGGCACCGACCGTATGAAGGAGATCGCGGCGGCCGTCCAGGAAGGCGCGAATGCCTATCTGGCCCGGCAGTTGCGGACCGTCGGCGTCTTTGCCGTCGTGGTCTTCTTCCTGCTTCTGCTGCTGCCGGCCGACAACTGGTCGCAACGCGCAGGCCGTTCAGTGTTCTTCCTGGTGGGTGCGCTTTTCTCGGCGGCCACCGGATACATCGGCATGCGTCTTGCCGTACGCAGCAATGTGCGAGTGGCTGCCGCGGCCCGTGAGGCGACGCCAGCTGAAGGTGAACCGGAAAAAGATCTCACCGCCGTATCGCACCGGGCGATGAAGATCGCATTCCGTACGGGCGGCGTAGTCGGCATGATCACGGTGGGGCTCGGGCTGCTCGGTGCCTCCTGTGTGGTCCTCGCCTATGCCGCCGACGCGCCCAAGGTCCTGGAGGGCTTCGGCCTCGGTGCCGCGCTGATCGCCATGTTCATGAGGGTCGGCGGCGGCATCTTCACCAAGGCCGCCGACGTCGGTGCCGACCTCGTCGGCAAGGTCGAGCAGGGCATCCCGGAGGACGACCCGCGTAACGCCGCCACCATCGCCGACAACGTGGGCGACAACGTCGGCGACTGCGCGGGCATGGCGGCCGACCTCTTCGAGTCGTACGCCGTGACCCTCGTCGCCGCGCTGATCCTCGGCAAGGCCGCCTTCGGCGACGCCGGACTGGCCTTCCCGCTGATCGTGCCGGCGATCGGCGTGCTCACCGCCATGATCGGGATCTTCGCGGTCGCCCCGCGACGCGCCGACCGCAGCGGGATGACCGCCATCAACCGCGGCTTCTTCATCTCCGCGGTGATCTCGCTGGTCCTGGTGGCGGTGGGAGTCTTCCTCTATCTGCCGTCGTCGTACGCCGATCTGGACGGCGTCACCGACAGCGCCATCACCTCGCACGGCGGCGACCCGCGGATCTTCGCCCTGGTCGCCGTTGCCATCGGCATCGTGCTGGCCGCGCTGATCCAGCAGCTCACCGGCTACTTCACCGAGACCAACCGGCGCCCCGTCCGGGACATCGGCAAGTCCTCGCTGACCGGCCCGGCGACCGTGGTGCTCGCCGGGATCTCCATCGGTCTGGAGTCGGCCGTCTACACCGCGCTGCTGATCGGCCTCGGTGTCTACGGGGCCTTCCTGCTCGGCGGTACGTCGATCATGCTGGCGCTCTTCGCGGTGGCCCTCGCCGGGACCGGGCTGCTCACCACCGTCGGGGTGATCGTGGCCATGGACACCTTCGGTCCGGTCTCCGACAACGCCCAGGGCATCGCCGAGATGTCCGGTGATGTCACCGGCGCCGGTGCCCAGGTCCTCACCGACCTGGACGCCGTCGGCAACACCACCAAGGCGATCACCAAGGGCATCGCCATCGCCACCGCCGTTCTCGCGGCCTCGGCGCTGTTCGGCTCGTACCGCGACGCCATCGCCACGGCGGTCGACGACGTCGGGGCCGGCGCCGGAGCGATGGGGCTCAGCCTCGACATCTCGCAGCCCAACAACCTGGTGGGGCTGATCCTCGGTGCCGCGGTCGTCTTCCTCTTCTCCGGTCTGGCCATCAACGCGGTGTCCCGGTCCGCGGGGGCCGTGGTCTACGAGGTGCGCCGGCAGTTCAGAGAGCATCCCGGGATCATGAACTACACCGAGAAGCCCGAGTACGGACGCGTCGTCGACATCTGTACCAAGGACGCGCTGCGCGAACTCGCCACGCCCGGACTGCTCGCGGTGCTCGCACCGATCGCGGTCGGCTTCACCCTCGGCGTCGGGGCGCTCGGTTCGTATCTTGCGGGCGCGATCGGCACCGGGACGCTGATGGCAGTCTTCCTCGCCAACTCCGGAGGCGCCTGGGACAACGCCAAGAAGCTCGTGGAGGACGGTCATCACGGCGGCAAGGGCAGCGACGCCCACGCCGCGACGGTGATCGGTGACACGGTCGGAGACCCGTTCAAGGACACGGCGGGACCGGCGATCAACCCGCTGCTCAAGGTGATGAACCTGGTGGCGCTGCTCATCGCCCCCGCGGTGGTGCAGTTCAGCTTCGGGGCGGACGCGAGCGCGGGTGTGCGGGCGGTGGTGGCGGTGCTCGCCATCGCGGTCATCGTCGGCGCGGTCTATGTCTCCAAGCGGCGTGGGATCGCCGTGGGTGAGGAGGGCGACTCCGGCGGCGGCGACGACGACGAGGACGGCGGCAGGACCGCCGAGACGACCGATCCGGCGGCCGTTTCCTGAGGCGCGCCGGGGACGGCGCGGCAGCCCGAAGACAGCGGCTGATCGGCATCTGGTCAGCCCGTCGGCGGCAGCCGGCCGAAGGATGAAAGGGGCGGGCGGCACATCATCTGATGTGCCGCCCGCCCCTTCATTTGTTCGAAGCGTTCACCTGTTCGGCTTGTTCACCCGTTCGCGAGCGAGTGGTATCTCCCTCATTTCCCTTGGTGCAAATGGCTGCAAAAGGTCACCCACTGGACGCCGGGCACCCGGATGGAGGTCTTCCGGCGTGTAAGTTCCGGGGCCGAGAGCCTTGGAAGGGACCGATCCGGTGAACAAGAAGCTTGCAGCCGCACTGTCCGGCGGTGCGGTACTCGTACTTGCGCTGTCGGGCTGCAGCGACGACAGCAGCAGCGACAACAAGGTCAACGACTGGGCCAAGAAGGTCTGTGACCAGGTCAAGCCCCAGCTGCAGAAGATCGCGAACGCCAACGCCGCCATCCAGCAGCAGACCGCCGACAACAGCAAGCCCGCTGACGTCCAGGAGACGGACTCGGCCGCCTTCCAGCAGATCTCACAGGCGTACAAGGCCCTGGGCGCAGCGGTGGAATCGGCGGGCGCGCCGCCGGTCGACGGCGGCGAGGCCACGCAGAAGGAGGCCGTGAAGGAGCTCAACGCCTCCTCGGCGGCGTACGCGAACCTGCAGAAGAAGGTCGACGACCTCAACACGAAGGACCAGGCGAAGTTTGCCGACGGTCTGAAGGGCATCGCCGACGAGCTGAACAAGATCAGCTCCAACGGTGACGAGGCGCTGAGGAAGCTCCAGTCCGGCGAGGTCGGCACCGCCATGGCCAAGCAGCCCGGCTGCCAGAAGCCGAAGGCTTCGGTCGCGCCGACCGCTCCTGCACCGTCCGCCTCGCCCAGCAAGAAGTCGTAACCGGCAGTCGTACGACCGGCCCGGTGGCCCAGGTGGCCGCCGGGCCGGTGCCGTTGTCAGCGGGAACGGCCACAATGGGCGGGTGAGTACGACCAGCCTCCCCGCGCCCGACCGTTCGCCCCGGCTCCGCGAAGCCCTGCTTGCCGCCGCCTTCACCGCCGACGGGCTCCTCGACCTGCTCGGCGCGCCCGCCTATGCCGCGCTCGCCCGCAGCGAGACGGTTCCGGCGCTCCGCGCCACCCGGGGTGACGCTCCGCTCGACACACTGGTGCGGCTCTTCCTGCTTCAGCGCCCCGTTCCGTACGAGCGGGCGCGGGCCGCGCTCCCGCTGGCCGAGTGCATCGAGGACGGCTGGGTGGTTCAGGAGGACGACGAGGTACGGGCCACCGTCGATGTGCGGCCGTACAGCGGGCCCGAGGACCAGGACTGGTTCATCGTCTCCGACCTGGGCTGCGCCGTCGGCGGCGCGGGCGGCATCGGTTCGCACGAGGAGGGGGTGGTCCTGGGTGTCGGCGGGGCGTCCACCACGCTCGCCGGAATCACCGTGCGCAAGCCGGTCGCCTCCGCGCTCGACCTCGGTACCGGCTCCGGCATCCAGGCGCTGCACGCCTCGCAGCACGCCACCCGGGTCACGGCCACGGACCTCAACCCCCGAGCCCTCGTCTTCACCCGGTTGACCCTCGCCCTGTCCGGTGCCACCCCGGCCGACCTGCGCGAGGGTTCCCTCTTCGAGCCGGTCGGCACCGAGACGTACGACCTGATCGTCTCCAACCCGCCGTTCGTCATCTCGCCCGGCGCCCGCCTCACGTACCGCGACGGCGGCATGGGCGGCGACGACCTGTGCCGGACGCTGGTGCAGCAGGCGGGCGACCGGCTGAACGACGGGGGGTACGCACACTTCCTCGCCAACTGGCAGCACGTCGAAGGCGAGGAGTGGCAGGACCGGCTGCGTTCCTGGGTGCCGCGCGGCTGCGACGCCTGGATCGTCCAGCGGGAGATGCAGGACATCACGCAGTACGCGGAGCTGTGGCTGCGCGACAGCGGTGACCACCGTACGGACCCCGCGCAGTACGCCGCGCGGTACGACGCCTGGCTGGACGAGTTCGAGGCCCGCAAGACGAAGGGTGTCGGCTTCGGCTGGATCACGCTGCGGAAGTCGCAATCGTCCGCGGAGAACCCGTCGATCGTGATCGAGGAGTGGCCGCATCCGGTGGAGCAGCCGCTCGGCGAGGCGGTGGAAGCCCACTTCGCGCGCCAGGACTACCTGCGGACCCACGACGACGCGGCTCTCCTCGCCGATCACTTCACGCTGACGCTGGAGGTGATGCAGGAACAGGTCGGGCTGCCCGGCGCGGAGGATCCCGAGCATGTGGTGCTGCGTCAGAACCGCGGTATGCGGCGCGCGACGAAGGTCGACGCGGTCGGCGCGGGTTTCGCGGGTGTCTGTGACGGGACGCTGCCCGCAGGCCGGATCCTGGACGCGATCGCCCAGTTGATGAACGAGGACCCGGTGCTGCTGCGCGACCGCACTCCGCAGGCGATCCGGCTGCTGGTGGGGGAGGGGTTCCTGGAACCGGCGGGGCAGGCCTGATCGGTGCACGTCGACGGGCGGGGAGATTCGATGAGGCCGGAGGGGACGGTGGGGGCGCGGTGATCCGGATCGAGCTGGACGAGGCGACGCTCGGCGCGACCCGGATCGCCATCAGCCCGCTGTGGGACGCCTTCTGCAGCCTGCATCTGGCCCGGCCGCACCGCGCGCCCTCCTGGCCGTACGAGGAGTGGGCCGTACGGGCCCGCGAGGTACTGCGTGAGGACGACCGGACCGCGGCGTTGCAGCTGCTGGTCGACGGCCCGGCGAACTTCCCGGACTTCCTGCTTCCGCTTCCCGTCGGGGCCTCGTCCGTCGAGACGGAGCTGGACACCATCCGGGCGACGCCGCCCGAGGTCGTGCGGGCCGGGGTCGAGGAGCACTATCCGGGGCTGGAGGACCATCCCCGGATCCGCCCCTACCTGGACGACCCCGAGGCGGCCTGCGCCGCACTCGCCGATGCGTATCTTGCGTACTGGGAAGGCGCGCTGGAGCAGCGGTGGCCGACCATGCGCCGCCTGGTCGAGGACGAAGTCCTCATCCGTGCCCGGACCTTCGCGACCGAAGGGATCGACGCGCTCTTCGCCGGGCTGGAGGCACGTGCCAGGTGGACGCCGCCCGTCCTCGAACTGACGAAGCACATCGACGCCGAGTACCGGGCGGGCGAGCGGCGGCTCCTGCTCGTGCCGCTCGTCTTCGCCGAGGGCTGCCGGCTCTACTCCACCGACGATCCCGAGGTCCTCGCCGTCTCCTTCCAGGCCCGGGGCGCGGGCGCGCTGCGCGAGCGGGCCGCGACCGGGCCGGAGGCCACCGACCGGCTCGGTGTGCTGCTCGGACGGGGCCGGGCATCGGTGCTGCGCCAGCTCGGCGGACCGCTCACCACGGCAGGGATAGCCGACCGGCTCGGCCTCGCACCGAGCACGGTCTCGGAACATCTGTCCGTCCTCGCCGACGCGGACGTCGTCACTCGTCACCGGGTCGGACGCAGCGTCTACTACCAGCTCACCGACACCGGCCGGGCGCTGCTCGCGCTGCTGTCGGGCGAGGACGTGCTGCGCGCCGTGTCCTGACCGGACCGGACACCGGACCGGTGGGTGAACGACGATTCGGCAGCCACCGAATTGATGGCGGGTGCGGTACGGGCGCGCCTAGCGTCCCCGCCATGCTTGCGATCGAGGCGAAGAATCTCCGCCGCACCTACACCAGCCGCACCGGCTTTCTGCGCCCCCGCCGCACCGCGACCGAGGCCGTGCGCGGCGTCAGTTTCGAGGTCGCGCGCGGCGAGCTTTTCGGACTGCTCGGCCCCAACGGCGCGGGCAAGACCACGACCATCAAGATGCTCAACACCCTGCTGCTGCCCACCTCCGGCACGGCTCGTGTCCTCGGCCATGACGTGGCGTCCGACCCCGTGGCCGTACGCCGCAGAATCGGTTACGTCTTCGGTGGCGACCGTGGCCTGTACGACCGGCTCTCCGCTCTCGACAACCTGCGCTACTTCGCCGAGCTGTACGGGGTCGAGCCACGCGAGCAGAAGCGCCGGATCGCCGAACTCCTCGACCTGGTCGGTCTGGCCGGCCGGGAGAGGGAACGTGTCGAGGGCTACTCGCGCGGGATGAGGCAGCGTCTGCACATCGCCCGCGGTCTGCTGCACAAGCCCGATGTCCTCTTCCTCGACGAGCCGTCCATCGGTGTCGACCCGGTGGCGGCGCGGCATCTGCGCCGTACGGTCGCCGATCTGCGGACCGGTGGCACCACGGTTCTGCTCACCACCCATTACATGGCCGAGGCCGACGAGTTGTGCGACCGGATCGCGGTGATCGCGGGCGGCACGATCCGGGCGCTCGGCACGCCGGACCGGCTCAAATCCCGGGTTCAGGAGCGCGACATCCTGGAGATCGAGGCGTACGGGGCTGCCGGCGAGCACCTCGACCGCATCCGCGAACTGCCGGGAGTGCGCGGGGTGGCGGCCGAGGACCGGGGGAGCCGGCAGGCCGTCATGGTGCAGACGGAACGCGGAGCGGAGCTGCACGCGCAGGTCCTGGCGGCGCTCGACGGGATCCGGATCGGACGGGTCGTCACCCGTGAACCCACCCTGGAGGACGCGTACATCGCGATCGTCGAAGAGGCCGAGCAGGCCGAGCAGGCCGAGCAGGCCGAGGGAGCCGAGGGAGCCCGCCAGGCCGAGCAGGCCGAGGGAGCCGAGCGGGCCGGGGGGCCCGAGGTGGCGGGGATCGGCACGGCCGGTGACGCCGGCCCCGGCAGGGACGGCGGCGCGGGCGACGACTTCCGCGCCGGGAAGGCCGGCCGGTCCGAGGAGGCCGCGGTATGACTGTGTCGCGGGCCCTTCGCCTGACCGTCGTCGGAGTGCGGACCCACGTCTCGTACATGAGCCGCTCACCGCTCGAAATCACCTTCGCCGTCCTCGTGCCCCTGGTGTACGCGACCCTCGCCGTCTACCTCTTCCGTGCCGCCGACGACCCTGACGGGCTGCTCACCGCAGCTGTCGGCGCGGGGCTGATGGGCATCTGGTCCTCGGTGCTCTTCGGGTCGGGCGGAGCCGTACAGAACCAGCGCTGGCTCGGCACCCTGGAGACGCTGGTCAGCTCCCCCACACCGCTCTTCCTCGTCCTTCTGCCCATCACCCTGGCCACGGCCGTCATCGGTACCTATGCCATGGGCGCGACCTTGGTCTGGGGGGCCGTGCTCTTCGACGTGCCCCTCGACTTCGCGCACCCGCTGCTCTTTCTGGTGGCCGTACCGGTGTGTGTCCTGTCGCTCGGGATGATGGGGCTGCTGCTCGCCGCCACGTTCGTCCTGCTGCGCAACGCCAACGCGCTCGCCAACCCGCTGGACGCGCCCGTGTGGCTGCTGTCCGGGCTGCTCGTGCCTGTCACCGTGCTCCCGGACTGGACGTCTCCGGTCTCCTGGGCGCTGCCGACCACGTGGGGTTCGCGGGCCGTGCACGCGGCGGCATCGGGTAGGGCGTCCGTCGATGAGGTACTGACCCCGATGGCCGTCGCCCTCGCCCTCGGCGCGGTCTACGCGCTGGTCGCCGTGCTCGTCCTGGGGCGGGTCGAACGCCGTGCGCGGGCCGCTGCCACCCTCTCCCTCGCCTGAAGCCCAGGAGTTACGCCGCATGTTCCACCGGATTCCCCACCTCGCTCGACGCCTTGTCCGCACGCTGCGACTCGTCCTGATCGGTGGTGCCCTCTCGTACCGGGCACTGTTCAACTGGACGACGCCGCCCATGTTCATCGGCACATTGCTGGTCGGCCCGCTGCTGCAACTGCTGTTCTTCGTCTTCCTCGGGCGACAGCTGGGTGTCGCCGACGACCGCTTCTACCTCCTGGGCAACGCCGTTGTCGCAGCCTCCACGGCCTGCGTCTACGGCGGAACCATGGCCATCGCCAACGAGCGCCGCTACGGCACCCTCGGAGCGGTGTTGCTGAGCCCTCGGCACCGGGCTCCGCTCTGGTTCGGGCGCGCTCTGCCCTACGTACTGAACGGCCTCCTGATCAGCGTCTTCACGCTCACGGCCGCCTGCCTCCTGCTGGGACTGCGGGTTCCGGTTGGCTCGCTGCCCGGTCTCGGAGCGGTGCTCGTCGCCGCCGCGGCCGGCTGCTCCGCCTTCGGGCTCGCCCTGGGGGCGCTCGGGCTGCGTCTCCGCGATGTGTTCCTGGTGTCCAACGTGGCGAGTTCCGTACTCCTTCTGCTCACCGGGGCCAATGTGCCGCGCGAGACCCTGCCGGGATGGATGCGGGCCTTCGGGGACGTACTCCCGCTGACCCACGCCGCCGAGGCCGCCCGGCAGTTGTCCGCGGGGGGTGGGCTCGACCGGGGGCGGCTCGGTGCCGAGCTGGCGACGGGGGCCGGGTACGCGGTACTCGCCGTCGTTCTGCTGGCGCTCTTCGAACGCGGCAGCAGACGACGCGCGACGCTCGACGTGATGTGAGTCCGGGTGAGGTGAATCCGGCCATCGCGGACGGTCGAGACGCACGGCGGTCATGCACGGCCGTCACGCTGCCCGGCGGGTGCGGCCCCGGCACCGACCGTGCCGGGGTGCACCGCCGCCCGGCACCGCCACGGGCCGCGGTGCTGGAGTTCACCCGGGGTTCGTGTCCACGACGCCCGTGCGTGGCAGCCTCCCCTGGCGAGGCGACTGGACGCGGGCACCGGCTCCGCGCGGGGCGTAGACAGAGAGGCGTGCGGACATGGAGAGCGGACCTGCGGTCTTCGCCGGGACGGCGTTCGCGCTGTTCGGGGCCGCGCTGCTGGTATGGACGGGGGCGCGCATCGTCCACCGGGCGCCGGTCGCGCACGGGGTGAGCCCTTTCGTGTCCACCACACTCGCCACTTTGTTCGGCGTACTTTTCCTCGTCCTCGGCGTGTGGTGCTTCACTCACCTCTGATCCGTTCTTCGGCCCGGCGCCACCGGGCTCCCACCGTCTCCCCGGCCGTGCCGCCACCGGGTCCGGACCCGCGAACACGCCCGGCGGCGCCGCCTCTCTCCCCTGTCGATCACAGGGCGGCCACCGGGCCCCGAAACCCGCAGGCAGCGACCGTGCGCACCGCGTAACGGGCACTCCGGGCGGCAGGAATGGCGGAAGTCGGGTTACCGTTCGAGTGGCCGTTGCGGGCTTTTGCCGTTTGACACGGGGGCGGGTTGTACCGTCACACTCCGCAGCGACAGCACCGTCGGCAGCGCCATCGCGCTGCCCGGATGCCCACTGAGTGTCGACCGGAGAGAAGAGCGAAGTTGTCCCCGACCAGCGAGACCGCACAGGGCGGCCGCCGACTCGTCATCGTCGAGTCGCCTGCCAAGGCGAAGACGATCAAGGGCTACCTCGGCCCCGGATACGTCGTCGAGGCGAGCGTCGGGCACATCCGCGACCTGCCGAACGGCGCCGCAGAGGTGCCGGACGAGTACACCGGCGAGGTCCGCCGGCTCGGCGTCGACGTCGAGCATGACTTCCAGCCCGTCTACGTCGTCAACGCGGACAAGAAGGCGCAGGTCAGGAAGCTCAAGCAGCTGCTGGCCGAGTCCGACGAACTCTTCCTCGCCACCGATGAGGACCGCGAGGGCGAAGCCATCGCGTGGCACCTGCAGGAAGTGCTCAAGCCGAAGGTTCCGGTCCACCGGATGGTCTTCCACGAGATCACCAAGGACGCGATCCGGGAGGCTGTGGCCAACCCGCGCGAGCTCAATCAGCGCATGGTCGACGCCCAGGAGACCCGCCGTATCCTCGACCGTCTCTACGGCTACGAGGTCTCGCCGGTCCTGTGGAAGAAGGTCATGCCGCGACTGTCGGCCGGCCGCGTCCAGTCCGTCGCCACCCGCCTCGTCGTCGAGCGGGAGCGCGAGCGCATCGCCTTCCGGTCCGCCGAGTACTGGGACCTGACCGGCACGTTCGCCACCGGCCGGACCGGTGACGCCTCCGACCCGTCGACGCTGACCGCCCGCCTCAGCGCGGTGGACGGCCGCCGGATCGCCCAGGGCCGCGACTTCGGTCCGGACGGGCAGCTGAAGTCCGGCTCCGGCCAGGTGCTGCACCTGGACGAGACGAATGCCCGGGCCCTGGCCGCCGCGCTCGCCGACTCCGCGTTCGCCGTACGGTCCGTCGAGTCGAAGCCGTACCGCCGCTCCCCGTACGCCCCGTTCCGTACGACGACCCTCCAGCAGGAGGCGAGCCGCAAGCTGGGCTTCGGGGCCAAGGCCACCATGCAGGTCGCGCAGAAGCTGTACGAGAACGGCTTCATCACCTACATGCGTACCGACTCCACGACCCTCTCCGACACCGCGATCTCCGCGGCAAGGGCGCAGGTCACGCAGTTGTACGGCGCCGACTACCTGCCGGAGAAGCCGCGTACGTACGCAGGGAAGGTCAAGAACGCACAGGAGGCGCACGAGGCGATCCGCCCCTCCGGCGACCGCTTCCGCACGCCTGCCGAGACCGGCCTGACCGGCGACCAGTTCCGGCTCTACGAGCTGATCTGGAAGCGGACCGTCGCCTCCCAGATGAAGGACGCGGTCGGCAACTCCGTCACCGTGAAGATCGGTGGCCGGGCGAGCGACGGCCGGGACGCCGAGTTCTCCGCGTCCGGCAAGACGATCACCTTCCACGGCTTCATGAAGGCGTACGTCGAAGGCGCCGACGACCCGAACGCCGAGCTCGACGACCGTGAGCGGCGGCTGCCGCAGGTCGCCGAGGGTGACGCGCTGTCCGCCGAGGAGATCTCGGCCGACGGCCACTCGACCAAGCCGCCGGCCCGTTACACCGAGGCCTCGCTGGTCAAGGAGCTGGAAGAGCGCGAGATCGGCCGTCCGTCGACCTACGCCTCGATCATCGGCACCATCCTCGACCGCGGCTATGTCTTCAAGAAGGGCACGGCGCTCGTCCCGTCGTTCCTCTCCTTCGCCGTGGTCAACCTGCTGGAGAAGCACTTCGGCCGGCTCGTCGACTACGACTTCACCGCGCGGATGGAGGACGACCTCGACCGCATCGCGCGGGGCGAGGCCCAGTCCGTGCCGTGGCTGAGGCGCTTCTACTTCGGCGAGGGCGACGACGCCGTCAGCGGCGCGGCCTCCGCCGCGGGCAACGGCGACGGCGACCACCTCGGCGGTCTGAAGGAGCTCGTCACCGACCTCGGCGCGATCGACGCCAGGGAGATCTCCTCCTTCCCCGTCGGCAACGACATCAAGCTCCGCGTCGGGCGGTACGGCCCGTACATCGAGCGCGGGGAGAAGGACGCCGAGGGGCACCAGCGCGCGGATGTGCCGGAGGACCTGGCGCCCGACGAGCTGTCCGTCGAGTACGCGGAGGAGCTGCTCGCCAAGCCGAGCGGCGACTACGAGCTCGGTGCGGACCCGGTCACCGGGAACCAGATCATCGCGAAGGACGGCCGGTACGGTCCGTACGTCACCGAGGTGCTGCCCGAGGGCACGCCGAAGACCGGCAAGAACGCGGTGAAGCCGCGGACCGCGTCGCTCTTCAAGTCGATGGCGCTGGACACGGTGACGCTGGCCGACGCGCTCAAGCTGATGTCGCTGCCGCGGGTCGTCGGTGAGGACGCCGAAGGCGTCGAGATCACCGCGCAGAACGGCCGCTACGGCCCGTACCTGAAGAAGGGCACGGACTCGCGTTCGCTCACCTCCGAGGATCAGCTCTTCGACATCACGCTCGAAGAGGCCCTCGCGATCTACGCCCAGCCGAAGCAGCGGGGGCGGGCCGCCGCCAAGCCGCCGCTGAAGGAACTGGGCACGGACCCGGTGAGCGGTGCTCCGGTCGTCGTCAAGGACGGGCGCTTCGGTGCGTACGTCACCGACGGCGAGACGAACGCGACGCTGCGCACCGGCGACAGCGTCGAGGACATCACGCCGGAGCGCGGCTACGAGCTCCTCGCGGAGAAGCGCGCCAAGGGACCCGCCAAGAAGAAGACGGCGAAGAAGGCCCCGGCGAAGAAGGCCCCGGCGAAGAAGGCGACCACCGCGAAGAAGACGACGACGGCGAAGAAGACGACGGCGTCGGCGGCCAAGAAGACCGCGGCGAAGAAGGCGACGACCGCGAAGAAGGCGACGACGGCGAAGAAGGCCGTGGCCAAGAAGGCGACTGCGGCGTCCCCCGCCGAGGACTGACGGCACTCGGCTGACGGCCGAGCACGTGCGAGCGCCGGGGCCCGGCACCTCCCAAGGTGCCTGGCCCCGCGTTTTTCGGGTGGGCGACAGGCAGGCCGCAGGCGCCGGGACACCGCGCCTGGCGCCCATATGTTCGGATGGGGGCACCGGTGACCGCACCGCTCCGGATAGGCTGGGCGGATGACGCGAGCCGAGCAGCCAACGGTCGTGAGCCCCACCTCCGACACACTTGCCGCAGACTCACGCGAGCGCGCCGTACGAGCCCTGTTGCGTGTTCCCCCGCTGAAGCGGTTGTGGAGCGCGCAGCTCGTCGGTGGAATCGGCGATGCACTCGCCCTTCTCGTGCTGGTGCTGCTGTCGCTGCAAGCGGCGGTCCTCGAGGGCTCATTCGGATCCGGATACCGCGGGGCGGCCTTTGCCGTCGCCGCTGTCTTCGGTGCCCGAATCCTTGCCACGCTCCTCTTCGGAGCCGTACTCCTGGGGCCGCTGACGGCGCTCACCGCGCCCGGCGGCCCGCTGGACCGGCGGTGGCTGATGATCGGAGCGGACGGGCTGAGGCTCGCACTGCTCGTGGTCGCACCGCTGTGGATCGACTGGGTGCCCGACAAGGCGCTCATGATGATCCTCATCACCGTCTTCGTCGCCGGCATCGGCGAACGGCTGTGGACCATCGCCAAGGAGAGCGCCGCGCCCGCGCTGCTGCCCGCCCCGCCCGCGGAGGGCGCCGCGGTACGCCCGCTGCCGGACCACCTCGACGCCCTGCGCCGGCTCTCCCTGCGTACGGACTTCGCCGCCGTTCCCGCCGCGGCGGCCGTCCTGCTGATCGCCACGCTCATCGGCAATCTGCTGGGTTCGGGGCTGGAGTGGTTCTCCTTCCACCAGGCGGCCCTCGGCTCGTACGTCGCGGCCGGGCTGTTCTCCGCCTCGATCTCCACCCTGTACTTCCTGGAACTGCCCGGTTCGCCGACGCCCCGCCCGCGCTCGCCCCTGGAGGGCCTGCGCCGGCCGTCCACGGCCGACGGCCCGGACAGGGGCCGTACCGGCGCCGTCCCGCTGATCGTCGGTGCCTGCGCGGCGGTCGCCGGAGCGATCGCCGCCGCGGCCGCGGTCGCCGCACTGCACGCGGCCGACCTCGGTGGTGGCCCCGTCACCTTCGCACTGCTGATCCTCGCCCTGACCGGCGCCACCGGGACGGGCATCCGAACCGCCGAGAAGGTGCTGCGCACCCTGTCGCGGCGCCGGCTTCTCGCGCTCGCCACAGCCGTCACCGGGGTCGCGCTCCTCGCGATGGGCCTGGTGCCGGACACGGCGACCGTGGTGCTCCTCGCGGTGCTCGCCGGATACGCGGCGGGTGTCGCCGCGTACACCGGGCACACGCTCGTGGACCAGGAGACCGAGGAGGTCCGCCGGGCCAGGACCACCGAGCACCTCCAGGCCGTCGTCCGGGTCCTGATCGCGCTCGGCGCGGTCGGGGGCCCGCTGCTGGCCGCTGCCATCGGCACGCACCGGCTGACCGCAGGTGACTTGGTCTTCGCGCACGGCGGCGCCGCCTTCGCCCTGATGCTCATCGGCGCCCTGCTGCTGCCGGTCGCCGCCATCGTCCTCGCCAGGACGGACGACCGGTCCGGAGTGCCGCTGCGCCGCGATCTGCGCGAGGCGCTGCGCGGCGGCGAACCGGCTGTGGCGCCCGCGGCGACGGGCTTCTTCCTGGTCCTGGAGGGCGGCGACGGGGCCGGCAAGTCCACCCAGGTCGAGGCGCTCGCCGAGTGGATCCGCGCCAAGGGCCACGAGGTCGTCGTCACCCGCGAGCCGGGGGCGACCCCGGTCGGCAAGCGGCTGCGTTCCATCCTGCTCGACGTGTCGTCGGCCGGTCTTTCGAACCGGGCCGAAGCCCTGCTGTACGCCGCCGACCGGGCCGAGCACGTCGACTCGCTGGTGCGTCCGGCGCTGGAGCGCGGCGCGATCGTCATCTCCGACCGTTACATCGACTCGTCCGTCGCGTACCAGGGCGCCGGCCGCGACCTGTCCCCGACCGAGATCGCCCGGATTTCGCGGTGGGCGACGAGCGGCCTCGTCCCGCATCTGACGGTGCTGCTCGATGTCGACCCGGAGACCGCGCGGGAACGGTTCACCGAGGCACCCGACCGGCTGGAGTCCGAGCCGCCCGAGTTCCACGCCCGGGTGCGGTCCGGCTTCCTGACCCTGGCCGCCGCCGACCCGACCCGCTATCTGGTGGTGGATGCAGGCCAGGATCCGGAGTCGATCACCACTGTCGTACGTCACCGGCTCGACCAGCTCCTGCCGCTCTCCGAGGCCGAGATCAAGGCCCAGGCGGAGGCGCGCAAGGCGGCCGAGGACGAGGCCCGGCGCAAGGCCGAGGAAGAGGCCGCCCGTAAGGCGGAGGAGGAGCGACTGGAGCGCGAGCGCCAGGAACAGCTCGCCAAGCTCCGCGCCGAGGAGGAGGAGCGTCAGCGCCGCGAGCTGGAGGAGGCGCGGCAGCGCGAGGCCGAACGGCAGGCGGAGGAAGCCCGTCGACGGGCTGAGGAGGCCCGCAGGATCGCCGAGGAGGAGCGGGTCAGGCGGGAGGCCGAGGAGCAGGCCCGCGAGGCCGAGCAGGCCCGGCTGCGCAGGCAGGCCGAGGAGGAGGCCAGGCTCCGCAAGGAGGCCGAGGCGCGGCGGCTGGAGAAGCAGCGCAAGGCCGAGGAGGCTCTGCTGCGGGCCGAGGCGGCCCGGCGGCAGGCGGAGGCCGAGGCGGCTTCGGCTGCGGCGGCGGGGGCTGCCCGAGCGGGGTCCGCGTCCGTCCCGGACAACGAGCTGACGGTGCCGACGCCGGTGGTCGGCCCCAACGAGGTGACCCAGGCGGTGCCGTCGCCGGTTGCCACACCGTCGCCCGAGGCCGAGACGACGATGCTCCCGAAGATCTCCGACGAGACAGACCGTTCCGAGCGGTCGGAGCGTCCTTCGGCACGGGACGCTGCGGGCGCCGCGGACGAGACGACCGTGCTTCCGCCGGTCAGGGACGTACGGGAGGCTCGTGACGAGCACCCGGCGGACCGGGTTCCGCGTGGCATCTTCCGTGACGAGCACGCAGCGGAGAGGGAGAACGAGCGCACCCGGGAGCTGCCGCAGTTCAGCGATCCGCACGCCGCCCCGCACGCTGCCGAGGAGCGGCGGCCGCACGGCCGGCGTCCTCGTCCGGACTGGGCCGAGGAGACCCCGCTGGACGATCTGCCGACGCTGGCGGACGAGCTGCTCGGTGATCACGACAACGACGACGAGGACCCCGGCACCTCCGGACGCGGCCGCCGCCCGCGCCGCTGAGCGAAGCCCGCTGACGGGGCTCCGGCCGGATCCCCGGCCGGAGGCCCGGGGCCCGGGGACGGACCGGATCGTCGGGATTGTCAGACCCTTCCCCCACAATGGGAAGCCGGAGCCCGTACACGACCACCGGAAGGGCGGTGACCCATGTCCGTATGGGACGACCTGGTCGGCCAGGACCGAGTGCAGGAGCAGCTCGGCGCCGCCGCTCAGGACGCCGATGCGCTGGTCACCGCAGTCTCTGCGGGGGAGGAGGTGCCGCCGGGGTCGAGGATGACCCACGCCTGGCTCTTCACCGGACCGCCGGGCTCCGGGCGGTCCACCGCCGCCCGCGCCTTCGCCGCCGCCCTCCAGTGCACCAGCCCGGACCGCGCGCTGGGCGGCGCACCGGGGTGCGGCTTCTGCGACGGCTGTCACACGAGCCTGGTCGGTACGCATGCCGACGTCGAGGTGGTCCGCACGGACCTGCTCTCCATCGGGGTGAGGGAGACCCGCGAGCTGGTCCGCCGCGCCCAGCTCTCCCCGGCCGTCGGCCGCTGGCAGGTGATCATCCTGGAGGACGCCGACCGGCTCACGGAGGGCGCGGGGAACGTGCTGCTGAAGGCGGTCGAGGAGCCCGCGCCCCGCACCGTGTGGCTGCTCTGCGCCCCCTCCCTCGAAGACGTGCTGCCCACCATCCGGTCCCGCTGCCGTCATCTCACGCTGCGCACCCCGCCGGTCGACGCCGTCGCCGATGTGCTGATCCGGCGCGACGGCATCGATCCGGAGCGGGCCGCGTCCGCCGCGCGCGCCACGCAGGGCCACATCGGCCGGGCCCGCCGCCTCGCCACCGACGAGAAGGCCCGCGCGCGCCGCGCGGCCGTGCTCAAGCTCCCGCTCAGGGTCGACGACATCGGCGGCTGTCTGAAGGCGGCCCAGGAGCTCATCGACACCGCTGCCGACGATGCGAAGCAGGTCGCCGAAGAGGTCGACGTCAAGGAGACGGAAGACATGAAGGCCGCGCTCGGCGCGGTCGCCGGAGGCCGGATGCCGCGCGGCACGGCGGGGGTGATGAAGGAGCTGGAGGACAAGCAGAAGCGCCGCAAGACCCGCACCCAGCGCGACAGCCTGGATCTGGCGCTCACTGATCTGACCGGCTTCTACCGTGACGTACTGGCGCTCCAGCTGGGTTCGCAGACCGCGCTCTCCAATGGCGATGTCCGGGACTCACTCGACCGGATCGCCCGGTCCTCCACACCCGAGCGCACCCTGCGCCGGATAGAGGCGGTGATCGCCTGCCGCCGGGCGCTGGACCGCAATGTGGCGCCGCTGCTCGCGGTGGAGGCGATGACGATGGCACTACGCGCAGGCTGACCCGGACTTCCGACACGAAGCTCCGGCATCGATCGCCGACACGGATCGCCGGCGCGGATCGCTGATTCATCCGATTGGGTAATGAATCGGGTGAGTCGTCGCATGGAGGCTACGCTCCGAGGATGGACACCAGGCGCCTGCTCCGTACCTTCGGCACCCTGCTCGGCACTGCCGGCCTACTAATCTCCGGCTGCAGCAGCGGCAGCTCGACGACGAGTGCGTCGAGTTCCGCGTCTGCTGCGCCCAAGGGGCTCCTGTCGTACTACACACAGCATCTGACCTGGCGGGACTGCGGCGTCTCCGGCTTCCAGTGCGCCACCATGAAGGCGCCCCTCGACTACGCGAAGCCGGGCGCCGGCGACATCAAACTGGCCGTCTCCCGCAAGAAGGCCACCGGCCCGGGCAAGCGGATCGGCTCCCTCCTGGTGAACCCGGGCGGCCCCGGCGGCTCGGCCGTCGGCTACCTCCAGAGCTACGCGGCCGCGGGCTACCCCGCCCCGGTCCGCGCCCGCTACGACATGGTCGCCGTCGACCCGCGCGGCGTCGCCCGCAGTGAACCCGTCGAATGTCTCACCGGTCCGCAGATGGACGCGTACACCCAGGTCGATCAGACCCCCGACGACGACGCCGAGGTCACGCAGCTGAGCGACTCGTTCCAGAAGTTCTCGGGCGGTTGCGAGCAGCGCTCCGGCAAGATCCTCCCGCACGTCTCCACCGTCGAGGCGGCCCGCGACATGGACATCCTGCGGGCGCTGCTCGGTGACGAGAAGCTGACGTATGTAGGGGCGTCGTACGGCACCTTCCTTGGTGCGACGTACGCCGAGCTCTTCCCTGCCCGGACCGGCCGCCTCGTCCTCGACGGTGCGATGGACCCGTCGCTCTCGTCGCTCGAGATGAACCGCGACCAGACCGCGGGGTTCGAGACCGCATTCCAGTCCTTCGCCGCGGACTGCGTGAAGAAGTCGGACTGCCCGCTCGGCACCGCGTCCACCGCCGATGCCGCCACCCGACTCGAGCAGCTCTTCGCCGACCTCGACGGCAAGCCCCTCCCGACCGGCGAGACCCGCAAGCTCGGCGAGTCCCTCGCCACCATGGGCGTCGTCGCCGCCATGTACGACGAATCGTCCTGGCCCCAGCTCCGCGAAGCCATCAAGGGCGCCCAGGCGGGCGACGGTTCCGGCCTGCTGGCCCTCGCCGACAGCTACTACGAGCGTCAGCCGAACGGCACGTACGCGAACCTGATGGCCGCCAACGCAGCCGTGAACTGCCTCGACTCGCCCGCGGCCTTCGCCGGCCCGAACGCCGTCATGCAGGCCCTCCCCAGCTTCGAGGAGGCGTCCCCGGTCTTCGGCAAGGCTCTCGCCTGGGCCTCCCTGAACTGCGCCGGCTGGCCCGTGGGCGCCACCGGCACCCCGCACCGCATCAAGGCGAAGGGCGCTTCCCCGATCGTCGTGGTCGGTACCACCCGCGACCCGGCCACCCCGTACAAGTGGGCCCAGTCCCTGGCCGGCCAGCTGTCCTCCGGAAGGCTCCTCACCTACGAGGGTGACGGCCACACGGCGTACGGCCGCGGCAGCGACTGCATCGACACGGCGATCAACACGTACCTCCTGAACGGCACCCCGCCCGCCGCCGACAAGAGGTGCTCCTGACTCCCCGATCCGCCGAACCTCCCCCCTGACCAGCGGATACGGCTCCGGGGGAGGGCGGTACGGAGCACTCTCCGAAACTGTGTAGACTTGGCGACGCCGCTGATCGCACCATGGTGCGACGGGGCGCGCCGCCTTAGCTCAGTTGGCCAGAGCAACGCACTCGTAATGCGTAGGTCTCGGGTTCGAATCCCGAAGGCGGCTCAGAGAAACCCCAGGACTCACTCGCCGTGACCTGGGGTTTTTCCCTTTTGTGGACGTGACGTCGAGGTCCGGCGTGGCGGCGGCCGCCGCAGGGCGACAACAGCGACTGATTCTTTCCGCTTCCTCTCTTGTACTACGGACAAATGAGGAGGAAGCTAGCTAATACACCAGCCAACCAATGAGAGCCGCACCGTCGATGAAGACGTTCGTCGACCGAGTGACACCCATCTCGGCGACTGGCTAGGCTCCCGGGAGAGCAACGCATTGGCATCGGAGTCGTCAGCGACGACTGACGCTTACGGACCGATGTGGGGCACCGGGAGCCACCGTCTGTCCGGCTCCGTCTCCGTAGTGGCGCCAGAATTTGAGCAACCCCAGAACTCACTCGCGTGTGATCTGGGGCTTTTTCTTTTCCCGGTTTCCCGGGGTGGGCGTCGGGAACGCGTTGATCTCGGCGCCGGGCTGTCGCTCGGGCGTTTAGGGGCTCAGCCGGCCAGTTCCCCGATCAGGTCCGCGGCCGGGTCGATGAGGGCCAGTTCGTCCGGGCTCAGGTTCGAGTCCGCCGCGCGGCGGCGCTTGGCCTGGGCGAGTTGGGTAGCGGGGACGCCTCCGTGGTCGGCGAGGTGCGGGAGCAGGACCTTGAGCAGGGAGCGGGCGCCCGCTGCCGACGGCGACGCGGGGCCCACCGCCACCTGGGCCAGGATCAGCGACGACATGGCCCGGTCCAGGGCCGGCGGACCTTCCGCGGTGGTCCGCCAGTCGATCACCACCGGGCCGTCGGGCGTCAGCATCACATTGTCCGGGTGCAGGTCGAGGTGGAGGATCCGGTCCTCCGGGTCCTGGGAGACCCTGGCCGGGATCGTGTGCAGGTCGGTGAGGAGGCCGGCGAGCATGGCGCCGCCCTCGTCCTCGGCGAGCGCGCCGGAGAGCAGCGACTCCAGCATCGTCGGGCCGGTCAGACGCTGCAGCACCAGTTCGGAGGGGGTGGCGTCGGCCGGGCTCGGGCCGACGCGGGGGACGGGGTAGCCGCACGCCGAGAGGTAGGACATGACGGCGAGTTCCGGTGTGGCATCGCTGCTGTCGCGGTACCGGCGGAGGACCCAGGCCTCGTCGATCGCGTACACGTCGGCAGAACGTCCCGTACCCAGCAGTTGGCCTATTCGCATGAGGGGAACCTACTGGTGCGGTCCTCGGCCGGGGAGATCTCCCACGCATATCGGAGGGGCCCATAACGCGAAGTGAGGGACCGCTCCAGCCGTTGTCGCTGCGGTGTCGGCAATTCCCGCCGGCGCCCTTGGCCGCCACCGTGGTCACCGGCGCGCTGGCTCCTTCGGGCCGGCGCCCGGCATCGCGTCCGCCGACCCGGCCTTCCCTCGTCTTGCATGGCTCACGGCGCCGGGACGAAAGCGTTCCCGGTCCGGGCCGTTTTCCGCGGAGTAGCCTGGGAATGTCGAGAACGTTCCGTACGCCGGTTCGTCGGGCTGCGTCGTTCCCGGCGATTCTTGTTCTTTCGGCCTGCGCGTGCGAAGGGGGCCGTCTCTTATGGACACCTTGATCATGGCGGCGGTCGTCGTGGCGATGATCGCGCTGACCGCGTTCTTGATTCATCTGCTCAACGCGCGGCACCGGCATCAGCATCTGCGAGCGGTGCATTACGACCACGGTCTGGCCGGGTTCGGCGGCTTCGGGGGGCCGGGCGCGAGTACCGGGCGTGTCGTACCGCCGGTGGAGACCGTGCAGCCCGCGCCATCCATGCGGAAGCCCGCGCCATCCTTGCGGAAGGGCGAACCACGGGCGGCCGCTCGGCCCGGTGGTTCCGGTTCCCGTTCCGGGAAGTGATGGATGGTGACGGGGAGTGGCATCTCCTGAGCGGTCCTACTTGGCGTCGGAGTAGCGCTCCACGATCGCCGTCGTGAAAGGGAAACGCACCGGCGTCTCGCCGAAGGCGGTCCGCCCTGCCCGCTCCCCGGCGGCCCGGATCGCCTCCACCACCGTATCCGCCTCCTCCTGGGGGCAGTGCACCATCACCTCGTCGTGCTGGAAGAAGACCAGCTCGGCCCGGAGACCGGCGGCCGTCAGGGACTGGCGCAGCGCGGCCAGGAACAGCAGTGCCCAGTCCGCGGCACTGCCCTGCACCACGAAGTTGCGGGTGAAGCGCCCGCGCGCGCGGGCGTTCGACGAGGCATAGCCCGGGGTGAAGCCGTCGTCGCCGGACGACTGCTCGTCGCTCTCCTGCGGGATACCCGCCTCGTCGTCGTCCCCGCTCCCGGCGGCCGGCGGGCTGGTCCGGCCCAGCCAGGTCCGTACGAGACGGCCCTCCTCGCCTTCCTTCGCCGCGTCGTCGACATACGCGACGGCCAGCGGGAACCGGCGCCGCAACGCCGCCAGATTCTTCAGGCCGTCGCCCGACGTCTGGCCGTAGATCGCGCCCAGCAGCGCGATCTTGGCATGGTCGCGGTCGCCGTGGAACGCGCGGTCCGACAGCGCCGTATAGAGGTCGCCGTCGTGGCCCGCCACCTCCATCAGGCCGCGGTCGCGGGAGATCGCGGCCAGCACCCTCGGCTCCATCTGATCGGCGTCGGCGACGACCAGCCGCCAGCCGTCGTCGGCGACGACCGCCTGCCGGATCACCTTGGGGATCTGCAGCGCCCCGCCGCCGTTGGTCGTCCAGCGGCCGCTGACCGTGCCGCCCGGCTGGTACTCGGGGCGGAACCGGCCGTCCCGCACCCAGTCCTGGAGCCAGCTCCAGCCGTGCGCCGTCCAGATCCGGTACAGCTTCTTGTACTGGATCAGTGGCTCCACCGCCGGATGGTCCAGCTCCTCCAGCTCCCATCGGCGGGTCGACTTCACCTTGATGCCGGCCTGCGCGAATGCCTTCACGACGTCGGCGGGGAGGTCGGGCCGGACACGGCGACCGAACGCCGCGGACACCTCGTCGGCCAGCTTGGCCAGTCTGCGGGGTTCGCCGCCGCCGGCGTAGCGCTCGCCCAGCAGGTCGTGCAGCACGTCCCGGTGCACGTCGGCCCGCCAGGGCAGGCCGGCCCGGTGCATCTCCGCGGCGACCAGCATGCCGGCCGACTCGGCGGCCGTCAGCAGGCGCATCCTGCCGGGGTGCGCGGTGGCGTCGTGGCGGCGCAGCTGTTCCGCGTAGACCTGGAGGAGCGCCTCGAACGGGATGTCCGTGCCGGACGGCGGCTCGAAGAGGGAGGACTGCGAGCCGGGTTCGGCGGAGCGGGACGGGGGATCCCGAGGCACGGGAGCGTTACGGAGGCGGGCATGGGCTGCTGCGGCTGAGCGAGGCTCGCCGAGCCGTCCCTCGTGTGCGAGAAGGAGCGACTCGGCGACTTCGATGTCGTAGCAGCGGCTGACCCGTACGCCCGCCGCCAGCAGGCGTGGGTAGATCTCGGCGGTCGACCGCCAGACCCAGCGGGTGACGTCCGGGCGGGAACGGACGGCCTCCACCAGGTCGGGCTCGGTGTGGAACGGGGCCGCGGGCAGGCCGGTGGGGGCCAGCGGGGCGAGGTGGGCTCCGCCGGTCTCTGTGGCGGTCAGAGCCCAGCGCTCGGTCATGCGTTTGAGTTTGGCAGGTGGGACTGACAGCGGGGGTGGGGCTGCGGGGCGGCCCCGCACGGTCCCACCAGAAGACGCTTCTTCCCGAACCGGGGCTTCCCCGGGCGGACCTCCAGTCCTTGATCACCTGATGGGCTGAGGGGGAGCGGCGATTCACCCGTGCCGGACGGCCTTCGGCGCCATGGCCGCCGCCACCGCGACCACTGCACAGGACCCGGCCGCACCCCCCACGACCGGCCACTGGACCGCCACCGTGACCGGTGCGGACAGCGTGGCGAGCGCGGCGCCGAGCCCGGCCAGATTCACGGCGGTCACGGCCAGGCCGAGCACCGTGCCGAGCCCTACCGCGAACAGCGTCTCCCCGGCGACGACCCCGAGCACCTGCGGCCGGGTCGCCCCTGCGAGGCGCAGTGCGTTCAGCTCCGCGGACCGTACGGACCCCGCCATCAGCAGGGTGTTGGCGAGCGAGAGTGCCGTGTACACGAGGGCGATGCCCAGCACCACGATCAGGCCTAGCCGCGTCTGCGGGCTCGTGCGTGGATGCGTCGCGGCCAGCCACTGATCCGTCGACCGCACCGTCCCCCCGGTGTCGCGCAGGGCGGCTGTGACCGCCACCCTGTCCGCGCCGGGGGCGAGGCGTACGTCGATCCGGTCCACCGGAGCCGTCGGCGCGTTCGCCGCCGTGACGTACGCCCCGTTGTTCCCCGTCCCGATGGCCAGTACCGCCGCGATCCGCAGTGACACCGGGCGCCCGTCGCCGAGCCACACCCGTACCGTCGAGCCGACCGTGTGCCGCTCCCACTCCTCGTTCACGACGATCGAGCGGTCGTCGAGATCGCGCAGGTCGCCCGCCACCACCGGCAGCCGCTCGACGGCCGCCAGCGCCTTCGCGTCGTCCACCGCCCGCGCCTGCGATCCGATGAGGGCGGTGCCCTCCTCCCGTACGAAGACCGCGGTCGACGCCGACGCGGACAACGTCGCCCCGGGAACCGGGCGCGCCTCCAAGTCCTTCGAGCCCCTCAGGTCCTCGCCTGTCACGACCAGATCGGCCCGGGTGTGTTCGCGCGCCTCGGCGGCCTTCGCCTGCGACACCGTCATCGCGGAACCCAGCACCGAACCGGCGAGTGCGACCGTGATCAGGACCGGAGCGGCCACCGCGGCGGTGCGGCGCAGGCCCGCGGCCGTATTCGCCTGTACGAGCATCCCCACCGCCCCGGGAAGACGGAGCAGCCGGGTCGACGGACGTACGAGCAGCGGCGCGAGCAGGGCCGCGGCCGTGATCAGCACCATCGGCTGGGTGGTGTACGTCTTCCGCTTCAGTAGCCCGGACGCATCCGTGACCAGCGACTTCGTCATCAGGAACGCGGCGCCGACGAGCAGTGCGAAACCCAGCAGCCGGCGTACCGGTGGCAGGACGCCCGTGTCGACGTCGGCCTCGCGCAACGCCTCGGCCGGGCCGGTCCTGCCCGCTCGCCGCGATGCCGCCCATACGCCCGCCAGCGCCACGGCCGGGCCGGTCCAGAAGGCCGCGTGCAGTGGCCAGGCCACGGGGTGGATGGTGAACCAGGAGGGCGCCGCCCCGCCGTCGACCAGCAGTCGCGCGAGGTGCGGTGCGCCCCAGCGGCCCAGTACGCACCCGGCCGCCGAGGCGAGCGTGCCGACCACGGCCGCCTCCGTCAGCAGCAGCCGCCGCAGCTGGCCGGGGGTGGCGCCCGCCGTGCGCAGCAGTCCGAACTCACGGCGGCGCAGTGCCACCGCGAACGCGAACGTCGATGCGACGACGAAGACCGAGACGAATGCGGTGATACCGGCCGCCGTGCCGAGCAGCGCGTTCACGGTCAGCAGCGCCTCGGCGTCCTGCTCCGTCGCCGGGTCGGCGCGGCGGCGGTCGTCGCCGGTGAGGATCTGGGCGCGGTCGCCGACGACGCGGCGTACGTCGGTGACGGGGGCGTCCACGCCGACGGCGTCCGGCCCGCCTCCGCGGGTCGTCTGCCGTCCGGCCAGGGTCAGCGGGCCGAGCGCCCGTAGGTCGCTCAGGAGTTCCCTGTCCACAGGGTGTGGATGAGCGAGTCGCTTCGTGACCTGCGCGGTGGACACTCCGCGCCGCACCGGTACGGTCAGCGTGTCGTTGCCCATCACCACCACCCGGGAGGCGGCGAACCGTTGCGGCTCACGGTCGGGGGCGTCGAACGTCGAGGCCAGTCCCAGCCCCATGGTCGCGATCAGCCCGACGCCGAGCGCGAGGGCGACGAAGGTGCCGATGAGGGTGGTCCAGCGGGTCCGCAGGGCGGCCAGGGCGACGGTCAGCACGACGCCTCCGTGCGAACGGGAAGGAACGGGGCCGTCCGGCTGGAGGTCTTCTGCGGGCTGCCTGTTCGTCCTTCGGCCGTCCGGGTCGCGATCCGTTCCGCGGTGAGGCCGGTCAGGTCGTCCGCCACCTGCCCGTCGACCAGGAAGACCACCCGGTCCGCACAGGCCGCCGCCACCGGATCGTGCGTGACCATCACGATCGTCTGCCGCTCCCGGTCCACCAGTTCGCGCAGCATCACCAGCACCTGCCGGCTCGTCGCGGTGTCCAGCGCGCCGGTGGGTTCGTCGCCGAAGAGCACCGCGGGCCGGGTGATCAGCGCCCGTGCCAGCGCGACCCGTTGCTGCTGGCCGCCGGAGAGTTCGGTGGGCCGGTGGTCCGCCCGGTCGGCGAGACCGACCCGGGCGAGCGAGGCACGTACGTCGGTACGGGACGGGCGGCGGCCGGCCAGTCGCAGCGGCAGCGCGACGTTCTGGGCGGCCGTCAGCGAAGGGACCAGGTTGAACGACTGGAAGACGAAGCCGATCCGGTCCCGGCGCAGCAGCGTGAGCCGGCGTTCACTCAGTCCGGTCAGCTCCGTGCCGCCCACCTCGACGCTGCCGGACGTCGGCCGGTCGAGTCCGGCCGCGCAGTGCAGGAGCGTCGATTTGCCGGAACCGGACGGTCCCATGACGGCGGTGAAGGTGCCGGGGCGGACGGTGAGGTCGACGCCACGGAGGGCGTCGACGTCACCGTGGACGCGTCGTACGGAGCGGAGCCGCACGGCGTCGGTGGCATCGGTGGAGTCGGTCGCGGGGGCGGAAGTCATGCTTTCGATCGAACCGTGGCAGGACCCGCCGGACACGACCACCAGAACCCGTCTCCGGGGTAGGGCCAGGCGTACCCCGGAGCCCGGCCCTGCCTACCCTGACCTCATGGAACCGGTGATCGACCAGGCATTCGCGGCAGCCCTCTACTCGGACGGCGACGCCGGTCTCGACACCGGTGCCTCCCTTCTCGCCGCCGACCCGACGGCGGATGCGGAACTGTTCCGGCGCGGCGAGGAGTTCGTCCGGCGCGCTTGGGAGCGCGGCTGGCAGCCCGCGGACGTCGTGCGGATCGTCCGCCGCGAACTCGACGAGACGCGGGCCGGGCTCGCCGCCGACCTGATCACCACGGAGACCGGACGGTACGAGCAGTTGCCGTCCCGCTGGGGGGCCCAGCTCGCCGAGCTTCCCGCGCCGCCGCCCCGGAACCGGCCCGACCGGTTCTCGTACGCCTCCGCCCTGCTCGGTCTCTACCGGCTGCTGCTCCGGCTCCCCGCGATCGAACCGGTCGGCCCGCCGCCCGGCGCCACCGGCAACCGGCTCCGTCTGCCGCCCGCCCACGACGAACCCCGCATGCTGACCCGGATCCGCGCCCTGCTCGCGAAGGCGGAGGCGACCGGTTTCCCGGAGGAGGCGGAAGCCCTGACCACCAAGGCGCAGGAGCTGATGGCCCGGCACTCCATCGACGAGGCCCTTCTCGCCGCCCGTACGCACAGCAAGGAGGCGCCGGGCGCCTGCCGGATCGGGGTCGATGCCCCGTACGAGACGGCGAAGGCGATCCTGCTCGACGCCGTCGCCTCGGCCAACCGCTGCCGCGCGGTGTGGAACAGCGACCTCGGCTTCTCGACGGTCGTCGGCTTCGAACCGGACCTGGAGGCCGTGGAACTTCTCTACACCTCCCTGCTGGTCCAGGGCACGGCGGCGATGGCGAAGGCCGAGGCGGGGCAGCGGGCCGGCGGACGCAAGCGGACCAAGACGTTCCGTCAGTCTTTCCTGATGGCGTACGTCCAGCGGCTGGGCGCTCGTCTCGCGGCCGACACCGCCCGGGTGACCGCGGCCTCGGTCTCGGAGGAGGGGGCTGCCGCCGGCGATCTGCTCCCGGTCCTTGCGGCGCGGGACGTGGCGGTCACGGACGCCGCGGACCGGATGTTCCCGGAGACGACGAGCACCCGGGTGCGCGGAGTGTCGGACGGCGAGGGCTGGGCGCACGGTACGGCTGCCGCCGACCGGGCCCGGATGGGTGAGCGGAGGCCGGGCATCGACGGCTCCCGGTAGCGGGTGCGCGCGTATGTGACACGTCGCAGCCGGGTGCCCGTCATGGTGATGCGGCCCGAGTTCTCCCAGACGTACGCACGTTCCGTGGCCCGGTTCGGTGGCACCGTCGTCCAGGCCGCCCACCCGGGCGTGGGTGGGGCGCGGCACGTGAGGCGCTGGCACAGTGGGACGAGGAGGACAGCCTGCACGGGCAGGCGGCCGACCCGGTCGTGCGGAAACGGGGCCGGTCTGCTGCTGGAAACCCTGGAGGAGTCCTCCCGCGGCCTGGACGGCTCCGCGTCCGGCACTGCCGGAGTCGGCTGTGCCGGACGGAACTGAACGACCGACCGTCCGGCCCCGTACGCGGTCCCGCTTCAGGACTCGGCCCTGTACCGGCGACGGGCACTCAGGGGGTGGGCAGGCCCGGCAGCCCCGTCGGCAGCGCACCCGGATCGGTCTTGGCCAGGGTGTCCTTGCCGCCCGCGTCCCACGACACGGTGATCGTCTTGCCGTTGTCGGACTCGATGGATCCCATGGTGCGGTCGGTGTTGCCGTCGGTGCACTTCAGCTCCAGCATCACCTTGCCCATGTCCTTCACCTCGCCCGAGCAGACATGGGCGTCCGCGACCAGCGCCGCCTTCCCGGATGCGACGGACAGGGCGACGGCCTTGCCGTCGGTCATCCCGGCCCAGGTACCCTCCAGCGCCGAGGCGTCGGTCCCGGAACCGCTGTCGCCACTGTCTTCGGAGTCGCCGCCGCCACCGGTCGCCGACGTCTGCCCGTCGGTGGCGCCCTTGCCCGAATCACTCTTCCCGCTGTCACTGCCGCAACCGGTCAGAGTGACCGCGGCGATCAGACCCGCGACGAGGACGGCGCCGATGCGTCCAAGCTTCTGCACGTGAATTCCCCCTTGTTGACGAAAGACCGCGCAAAACTACCAGGGAGCGCGGAGCGGCTCACGGCGCAGCGCATGGGGCTACTTCCGGGCAACTGCGCTGAGCGGGAGCCAAATAGACGGTCCGTTCGTCTATCTCCCGTGAGGGCGGGCAGACGGGGAAGGTAAAGCTGTAATCAAAGGACCACCCCGCGTGCACGTGCATCTGCTCATGCATTGGCATATGAACACAGCTATGATCCGAGACAGTTGACACTTGCACCTTGCAACTCGGGGAGCGTCCTGTGCACCACGTGTACAACGGCATGGCGGCCACAGAGCTTCGCGGAGTCGTCTGGCAGAAGAGCAGACACAGCAACTCACAGGGATCTTGCGTGGAGTTCGCAAAACTGCCCGGCGGGGATGTGGCGATGCGGAATTCCCGCCATCCCGACGGGCCCGCCCTGGTCTATACGCCGGCCGAGATAGAGGCGTTGCTGCTCGGCGTGAAGGACGGGGAGTTCGACCACCTGATAGCGGGACACTGACCGTCGCGCCCGCGTGAGCGGTCACGGGCCCCGCGCACGGGCCCCGGGTTCGTGGGTGTCACGCGTCGCCGGCCAGCCGGAACAGCGCCCAGACCACCTTGCCGCGCAGCGCCGGCGCCCCCGCCGACAGGTTCTCCGCGCCCGGCACGGGGGACAGATGCCAGCCCCAGCTGTCGCTGAACGACTCCACCAGGAACAGTCCCCGGCCCGACTCCGCGGAGTCCGGTGCCTCGCCGGCGACAGGGCTCTTCTGGCTGGGGTCGCGCACCGCGCAAACCAGTCGCGAGGTCCAGCGCATCAGGTGCAGCCGTACGGGAGGGTCCTGGGGGTCTCTCGGAGCGTCCGCCGGCAGTGCGTGCCGCAGGGCGTTGGTGACGAGTTCGGAGACGACGAGCGCGACGTCGTCGAAGCGGTCGCTCAGCTCCCACCGGTTCAGCGTCGCCTTGGTGAACTGCCTGGCCCCGCCCACGGCTTCGTACCGGGCCGGAAGGGTGCAGGTGGCAGATCCGGAGACGGCTGAGGGATCGATGGGGGGAAGCCCCTGCCGTAACGGCTCGAGCATCGTCGATCCATTCGTCCCCATGCGAGGCACTCCCGGGATTCGCGGCTGTAGCGGTACTGCGGTGGTACAGCGGCACAACACGAACGAGCACGCAGGTGCGCGGGGTCCATGGTTCCGAATGCGCTGGGCAGATGCAAGGGCAGATGCACGTGCACGCGCCGGACCTGTCCGATCCCGTGCCGGTTCTTGCTCATTTCTTCCTACGGGCAGTTTCATGGCTTTCTGGAAGTCTTCTCATTTCCGTAATCGAATGAGTACGGGCTGAAGCGTTTTGATGGCAGAATCCGGCTCTTGGGGTTCAGGGGGAGCCCCGATGCCCAGGAAGCGATGGGGAGGGTTGGACCAGTGGCGGCAGGCGAGTCGAGTGGATCTGTGGTGCGGCGCATCCTGCTGGGCTCACAGCTCAGGCGGCTGCGCGATTCGCGCGGCATCACCCGCGAGGCGGCCGGCTACTCCATCCGGGCTTCCGAATCGAAGATCAGCCGCATGGAGTTGGGACGGGTGAGCTTCAAGGCCAGGGACGTCGAGGACCTGCTCACGCTCTACGGCGTCACGGACGAGGTGGAGCGCGACTCCCTTCTGGGCCTGGCCCGCGAGGCCAATGTGGCGGGGTGGTGGCACAGTTACGGAGATGTGCTGCCCGGCTGGTTCCAGACGTACATCGGCCTGGAGGGGGCGGCCTCGCTCATCCGGATCTACGAAGTCCAGTTCGTCCACGGTCTGTTGCAGACCGAGGCCTACGCCCACGCCGTCGTCTCCCGTGGCATGCGCGGTGCCCCCGCCGCCGAGATCGACCGCCGGGTCGCGCTGCGGCTGGAGCGGCAGAAGGTCCTCGTCTCCGAACGGGCGCCGCGCTTCCATGCCGTGCTGGACGAGGCCGCGCTGCGCCGCCCGTACGGCGAACGCGAAGTGATGCAGGCGCAATTGCGGCATCTGATCGAAATGTCGGAACAGCCGAACATCACGCTTCAGGTGATGCCCTTCAGTTTTGGCGGGCATGCGGGCGAGAGCGGTTCCTTTACGATGCTGAGTTTCCCGGAATCCGATCTGTCGGACATTGTCTATTTGGAGCAGCTGACAAGTGCGCTCTATCTGGACAAGCGCGAGGAAGTCGCTCAGTACGAAAAGGCCATGGCGCGGCTCCATCAGGACAGTCCGGGTCCTGAAGAGAGTCGTGATCTGCTCCGCGGCCTGCTCCAACTGACCTGAGACATCAGTACGATGACGCCTCAACAGGAGTCTGCACCTGCAGTAAGGGATCGCATGTCCTTCTTCAATGAGCTGGCCAACCAGTACATCGACGGTGAGTGGCGGACCGGTACCGGCTCCTGGGACATCATCGATTTCAATCCGTACAACGGCGAAAAGCTCGCCGCGATTACCGTCGCCTCCGTGCAGGAGGTCGACGAGGCCTATCGCGCCGCCGAGCGCGCCCAGCGGATCTGGGCCGACACCAATCCCTACGAACGCCGCCTCGTCCTCGAACGCGCCCTGCGCATCACCGATGAACTCACCGAGGACATCATCGGCGCGATCATCGACGAGCTGGGCGGCACCCGGCTCAAGGCGGAGTACGAGATCCGCTGCGCCAAGGACTTCCTGCGCGAGGCGATCCAGCAGGCGCTGCACCCCGAGGGCCGGATCCTGCCGTCCCCGGTGGACGGCAAGGAGAACCGCGTCTACCGGATTCCCGTCGGCGTCATAGGTGTGATCAGCCCCTTCAACTTCCCCTTCCTGGTGACGATGAAGTCGGTCGCGCCGGCCCTGGCGCTCGGCAACGCGGTCGTCATCAAGCCCAACCAGAACGCTCCCGTGGTCGGCGGCGGACTGATCGCCAAGATCTTCGAGGAGGCCGGGCTGCCCGCCGGGCTGCTCAACGTCCTGGTCACCGACATCGCCGAGATCGGCGACGCGCTCATAGCGCACCCCGTACCCAAGGTGATCTCCTTCGCCGGGTCGGACCGGGTCGGCCGCCACGTCGGCGCGACCGCCGGCGGACTCTTCAAGCGCGCCGTTCTCGAACTCAGCGGCAACAGCGCCCTGGTGGTGCTGGACGACGCAGACATCGACTACGCGGTCGACGCGGCGGTCTTCAGCCGCTTCGTCTACCAGGGGCAGGTCTGCATGGCCGCCAACCGCATCCTGGTGGACCGCTCCGTCGCGCCGGAGTTCACCGAGAAGTTCATCGCCAAGGTGGCCGCGCTCAGGACCGGCGACCCGCGGGATCCGGCCACCCAGATCGGCCCCGTCATCAACACCTTCCAGGCCGACGCGCTGACCGCCCTGGTCGACCAGGCGATCGCGGAAGGCGCCACGGCGCTCGTGCGGGGCCGTACCCACGGCAATCTCGTCGCGCCCACGGTCCTCGCCGGGCTGCCGGACGACTCCCCGCTGCTGGCCCAGGAGATCTTCGGCCCGGTGGCGCTGCTGATGACGTTCGACGGCGAGGAGGACGCGGTACGGATCGCCAACGACTCCCGGTACGGGCTGAGCGGCGCCGTGCACACGGCCGACGCCGAACGCGGAGTGCGGTTCGCGAAGCGCATCGTCACCGGGATGTTCCACGTGAACGACTCCACCATCCAGGACGACCCGCTGGTGGCCTTCGGCGGCGAGAAGTTCTCCGGATCGGGGCGGCTGAACGGCGATGCCACCGTGGAGGCGTTCACCACCCAGAAGTGGATCTCGATCCAGCACGGCCGGACCGAATTCTCGCTCTGACGCCGCCTGTTGAGGACGGAAGCTGTCCGCAAGGGTCCGTAGCTTGGTCGGTGTCAGGAAGACACCGGGCGCAAGCCCGAACGGTTCCGAAGGGCGGACACCATGGTCACTCACGTTCCCGCAGAGGCCCACGGCGACGAGCGCGGCGCGCTCCTCTCCTTCGTCGAGGCGCAGCGCGGCGCGATCCGGCGCTCGCTGATCGGGCTGACCGAGGAGCAGGCGGCGAGCCGGCCCAGCGCCAGTGGGCTCTCCCTCTCCGGGCTGCTCAAGCATGTCGCCGAGACCGAGCTGAACTGGCTGCGTCTGGCCCAGCAGCGCCCCAACGAGAAGGCCCGCACCGAGGAGACGTGGGCGGACAGTTTCCGGCTGGTCGGGGACGAGACCGTCCCGCAGATGCTGGAGCTCTGGGCGAAGGTGGCGGCGGAGACCGAGGAGTTCATCCACTCGGTGGAGAGCATGAACGACACGTTCCCGCTGCCCGAGGCGCCCTGGTTCCCGAAGGACCAGAAGTGCTCGATGCGCTGGCTGCTGGTCCATCTCGTCGAGGAGATCGCCCGGCACGCCGGGCACGCCGACATCATCCGGGAGTCCCTGGACGGCCGTACCGCGTTCGAACTGGTCGCGCAGGAGGCGGGCTACCCTAGTCAAAGTTGAGTAGGAAGGGTGAGTGGATGTCCGCGATCCGGCTGCTGGTCCTCGGAGCGGTGCGACAGCACGGCCGGGCGCACGGCTATCAGGTCCGCAACGACCTGGAGTACTGGGGCGCCCACGAGTGGTCCAACGCCAAGCCGGGCTCGATCTACCACGCCCTGAAGCAGATGGCGAAGCAAGGGCTGCTGGTCGCCCATGAGACCGCACCCAGCACCGCCGGCGGCCCGCCCCGCACCGAGTACGAGATCACCGAGCGGGGCACCGAGGAGTACCTCGCGCTGCTGCGTGCCGCGCTGACCGCGTACGACCAGAAGATGGACGTGCTGTCGGCGGGCATCGGCTTCATCGTCGACCTGGAGCGGTCCGAGGCGGTCGCGTTGCTGAAGGAGCGGGTGGCGGGGCTGGTGGCCTGGCGGGCCTCGGTCACCGAGTACTACACGCCGGAGGACGGGCCCGAGTCGCTGGGCCACATCGGCGAGATCATGAACATGTGGGTCCACTCGGCCGACGCCGGGGCCGAGTGGACGCGAGGGCTGATCGCGCGGATCGAGGGCGGCGCGTACACCTTCGCGGGGGAGGGCGACCCGTTCGTCGGCGTACTCGCCGACGGCGAGGAGAACCCGTACGCGACCGGCGTTCCGGACCCGGGGGACAACGACTAATCAAGTTTGACGAATGAGGGAGCCGCAGTTATCTTCTGCATCTAGTCAAGTTTGACTAGGGGCCTTGACGGCGAGAGGGTGTGGCGATTTTGACCGACGCGATCGTTCTCGAAGATGTGCACAAGAGGTACGGGGGCAAGCGCGCCCTGGACGGCCTCGACCTCAGGGTAGGCCGGGGCACGGTGCACGCCGTGCTCGGTCCCAACGGCGCCGGCAAGACCACGGCCGTACGCATCCTGTCGACGCTGCTCCGGCACGACGGGGGCCGGGCCGAGGTGGCGGGGTTCGACGTGAGGAGCCGGGCCGGCGAGGTCCGGCGACGGATCGGGCTGCTCGGGCAGAACGCGGCGGTCGACGAGGAGCTCGGCGGCCGGCAGAACCTGGAGATGTTCGGCCGGCTGTACCACCTGGGCGCACGCCGTGCGGGCGTGCGGGCCGACGAACTGCTGGCCCGCTTCGGGCTCGCGGACACCGGCCGAAAGGCGGTCAGGGAGTACAGCGGCGGTATGCGACGGCGTCTCGATCTGGCCGCCTCGCTGATCACCGACCCCGAGGTGCTCTTCCTGGACGAGCCGACGACTGGACTCGACCCGCGCGGGCGGGCCGAGGTGTGGGCGGCGGTGCGTTCGCTGGTCGGCGGCGGCACGACCGTACTGCTGACCACGCAGTATCTGGAGGAGGCCGATCAGCTCGCGGACCGGATCTCGGTGATCGACGCCGGACGGGTGGCCGCGGAGGGCACGGCCGACGAGCTGAAGGCGCTGGTGGGCGGGGATCGGATCGATGTCGTCGTCCGTGACGCGGCACAACTCGCCGCCGCGGCGGGGCTGCTGACGGACGGAGCCGTCGTGGATGCGGACCGGAGGCTGATCGGAGCGCCCGCGGGGGACCGGATGGCGACGCTGACCCGGACCGTACGGGCCCTGGAGGAGGCGGGCATCGAGGCGGAGGACATCGCGGTGCGCCGCCCCACCCTGGACGAGGTGTTCCTGTCCCTCACCGGCAGGAAGGCGGACGACTCGGAGGTGGCGGCATGAGTGCGGTCGGTACGGGAACGGCCGGTACGGGCGCGGTGCCCGCGACCACGATCGGCTGGGCCGCGGCCGATTCATGGACGATGACCCGGCGCGAACTCGCGCACTGGGCCCGGCAGCCGGTGCAGATCGTCGTCGGCCTGGTGTTCCCCGTGATGCTGCTTCTGATGTTCAACTACCTGGTCGGCGGCGGGCGGGGCGTCGACGGCGACAACACCGAGTTCCTGGTGCCCGGCATGCTCGCGCTGACCATGGCGTTCGGTCTGGAGTCGACCATGCTCGCGGTCACCCAGGACCTCACCGAAGGAGTCATCGACCGGTTCCGCTCCATGCCGATGGTGTCCGGTTCGGTGCTGGTCGGCCGGAGCGTGGCGGACATGCTCCAGTCGGTGGCCGCGCTCGCCGTGATGATCGGGGTCGGGTACGCGGTCGGCTGGCGCTGGCACAACGGGGTGGCGGCGGCGCTGGGTGCGGTCGGGCTGCTACTGCTGCTGCGGTTCGCGATGCTGTGGATCGGCATCCAGCTGGCGATGGTGGCCGGGAGGCCGGAGATGGTGCAGGCGGTGCAGATCCTGGTCTGGCCGGTCGGCTTCCTCTCCAACGTCTTCGCCGCGCCGGAGTCGATGCCGGACTGGCTGGGCGCGGTCGTCGAATGGAACCCGATGTCGGCGACGGCCACGGCGGTGCGCGACCTGTTCGGCAACCCCGGCGGGGCCGGGGGATCCTGGGCGGCGGATCACGCCGGACTGCTCGCGGTGGTCTGGCCGGTGGCGCTGATCGCGGTCTTCCTTCCGCTTGCGGTGAGGCGGTTCGCGCGGCTGAGCCACTGACCCGAATCCGATCCGGACCACCGGCGCCGGCTTGCTCCTCGGTCAGTGGTGGAAGGCCGTCGCGACCTCTCGGTCATGACTCAACGGGTGCCGCTGGCCGCGTAGTTCGGGCAGCAGCAGGCGGAGGTCCTCCAGCAGCAGTTCCGCGAGGTCCGAGGAGAAGCCGTTGCGGCACACCACCCGGAGCACCGACAGATCCTGCCGGTTGGCGGGGAAGGTGTACGCGGGCACCAGCCAGCCGTTCTCGCGCAGCCGCCGCGACACGTCGAAGACGTCGTACGCCTGCACTTCGGGGGCGGTCGTCAGGGCGAAGACGGGCAACTCGTCACCCCTGGTGAGGAGGTGGAAGTCGCCCAGCTTCTCGATCTGGGTGGCGAGCCCGCTCGCCACATCGCGGGAGGCCTGCTGAACGGCGCGGTAGCCGTCCCGGCCCAGCCGCAGGAAGGTGTAGTACTGCGCCACCACCTGCGCACCGGGCCGGGAGAAGTTCAGCGCGAACGTCGGCATGTCGCCGCCCAGGTAGTTGACCCGGAAGACGAGCTCCTCGGGGAGATCCGAGGGCGAGCGCCACAGGACCCAGCCGACGCCCGGGTAGACCAGTCCGTATTTGTGGCCGGAGGTGTTGATGGACGACACCCGGGGGAGCCGGAAGTCCCACACCAGGTCCTCGTCCAGGAACGGTGCCACCATCCCGCCGGACGCGCCGTCGACATGGACGGGGATGTCGAGGCCGGTGTGCTCCTGGAGAGTGTCCAGGGCCGCGCAGATGTCGGCGATGGGCTCGTACGAGCCGTCGAAGGTGGAGCCGAGGATACCGACCACGCCGATGGTGTTCTCGTCGCAGAGCTCTGCGGCGGCCTGCGGGTCGAGATGGAAGCGTCCGCCCTCCATCGGGACCTGCCGGGCCTCGACCTCCCAGAAGTTGCAGAACTTCTCCCAGCAGACCTGCACATTGATGCCCATGACCAGATTGGGCTTGGCGGTCGCCGGATAGCGGTCGGCGTTCCTGGTCGCCCAGCGGCGTTTGAGCGCCAGGCCGGCGAGCATGCAGGCCTCGCTGGAGCCCGTGGTCGAACAGCCCACCGTCGTCGTGGGGTCGGGGGCGTTCCACAGGTCGGCGAGCATCGCCACACAGCGGCGTTCCAGCTCGGCGGTGCGCGGGTACTCGTCCTTGTCGATCATGTTCTTGTCCCGGCACTCGCCCATCAGCACCCCCGCCTCGGGCTCCATCCAGGTGGTGACGAAGGTGGCGAGATTGAGCCGGGAGTTCCCGTCGAGCATCAGCTCGTCATGGACCAGGCCGTACGCGGTCGAGGGCGGCAACGGTCCGTCGGGCAGCCGGTGCCGGGGCGGCGCGGACGTCATCCCGGCCGTCGGATCGGCCTCTCCGAAGAACGGGTTCAAGGCGCGTCTGCGCCGCTCTTTGGACGGTTCCTTGTCGCGATTCGAACCTTTGTGGAGAGGCATCGGCGGACAGCCCTTCTCAGCTCATGGCGGCGATGACGGTGGCAGCGGCCTGCTCGGGTCAGTTCCCGACCGCGAGGCCGGACTTGATGGCGCGGGTGAACTTCACGACCCGCTCGGCCTGAACCCGGGCCGCGGTCAGGGTCTGCTCGCCGACCGGGATCTCGCCCTGCCCGGCGACATGCGAGGTGCCGTAGGGATTGCCGTCGACGAACTTCGTCGGGTCCGTGTAACCGGGGGTGACGAGGATGCCGCCGAAGTGATGGATCGAGTTGTAGAGCGCCAGCAGCGTGGACTCCTGACCGCCGTGCGGGGTGCTGGTGGAGGTGAAGCCGCTGTAGACCTTGTCCGCGAGATGGCCCGCCTGCCAGAGGGCGCCCAGCCGGTCCAGGAACTCCTTGAGCTGGGCGGCGACATTGCCGAACCGGGTCGGCGACCCGAAGATCACGGCATCCGCCCAGATCACGTCGTCCTTCGAGACCTCGGCGATCCCGGCGGTCGCCTTCGCGTTGGCGGCCCAGGCCGGGTTGGAGTCGATGGCCGCCTGCGGCGCGAGCTCAGCCGTCTTGCGCAGCCGTACTTCCGCACCTGCCTCCCCCGCGTACTCCGCGATGGCCTCGGCGATGGTCGCGACGGTGCCGGTGGCGGAGTAGTAGATGACGGCGACGTTGACAGGCGTGGGCATGACGGAAACCTCCGACGGGCAGACCGGGACATGGCCATATGAATGTGACGATACGGATAACTGCCGCAACCGGCGCGTCCGACAGGCACGGTGCGGCCCGGTTCACCTCAGTGGTGTGCCGTCCCCGTGGAGCTGCATCTGCGGCCGCCCGGTCACCAGGAGCCAACCCGGCAGCGAGGCGACGCACAACAGCGGCAGTACGGCCGCGTCACCGACCAGCACCGCCGCCGTGAACAGGCTCAGCCAGCCCTGCCGGGTGATGGCCAGCAGAACCCCCAGCACCGCGCACGGCACTGCGAGCGCCGGCGGCACCGCGTCGACCGCGGCATGCGCGCACAACCCGAGCGCTACGCCGACGAACACGGCAGGGAAGATCCGGCCGCCCCGGAAGCCGCAGGTCGCGGCGATCACCAGTGCGGCCGTCTTCACCACCGCCATGGCGGCGAGCCGGCCGGCCGACCAGCCGTTGGGATCGGCGCTGAGCTCCTTCACCTCGTCCAGCCCCTTGAAGAGCGTGAGATGTCCGCCGAGCGCGCCGAGCAGACCGAGCACCAGCCCGCCGCAGGTCAGCATCAGGACCGGATGACGCAGGGTGCGAAAGGCGCGGTGCGCGTAGGGGAACGCGTACACCGCCGCCAGTCCGAGCAGGGCCGCGGCCGACGTGATCACGACCGAGGAGAGCAGATCGCCCCAGTGCGGGCCGGGGTACGGCGGCAGTGACAGATCGAAGCTGGGGTGGGTCAGCAGCGACATGGTGAGTGCCCCCGCGGCGCCCGCCGCGAGCGGCCCGAAGAGCCGGTCCCAGAGCGCGCCCGGGCCGCCCCCGTCGGCCGCGAGCGACTCGGAGAGGATCAGGGCCGCGGCGACCGGGGTGCCGAACAGCGCGCCGATGGTGCCGGCCGAGGCGAGCGCGATCCACAGGGCGGCCGGGGTCTGCGGGGCGACCCGGCGGCCCAGCCAGAAGGTGAGCGCGATGTTGGCGGCGGTGATCGGGTTCTCGGGCCCGAGGCTGACCCCGCCCGCCAGCGCCAGGACCGTCACGGCCAGCAGCCCGGGGATGACGTCCGGCGGCATGGGCGGATCGACCAGCCCGGTGGTGGCCGGGTCCGCTCCCGCGTGGCCGTGCACCGTATGGATGACCAGGCCGACCGCGAGGCCGGTTGCGGTGAGCATCACGATCATCCACAGCGAGGAGTACCCGCCGATGGAGAGCGCCCGGGGGAGGGTCTCCCAGAGCACGTCCTGGAGCCGCTCCGCGAGGAGACTGATGCCGAGCAGGATGAGCGCCGAGGCCACGCCCACGACCAGGGCGGGCACGATGAGGAGCAGCAGCCGCCGTGCGGAGGCGGACTCGGCGAGCACGGGGGAGTCGGAGACCATCGGCTCACCCTAGCGACGTAAAAGCCGCATAATGCGCCAATCGGATCCGCGTGCGAGGGCAATTCGGGCTTGCACCTCACGTCACGTCAGGGCTCAGGCTCGGACACGTACCGACGAGCAGAGCGAAGAGGAGAAGGGGGCGGGAACCGTGGATCACTCCGTGGGACAGGTCGCCGGTTTCGCCGGAGTCACGGTGCGCACACTGCACCACTACGACGGCATCGGACTGCTCTCGCCCAGCGGGCGCAGCCACGCGGGCCACCGGCGCTACGACGACGGCGACCTCGACCGGCTGCAGCAGATCCTGTTCTACCGGGAGCTCGGCTTCCCGCTCGAAGAGATCGCGGTGCTGCTCGACGACCCGGACGCGGATCCGCAGGACCACCTGCGCCGCCAGCACGCTCTGCTGTCCGGCCGTATCGCCGAGCTCCAGAAGATGGCCGCCGCCGTCGAAACAGCCATGGAGGCACGGAAGATGGGCATCAATCTCACGCCCGAGGAGAAGTTCGAGGTCTTCGGGGCCAAGGACCCGGAGGAGCACGCGGAGGAGGCCGAGCGCCGCTGGGGCGGAACGGCCACGTACGCGGAGTCGCAGCGCCGGGTGGCCCGCTACACCAAGGACGACTGGAAGCGGATGCAGGCCGAGGTCGCCGCCTGGGGCGAGGCCTACGACGCCGTGATGGAGGCGGGCGAGCCGGCCGGCTCGGAGGCCGCGATGGAGCTGGCCGAGGCGCACCGGCTCCACATCTCCACATGGTTCTACGAATGCACCTACGAGATCCACCGCGGGCTCGGCGAGATGTACGTGTGCGACCCGCAGTTCCGCGCGTACTACGAATCGATCCGGCCCGGCCTGGCCGAGCACCTTCGGGACGCGATCGACGCCAACGCGGAGCGACGGGCGTAACTCCCCGTACGGGGGCCGAAGGCGCCTCGGCCCCCGTCGGGCGGTCAGGTCTTGCTGATCACGGCCGCCGTGCCGTACGCACAGACCTCAGTGCCCACATCGGCCGCCTCCGTCACATCGAAGCGCATCATCAGCACTGCATTGGCGCCGCGGGCCATGGCCTGCTCGACGAGCCGCTCCATGGCCTGGTTACGGGTGGCGACAAGGGTCTTGGTCAGTCCCTTCAGCTCGCCGCCGATCATCGACTTCAGTCCGGCGCCGATCTGGCTGCCGAGGTGACGCGAGCGCACCGTCAGGCCGAACACCTCGCCGATCACCTGGGTCACCTGGTAGCCGGGGACGTCATTGGTGGTGACGATCAGAACCTCGGACTGCGTCTGACCGCCGCCGTAATCTTCAATGCCCATCGTGTGGCACCTCCTGGGGACAGCTTTGTCCCGGTTCACCCCCTGTGCATCCTCGCGTGGGCCACTGGAACCCGGAGGCGCCTTGTGGCGTTGATAGCTTTGGGCGGCCACGCAGCCGCCATCGACCGATCCTGGAGCCCGGACCCTTGAATACGCTTGCGCTCGGACCGAGCTGGCTGGACCCGGACCATCTCATCGGGCAGTTCGGGCTGCTCGGTGTGCTGGTCATCGTCTTCGCCGAGTCCGGGCTGCTGATCGGTTTCTTCCTGCCCGGTGACTCGCTGCTGTTCACCACGGGCCTGCTGGTGACGACGGGCAAACTGCACACCCCGCTGTGGCTGGTCTGCGTCCTCGTGGCGCTGGCGGCGATCATCGGCGACCAGGTGGGTTATCTCTTCGGCCGCAAGGTCGGCCCGTCACTCTTCAAGCGGCCGGACTCCCGCCTCTTCAAGCAGGAGAACGTCGAGAAGGCCCACGAATTCTTCGAGAAGTACGGTCCGAAGTCGCTGATCCTGGCCCGCTTCGTGCCCGTCGTGCGTACGTTCACGCCGATCATCGCCGGTGTGAGCCGGATGAACTACCGCTCGTTCATCACGTTCAACATCATCGGCGGTGTGCTCTGGGGTGTCGGCGTCACACTGCTCGGTGCCGGGCTCGGCCAGATCGAGTTCGTCCGCAACAACATCGAGGCGATGCTCGTCCTGATCGTGCTGATCTCGGTGGTGCCGATCGCGATCGAGTTCCTGCGCGCCCGCAGCAAGGCGAAGAAGGAAGCAGCCGCCCAGGGTGAGGGCCGGGGCCCGATCGCCGGAGGCGGCAGCCCGGCCCCGGGCCAGCGCGGCCGCCACGCCAAGCGCTGACCCCCCTCCGGACCCGTGGAGGGCGTCAGAAGCCGCGCGTCCGCTTGGCCGCGCGGCGGTTCGCCCCGCCGACCGCTCCCGGCACCCGCATGAACAGCCGGGAGATCTCGCTTCCCAGATTCACCCCGATCGCGATGGCCAGCGCCGTCGCCACCGCGGTCGACAGTGAGGCGAGCCCCCGGTCCAGTTCGTTCTGTGCGACACCCAGCAGACCGAAGTACGTGGCCGAACCAGGCAGCAGCGGACCGATCGCCGCCGTGATGAACGGCAACGACGAGGTGTACCGGTACCGCGAGAACAGCTGCCCGAAGAGCCCCACCAGACCCGCCGCCACCGCCGTCGCCGCCACCGGCGAGATACCGGCGGTCCGGGCCATCGCCCCGTAGATCACCCAGGCCACACCGCCGTTGAGGGTCACCGCGAGCACCGTGGACCGTTCCTGCTGAAGCAGGATCGCGAAGGCGAAACAGAGCGCCATCGACGCCAGGATCTGCACCACCGGCCGGTCGTGGGCCACGAACCGCGCCTCCGGATTGAGCTGGGCGCCCAGCTGAACCCCCAGATACAGGACCAGCAGCACACCGGTGACGATGGCGATGAAGAAGTACATGACTTCGAGGAGCCGGGCCGCCGCGGTGATGTAGTAGCCGGTCAGACCGTCCTGGACGCCCGCCACCAGAGCCCGCCCGGGCAGCAGTGCGAACAGCCCACCGGTGATGACGGCGGACGGCCGGATGCCCGTCGAGTGGGTCAGGGTCAGTGCGACCCCTATCGCGGCCGGAGGCATCGCCGCCACCACGAACTGGTAGAACTCCGGCATCCCGCGCCCCGCGAAGAGCCAGGCCAGCCGGTCGCCGAGCATCGCGCCGGCCGCTGCCACCACGAAGACCAGCGCGTTGCCGCCGACCAGCACCGAGGCCGCACCTGCCAGCCCGCCGCCGGCCAGCGTCAGTACCCAGCCGGGATACGGATGCCGGTTGCGCCGGATCTCGGCGAGCCGCCGGTACGCCTCCTCCAGGGAGACCTCGACGTCCTCGGTGGTGATGTCGTCGACGAGCCGGAAGACGGCCGCCAGCCGGGTGTAGTCGGTGCCGCGGCGGCGTACGGTGCGGCTCGCCGTCACCGGATCGTCGACCAGCGACGGCTGGTGCGAGATCGACAGCAGGGTGAAGGTGACCGTCGGCTCGCACCGGTCGAGACCGTAACTGCGGGTCACCGCGAACATCGCGGCCTCGACGTCCTCCGCACCCTCACCGCCCGCGAGCAGCAACTCCCCGATACGCAAGGTCAGGTCGAGCACGCGCGGCACCGCGGGCCCCGCTTCGTCCGGCCTCTGCACCGGCTCCGGGGCCGGTCGCTCGGCGACGGGCATCCGCAGCATCGTGCGCATCCGGTCCTGCCAGGGGGCCTCCTTGGTCAGCTGGACCATCGGAATGCCGTGCGCCGGGGTGAAGGCGGGCGGCGCCTGTTTGGCACCGTGGCCGCGTGGCGGGGCGAACGCGGAACCGATCGTGTCCGAGCCGCTGCCCGAACCCGCCCCGGAGCCGGAAGCGGAACCTGCACCAGGGGGCTCGGGCGTCAGACCAGCCGGAATGGCGAACTCCGAAGTGGGATGGTCGTCCTCCGGCGGAGCTGCGGACTTTCCCACCCCCTCCGGCGGGACGAAGGCGCTGCGCGCCTCGTCGGACTGGGGCTTCTGGTCCTCCGGACCGCCCTGTTCCGCCACCACTCGACCTCGCTCCTTCTTGGCTGCGCGTCTTCGGTTGCGCTTGTGCCCAGTATGGGCACGGACATGGGCGCAGACGCGAAACGGGCGGCACACCTGTGAAAGGTGTGCCGCCCGTTCCTTGCGCGGAACCGCGCACGGACCTTGCGCGGGATCCTGCGGAGCGTGCGCAGGACCGCATACGGAATCTGCGTCGAGCCGGTCCGACGGCTGCGGGGGACCGCAGGCGTCAGTGCGCGCCGCCCTGCGCCTCGAGGCGCTTGTAGGAGGCCTCGATCTCGGCCTCCGCCTCGGCGCGGCCGACCCAGTCGGCGCCCTCGACGGACTTGCCGGGCTCCAGGTCCTTGTAGACCTCGAAGAAGTGCTGGATCTCCAGGCGGTCGAACTCCGACACGTGGTGGATGTCGCGCAGGTGCTCCACCCGGGGGTCGGAGGCCGGGACGCACAGCAGCTTGTCGTCGCCGCCGGCCTCGTCCGTCATCCGGAACATGCCGATGGCGCGGCACTTGATGAGGCAGCCGGGGAAGGTCGGCTCGTCCAGGATGACCAGCGCGTCCAGCGGGTCACCGTCCTCGCCGAGGGTGTTCTCGACGAAGCCGTAGTCCGCCGGGTAGCTGGTCGAGGTGAAGAGTCGACGGTCCAGGCGGATCCGACCGGTCTCGTGGTCCACCTCGTACTTGTTCCGCGAACCCTTCGGGATCTCGATGGTGACGTCGAACTCCACGGGTGGCTCCTCCATGATCAACACATACGACTGGTGATTAAGTGTCCCCCACGGAGATGTGTGCTCGCGAAAGGGGCTGGTCAACGGTGGCCGAGCCGGTGAAAAGACCGTCGATCAATCCGTTGAAAGCGTTCCGCGGGCCGACCGGAGCGGCCCGCCCGAACAGGTTGCACGGACTGAGCAACTGGCAGTTCACGGCAGGCTCCGCCGTCCTCGGCCTGGCGCTCGCAGCCGGCGCCGTCCTCGCCGCCGGCCCCTGGGACTCGGGTCAGCGTAAGGCCGAGCGGGAGTGGGCCGCCGCCAGGAGCCGCACAGGTGGCGCACATCACGAGGTCACCGCACCGTCCGGCCCGGCCCCGGCCCCCAGTGCCCCCGCGGTCCTCGCGGGCCTGAGCACCGGGGTCGACAAGTCCGCCCCGGACGCCCCGGACGTCCCGGACGGAGCAACGGCCGATCTCCGGCACACCCTCACCCCATTGCTGAACGCCTCCGCGCTCGGCACGGTCCGTACCGCCGTCGTCATCGACACCGCCACCGGCAAGCGGCTGTACGGGAAGGGCGCCGACACGGCCATGACGCCCGCCTCCACCATCAAGATCGCCACCACCGTCGCCGCGCTCTCCGCCCTCGGCCCCGGACACCGCATCGCCACGACGGTCCAGGCGTCACCGGACTCCCGGAGCCTCACCCTCGTGGGCGGCGGTGACCCCACGCTGGACAAGGCGGCGCTGCGCGAGCTGGCCGCCGACACCGTGCACGCGCTGCGCGACCGCGGCATCGACACCGTCCGGCTCGCGTACGACACGTCCCGCTACTCCGGACCCGCGCTGCACCCGATCGGCCCCAACGAGAACATCGCCCCGGTCAGCGCCCTGATGGTGGACGAGGGGCGGCTCGACGGTACGGACAGCGGGCCCGCCCCGCGCAGTGGCGACCCGGCCGGTGACGCCGCCCGGGCCTTCGCCGGACTGCTGAAGGACGCGGACATCGACACCGGCTCCGGCCCGGTGTCCGGCCGCCCGGTCGCGAAGTCCCGGCCCCTCGCCAAGCACCTCTCCGCCCCGCTGTCCGCCCTCGTCGAGCGCGCCCTGACCAACAGCGACAACGACATCGCCGAGGCACTGGCCCGGCAGACCGCCCTGGCCGCGGGTGAACCCGCGAACTTCGACGGCGGCCGACGGGCCGTCACCGCGCAGCTGAAGAAGCTGCATCTGCCGCTGAACGGCGCAAAGTTCGCCGACGGCAGCGGACTGAACCGGCAGGACAAGGTCACCGCCGGGCTGCTGGCCGGGCTGCTGGCCCGCGCCGCCGACCCGGACCACCCCGAACTGCGCACCGTCCTCACCGGCCTCCCGGTGGCCGGCTTCAGCGGCACCCTCAGCAAGCGGTACACGGAGACATCGCGCGGCACCGGCCTGATCCGCGCCAAGACGGGCACCCTCACCGGGGTGAACACCCTCGCCGGGACCGTCGTCGACGGGCAGGGGCGACTGCTCGCCTTCGCCTTCCTGGCATCCGGTACGACCTCGCCGTCCGAGGCCCAGTCCTCGCTCGACGCCCTTGCCGCGAGCCTGGCCGCCCGCACCGGATGAGCCGGTCAAGAGCTCACCGCGGAGCGACCCGAGCACGTACGGTTGACGCATGACGAGCATCGGTGGTGCCGAGATGGTCGACTGGAATCTGGCGGTTGCGACCGCGACCCGGCTTGTACGGCCGGGCCCCGACATCAGCCGCGAGGAGGCCCGCGAAGTCGTCGCGGAGCTCCGCCGGCATGCCAAGTCCGCGGAGGAACACGTCCGCTCCTTCACGCGGATGATCCCCGAGGGGACCGAACCGGAGGACACCCCGGTCCTGGTCGTCGACCGGGCCGGCTGGATCAGGGCGAACGTCGCGGGCTTCCGCGAACTCCTCCGCCCCCTCCTGGAGAAGATGCAGGACCGGCGCGGCAACAGCCCGGGAGGCGCCGTACTCGGCGCCGTCGGCGGCAAGGTCACGGGTGTCGAACTGGGCATGCTGCTGTCGTTCCTGGCATCCCGGGTGCTCGGCCAGTACGAGACCTTCGCCCCGGCCGGCCGCGACCTCCCGGCCTCGGCCAACGGCGGCGGCAGGCTGCTGCTCGTCGCCCCGAACATCGTCCACGTCGAGCGTGAACTGGAGGTCGACCCGCACGACTTCCGGCTCTGGGTCGCACTCCACGAGGAGACCCACCGCACCCAGTTCACCGGTGTGCCGTGGCTCCGTGACCACCTGCAGGGTGAGATCCAGTCGTTCCTCGACGAGACCGACGTCGACCCGATGACCGTGCTGGAGCGGCTCCGCGAGGCCGCCCAGTCGCTCGCCGGCGGCCGGCCCGAGGGCGAGGACGGCGAGGACGGCGGCCGCAGCCTCGTGGAGATCGTCCAGACCCCTGCCCAGCGCGAGATCCTCGGCCGGCTCACCGCCGTGATGTCGCTGCTCGAAGGACACGCCGACTATGTGATGGACGGCGTCGGCCCCGAGGTCGTGTCCTCCGTCGGCGAGATCCGGGAGAAGTTCCAGCAGCGCCGGGCGCGCGGCGCCTCGCGGCTCGACCAGGCGCTCCGCAAGCTCCTCGGCCTCGACGCCAAACTGCGCCAGTACCGGGACGGCGAACGGTTCGTACGGGCCGTGGTCGACGAGGTCGGCATGGGCGGCTTCAACCGGGTCTGGACGTCCCCGAACACCCTCCCCACCAAGGCCGAGATCGCCGCTCCGGCCGACTGGATCGCGAGGGTGCACCGTAAGGCAGAGTCGTGATCATGAGGCGGCCGACGGCGGAAGACGACAGAAGTACGCGCCGGTAATCACCCATCCGAGGGACCGTAGGGGCATGGAAAGGCGTGCAATGCTCGATGGGCGGCCCGGCTCTGTCACCATCGACGCACTCTGAGTGACGGCACTCGACCGTGCCGACGCTCCGAAGCACCCCTAAAACTTCACGAAGGGCACCGGACATGGGTCCCCATCCTGCGGTCGCGGCGATACGCCTGGCGGTTCGCCGCGTACTCCACGACGTACTCAACGAATTCGCCGAACGCACCGATCACAACGACCACATCGCACATACCGAGCGCGCCTCACGCCCCGAGTTCGCCGAAGCCGGCACGGGCAGGTGCGGCGCCGCACTAGCCGACCGTCCCGCGCTTCCCGAACGGCCCGAAACCCCGCTGGTCCTGGTCGCCTGTTCCGGCGGCGCCGACTCCATGGCGCTCGCCTCCGCCCTCGCCTTCGAGGCCCGCAAGCTGGCCGTCCGGGCCGGCGGCATCACCGTCGACCACAACCTCCAGGACGGGTCCGCCGTCCGTGCCGCCGAGGTCGTCGCCCGGCTCAGGGACATGCACCTCGACCCGGTCGAGGCCGTTGCCGTGCACGTCGGCAGCGAGGGCGGTCCCGAGGCCGCCGCCCGTGACGCCCGCTATGCCGCCCTGGACGCCGCGGCCGAGCGGCACGGCGCCGCCGCGGTGCTGCTCGGCCACACCCGCGACGACCAGGCGGAGACGGTCCTGCTCGGCCTCGCCCGCGGCTCCGGTATCCGCTCGCTCTCCGGCATGGCCGCCGCATCCGGTCCGGCCGGCCGCTACCGCCGCCCCTTCCTCCAGCTCGACCGGCAGACCGCCCGCAAGGCCTGCCTCGTCCAGTCCCTGCCCGTCTGGGACGACCCGCACAACATCGACCCCGCCTACACCCGCTCCCGGCTGCGTCATGAGGGCCTGCCCGCCCTGGAGAAGGCCCTCGGCAAAGGCGTCGTCGGGGCCCTGGCCCGTACCGCGCAGCTCTCCCGCGACGACGCCGACGCCCTGGACACCTGGGCCGCCGAGGCCGACTCCGCCGTACGCGACGACGCCGGGCAGCTGGAGTGCGCCAAGTTGTACGCGCTGCCGCCGGCCGTCCGCCGCCGAGTGCTGCGCCGTGCGGCCGTGGAGGCAGGCGCTCCGGCCGGTTCGCTGTTCGCCCGGCACATCGAAGAAGTCGACCGGCTGATCACCGGCTGGCGCGGCCAGCAGGCCATCAACCTCCCCGGCCGAGTCGAAGCCCGGCGCCAGGGTGGCAGACTGGTGATTCGGCAGAGCTGACGCACAAGCGGCTGACATGCAGGCGAGCGGCCGCGCAGGTCGGGGGCACCACCCCGGACCGGGCAGGCAGAGAAAGAGACGCGGGTGAACGAGAAGGACATGGGCACCGACCTTCAGGCGGTGCTCCTCACCAAGGAAGAGATCGACGCGAAGCTCGTCGAGCTGGCCGCGAAGATCGACGCGGAGTACGCGGGCAAGGACCTGCTCATCGTCGGCGTCCTCAAGGGCGCAGTGATGGTGATGGCGGACCTGGCGCGCGCGCTGTCCACACCCGTCACCATGGACTGGATGGCTGTCTCGTCGTACGGCGCGGGCACGCAGTCGTCCGGTGTCGTCCGGATCCTCAAGGACCTGGACACCGACATCAAGGGCAAGCACGTCCTGATCGTCGAAGACATCATCGACTCGGGTCTGACGCTGTCCTGGCTGATGTCGAACCTGGGCTCGCGTGAGCCCGCCAGCCTGGAGATCTGCACCCTGCTGCGCAAGCCGGACGCGGCGAAGGTCGCGCTCGACTGCAAGTGGGTCGGCTTCGACATCCCCAACGAGTTCGTCGTCGGTTACGGCTTGGACTATGCGGAGAAGTACCGCAACCTGCCCTTCGTCGGGACGCTCGCCCCGCACGTCTACGGCGGCTGACCGGCCCCGGCCCCTCCCTGCCAGGTCCGCATCCGACGTGGGCGGGCTGCCGGGGAACCCTTGACCGCCGTGCGGCGTTGAAGGCTTCGAAGGCACGTTTGACAGACGTCCCCGGCGGTCACGGGTGACAATGCTGGGGTACCGTCCGAAGAACAGTCTTTTCTCATAGCAGCATTCAGCAGCATTTACCTACGGGCAGGAGGGACGGGGCGACTTCGCTCCGTATGGATGGACGTGAAGCGATACTTCCGTGGGCCGGTCATGTGGATCGTGCTGGCCGTCCTCGCCGTGGTCGTGCTGATGCAGGTCGTCGGCTCGTCGGGCGGCTTCAAGACGGTGGACACCGGCAAGGTGATCCAGGCGATCAGCAAGAACCAGGTGGAGCAGGCCAAGCTGACCACCGGTGACGAACAGATCCTCAAGATTGAGCTGAAGGACGGCCAGAAGCTCTCGGGCGAGTCCGGCAGCAAGTTCCAGGCGAGCTACATCGGTGACCAGGGTGTCCAGCTTGCCGACACGCTGCAGAAGAAGTTCGAGAGCGGTGACATCGAGAAGGGTTACACCGTCTCGCCGTCGAAGCAGTCGCCGTTCATCTCGATCCTTCTCTCTCTGCTGCCCTTCGTCCTGATCGTGGTCGTCTTCCTGTTCCTGATGAATCAGATGCAGGGTGGCGGCTCCAAGGTCATGCAGTTCGGCAAGTCCAAGGCCAAGCTGATCACCAAGGACACCCCGAAGACGACGTTCGCCGATGTGGCGGGGTCCGACGAGGCGGTCGAGGAACTCCACGAGATCAAGGAGTTCCTCCAGGAGCCGGCGAAGTTCCAGGCCGTCGGGGCCAAGATCCCCAAGGGAGTCCTGCTGTACGGGCCTCCCGGTACGGGCAAGACGCTGCTCGCACGCGCCGTCGCGGGCGAGGCGGGCGTCCCGTTCTACTCGATCTCCGGTTCCGACTTCGTCGAGATGTTCGTCGGTGTCGGTGCCTCCCGGGTCCGTGACCTGTTCGAGCAGGCCAAGGCGAACGCCCCGGCGATCGTCTTCGTCGACGAGATCGACGCCGTCGGCCGGCACCGCGGTGCGGGTCTCGGCGGTGGCCACGACGAGCGCGAGCAGACCCTGAACCAGTTGCTCGTCGAGATGGACGGCTTCGACGTGAAGGGCGGCGTGATCCTGATCGCCGCCACGAACCGGCCGGACATCCTCGACCCGGCGCTGCTGCGTCCGGGCCGCTTCGACCGGCAGATCGCGGTCGACCGGCCGGACATGCAGGGCCGTCTCGAGATCCTCAAGGTGCACCAGAAGGGCAAGCCGGTCGCCCCGGACGTCGATCTCGGCGCCGTGGCCCGTCGTACGCCTGGTTTCACCGGTGCCGACCTGTCGAACGTGCTGAACGAAGCGGCGCTCCTCACGGCGCGCAGCAACCAGAAGCTGATCGACAACGAGATGCTGGACGAGGCGATCGACCGCGTCGTGGCCGGCCCGCAGAAGCGGACCCGGATCATGTCCGACAAGGAGAAGAAGATCACCGCGTACCACGAGGGCGGACACGCCCTGGTCGCGGCGGCTTCGCCGAACTCGGACCCGGTGCACAAGATCACGATCCTCTCCCGCGGTCGCGCCCTCGGTTACACGATGGTGCTGCCCGAGGAGGACAAGTACTCCACGACGCGCAACGAGATGCTCGACCAGCTCGCCTACATGCTGGGCGGGCGCGCGGCCGAGGAGCTGGTCTTCCACGACCCGACCACCGGCGCTGCGAACGACATCGAGAAGGCCAGTGCCACGGCCCGCGCGATGGTCACGCAGTACGGCATGACGGAGCGGCTCGGCGCGATCAAGTTCGGCGGCGACAACACCGAGCCCTTCCTGGGCCGGGAGATGGGCCACCAGCGCGACTACTCGGAAGAGGTCGCGGCGCTCGTCGACGAAGAGGTCAAGAAGCTCATCGAGACCGCGCACAACGAGGCCTGGGAGATCCTCGTCGAGAACCGCGACGTTCTCGACAACCTGGTCCTCCAGCTGCTGGAGAAGGAGACCCTCGGCAAGGAGCAGATCGCCGAGATCTTCGCCGGAATCGTGAAGCGTCCGGCCCGTCCGGCGTGGACCGGCTCCGCACGGCGTACGCCGTCGACGCGGCCTCCGGTGCTCTCGCCGAAGGAGCTCGCTCTCACCAACGGCGTCACCACGGCCAACGGCTCGACGCCGACGGACACCGCCCCGGCCACCGAGGCGGTCCCGGAGGAGCGTCCGGAGAGCTAGTACGGACCCGGTGTGCCCCCGTCACGGGGGTCGCCGACCCGGAATGGATGCCGTGCCCCCCAGGTTTTAGCCTGGGGGGCACGGCTTTTTGGTAGGACCGCGCGATGTCCGCGCAGGTGACAGCTGAAGGAACGAGGCACAGATGACCGACCCGGTGACGCTGGAGGGCCAGGGCTCGATCGGTGAGTTCGACGAGAAGCGGGCCGAGGCCGCGGTGCGCGAGCTTCTCATCGCCGTCGGGGAGGACCCGGACCGGGAAGGACTGCGGGAGACGCCGGGACGGGTGGCGCGGGCGTACCAGGAGATATTCGCAGGCCTGCACCAGACGCCCGAGGACGTCCTGACGACCACGTTCGACCTCGGTCACGACGAGATGGTGCTGGTCAAGGACATCGAGGTGTTCTCCACCTGTGAGCATCACCTGGTGCCGTTCCGGGGGGTCGCGCACGTCGGGTACATCCCGGCGACCACCGGAAAGATCACCGGCCTGTCGAAGCTGGCCCGGCTGGTCGACGTCTACGCCCGGCGCCCGCAGGTCCAGGAGCGGCTCACCACGCAGATCGCGGACTCGCTGATGAGGATCCTGGAGCCGCGCGGAGCCATCGTCGTGGTCGAGTGCGAGCACATGTGCATGTCGATGCGCGGCATCCGCAAGCCGGGCGCGAAGACGCTGACCTCCGCGGTACGCGGCCAGCTCCGTGACCCCGCGACGCGCGCTGAGGCGATGAGCCTGATCATGGCGCGCTGAGGGCCGGTCGCGGTGCCGGTGCTGCCGTGGGTGGTGCCGATGTGCCGGACGGGCACGGCGCGTCAGGTGGAAGCGGCGCTCTTGTCGTCGTCCTTGTCGTCCGGGAGCTTGCAGACGCGCTCCAGGAACAGGGCGGCGGCAACCACCCCGATGCCGGCCAGCACCGCGAACCCGGCGTAGATCGCCTGGTCGCGGCGGGCAGGCACGTCGAGCGAGCCGAGCAGGAAGACTCCCACGCCGCCGTACAGTCCGGCGACCAGCGAGACGACCAGGGCGCTGGCCTGGCCGAACACCACGGCGCGGGCCGCCATCAGCGGCTCGACGCCCTTCGCGCCCGGGCGGCGCTCACGCTGGGCGCGCAGCCGGGAGCGGATGGAGAGCGCCGTCGCGAGCAGGATGACCGCGATCACCGCGAGCACGACGGGTGCGGCGAGCGGCACGCTCGGCAGGGTGTCGAGCGAGTCCCAGAGGCGGGCACCGCCCCAGGACAGCACGCCTGCCGCGACGAAGATTCCGGCCAGTACCCCGAGCCGTAGTTGCCTCACCGCGAGAGCCGCCCTTCACCGCCGGTCGACCGACCGTCGGTCTCCGTGTCCGTCCGTCTGTTCCGTGCCGTTACCGGCCTGCCCTGAGCCTAACGACTACTCGGGCAGGCGGAGTTCCAGATCGGGCCGGGGACGTATGCCCTCGCGTCCGACGCCGTTGAGCAGGTCGGCGACCGGGCCGCGGCCGGGCAGCTGGGCCTCGGGGTCGATGTCGTGCCACGGGGCGAGGACGAAGGCGCGCTCATGGGCCCGGGGGTGGGGGAGGGTGAGGACCGGGTCGTCGGAGACGACGTCCGCGTACGCCACGATGTCGACGTCGATGGTGCGCGCGCCCCAGCGCTCGTCACGGACGCGCTCGAACGCCTCCTCGATGGCCTGGCCGCGCTCCAGGAGGGAGGACGGGGGAAGCGTCGTCTTCACGACGATCACCGCGTTGAAGTACATCGGCTGGGAGCCGGGGGCGACGCCCCAGGGCTCCGTCTCGTACACCGGGGAGACCGCTTTGACCCGGAGACCGGGGGTGTCCTCCAGCGCGTCGATGGCGCCCTGCAGGGTCTCCAGCCGGTTGCCGAGGTTGGAGCCGAGGGAGAGCACAGCGCGTTTGGGGTTCGAAAGGGTGATGTCCGCGGCGTCCACCTGCTCGACCACGGAGGCGGGAACCGGCTGTACGGTCGGGTCGCTCTGCCCCTCGGTAGAAAATGCAGTCATGCTCGGCTCCGGGTGATGGTGATGGTCACATCGTCGAAGGGAACGGTGATCGGCGCGTCCGGCTTGTGGACGACGACCTCCACCTCCTCGACACCTTCGTGCCCCAGGCACTTCTGGGCGATGCGTTCCGCGAGTGTTTCGATCAGATCGACCGGGTCCCCCTGCACGATTTCGACGACTTCCTCCGCGACCACCCCGTAGTGCACGGTCTTCGTCAGGTCGTCGGCGGCTGCCGCAGGGCGGGTGTCGAGGCCGAGAACCAGGTCCACGATGAAGGTCTGGCCCTCTTCCCGCTCCCGGGGAAACACACCATGGTTCCCACGGGCCCTGAGGCCGCGCAGCGCGACACGATCCACGCGAATCACTCCTGCTTTCGTTGGTCGTAGAGGCACGGGGCCGCATGCGGGCGGCGAGGTGCTCTCATTCGAATCTACCTGCGAGCACCGACAGTGCTCGCCCGCGGGGCTATGGACAGGGCCGGTAGCCGCCTCCCCTACCCGCGGTCCCGGATTCCATTCCTTTCGGAGGCATACCCGCTCAGGAGGGCGTGTCCTCGTCATCGTCGTCATCGGAGTCGGCCAGCACCGGCGACCCGTGGTGGGACCAGAGCTTCCAGCCGTCCCCGGTGCGGCGGAAGACATTGGTGGCGACGACGAGTTGGCCCACCAGCGGCCCGAGCTCGCCGCCGTCCTCCGCCGGGCCGCCGCTGAGGATGTTCTCGGTGCAGGTCACCAGGGCCGTGTCACCGGTCATGGCGACCCCGACGTCGGTGAGGAAGAACTGGATGTACTCGGTGTTCGCCATGATCAGTGCATAGCTGCGCAGCACCTCGCCGCGGCCGCTGAGCACAGGCCAGCCGGGGTGGACGCAGGAGATGGTGAGGTCCTCGCCGGGGAGCCAGAGCCCGGACAGCTCGTCGAGATCGCCGCGTTCCATCGCCTCGTAGAAAGCGGTGTTGGCCTGCTCGACCGCCGCGATGTCGGCGGCGATCTCCGCCTGGTCGTCGTGGCGCTCGCTCACGCGGCTCCCTCGACGGCGCGGGCGACCCGTACGGCATCGGCGGTGGCCCGGACCTCGTGGACCCTGACCGCCCAGGCGCCCGCCTGGGCGGACAGGGCGGAGATCGCGGCGGTGGCCGCGTCGCGTTCGCGGGCGGGCGGCGGGGCGGCGCCCTCACGGGCCAGCACATGGCCGAGGAACCGCTTGCGGGAGGCGGCGACCAGCAGCGGACGGCCGAGAGCGCGCAGCTCGTCCAGGTGAGCGACGAGGGAGAGGTCGTGGGCGGCGTCCTTGGCGAAGCCGAGGCCCGGGTCGACCACGATCCGTTCGGGGGCGACACCGCCCGCGACGACGGCGTCCATCCGTACCCGCAACTCCGCGACGACCTCGGCGACGACGTCCTCGTACACCGCGCGGCTGTTCATGGACTCGCTGAAGCCGCGCCAGTGCATGACGATGAACGGCGTGCCGGACGCGGCGACGACCGGGATCATGTCCGGGTCGGCGAGCCCGCCGCTCACATCGTTGACGAGGGCCGCACCGGCGGCGACGGCCTGTTCGGCGACGCGGGCCCGCATGGTGTCGACGGAGATCGTGACGCCTTCCCGGGCCAGCTCCCGGACGACCGGGACCACGCGCCGCAGCTCCTCGGACTCGTCCACCCGGCTGGCGCCGGGGCGGGTCGACTCGCCGCCGACGTCGACCAGGTCGGCGCCCTCGGCGACCAGGTCGAGGCCGTGCTTGATCGCAGCCGTGGTGTCGAACCAGCGGCCCCCGTCGGAGAAGGAGTCCGGGGTCACATTGACGACACCCATGACCGCACAGCGGTCCCACTCCGGCAGGCCTTGGACCGTGCCTCGTCCACGCAACGTACTCATGCGACCAGCGTAGGCCCGTACCGAGCAGTGTTATGCCGTGCGGGCACCGTGCTCCTGCCCGGTGACCGGTGCGTGGGCGCAGGGGAGGGGCCGGGCGGACGCGAAGCGGCGGGCGAACGGACGGGGCAGGCCGACGTTGACGAAGCCCTCGGCCTGCATTGCGGCGAACGAGATCCGGGGCAGGTCGCGGCTGGTGCGGTAGACGACGAAGCGGGGCTCCCAGCGGGGCCGGAACTTGGCGTTGAACTTGTACAGCGACTCGATCTGGAACCAGCGCGACAGGAAGATGAGCAGGCCGCGCCAGCCCCGGAGCACCGGGCCCGCACCCAGTCGCTCGCCGCGGGCGAGCGCCGAGCGGAACATCGCGAAGTTCAGCGAGATGCGCTCGATGCCGAGCCGGGGCGCGTCCTGGAGGGAGGCGACGATCAGCAGCTCGTTCATGCCGGGGTCGGCGGAGCGGTCGCGGCGCATGAGCTCCAGGGACATGCCGTCCGTACCCCACGGGACGAAATGGATCACGGCCTTCAGGTCGCCGTACGCGGAGTCGGCGGTGCGTTCGTCGGCCTTGTGAGCGGTGGCGATGACGCAGTCGCCGTCGGCCGGGTCGCCGATCCGGCCGAGCGCCATGGAGAAACCGCGCTCGGTGTCCGTGCCGCGCCAGTCCGAGGCGGCCCGCCGGATGCGGGCCAGTTCGGTCTCGCCGATGTCGTGGACGCGCCGGACGCGGGTCTCGTAGCCGGCCCGTTCAATGCGCTTCACCATCTGGCGCACGTTGCGCATCGCGCGCCCGGCGAGCGAGAAATCCGCGACATCCACCACCGCCTCGTCGCCGAGCTCCAGCGCGTCGAGTCCGGTCTCGCGGGTCCAGACCTCGCCGCCGGTCTCGCTGCAGCCCATCACCGCGGGTGTCCAGGAGTGCGCCTTGGCCTCGTCCATGAACCGCTCGATGGCGCCCGGCCAGGCCTCCACGTCGCCGATCGGGTCGCCGCTGGCCAGCATCACTCCGGAGACGACGCGGTAGCAGACGGCTGCCTTGCCGCTGGGGGAGAAGACGACACCCTTGTCGCGGCGGAGTGCGAAGTGTCCGAGCGAATCGCGGCCGCCGTGCCTGTCGAGGAGGGCGCGCAGCCGGAGCTCGTCCTCCTCGGTGAGGCGGGCGGCCGGATGTTCGGGGCGGAACGCGAGGTAGATGGTGGTGACGGCGGTCAGCAGGCCGAGCGCGCCGAGCGAGTACGCCACGGTCCAGGAGGTCACCCCGGCGTACTCGACGGGGCCCTCGAAACCGAACATTCCGTACAGGACGTGCTGGAGCCGGTCGGCGATGGAGGGGTTCCCGACGACCCGGCCGGGGTGGACGGAGACGATGACCAGCCCCAGGCCGAGCGAACCCGCCCCGAGGAGAACGAAGTTGGCGAGCGCCCTCCAACGGCTCCGAGGGTCGGGGAGCGCGGTGAACTCGCTCCGGTGGCGGACCAACAGGTAGCACAGCGCCAGTGAGACGACGGTGCCGATGACCGAGTGGCGGTAGGTGAACTGCGCTGCCGCACCGGCCGGGAGGAGGGCCACGGCGGCGCGCCAGGCCCGCCGCTTGCGCCGCTTGAGGCCGTGTGCCAGCAGGAGCAGCAGCACTCCCGCGCTCAGCGACAGTGCGGCGGCGAAGGGCCCGAGGGCCCCGGGGAGCACTTCGGCGAGCGTGTGCATCCGGCTGTGCCTGAAGCGCGGGAACACACCTGCGGCGACGTCGATCAGGCCGACGAACGAGCATGCGGTGCCGACGAGCGCCGGAACGGCCTCCGGGCGCGGTCCGCGTACGAGCTTGCGCACAGCCCGCGGAACCAAACCCGATTTATCCCCATCTAGCGTGACAGACATCGCTTCCCGTGGCTCCGCGAGAGTTTCCTGAGTCCGTCGGCCGAAGCGCCCCGGACGATGTGCGACCTCTAGGACGAGGCTTCCGGGCAGCGGGTTCACCCGCATCCCGGAAATTTCCTGACAAGAAAGCTCACCCACTATGGGGCTCACCAGTAAGGCAGTTCTGGCCCTGGCCATCGGGCTGGCTGTCGTTCTGTTCGCCGCCACCGTCTGTATCTGGCCGAGGCTCGCCCGCCGCAGTGTGTCCGCGGTGATCGGCCGGATCGGCCTGTTGCTGGCCACCCAGGTGATGCTCTTCGCCTCGGTTGGCCTGCTGGCAAACAACTCCTTTCAGTTCTACGGCTCCTGGGCCGATTTTTTCGGCCGGCAGCAGGAACCGGGCGTGGTCGTGGACGGTGCCGACGGGGCGTCGGCATCGAAGAACATCGTCCGGGTCGGTATGGAACGGCCCGATGTCCCGGGCGAATCGCGGCTCACGTCCGTCGGCCGGATCGACAAGGTCGCCGTCGCAGGACGGCTCTCGGGAATCGAGAGCTCGGCCTACGTGTATCTGCCGCCGGAGTACTTCCAGTCCGAGTACGCCCGCCGGATGTTCCCCGCGGTCGTCGTCCTCACCGGCTACCCGGGTACCTCGGAGAACCTCCTGAAGGGACTTCAGTACCCGCGGACCGCGCTCGATCGGGTGAGGTCCGGCCGGGCGCAGCCGATGATTCTGGTGATGCTGAGGCCGACGGTCGCGCCGCCGAGGGACACCGAGTGCGTGGACATAGAGGGTGGCCCCCAGACCGAGACGTTCTTCGCGAAGGACCTGCCGCAGGCGGTCTCGGACGCGTACCGGGTCGGGAAGCGGGCGCGGAACTGGGGCATCATCGGTAACTCGACGGGTGGCTACTGCGCGCTGAAGATCGGCCTGCACCACCCGGACGGGTTCGCGGCCAGCGCCGGACTGTCCGCCTACTACAGGGCGGCCGAGGACCCGACGACCGGTGATCTCTTCCACGGGAGCCGGCGGGCCCGCGAGCGCGCCGACCTGCTGTGGAGCCTGGATCATCTGCCGCAGCCCGACTCGTCCTTCCTGGTGACCACGTCACGGCACGGCGAGGGGAACTACCGGGGCACGCGGCACTTCATGGCGAAGGTGAGGGCGCCCGCCCAGGTGTCGTCGATCGTGCTGGACAGCGGCGGGCACAACTTCAACACGTGGCGACGAGAGATCCCTTCGGTGCTGGAGTGGATGAGCAGCCGGCTCAGCGAGAACTGAGCGCTCGTCGCATGCTCGGCGGGGGCCGGTCTCAGTGAGAGCCGGGCCTGGCAATGGTCGCCACGGTTTCCACAGCCACCTCTGCGCGGGGCACGTCCTGGGCGTCCGCGTCGATCGAGCGGCGCAGCGCTTCATGGAGGCGAGCCGGGGTGAGCACCCCGAGGAAGCGGCCGGTGCTCTCCTCGTCGATGACCGCTATCCAGCCAGCGTCGTGCTGGAGCATGGTGGCGAACGCCTGCTTGAGCGGGGCGCCGACGGGGAGCCAGGCCTCCATGCGGCGGGCGTGTTCACGGACCGTGCCCTTGGCCTCGGTGGGGGCGGTGTCCGCCGGGATCCAGCCGTGCAGTCTGTCGTCGCGGTCCAGGACGACGGCCCAGCGCGCCCCTTCCGCGCGCAGCCGTTCGGTCGCCCGGGAGAGCGGGTCGTCCAGATGCACGACAGGAGGCTGGTCGAGGTCGCTCTCCTCGATGGGGGTGACGGAGAGCCGCTTGAGACCGCGGTCCGCGCCGACGAAGTCCGCGACATAAGGGGTGGCGGGTGCACCGAGCACGGTCGCGGGGGAGTCGAACTGCTCGATGGAGCCCTGCCCGTAGACGGCGATTCGGTCGCCGAGCCGGACGGCTTCCTCGATGTCGTGGGTGACGAAAAGCACGGTTTTGCGGACCTGTGCCTGGAGTCTGAGGAATTCGTTCTGCAGGCGTTCACGGACGACCGGGTCGACCGCTCCGAAAGGTTCATCCATCAGCAGTACCGGCGGATCCGCGGCCAGTGCCCTTGCCACTCCGACGCGTTGTCGCTGACCGCCGGAGAGCTGGTCCGGATATCGGTCACCGTAAACGGACGGATCGAGTCCCACGAGGTCGAGGAGTTCGGCGGCGCGCTCCCGGCCCTTTCCCCGTTTCCAGCCGAGGAGATGGGGAACGGTCGCCGTGTTTTCCAGCACCGTCTTGTGCGGGAAGAGACCGACCTGCTGGATCACATAGCCGATACGGCGGCGCAGCAGGACGGGGTCGATGGCGGATATGTCGTCCCCGTCGAGGAATATCCGGCCCTCGGTCGGTTCGATCAGCCGGTTCACCATCTTCATGGTGGTGGTCTTGCCGCAGCCCGACGGCCCTACGAGGGTGACCAGTTCACCCTCGGCCACGTCGAAGGAGAGATCGTCGACGGCGGTCGTGCCGTCCGCGTACCGCTTGGTGACGTGCTCGAATCGGATCATGGTTCCCCATTGTGGCGCGTGTTCTGTGAAGGACATGTTGCTGGAATACAACGGCCTCGGCGATTGTCAGTGGTCGAGGATAGGGTCGCCAGACATCGGTCCGACACGGCAAACGGGAGATGGGGGGACGGATGGCCGGACAGAACTGCCTGGTGGCGAACGACTGGATCTGCGGGGAGTATCTCCGTTCCCGTAGCCAGGAGTTGACCGATGCGACCGTCCAGCACATCTGGATCACCGCCGTATCGGTGGTGATCGGACTCCTCGTGGCATTTCCGCTGGCGTTGCTCGCGCGCCGCAGCCGGCGGCTCGCGGGACCGGTGCTCGGTCTGACGACGGTGCTCTACACCGTGCCTTCGCTGGCGATGTTCTCGCTGCTGCTGCCGCTGTTCGGACTTTCCGCCGCGCTCGTCGTCACCGGCCTGGTGCTGTATTCGCTGACCATTCTCGTACGGAACATCCTGGCCGGGCTCGAAGCGGTGCCGCAGGAGGCGAAGGACGCGGCGAAGGGCATGGGGTACGGGCCGGGGAGGCTGCTGTGGGAGGTCGAACTCCCGCTGGCTCTGCCCGCGTTGATGGCCGGGGTCCGGATCGCCACGGTCTCCACGATCGCGCTGACGACCGTCGGCTCGATCGTCGGCAGAGGCGGCCTCGGCAACCTCATCGAGGATGCCCTGCCGAGCTTCTTCAAGGCGCAGGTGCTCACCGCGTCGGCGCTCTGCGTCCTGCTCGCGGTGGTCGCCGACCTGCTGCTGCTCGGGGTGCAGCGGCTGCTGACGCCCTGGACCCGGATACCGAGGACCCGCGACGCCGTGGGTACGGCTGCTACGGCAGGGGCGGTCTGACGCATGGGAGTTCTCGGAGAGGCCTGGACCTGGCTGACCACCGGTGCCAACTGGTCGGGGGAGAGCGGGGCGGGTCACCGGCTCGGCGAGCATCTGTACGTCAGCGGGGTGTCGCTCGCGCTGGCCTGCCTGATCGCGTTGCCGTCGGCCCTGTATCTGGGGCACATCGGGAAGGGGGGCGCGCTGGCCGTCAACGTCTCCAACGTGGGGCGGGCGATCCCGGTCTTCGCGGTGCTGGCCCTCTTCATGGTGTCGCCGCTGCGCAACGCCGGATATGTGCCGACGGTCATCGCGCTGGTGCTGTTCGCCGTGCCGCCGCTGCTGACCAACGCCTATGTCGGGATGACGGAGGTGGACCGGTCGGTGGTGGAGGCGGCGCGGGGCATGGGGATGTCCGGCGGCCAGCTCTTCGTGCGGGTCGAGCTCCCGCTGGCCTACCCGATGATCATGACCGGTCTGCGCTCGGCGGCGGTCCAGGTCGTCGCCACGGCCACGATCGCCGCGATGGTCGGCCAGGGCGGTCTCGGCCGGATCATCACCGCCGGATTCAACACGTACAACACACCGCAGGTGGTCGCGGGCGCGCTGCTCGTCGCCGTGCTCGCGCTGCTCGTCGAGGCGGTGCTGGTGGGGCTGGACCGCGCCCTGTCGCCGCTCCGCCGCCGGCGGACCACCTGATCACCCGATCCCATTCATGTGCCCAACACACCTCGCAAACAGCCCTGTTGCTGTGGACGGAGAACAACATGAGCAAGACCTCGCGCATAGCGGGCGCGGTCGTCGGCATGGCCGTGCTGGCCGGCTCGCTCGCAGCCTGCGGCGGCGACAGCCTGGAGAAGGACAAGGGCGGTTCCGCCGCGTCCGGTGATTCCGGGAAGAAGGGCTCGCTCGTCGTCGGCGCCGCCGCGTTCACCGAGTCCAAGGTGGTCGCCGAGCTGTACGCGCAGATTCTCGGGGACACCGGATACAGCACCTCGGTCACCACGGTGAAGAACCGGGAACTGTATGAGCCGTCCCTGGAGAAGGGCGAGATCGACGTCGTACCGGAATATGCCGCGACGATCGCCGAATTCCTCAACGCCAAGGTGAACGGCGCGAAGGCGGCCGAGGAGAAGCCGGTTGCCTCCGGTGACGCGGCGGCCACCGTCGCCGCGCTGGAGAAGCTCGCCACCCCGCGCGGACTGAAGGTGCTTCCGGCCGGTGACGCCGTCGACCAGAACGCCTTCGCGGTGACCAAGGAATTCGCCGACAAGCACAAGCTGAAGACTCTTTCGGACCTCGGTGCTTCCAAGCTGAAGGTGAAGATCGCGGCGGGTGACGAGTGCGAGGTGCGGCCGTTCTGCGCACCGGGTCTGAAGAAGACGTACGGCATTGATGTCACCGGTATCGACCCCAAGGGCGTCGGCACCCCGCAGGCCAAGCAGGCCGTGAAGGACGGCAAGGACCAGCTGGTCCTCACCACCACCACGGACGCGGTGCTGGACAGCTACGACCTGGTGTTCCTGGACGACGACAAGAAGCTCCAGAACGCGGACAACGTCCTTCCGGTTCTCAATGCCAAGGACGCCGGCGCACCGGACATTGCCGATGCGCTCGGCAAGCTCACCGAGGTGCTCACCACGGAGGACCTCGCGGAACTGAACCGCAAGGTCGACGCCGAGCGCGCCAAGCCCGCCGATGTGGCCAAGGACTATCTGCAGTCGAAAGGCCTGATCAAGAAGTAGCGGATGTCGACTTAGGAGGCCGCCGGTAAGCCCGTCAGGTAACTGCCGGGGAACAGATTGCCGGGCGGCCTCCCAAGTGACCCCTACGCACGGTAAATTTCAGGCCATGCCACGTGGACGTCATCGCCATTCGCCACCTCTGCACAGAATCCTTCCTCCGTCGGTCGTCGCCGGAGCGGCAGTCGTCTGTGCGGCGGGCGCCTGGCTGCTCGCCGAACCCCTGGTCCTGCGCGGACTGGTCGCCGCCGCGGCGGCCGCCGCCGTCACCGGGGCGTATCTGATGCGCGCCTGGGACCGGGAGGCGGGCCGCCGCGTCGCGGATCTGACGCGCGCCCGTGCCAGCGACGAATGGAAGACCGAGGAGCGCATAGCGGAGCTCGAGGCCGACCTCGACGAGTCGCGGACGCTGCGCGTCCGGCTCGAGACGAAGCTGCGCCGCAAGCGCGTGGAGCTCGCCGGTCTGCGCGGTGAGCACGCCGCACTGCTGCGCCGGTACGCCAACGCCGAGACCGAGCGGGCCAGCGCGCTGGAGGGCCGCAGGCAGCTCGCGATCGAAGCGGCCGCCACGCCCCGGGAGCTGCCCACCGCCCGTTCCACGCCGACGCCGGCCGCGTATCTGCGCGCCGCCCAGGCCCTGCAGGATCTCAGCCGCAACGCCGCGCTCCAGGAGGCCCGCCGCACCGCCGAGCAGGCCAGGAAGCGTGATCTCGAGGAGCGCGCCCGGGAGGCCGAGGAGCCGCAGGGGAAGCACGCGGCGACCGCGGCACCGGGCACCGAGCAGCGCCGCCCGCAGGCCGCCCTGCCCCCGGCCCGCCGCCCGTCGACGGTGCTCCCGGCGCCGCGCACGGTCCCGGCTGCCAGCGCGGTCGTTCCGTACGCCGCGTCCCGCCGCCATCCGGTGCCGCAGGGAAGCTTCGACTTCTTCGGTACGCAGAAGGCGCACGCCGCGATCGAGTCCGTGCAGAACGAGGACCTCGCCGACGTGGTCGGCGAGGAGGCACTGGCAGCGCACCGCACGGGCACGGCCGCGAACCGCACCGTCGGCAAGGTCATCGACCTGACGGCGCACGACGAGACCGAACAGCTGGACGTCGCCGGACTGCGCAGCGCGATCTCGTAGCGGGCCGGCGGATCCCGTCACGGGCCGGCGGCAGCGGGCCGGCCCGGGGCCCCGCCGGCTACTTGTCGATGTCGCCGACCACGAAGAACAGCGAACCCAGGATCGCCACCATGTCGGCGACGAGCGTCCCTGGCAGCAGTTCGGTGAGCGCCTGGATGTTGTTGTACGAGGCGGAGCGAAGTTTCAGCCGGTATGGGGTCTTCTCGCCCTTGGACACCAGGTAGTAGCCGTTGATGCCGAGCGGGTTCTCGGTCCAGGCGTAGGTGTGGCCCTCGGGGGCCTTGAGCACCTTGGGGAGCCGCTGGTTGATCGGACCGGGCGCCAGCTCGGCCATCCGGTCCAGGCAGGCGTCCGCCAGGTCCAGGGCGTTGTGGGTCTGCTCCAGCAGGCATTCGAACCGGGCCAGGCAGTCGCCCTCGGTACGGGTGACGACCTTGAGGGTGTCCTGCAGCTCCCCGTACGCGAGATACGGCTCGTCGCGCCGCAGATCGAAGTCGACTCCGGAGGCGCGGGCGATCGGACCGGACACCCCGTACGAGTGCACGGTTTCGGCGGACAGCACGCCGACACCGCGGGTCCGGCCCCGGAAGATCTCGTTCCCGAGCACCAGCCTGTCGTACACGTCCATCCGCGAGCGGACCGACGCGACGGCGTCCCGCGCGCGGCCCAGCCAGCCCGCCGGGAGGTCTTCCTTGAGACCGCCGACCCGGTTGAACATGTAGTGCATCCGGCCGCCGGAGACTTCCTCCATCGCGGCCTGGAGCTCCTCGCGCTCCCGGAAGGCGTGGAACACCGGAGTGATACCGCCCAGTTCGAGCGGGTACGAACCGAGGAACATCAGATGGTTCAGCACCCGGTTCAGCTCGGCGAGCAGGGTCCGCGTCCAGACCGCGCGCTCCGGGACCTCCATGCCGAGCATCCGCTCGACGGCCATCACGACGCCCAGCTCGTTGGAGAACGCCGACAGCCAGTCGTGGCGGTTGGCGAGCATCACGATCTGCCGGTAGTCGCGGGCCTCGAAGAGCTTCTCCGCGCCGCGGTGCATGTAGCCGATGACCGGCTCGGCGTGCTGGATCCGCTCGCCGTCGAGGACGATCCGCAGACGGAGCACGCCGTGGGTCGAGGGGTGCTGGGGCCCGATGTTGAGCACCATGTCGGTGCTCTCCGCCGCGCCGCCGATGCCGACTGTCGTCTCCGTCATACGGCCAGTATTCCCTGAGCGCCGGGGGCGGTGCGGGGTGGGGCGCCTGCGATGGGCCCGTCTGAGCGCCCCTTCCCGTCCCGGCCCCCCGGCGCTCGACGACGGACGGGCCGAGAGACGACCTCAACCGCCAGGGGGGCCGGCAGTGCCGGACGCGGCCGCCGGACAAGGCCCCTGCGTCACCCGTTGCATCAGCCAGCCGAAGTCCCCGAGCCCGCCGCGGGCGGTCAGCTCAGCCGCCTCGCCCGCCGACGCGAGCGCGCGCAGGTACCCCGCCGGATCGGTCGAGGCCAGACCGAGCGACGGCCGCTCCCCGCTGATACCCAGCCCCCGCAGTGCCTCCCTCTGGTCCACCACCTCGGCTTCCTCGCCGCCCAGGGCACCGGCCGCCGCGCACGCGTCGAGCGCGACATGCGAGGTGAGATCGCAACTGCCGTCCGGCACCGGCCGCACCTCGCGCCCCGCCCGGAAGCCGGTCAGCGTGCCGAACGGCGGCCGCGCCTGCCGTACGTGGGCGTAGTCGACAGCCACCGCGAGCCCCGCGGACAGGGTGGAGACCGCCCGCGCCCACGCCTCGTCGCGCGGCCGGCCGATCTCCGCACGGCTGCCCGGCCCGGCCGACGGCCACCAGCGCCGCAGCCAGGCGGCGTCCGCCCCGGCCACTGGTTCACCCAGCCGCTCGGCGCCGTCCGCCGTCCTGACGAGGACGTACCGGTCGATGCCGTCCGCGTCGGTCTCCGCGACCGGCGTCGGGACGTTGTCCAGCCACTCGTTGGCGAAGAGCAGCCCCCGCGCCCCCGGCGGCGGCTCGGCGCACCACTCGATCCGGGGGTCCAAGCCGGCCGGCCGCCCGGCGATCTCCACCGCGTACGCCCGTACCGAAAGTCCCGCCGGGGCGATCCCGGGCAGTGCCGCAAGCACCCCCGTCAGCAGCTCTCCCCGCCCGGCCCCCAGATCCACCAGATCGACCGTGTCCGTCCCCAGCTCCCGCGCCGTCCTGACCAGCATCCGGGCCACTGCGGCGGCGAACAGCGGGGACGCGTGCACGGACGTACGGAAGTGCCCGGCCGGCCCTTCGAGGCTCCGGTAGAACCCCCCGGCCCCGTACAAAGCGGTCTCGGCCGCCTCCTGCCACCCACGCCACTCATCCGTCACGGGGCCAAGTCTCCACCTTGGGGAGTACGGTCCCAGGAACCGGATCGACCCTCCGGCTGACCCACCCACCTGCCGCCTGTCCCTACGCTGGGTTACGTGCAGCGCCTTTACGACTTCATCCGCAGACACCCGACGGGCGTCGACATCTTCTGGGCTGTCGTCCTCCTCGGGCTCTCCGGCGTGTTCATCGTGGGTGACCCCAGCCGCGGCACGCAGCCGCTGGCTGCCGTGCCGGTCGTCATCGGCCTCTGCCTGGTCGTCGCGCTGCGCCGCAGGGCGCCGGAGAAGATGCTGCTGCTCGCCGTCGCGGCGGGCGTCGCGCAGCTGGTGCTCGACGTCAGGCCGAGCGTCGCGAACTTCGCCATGCTGGTGATCACCTTCACGGTGGCCACGGTCGGCGAGCGATGGGCCTCACGGCTCGCACTGGTCTGCAGCCTGGGCGCGGCCGGTCTCTCGCAGCTGCGCTGGCCCAGCGAGACCCGGGGCGGCTGGGTCCAGGAGGTCTTCGTCGTCGTCGTCATGACCGTGCCGTTCGTCCTCGCCTGGGTGCTCGGCGACTCGATGCGGACCCGGCGGGCGTACTTCAGTCAGCTGGAGGAGCGGGCCGCCCGGCTGGAGCGGGAGCGCGAGGCGCAGTCGAAGGTCGCCGTGGCCGCCGAGCGGGCCCGCATCGCCCGCGAACTCCACGATGTCGTGGCGCACAACGTCTCGGTGATGGTGGTGCAGGCCGACGGGGCGGCGTACGTGATGGACGCGGCGCCCGACCAGGCCCGGCAGGCCCTGGAGACCATCTCCGGCACCGGCAGGCAGGCCCTCGCCGAGATGCGCCGGCTGCTCGGCGTGCTGCGCACCGGCGACAGCCAGGAGAGCGGGGAGTACGTCCCGCAGCCCGACGTCGAGCAGATCGAGGACCTGATCGAGCAGGTCCGCCGGACCGGTCTGGCGGTGGACTTCAAGATCGAGGGCACGCCACGCCCGCTGCCCACCGGCGTCGAGCTGACGGCGTACCGCATCGTCCAGGAAGCCCTGACCAACACCCGCAAGCACGGGGGCCCGGACGCCGGGGCCAGCGTGCGGCTGGTCTACTTCGACGACGGGCTCGGGCTGCTGGTCGACGACGACGGCCGGGGCGCGGCGCACGAACTGTACGAGGACGGCGGCGCCGACGGCGCAGGTCACGGAATGATCGGTATGCGCGAGCGGGTCGGCATGGTCGGCGGCACGCTGGACGCCGGGCCGCGTCCCGGCGGCGGGTTCCGGATCAGCGCACTGCTGCCGCTCAAGCCCGCCCACTAGCCCACTGCCCCCTTGCCGGACAGGAACAGGAGACAAGACCCATGGCGATCCGCGTGATGCTCGTCGACGACCAGGTGCTGTTGCGCACCGGCTTCCGGATGGTGCTCGCGGCGCAGCCGGACATGGAGGTCGTCGCCGAGGCCGGCGACGGCGCGGAGGCGATCGAGAACCTTCGCGCCACCGCCGTCGACGTGGTGCTGATGGACGTACGCATGCCGAGGCTGGACGGTGTCGAGGCGACCCGGCGTATCTGCGCCCGGCCCGATGCGCCCAAGGTGCTCATCCTGACCACGTTCGACCTGGACGAATACGCCTTCTCCGGTCTGAAGGCCGGGGCCAGCGGTTTCATGCTCAAGGACGTGCCGCCGGCCGAACTGCTGGGCGCGATCCGTTCGGTGCACAGCGGCGACGCGGTCGTCGCCCCGTCCACCACCCGGCGGCTGCTCGACCGCTTCTCGCCCCTGCTGCCGAGCAGCACCGACGAACCCGAGCACAAGGACATCGGCAAGCTCACCGAACGCGAACGGGAAGTGATGCTGCTGGTCGCGCAGGGCATGTCGAACGGCGAGATCGCGGCGCGGCTGGTGCTCTCCGAGGCGACGGTCAAGACGCACGTCGGCCGCATCCTCACCAAGCTGAACCTGCGGGACCGGGTTCAGGTCGTCGTGCTCGCGTACGAGACGGGGCTGGTGCGGGCCGGCGGAGGCGGGGCGGGCTGACAAGGGCGGGCGCGCCGGTCACCTCACCGCAGCACGCCCTCCAGGAAGTCGCTGCCCAGCCTGGCCACCACCGTCAGGTCCAGCTGATGCAGTACGTAACGGCCGCGCCGCCGCGTGGTGACCAGACCGGCCTTCTTCAGTACCGAAAGATGCCGGGAGACCTCGGGCGCCGTGATGCTGTGCGAGTCGGCGAGCTCACCGGTCGTGTACGGAGAACGGGCGAGGTTGCGGCACAGCCGCATCCGCATGGGGTGGGCCAGGGCCTCCATCCGCAGCTGGAGCATTTCGACCGAGGCGGGGGAGGGCAGCTCGGGCCGGCGCACCGGATAGTGGATCACCGGCCGCCAGCCCGGCGCGTGCAGCACCATCAGATGCGGCCAGCCGAAGCTGGTCGGGATGAGCGTGAGCCCGGCACCGACGGCCGGGTCGGTCGCGGTGGTCGAACCCTCCGTCATCTTGTCGGCGCTGATCCTGCACGCGCCCTCGTCGAGCGAGAGCGCGGCGGACACCGCGCCCAACGCCTCACCGGCCCCCTTGCGGCGCAGCAGATCCGTCTTGTGCCGGGCGTCGGCGACCAGCTGGACCTGGACCCGCCGCCAGGTGTCCGCGAAGAAAGCCTCGTCGCAGTCCTCGAAGAGACGCCGGACCCAGCGGCGTACGGGGACGGGGTCGGCCAGCAACTGCCGGGTGAACTCCACCTGCCGCGGGCCGCGCGCCGCCGCCATGTCCAGTGCGCGGGCACGCATCATCGGGTCGCTGAGCGGGGAGGGTGCGCCGATCCCGTACAGACTGGCGCAGGTGAACTCCAGGGCGGAGGCGACGAACCGTTCGTCGTCCAGCCGGTCGAGGATGTCCAGATCCTCGGCGAGCGTCGCCCCGGTCCGGCCGTCGCCGCCGCGCACCCCGGCGAACGGCATGAAGACGTCGGAGAACGTGTTGCGCCACAGGAACTCGGCCTCGTGCAGCCGGTCGGCCAGGTCGGGCTCCAGCGAGGCGGCGGTCGCCGTTGCCCAGCCGTGAAGCCCGGGATGGTGCCCCGGCTCGGAGAGCGCATGCAGAGCCAGCCCCAGCTCGGCGAGGGGGGAGGTCTCGAAGACGATGCGCTCGGGCGGCAGTCCCGCGATGTCGATGTTCACGCTCACCCCTCCATAGTGCGGGGTGCGGTGAATACGTCAGGCGCCGTTTGACGGGGGTCGTCAATCGTCGCGCGGGACTGCCGGCACCGGCCCACGCTGAGTTCATGGACGCCATGCAGCAGCACATGATCGACAGCTATCGGGCAGCCCAGCACGGGGAACTGCCGCCGCCGCTGCCCGGCCGGCACGACTGGGCGGTGGCACGGGACGTACGCGACCGGCGCCGCTTCGACGCGGTGATGGCGGGCCTCCCGGCACGCCGCCGCTGGCGGACGGCGCTTCGAGAACTGTTCACCAGCGGCCACCGCCCCACCTCAGCGGACTCACTGGACAACTCCACCCCGCCGGGCAACTCCAGCCCCTCCGGCGTCTGAGGACGGAGCGGCCGCCGGACGGCCTCCGGCGCCCCCGCTAACCCAGCCGCTTCACGAACTCCCCCACCGCCATCCGCACATCCCGCGGGGTCCACTCCAGCCCGGCCTCCGACACCGTGACCTCCGTGAAGGACACCCCGGGCGGTCCCGCCGCAGCCGGGTGCCACTTGCGGAAGAGTGCCACGCCCGTCTCCTCCGCCTGCCGTACCGCAGCCTCGGTCAGGGCCTCCGCCCCGTACGGCAGCCAGACCTGGAACTGGTGCGTGTGCGGCGGTTCCGGATGCACCCGGAACCACGGAACCGCGGACTCCGTGAAGCCCTCGGACAGGGCGCCGGCCACCACCTTCGCCTGTGCCACGTAGGACGACAGCTTCGGCAGCTCCCGGTCCAGGCCGACCAGCGCGGAGAGCGCCGCGGGGAACTGCTGGAAGAGCTGGCCGCCGTACCGGTGGCGCCAGGTGCGGGCCTCCTCGATCAGGGACTCCGGACCGGCGAGCGCGGCCCCGGACAGTCCGCCGAGGGTCTTGTAGAACGACACGTACACGCTGTCCGCGAGCGCTGCGATCTCCGGCAGCCCGCGCCCGAAGCGGGGGGCGCATTCCCACAGTCGCGCGCCGTCGAAGTGCACCACTGCATCGCGTTCGCGGGCGGCCGCCACCGCGTCCTCCAGCTCCTCCCACTCCGGCAGTACGAAACCGGCGTCGCGCAACGGCAGCTCCAGCATCAGCGTGCCGAAGGGTTCGGCGAAGTCGCGGATCTCCTGCGCGGTGGGCAGCCGTGGCTCGGCCGTCGGGTGGACGGTACGCAGCCCGCTCACCGACTCCAGAGCACCGCGCTCGTGCACCTCCGGGTGGGCGAGCGGGTGCAGTGCCACGGTCGGGCTGCCGGTGCGTCCTGCCCAGCAGCGCAGGGCGACCTGCTGAGCCATCGTTCCGGTCGGGAAGAAGGCCGCGGCCTCCATGCCGAGCAGATCGGCGACGCGCTGCTCCAGTACGGCGACGATCCCGTCGCCGTAGATGTCCGCGGGCCTGTCCAGATCGGCGACGGAACCGGCGTACGCACCCAGGTCGGCCAGTTGCTCGCCGAGGGTGCGGTCGACGGGCGGCCGCGAAAGGATCCGCTCGGCCCGGCGCCAGGCGGCGATCCGCCGGAACCGTTCAGCCGTTTCGCGGTCCGGCTCACCGTCCCGTATCCCGTCCCCCGCCCGGTCCCGGACCTCGTCCCGGACCTCGTCCGGCGTCTGCGCTCGTGCCTGCTCGTGCCTGTCTGCCATGGGACGATCATCACGCAGAAGGCGGTCCCCGCCCACACGGTTACGCGATCCCCGCCCCGGCGGTCGTCCACGCATTCGTCCACAGGCTGTGGACGGCCAGGAGTCCGCGCGAAACGCTGGCGTAGCATGCAGAGAAATCGTCCGGTACCCCCCGCGGACTGGAACGGAAGGCCATCGCCGCGTGAACGCATCAGCACCCAAGGAGCCCCTCGACGCGAGGGACCGCCCCGCCCGCCTCACCGTGGGCGTCGTGGGCGCGGGCAGGGTCGGCCCTGCCCTTGCCGCGTCCCTGCAACTCGCCGGTCACCGCCCGGTCGCCGTGTCGGGCGTCTCCGACGCGTCGGTGCGCCGGGCCGCCGCGCTCCTGCCCGACGTGCCCCTCGTACCGCCCGCCGAGGTGCTCGCGCGGGCCGAGCTGGTCCTGCTGACCGTGCCCGACGACGCCCTGCCCGGCCTCGTCGAGGGACTCGCCGAGACCGGTGCGGTCCGCCCGGGGCAGCTGATCGTCCACACGTCGGGGCGGTACGGGACACGGGTCCTGGACCCTGCCCTGCGGGCCGGCGCGCTGCCGCTCGCCCTGCACCCTGCGATGACGTTCACCGGCACGAGCGTCGACGTCCAGCGGCTGGCCGGCTGCTCCTTCGGTGTCACCGCGCCCGAGGAGCTGCGGCTCGCCGCGGAGGCGCTCGTCATCGAGATGGGCGGCGAGCCCGAATGGATCGCGGAGGAGTCCCGTCCGCTCTACCACGCGGCGCTCGCCCTCGGCTCGAACCACCTGGTCACGCTGGTCGCCCAGTCGATGGAGCTGCTGCGCACGGCAGGGGTCGAGGCTCCCGACCGGATGCTCGGCCCGCTCCTCGGCGCCGCTCTCGACAACGCCCTGCGGTCCGGTGACGGCGCGCTGACCGGTCCGGTCGCGCGCGGCGACGCGGGCACGGTCGCCGCGCACATCGGCGAGCTGCGCAAGCACGCCCCGCAGACCGTGGCCGGATACCTCGCAATGGCCCGCGCCACCGCCGACCGGGCGCTGGCGCACGGTCTGCTCAAGCCGGAGCTGGCGGAGGACCTGCTCGGCGTCCTGGCCGACGGGGCCACGGGTGCGGGCACCACGGGCAGCACCGGACCGGGAGAGACCCGATGACCGAAACGTCCACCGCCCTGGTCCGTACGGCAGCGGAGCTCGACGCGTCCGGCGGGCGCAAGGGACCGCGGGCCGTCGTCATGACCATGGGCGCCCTGCACGAGGGGCACGCGAGCCTGATCCGGGCCGCCCGCGCCGCGGCGGGCCAGGACGGCCAGGTGGTCGTCACCGTCTTCGTCAACCCGCTCCAGTTCGGGGAGTCCGCGGACCTCGACCGCTACCCCCGTACCCTCGACGCCGATCTCGCCGTCGCCGTCGCGGCAGGTGCCGACGTGGTCTTCGCCCCGTCCGTCGACGAGGTCTACCCCGGCGGTGAGCCGCAGGTCAGGATCGCCGCCGGCCCGATGGGCGAGCGGCTGGAAGGGGCGTTCCGGCCCGGCCATTTCGACGGGATGCTGACCGTCGTCGCCAAGTTCCTGCACCTCACCCGCCCCGATGTCGCGTTCTACGGGCAGAAGGACGCCCAGCAGCTGGCGCTGATCCGCCGTATGGTGCGCGACCTGAACTTCCCGGTGGAGATCGTCGGCGTGGAGACGGTCCGCGAGCCGGACGGCCTCGCGCTCTCCAGCCGCAACCGTTTCCTCGACGCCCAGGAGCGCCACACCGCCCTGGCTCTGTCCCGGGCCCTGTTCGCGGCCCGCGACAGGCTCGCCGCCCAGCAGGCGCTGCACGCCCGCGCACAGACCACCCCGGCGACGACGGGCCGGGCCGCCGCGCTCACCCGGCTCGGCGAGGCCCGCGCGGCCGCCGACACCCAGGCGGTGGCCCGGGCCAGACCGGACGACGGGCCCGCGGCGGTGCGCGCCGCCGCGCGCACGATCCTCGACGACGCGGCCGCCGAACAGCCCCCGCTCGCCCTGGACTATCTGGCGCTCGTGGACCCGGCGGACTTCACCGAGATCCCCGACGACCGGACCACCGGTGACGCGATCCTCGCCGTCGCCGCCCGGGTGGGCGCCACCCGCCTCATCGACAACATCCCGCTGACCTTCGGAGCCGACACGTGACCGGAATACGGCTGACCGCCCCCGCCCCCGGCTGGGCCATCGACGCGGATGTCGTGGTGGTCGGCTCCGGCGTCGCCGGCCTCACCACCGCGCTGCGCTGCGCGGCCGCGGGCCTCGCCACCGTCGTCGTCACCAAGGCCCGGCTCGATGACGGCTCCACCCGCTGGGCGCAGGGCGGTATCGCGGCAGCCCTCGGCGAGGGCGACACCCCGGAACAGCATCTGGCCGACACCCTGGTCGCGGGCGCGGGCCTGTGCGACGAGTCGGCGGTACGGACCCTGGTCACCGAGGGTCCCGACGCCGTACGCCGCCTGATCGAGACCGGCGCGCACTTCGACACCACCGACACCGGCGACATCGCGCTCACCCGTGAGGGCGGCCACCACCGCCGCCGGATCGCGCACGCGGGCGGGGACGCGACGGGTGCCGAGATCTCCCGCGCCCTGGTCGAGGCGGTCCGCTCCGCAGCCCTCCACATTGTGGAGAACGCCCTGGTCCTGGACCTGCTGACGGATGCCGAAGGCCGCACCGCCGGCGTCACCCTGCACGTCATGGGTGAGGGCCAGCACGACGGTGTCGGCGCGGTCCACGCCCCTGCGGTGATCCTCGCCACCGGCGGTATGGGCCAGGTCTTCTCCGCCACCACCAACCCACCGGTCTCCACCGGCGACGGCGTCGCGCTCGCCCTGCGGGCCGGCGCGGAGGTCTCCGACCTCGAATTCGTCCAGTTCCACCCGACGGTGCTCTTCCTCGGCGCCGACTCCGAGGGCCAGCAGCCCCTCGTGTCCGAAGCGGTACGGGGCGAGGGCGCCCATCTCGTCGACGCGTCCGGAACGCGGTTCATGGTCGGCCGGCACGAGCTGGCGGAACTGGCGCCGCGCGACATCGTCGCCAAGGCCATCACCAGCCAGATGCAGCTGCACGGCACCGAGCACATGTACCTCGACGCCCGCCATTTCGGCGCCGAGATGTGGGAGCAGCGCTTCCCCACGATCCTGGCGGCCTGCCGGGCCCATGGCATCGACCCGATCACCGAACCGATCCCGGTCGCCCCCGCCGCGCACTATGCCTCCGGCGGCGTCCGTACCGATCTGCGCGGCCGGACGACGGTCCCGGGGCTGTACGCGTGCGGCGAGGTCGCCTGCACGGGCGTGCACGGCGCGAACCGGCTGGCGTCCAACTCTCTCCTCGAGGGCCTGGTCTTCGCCGAACGCATCGCGGCGGACATCGTCGAGGACCGGTCGCGCACGACGCAGGCCACGGCCCCCGTGACGAAGGCGGCGACGCCGGTGGTGGACCTGGAGACCGGACCGGACACCGACCGCCCCGCCCCCTCGCCGCTGCTCGCCCCCGAGGCGCGGACCACGATCCAGCGGATCATGACCCGGGGCGCCGGCGTCCTGCGTTCCGCCGCCAGTCTCGTCACCGCCGCCGACGAACTCGAGGCCCTGCACAACAGTGCGGCCGCCGACGCCTGGGCGGCCGGGCCGAAGCGCGCGGAGCCCGGTGTCGAGGCGTGGGAGGCCACCAACCTGCTCCTCGTCTCGCGTGTCCTGGTCGCCGCGGCCCGGCAGCGCGAGGAGACCCGCGGCTGCCACTGGCGCGAGGACCGGCCCGAGCGGGACGACGAGACCTGGCGCCGCCACCTCGTCGTGCGGCTCACCCCGGGCCGCCGGCTTGTCCTCACCCGGACTGAATCCGAGGCATTCCCGCCCGTACACCCGGCGGGGGCACCAGACTGCGCAGCAGCGACCACGAACCACCCCACCCCCGAGGAGCCGTAACCGTGAGCACGCCCGAAGAGAATCCGCGCCCCACACCTGTGGACGTACCGCTGATCCAGATCGGCGCGCCCGCACCGTCCGCGGGCGGCTGCGGGGACGCCTGCGGCTGCGGCGGGGACGACGACTACGAGCTGGACCCGCTGGAGTGCGGCCTCGACCCGGACCTCGCCCAGCTTCTCGCCGACGCAGGCCTCGACCCCGTTCAGGTCGAGGACATCGCGCACGTCGCCATCGAGGAGGACCTCGACCACGGCGTGGACGTCACGACCGTCGCGACGGTCTCCGAAGAGGCCATGGCCACCGGTGACTTCACCGCCCGTGAGGCCGGTGTCGTCGCGGGTCTGCGGGTGGCCGAGGCCGTCCTGTCCATCGTCTGTACGGCCGAGTTCGAGGTCGAGCGCCATGTCGAGGACGGCGACCGCGTCGTCCCCGGCCAGAAGCTGCTGACGGTCACCACCCGAACCCGCGACCTGCTCACCGGCGAGCGCAGCGCGCTCAACCTGCTCTGCAGGCTCTCCGGCATCGCGACCGCGACCCGCGCCTGGGCCGACGTGCTCGAAGGCACGAAGGCCAAGGTCCGCGACACCCGGAAGACCACTCCGGGACTGCGCGCCCTGGAGAAGTACGCGGTGCGCTGCGGCGGCGGCGTCAACCACCGGATGTCGCTCTCCGACGCAGCGCTGGTCAAGGACAACCACGTCGTCGCGGCGGGCGGTGTCGCCGAGGCGTTCAAGCGGGTGCGGGACGAGTTCCCGGACGTACCGATCGAGGTCGAGGTCGACACCCTGGACCAGGTCCACGAGGTCCTGGAGGCGGGCGCCGACCTGATCCTGCTGGACAACTTCACCCCGGCCGAGACCGAGGAGGCCGTAGCGGTCGTCGGCGGCCGCGCGGCCCTGGAGTCGTCGGGCCGTCTCACTCTCGACAGCGCCCGTGCCTACGCCGACGCGGGCGTCGACTACCTCGCCGTCGGTGCGCTCACCCACTCCTCACCGATCCTCGACATCGGCCTGGACTTCCGCGACACCGACGGGGCCGGCGCCTGATGCTGCTCACCATCGACGTCGGCAACACCCATACCGTCCTGGGCCTGTTCGACGGTGAGGAGATCGTCGAGCACTGGCGGATCTCCACCGACGCCCGGCGTACCGCGGACGAGCTCGCGGTGCTGCTCAACGGCCTGATGGGCATGCACCCGCTGCTCGGCGAGGAGCTGGGCGACGGCATCGAGGGCATAGCGATCTGCGCCACCGTCCCGGCGGTGCTGCACGAGCTGCGCGAGGTCACCCGCCGTTACTACGGAGATGTCCCCGCGGTGCTCGTGGAGCCCGGCATCAAGACGGGCGTGCCGATCCTGGTGGACAACCCGAAGGAGGTCGGCGCCGACCGCATCATCAACTCGGTCGCCGCCGTCGAGCTCTATGGTGGCCCGGCCATCGTCGTCGACTTCGGCACCGCCACCACGTTCGATGCGGTCTCCGCCCGCGGCGAGTACGCGGGCGGCGTCATCGCCCCCGGCATCGAGATCTCGGTCGAGGCGCTCGGCGTCAAGGGCGCCCAGCTCCGCAAGATCGAGCTGGCCCGCCCGCGCAGCGTGATCGGCAAGAACACGGTCGAGGCCATGCAGGCGGGCATCGTGTACGGCTTCGCGGGTCAGGTCGACGGTGTCGTCGAACGCATGAAGAAGGAGCTGGCGGCCGACCCGGACGACGTCACCGTCATTGCGACCGGCGGCCTTGCTCCGATGGTGTTGGGCGAGTCCTCCGTGATCGACGAGCACGAGCCCTGGCTCACGCTCATCGGCCTGCGCCTGGTGTACGAGCGCAACGTGGCCCGGATGTAGGCGCAGCGCCGGGCACCTGCGAGAACGACGCGGCGGCGGGACGGCCGCCGCCGCGCCGCCGTCGGCCAGCTAAGCCGATTTTGTCCATTTAGCACGTATTGTCGCGTCATGCCCACGCCTTACGGATCACGCGGCGGTATGGCGTTCAGCGCGGACGAGCTGCGAGTGCTCCGACGCGCCCTCGCCAACGCCCTCCACCCCGCGCCCCTGCCCGACGACGATGTCCAGGACTGCCTGCGTCTTGCGGGCTCCGTCGACGAGGTGGCCGGCGAGGCAGGACGGCTGCGCGCGTTCCTCCTCGCCGACCTCGTCCGCTACCGAGAAGCCCTTCCCGGCTCCGCCGCCGGCTATCTGGAACTGCTCCAGGACGCCCTGGCCGCCGGTTACGACCCCCGCCCGGAGGATCTGGCCGCACTGCGCCTCCAGCGCTGCAGACCGGTCGCCGCAGCGCTCCTGGAGCGCTGCCAGGTGCTCGCCGAGCGGTCGGTACGGGCCAGGCTCGCCGGCCGGGCCGTGCCCGCGACGACCCCCGCCCCGCGCAGCCGGCTGCTGGCGCTGCCCGGCGGCCGGGCGGCGGCCGCCGAACCCGAACGGCCGAAGACCCCGCCGGCCCCGGCCCGTCCGGTGCCGCCGCCCGAGCGCCCCGCACCGAAGCCCTCGGAGGTCTTCCCGCCCCGCCGCCCGGCCCCGCCGGCCCCGCCCGCGCAGCAGCGCGCCGCGGGATAGCCACGCCGGACGGCGGAGGGGGTACACGGGAAGTCCGTACCGGGCTCGCTACTCTGGACGCCATGGACTACGTATCCGCGCTCGTGCCCCCCGTGGTGATGGCCGCCTTCTTCATCGGTCTCGTCGTGACGATCGTCAAGAGCCAGGGCGGCCCCAACAAGGCCAAGGAGGACGCGGCCGTGGACTCGGCGATCAGCCGCGCCGAAGCGGTGCGGAAGACCCCGCGGACCGACGGGGCCTGACCGGTACCTCGCGTACTGCACTCGATCGCATCGCGCTGCACCGGGCGAAGGGCGTACGGCTCATCATGAGCCGTACGCCCTTTTGCTGTGTAAATAACCTGCCATTCCAGACATCTAGCACTATGGTGACGCTGTGCCCCGCCAATTGGGAGAGCTGGAAGACGCCGTCATGACACGGGTCTGGCAATGGAACCGTCCGGTCACCGTGCGGGAAGTCCTTGAGGACCTTCAGCAGGAACGGTCCATCGCGTACACGACCGTGATGACGGTAATGGACAATCTCCATCAGAAGGGCTGGGTGCGCAGGGAAGTTGAGGGCCGCGCATATCGATATACGGCGGTCTCCACCCGCGCCGCCTACTCGGCCGCACTGATGAACGAAGCCTGGTCGCACAGTGACAACCCGGCGGCCGCTCTTGTCGCCTTCTTCGGCATGATGTCCGCCGAGCAGCGCGAAGCTCTCCGCGATGCGATGCGGATCGTATCCCCGGATGCCCCGGAGGCCGGTGATCACCCGGCTGATGACGCGGGCCCGGAGGCCGAGCGATAGCGTCGGGGCATGTCCTCAGAGCTTCCGCATACAGATTTCCGTACCGAACCGTCGGTTATAAACGCAGCCATCACTGTCCGTCGTGCCAGGACGAGCGATGTGCCCTCGGTCCGCCGTCTCCTCGACGGGTACGTACGCGAAGGCATCCTGCTCGACAAAGCGACGGTGACGCTTTACGAGGACATCCAGGAGTTCTGGATCGCGGAACGCGACGCGGATGCCCGGGTCATCGGCTGCGGTGCACTCCATGTGATGTGGGAAGACCTCGCCGAAGTCCGTACTCTCGCGGTCGATCACAGCATCAAGGGTGTCGGAGTGGGGCATCAAGTACTGGACAAGCTGTTGCAGACCGCTCGCTGGCTGGGTGTGCGCCGGGTTTTCTGTCTCACCTTCGAAGTCGACTTCTTCGCCAAGCACGGCTTCGTGGAGATCGGAGAGACGCCGGTCGACACAGATGTCTACAGCGAGCTGCTGCGTTCCTATGATGAGGGCGTAGCGGAGTTCCTCGGTCTCGAACGAGTGAAGCCGAACACCTTGGGCAACAGTCGGATGCTTCTGCACCTGTGACCGCTGGAAGAACCCGGAACCCTATGTCCGAATCGCGCATGTTTCCCGTGTTCTTGCACTCCTGAACCTCTGCCAGGGGTTTGTGTTTTCCGGAGAAAAGCGGTTTCCTTTCCGCGTACTGCATTTTCGATGAAAGGAAATCCGGTGGCACAGAAGGTTCAGGTCCTTCTTGTCGATGACCTCGACGGTGGCGAGGCGGACGAGACAGTGACGTTCGCTCTGGATGGCAAGACGTACGAGATTGACCTCACCACGACCAACGCGGACAAGCTCCGGGGTCTTCTTGAGCCGTACACCAAGGGTGGCCGACGCACCGGTGGCCGTGCCGCGGCCGGCCGCGGCAAGGGTCGCGCCGTTCCCGGTGGCAACAAGGACACCGCCGAGATCCGTAAGTGGGCGCGCGAGAACGGTCACAATGTGAATGACCGCGGTCGTGTTCCGGCGGAGATCCGCGAGGCTTACGAGAAGGCCAACGGCTGAGCTGTCGACTGATCGGCCGTGCAACTCGTTGCCGGCCAGACTGTTCCGGCACGCGTCAACCGGGCCCGGTGGCATTCCGTCGCCACCGCGTCCACGAGCCGCACGAGATCGGGAGCATCCCCACCCCTGCTCCCGAGGCCGGCGAGAGCCGGGAGCTCCGACTCCCCCTCGTGCCGCAGCTCGGGGGGCCGCAGCCATACGGCGGCCCCCGGCGAGCCGGCCGCCCAGCCGGGCGGTGCCGGCGCGATGATCCGCCCGCCCGTACCGACGGCGGTCATTGTGAGGGCCACCCCGCCCCATTCCAGCCAGTCGAGCAGCCCCGGCAGCTCGTCGGCGCTCCCCGGGGCCACCAGTAGCCCCATGGTCTGCCCGGTCAGTGCCACCGGCCCAGTGCGTCCCACCCGCCGCAGTGCGGCGTGACCCGCCACCGCGGGCAGTTCCAGGACGTCGAACCGCAGCCCGGTCAACAACCGGACCGGAGCGGTGCCCGTCGTCGCCCAGCCGAGCTCGCGCTCGTACCACTGCGCGTGGTCTCCATGGCCGTCGCGGTCGTCGGCGAGCGGCGAGCGCGGAGGCGGGACGGTGAGGGCCATGCCGGAAGAACTGTCGAGAGACCTCATGAGTTACGCAGAGTCCCCGATTGCATGCATAGCGTGTCCGAAAGGAGGGCGCACGCGCGCATTTCGGAGCGCAAGGATGTTCGCCCGTAGCTGAGGGAACCGGCGCGCGCCGCATGGACTGTCTGTAATTACGGGTAAGACATCCCTAGTGGGGAGGGGCGACACGCAGGCCGAGACGTCTCACGTTCGCCGTCGGCGTACTGGCGATAGGGGTATCTGCCTGGCCTGCGGGAACATCGTCTCGCACCATCGGGTTGGAGCAGTTGTCGGCGTTCGGGGCAGGAGGCCAAGGACGGGTGTCGGCAGTTGGAATGAGCGGTCCCCGCTTGCGGGACTAAGCTGCGGAAGGACAGGGAGGGGACCGACCCCTTACTGCCTGACCGCTCTGAGGAGCGATTAACGATGTTCGAGAGGTTCACCGACCGCGCGCGGCGGGTTGTCGTCCTGGCTCAGGAAGAAGCCCGGATGCTCAACCACAACTACATCGGCACCGAGCACATCCTCCTGGGCCTTATCCACGAGGGTGAGGGTGTCGCCGCTAAGGCCCTGGAGAGCCTCGGGATTTCGCTCGAGGCGGTCCGCCAGCAGGTGGAGGAGATCATCGGTCAGGGCCAGCAGGCCCCGTCCGGGCACATCCCCTTCACTCCGCGAGCCAAGAAGGTCCTGGAGCTGTCGCTCCGCGAGGCTCTTCAGCTCGGCCACAACTACATCGGTACCGAGCACATCCTGCTCGGCCTGATCCGCGAGGGCGAGGGCGTCGCCGCCCAGGTCCTCGTGAAGCTGGGCGCCGACCTGAACCGCGTGCGGCAGCAGGTCATCCAGCTGCTCTCCGGGTACTCGGGAGGCAAGGAGGCGGCCACTGCAGGCGGCCCCGCGGAGGGCACGCCCTCCACGTCCCTGGTGCTCGACCAGTTCGGCCGGAACCTCACCCAGGCCGCTCGCGAATCCAAGCTCGACCCGGTCATCGGGCGCGAGAAGGAGATCGAGCGGGTCATGCAGGTGCTGTCCCGCCGTACCAAGAACAACCCGGTTCTCATCGGCGAGCCCGGCGTCGGCAAGACGGCGGTCGTCGAGGGCCTGGCGCAGGCCATCGTCAAGGGCGAGGTGCCCGAGACCCTCAAGGACAAGCACCTCTACACCCTCGACCTCGGCGCGCTGGTCGCCGGCTCCCGCTACCGCGGTGACTTCGAGGAGCGCCTGAAGAAGGTCCTCAAGGAGATCCGCACCCGCGGCGACATCATCCTGTTCATCGACGAGCTCCACACCCTGGTGGGTGCGGGCGCCGCCGAGGGCGCGATCGACGCGGCAAGCATCCTCAAGCCGATGCTGGCGCGAGGCGAGCTCCAGACGATCGGTGCGACGACGCTAGACGAGTACCGCAAGCACCTGGAGAAGGACGCGGCCCTCGAGCGCCGCTTCCAGCCCATCCAGGTGGCGGAGCCGTCGCTGCCGCACACCATCGAGATCCTCAAGGGTCTGCGCGACCGCTACGAGGCCCACCACCGCGTGTCCATCACGGACGAGGCGCTGGTCCAGGCCGCGACGCTGGCCGACCGCTACATCTCGGACCGCTTCCTGCCGGACAAGGCGATCGACCTGATCGACGAGGCCGGTTCCCGGATGCGTATCCGCCGGATGACCGCGCCGCCGGACCTCCGCGAGTTCGACGAGAAGATCGCGGGCGTCCGCCGCGACAAGGAGTCGGCCATCGACTCCCAGGACTTCGAGAAGGCGGCGTCTCTCCGCGACAAGGAGAAGCAGCTGCTGGCGGCGAAGACCAAGCGGGAGAAGGAGTGGAAGGCCGGCGACATGGACGTCGTCGCCGAGGTCGACGGCGAGCTGATCGCCGAAGTCCTGGCCACGGCCACCGGCATCCCGGTCTTCAAGCTGACGGAGGAGGAGTCCTCCCGGCTGCTGCGCATGGAGGACGAGCTCCACAAGCGCGTCATCGGCCAGAAGGACGCCATCAAGGCCCTCTCGCAGGCGATCCGTCGTACGCGAGCCGGTCTGAAGGACCCGAAGCGCCCCGGTGGCTCGTTCATCTTCGCCGGCCCGTCCGGTGTCGGTAAGACCGAGCTCTCCAAGACGCTCGCCGAATTCCTCTTCGGTGACGAAGATGCACTGATCTCCCTCGACATGTCGGAGTTCAGCGAGAAGCACACAGTTTCCCGCCTCTTCGGTTCTCCCCCCGGTTACGTGGGTTACGAAGAGGGCGGCCAGCTCACCGAGAAGGTGCGCCGCAAGCCGTTCTCCGTCGTCCTCTTCGACGAGGTCGAGAAGGCCCACCCCGATATCTTCAATTCCCTGCTCCAGATTCTGGAAGACGGTCGCCTGACCGACTCCCAGGGCCGGGTCGTGGACTTCAAGAACACGGTCATCATCATGACGACCAACCTCGGGACCCGGGACATCTCCAAGGGCTTCAACCTGGGCTTCGCGGCCCAGGGCGACGTCAAGACCGGCTACGAGCGGATGAAGAACAAGGTCAACGAAGAGCTCAAGCAGCACTTCCGGCCCGAGTTCCTCAACCGTGTGGACGACACGGTCGTGTTCCACCAGCTGACCGAGGAAGACATCATCCAGATCGTCGACCTCATGATCGCCAAGGTGGACGAGCGGCTGAAGGACCGCGACATGGGCATCGAGCTCAGCGCGGAGGCCAAGTCGCTCCTGGCCAAGAAGGGCTACGACCCCGTGATGGGCGCCCGGCCGCTGCGCCGGACGATCCAGCGCGAGATCGAGGACATCCTCTCCGAGAAGATCCTCTTCGGTGAGCTGCGTCCCGGTCACATCGTGGTCGTGGGTACCGAGGGCGAGGGTGAGGAAAAGAAGTTCACCTTCCGCGGCGAGGAGAAGTCGGCACTGCCCGACGTCCCGCCGATCGAGCAGGCGGCAGGCGGCGCCGGCCCGAACCTGACGAAGGACGCGTAAGGGCGCGTCGAGCGTCTGAGCAAGTGAAGGGGCTGCCCCGGACCGTTCCGTACGGTTCCGGGGCAGCCCCTTTTGCTGTGCGGTCCGGGGTCAGCGGGTGATGCGGAGGCCGTCGATGCCGAGGATGTGGACATCGGCGTCCTCGCCCTCGACATCGAAGCCGGGCAAGGCCTGGAGCGGAGTGAGATCCACCGACGCCCACCATTTCCTGCCCTGAGGCCGATCAGCTCCCTCCCCGGCCTGCGCCGAGTGAAGCTTGTGCACGCGCCCGCACGGGCTGGACAGCGTCCTCATGTACGGGCCGGGACAAGCCGGCTGGTTCCGGGCCTCACAGGACGCCCCATGGGACGGTCTCGGCGCCTGAGCGGGCCCGACACCGTTCTGTGTACGCACCCGCGCGCTGCCGGCGGCCCCCTTCGCCGTTCTGCGTACGCACTCGCGCGCTGCCGGCGCCCCCTCTTCGCCGTTCTGCGCCGGACGCCCGCTGTCACCGGCCTCGGCCGGCCGAGCCCGCGCGGCAAGGCCTCGCCGCCGAAGCTGCCCTGCCTGCGGTCGGAGGCCCCCGGAGCATCGGACAGGGCGTCCCCGTGGACCGGCACAACGCGGTCTCCGAGCGGTACTGGAGGTCCAGACAGGTTCCGGGCTCCGCCGGATCGGGCGGCGCGGCCGACGGGGACGACTCCCGCCGTTCGGCGCCGACGGGTCGCCGGCCGAAGGTCCCGAATCGGACAGCCCTTGGTCCCACCGCGGGTGACAAGGCGCACAGCCCTTTCGGGGCCTACTAGGAGGCTTAGGGGACATGGCGGCGAGTGCGGGAGGGGCCTCTGCCCCGGGCGTGACCGGGACCTTCGGGGCGACAGTGCGGGATGCCTGGAACGCTAGGCAATGTCCGTTTAGAGCGGTTTAGAACTGGGGTTAAACCTGACCGGCCGAAGAGATCCGGCGGGGGTGTGGAGCGGGTGATACCAGGCCCCCGGGAGTGGATTCCCGACATGTCGGCTACGGCTTTTGTTCGTAGATGGGGTGTTTGGGCATTGCTGGGGGTCCGGGTTACCAAGGGATAGCCAGCCCGGCGGACAAGCCGGGACGACTCACCTCCGGAGGATCTCCGCATATGTCGAAGCGCGCTACGTTCCAGCACTCCCGCCGTCCGTCCGTGTCCCGTGTCCGTGGCGCCGTGGTGGCAGCCGGTCTGGGGACGACGATGGTTCTCGGTGCGGGCGCTGCGTTCGCGGCCGGTGCGTCGGCGAGCGCCCCCGACGCGGCGGGCCTGGTCAATACCGTCGCGGCCGAGTCGGTCGCCAAGCAGGCGACCGTGCAGGGCAAGGCGGCCCAGATCGCCAAGCAGGCGGTGGCCAAGAAGGCTGCCGAGGCGAAGAAGGCCGCGAAGAAGGCCGCTCTGGCGACCTCCTGGGAGGCGCCGGTCAGCCACTACACGCTGAGTGCCAGCTTCGGCAACGACGGCTCGCGCTGGGCCCACAAGCACTCCGGCCAGGACTTCGCCGTACCGATCGGCACCACGGTCGAGGCCGCGCACAGCGGCGTCGTCGTGAAGGCCGGTCCGAACGGTGGCGGTGACGGCCCCGCGTACGGCAACGCCATCGTGATCAAGCACGGCAACGGCATGTACTCGCAGTACGCCCACCTGTCGAAGATCGACGTGCACATCGGCCAGTCGGTGGAGAAGGGGCAGAAGATCGCCCTTTCCGGTAACACCGGCAACTCCAGCGGCCCGCACCTGCACTTCGAGATCCGGAACACCGCCAACTACGGTTCCGCGGTCAACCCGGTCGCCTTCCTGTTCAAGCACGGCGTCACGGTCTGACCCGACCGGACGTACTCACCGCAGCCCGGGCCCCGCTACTTCGCGGGGCCCGGGCTGTGGGCTTGGGTGACCAGACCGACGGCGACTTCGAGGACGGCCTCGCGCTTGTCCTCGAAGTCGCCGTCGACGTCCTTGAGGAAGAACATTCCGGCGTGCATCGAGACAAGCGCGCTGACGCAACGGACCTGGTCGGCGAGGGCCGCGTCGGGGTCCTTTAGCAGGTCGAGCAGCTCCATGAGCCGCTTCTTCGAAGTCTCCCCGACGCTGAGATCGCGCACGGCCGCCTGGTTCTCCTGCATGAAGCGGAACAAGGGGGCTGCGTCGATCAGTGCGTCGCTGTAACGGACCAGGAGCTCCTTCTTCGTCTCCAGGGTCCGCGGCTGCTCCTTGCCCCAGGCGATCAGCTTCTCGACGGGCCGGTTGAGGTCGTCGAAGATGCTGACCAGGATGTCTTCCTTGGTCTTGAAGTGGTAGTACAGCGCCGCCTTGGTGACGTCCAGCTTCTCGGAGATCTCGCGCAATGAGGTCTTCTCGTATCCCTGCTCGGCGAAGAGCTCCAGGGCGACGTCCTGGATGCGCTGGCGCGTGTTGCCCCGGCGTGGCTGCGGTGTGCTGCCCATGGTGCTCTCCCCAAAAAACTTACTTGACGCCCGGCTAGTTACGGGTTCTACTGTCCCCAGTGTAGTCAACTAGCCGGGCGGCAAGTAAGTGGCCGGTGAACAGGGGATCAGGGAGTTGGGGATCATGTCGGACCTGAAGAAGGCGGCAGGCGGGAAGGCGGGCGGCAGATCAGCCGACAAGGCTGCCGACATGCCGGCCACCGCGCCCGAGCCGCGGCAGCGCAGCGTCCGGGTGGTGATGCTCGCGCTGATGATCACGATGCTGCTCGCCATGCTCGACAACCTGATCGTCGGCACCGCCATGCCGACCATCGTCGGCGACCTCGGTGGTCTGGAGCATCTGTCCTGGGTCGTCACCGCGTACACCCTGGCCACCGCGGCCTCCACCCCCATCTGGGGCAAGCTCGGCGACATGTACGGACGCAAGGGCATCTTCCTCACGTCCATCGTGATCTTCCTGATCGGCTCGGTACTGAGCGGAATGGCCCAGGACATGGGCCAGCTGATCGGCTTCCGGGCGATCCAGGGGCTCGGTGCGGGCGGCCTGATGGTCGGCGTCATGGCGATCATCGGCGACTTGGTGCCGCCCCGTGAGCGCGGCAAGTACCAGGGCCTGATGGCCGGTGTGATGGCGATCGCCATGATCGGCGGACCGCTGGTCGGCGGCACCATCACCGACCACCTCGGCTGGCGCTGGAGCTTCTACATCAACCTGCCGCTGGGTGCGGTCGCCCTTGCCATGGTCACCGCTGTGCTGCACCTGCCGAACAAGGAGCGCACCAAGGCGAAGGTCGACTACCTCGGTGCCGGGCTGCTGACTCTCGGCATCACCGCGATCGTGCTGGTCACCACCTGGGGCGGTTCGGAGTACGCCTGGGACTCCGCCATGATCATGGAGCTCGCCGCGATCGGTGTCGTCTCCCTCGTCGGCTTCCTCTTCGTCGAGACGAAGGCTGCAGAACCGATCATTCCGCTGCACATCTTCCGCAACGGCAACTTCACGCTGATGTCCCTCATCGGCTTCATGTCCGGCTTCGTGATGTTCGGCGCGGTGCTCTTCCTGCCGCTGTTCCAGCAGTCCGTCCAGGGTGCGTCCGCGACCAACTCCGGACTCCTGCTCCTGCCGATGCTCCTGTCGATGATGATCGTCTCGCTGATCGCCGGGCGGGTCACCACCAGCACCGGAAAGTACAAGATCTTCCCCATCGTCGGCTCCGTCCTGATGGTGGCCGGTCTGTTTCTGCTCTCGCAGATGGACACCGACACCACCCGCTTCACCTCCGGCATCTACATGGCGGTGCTCGGCGCAGGTATGGGCTTCCTGATGCAGATCACCATGCTCGTCGCGCAGAACAGCGTCGAGCTGAAGGACATGGGCGTCGCCTCCTCCGCGACCACCCTCTTCCGTACGCTCGGCAGCTCCTTCGGTGTCGCGATCATGGGGGCGCTGTTCACCGGACGAGTGCAGGACGAGATGGCTTCCCGCGGCGGCGGAGCGGCCACCGCAAGGTCCGCGCAGCTGGACGCGGCGAGCCTGGCGAAGCTGCCGGACCCGGTGCGTGAGGCGTACCAGTTCGCAGTCTCGTCCGGGACCCACATCGCCTTCCTGGTCGGCGCTTCGGTCGGCGTGATCGCGCTGCTGGCGGCGCTGTTCGTCAAGGAGGTGCCGCTGCGCGGAGCCGGCCCGGAGGCCAAGGAAGAGGCCGTCGCGGACGCCGGTACCGGCCCCAGGCAGAGCGAGACCGTCTGATCACGGTCCGGTCCGGCCGACCTGGCAACAACGGCAAGGCCCCTGGGGCGCGCGATCCGCGCGCACCCCAGGGGCCTTGCCGGTCTCTGGCTCAGCTCGGCTCGGCTCGGCCCACCTCAGCCACCGGACTGTGTGCCGTCCGACGCGGCCTTCGCCCCCGGACCGTCCGCGTCGCCGGGCTCGGCCTTGGCCGCCCTGCGCTGTTCGGCGAGCTGAAGGATGGGGAAGCTGCCCGTGTTCGTCGGGGCGTGCTCCGGCAGCCACAGCACGGCGATCGCTCCGCCGGCCCCCTGCGCCGCGCCCTGCGGCGCCGCGTTCCGGAAGGTCAGCCGGGCGCCGAGGACCCGGGCCTGACCGGCGGCGATGGTCAGCCCCAGGCCGTGCCCGTGCCCGGCGCGGTCGCTGCTTCCGGTACGGAACCTGCTCGGGCCCTCACGCAGCAGCGCCTCCGGGAAACCGGGCCCGTGATCGCGGACGCGTACCACCCGTCCCTCGACCGTGACCTCCACCGGAGTGGAACCGTGCTTGGCGGCGTTGCCCAGCAGATTGCCGAGAATGCGCTCCAGCCTGCGCGGATCGGTGTTGACCCACGACTCGTGCACCACCTGTACCCGCACATCCGGATCCAGCAGAGCGACCCGTCGGCTGACGAACTCGCCGAGCGCGATCTCCTGCAGCTCGGCCCGCTCCGACGCACTGTCCAGCCTGGCCACCTCCAGCACGTCCTCGACGAGCGTGCGCATCGCCTGTGCCCGGTCCCGTACGAGCTCGGTGGGGCGGCCCGGCGGCAGCAGCTCGGCCGCCGTCAGCAGCCCGGTCACGGGTGTGCGCAGTTCGTGCGCGATGTCCGCGGTGACCCGGCGCTCCGCCTCGATCCGTTCGTTCAGCGCGTCCGTGAGGGCGTCCACCGCACGGGCCAGGTCGTCGGTCTCGTCCCGGATGACGCCGCCGATGGCATCCCTGACCCGTACCTCCGTATTGCCCCGCGCGACCTTCCCGGCCGCGGCTGCCGCCTTGCGCAGCCGACGCGACAGCTGGCCGCCGATCAGTACGCCGAGCGCGCAGCCGCCGAAGACCACCGAGACGGAGCCGATGATCAGTGCGCGGTCGAGATCGCCCATGATCGTGGCGCTGCGGTTGGCGAAGCGGGTGTGCAGCGACAGCACGTCACCGTTGGCCAACGGCACGGCCGCCCACACATCGGGCACCCCGTTCGCGTACTCGTCGACATGCGTGGCGCGCCGGTTCTTACGGGTTTCCGCGCGCAGGCTCTGCGGCATCGTCGGGTCGTTGAGCTTGGCGCCGAACTTGGGGTCGGCCTTCTTCGTCTTCGTCGCCTCGTACAGCAGCTGCGCGTACGTCAGCCGCTCCAGCTGGACCTCACGGGCGTTCTCCAGCATCGAGACACGGGCGGCGTTGTGCACGACGAGGCTCAGCGCGACGGCGATCAACGCGCCGACCGCCGCGATCGCGATGCTGATCTTCCAGCGGACACCTGTCCGCAGAGCCGGCCGCGTCATGCCTTGAGCTTGTAGCCGAAGCCGCGGACCGTCTCGATCCTGTCCTGTCCGATCTTGGTGCGCAGCCTCTGCACGTGGACGTCCACGACCCGGGTGTCGCCGCCCCAGCCGTAGTCCCAGACCCGTTCGAGCAGCTTGTCGCGGGAGAGCACCGTGCCGGGCGCGGACGAGAATTCCAGCAGCAGCCGCATCTCGGTCGGGGTGAGCGCCACCTGCTCACCGCCCTTGCGTACCTCCATGCCCTCGGTGTCCACCTCCAGATCACCGAAGACCAGCACCCCGCCGACGGGTTGCGTCTCCGTCTCCGTACCGCCCGGCTGTCCGCCCGACGCATGACCGAAGCGACGCAGCACGGCGCGGATCCTGGCTACCAGCACGGCGCCGTCGAAAGGCTTGGTGACGTAGTCGTCGGCGCCGGCCTCCAGGCCCAGCACCACGTCGATCGAGTCGGCACGGGCCGACAGCATGATCACCGGAACCGTCGACTCGTCCCGGATGCGCCGGCAGAGACTGACGCCGTCCAGGCCCGGCACCATCACGTCGAGCAGGGCGATGTCCGGCCGGTCGGCCCGAAATGCCTCCAGGCCGGAGAGGCCGTCGGGCATCGCGGTGACCACGAATCCGTCCCGTTCCAGCGCCAGCTGGGTGGCCTCGCGGATGACATCGTCGTCCTCGACGAACAGGACGTGGGTCTCGGCCATCGACTGCTCTCAGCTCTCGCTTCTCGGGTTGGCGGCTTTCGCCGGCTCGTTCGCGCCGGTATCGGTCCTTCGGGGGTCTCAGTCCGTCGTCGGCTCGGCGGGCTCCGGGAACTCTGCTTCTCCGTTGCCGACAGCTCTGTTGAAGTCGTTGTGCACCCGGTCGTGCTCGTTGAACCGGTTGCCGGCCCAGCGGTACGTGACCACTTCGTCGCCGGACGGGTACGCGACGGCGTCCTTCTTCTCGTACACCTGCGTCGTCACCACCAGGTCACCCCGGTCGATGGTGCCGTAGACCGCGGGCTGCTCAGTGGTGAAGACGTTCTGGTACGTGCCGTCGCTCCGCGCGCGGTACACGTAGGTGCCGACCCCTACCGAGTCGCCGCAGGTCATCACATTCACCACGACGTCCGACGACGAGCCGCCGGTCAGCGTGCCGTACGAGGCGTCGACCGGGTACTCGTCCCCCGTGCAGGGCTTCAGGTCCGTCCTGACCCGCTCGCTCACCTTGGGGTCCCGCTTGATCAGCTGGACGGCATCGACCCGCCGCACGGACTTCCCGGTGGGCGGGGTGGTGACCGACGGTGTGACCTGCGCGACCGGCTGTGTGCCGGCCGGTCCCTCGTCGCGGGTGCCCGTGCCACCGGTGGAGCAGCTGACGGTGAACAGCCCGAAGGCGGCGAGCCCGGCCATTGCCGTGCTGCCCGCCGCCCAGCCGGTGCGACCGCCGCCTCCGCCGGTCGCTCTGCTTCTGCCTGTCAGGCCGCGCACCGCTCCCGCCCCCGCTCCTCATGCCGCCGGTCCGCCTGTCCGCGAACCTGCGCCGGTACCCGTGCACGTCCCGGAGCGGCGGCGGCCGGAGCCCGGTTGCCCGCCGTGCGGCCCTGGGCCTCACGGATCGTGGCTTCCCTGTTCATCGCCTCGCGGCTCTCCAGCTCCTGACGCAGTCGCGCCAGCGCCCGGTGCAGCGTGCTCTTCACCGTACCGGCCGACATCCCGAGCGCCGCGGCCGTCTCCTCCGTGCTCATCTGCTCCCAGTGTCGCAGCACCACGACGCTGCGCTGCTTGGGAGCCAGCACGCTCAGGACGTCCATCAGCAGAGCACGGTCGGCACGTTGCTCGGTGCCGTCCTCGACGCTCGCGTCGGGCAGCTGCTCGGTGGGAACCTCCTCCAGCTTGCGGGCCCGCCACCACTCGGTACGCGTGTTGATCATGACGCGGCGCAGGTAGGCGTCGGCGAGGGACTTGTCGGCGATGCCGTCCCAGCGGCCGTACGTACGGGCCAGGGCGGTCTGCAGAAGGTCCTGCGCGTCCACCGGGTCGGGGACCAGGCGGCGCGCACTGCGCAGCAGGGCCTCCTGCCGGGTGCGTACGTACTCTTCGAATTCGAGCACCTCGCCATGCGCCATTCCAACCGCCTCCGTCCCCGTAGATCCCCGTCTGACCTCTGCCAGCCGCTGGTCGCGTGAGCTGACGGTCGGAGACGTTACGGAGCGGTTGTCACGGCGCTGTGCGGAGCAGCCATACGCCGACGCACGGCTGTCCATCGGTTGTGTAACAGCGGGCGCAAGCCCCCGCCTGCTGCTACGGGACAGTCCTTAGCCCACCGGCAGTTGGTAGTGGCCGCCCGGAAGTGGTTCGACCAGGCCGTCGGCGACCAGGCCGTCCAGAGCCCGGGCCCGTTGCGCCGGCTCCTCCCATACGGCGTCGAGCGCCGACTGCGGAACCGGGGCCACCGACTCGCGCAGCACGGCGAGCAGCCGGCCGCGCACCTGCCGGTCCGTACCGGCATAGGTCTGGCCGCGGCGCGGGGGCCCCTGATGCTCCGGCTTCCCGGCCAGCCGCCAGGCGCACTGCGTGGCGATCGGGCATCGCGTGCAGTCCTCGTTCTTGGCGGTGCAGACCAGCGCTCCGAGCTCCATCGTCGCGGCCGCCCAGCGGGCCGCCCGTTCGTCCTCGTCGGGCAGGAGCGCGCGGGCGAGCTTCCGCTCGGCGGCGGTGGTCGCGTTCGGCGGGTACTGGATGCCGGTCGCGGCCCGGGCGAACACCCGGCGGACGTTCGTATCGAGTACGGCATGCCGCTGTCCGTACGCGAACGAGGCCACCGCCGCCGCCGTGTACTCACCGATGCCGGGCAGCGCGAGCAGCTGACTGTGCTCGCTCGGCACGTCGCCACCGTGTCGTTCAGTTATTGCCTGCGCGGCTCCGTGCAGGCGCAGTGCTCGCCGGGGGTAGCCGAGCCGGCCCCAGGCGCGGACCGCTTCACCGGGCGGCTCGGCGGCCAGATCGGCAGGGCGTGGCCAGCGGGCCAGCCACTGCTCGTACACCGGGAGGACCCGGCTGACGGGGGTCTGCTGCAGCATGAACTCGCTCACCATCACACCCCAGGCACCCGCTTCGGGGCGGCGCCAGGGCAGATCGCGGGCGTGCTGGTCGAACCACCCGATGACGGGCGCGTGGAGGGATGCGGGGGGCGTCTGTGTCGCAGTCATGGCAGTCATCGCAAGCCGATCCTGGCATGGAAGGGCAGGCAACGGTCTTGGCGACAGGGGTGTCGCCCGTCATGGGGGCCCATGGAGTGATAATGCCACCCGTCTGTCCCCACGGTGAGCCCCAGCCGGCGCCTCCATCCGGACTCGGCGCGGACTCGGCCGTCCGCTCCGGGGCCCGTTGTCCGGACCGGGAGAGGTGCCAGCTGTCCGGACCGTGAGGGGCGCCCGTTGTCCCTTGCCGTCAGAGCGAGCGAGCGACCGCGCCGGGCAGGACAGCAGGGCGATCACCGGCGCAGCGACCGATCCCCCACGAACGGGCCCGCCGCCGCATCGTGCGGAAGGCGCGCCCCGGCGAAGATCCGCGAGAACGCCGTCAGCAGCGGGGTGACATCGTGAACCAGGCCTGTGCGCGAACCAGGCCTGTGCGCGGCCGGGCGACCGCGAGAGCGACGGCAGCCGCCAGTTGGTTGCCGGGAAACGACCGGTCGCCGTCGGCGGACACGGCACCGGTGAGGCCGCGCGGCAACGACCGACCGGTAGGGAGGCTCCTCGTCCGTGATCGGTTGGGGAAGCTCACCGGCGACGTGGCTGACGGCCGTCGTGGTTGGCGCGAGCAGCGGCAGGGACAGGGATCCGGTATTCACGCCGCGCGCACGTGCCGTGTGCGAAATCCGTGACGCCGCTGTGCAGGAGGGAGAAGGGAGTTGAACTCTTCATGTGACAGACCGTAGGCAACAGGGCGGGGTTGTCACGGTGGGCAATCATCAGGGGGTGCGCCTGACGAAAGTCGGGGTCGGAACAGGCCACCGCATGATGATGATCCGCAAAACTTGGGGATCAGAGCGGCGGGTGGGGCGGGAGTTGGCGCGGATCTCTCGTACAGTTTGCGCCGTGGGATCTCTGCGCAATCCGATCGGGCCGCTTCCCTCCAGCATCTATTGGCGACGGAGGGCCGTAGCGGCGATGCTGATTGTGCTGCTCGCGTTGCTGATCGCATGGGCTGTCACTTCCGGTGGCGGCAAGGGGAACATGGACGACTCCCGGCCCAACGGGTCCGGACCCGCACACTCGATCACTCCGGGACCCGCCAGTTCCGGTCCGGCCATCAGTCAACAACCGGGCGGGCGCGACGATTCGGACGACTCCGGTGAGGGCGGCGGCAGCGGCGGCGGTACGGACGCGGGTTCCGACGGCGCCGCCGACGGTGGCACCGGCGCCGGAGCCGGATCGGGTTCCGGCAGCGCGTCAGGTGGCGGAAGCGAGGGGCAGCAGGTTCCGGCCGGCTCCTCGATCCCCGACTGCACTTCCTCCGCACTGCAGTTGACCCTGCGCACCAAGCTCAACTACAGCCCCGGCGAGAATCCGAAGTTCGAACTGGTCGCCAAGAACACCTCGTCCACCGCCTGCAAGGCCGATTTCGGGCCGAAGAGTGCGGTGGTGACCGTCACCGAAGCCGGTGGCGACGACGAGGAGGTGTGGTCCTCCAAGGACTGCCCGCACAATGCGGGCGGTGTGCTGCTGGAGGTTCCGGCGGGCGCGACCATCGTCCACACCGTGGAGTGGGACCGGAAGAAGAGCGCCCCGCAGTGCGCGACGCCGCCCGCGGGAGCTGCGGGGGCCGGTACCTATCTCGTCGAGGCGAAGGCTCCCGGCGAGCCGGTGCAGCGCGCCTCCTTCGTCCTCGCGAAGGACTGAGCGGCGCCCGCCCGAGCAGTTCCCGGCCGGTGCGCGATCACTGTCGCGGCCCCGTACTGTCGATCACGGGCGTGGTCCGAAACGTGCTTCGGGGCCCGGTCCACCGGCCGGGCCCCGCGACGTGTACTGCTCCACGCAACCGCTGCGTACCGCTGAGGGTTGCCCCGTGATCCCTGGTGGATCAGCGCGCGGCGTCAGCTGCGGTGCATCGCAAGGCGGAGGGCTGTCCTCGTACCGGTCGTATCCGGGCGTTCCGGCAACGCGGCGAGGTGCTGTGGCTGTCGTCGTGCGCCCGCCAGGGATTGCGGGGCAGCCCTTAGACGTACCGCTCAAGAATCGACGACTCGGCCAGTCGTGACAGCCCCTCGCGCACGCTCCGCGCCCGCGCCTCGCCGACTCCGTCCACCGTCTGAAGGTCGTCGACGCTCGCTGCGAGCAGCTTCTGCAGTCCGCCGAAGTACTCCACCAGCCGGTCGATGATCGCCCCGGGCAGCCGCGGCACCTTCGCCAGCAGCCGGAAACCGCGGGGCGAGACCGCCGAGTCGAGGGTCTCGGGTGAGCCGCTGTACCCCAGGGCCCGTGCCACGACCGGCAGTTCGAGCAGCTCGGTGTGCGAGAGCCCGTCCAGCTCGGTCAGCGCCTCCGCGACCGTACGCGACCGCTTGGCGGTCGGCTCCGGCACGTAATCACGCACGACCAGTTCCCGTTCCGGCTCGACTCCCGCGATCAACTCGTCGAGCTGGAGGGAGAGAAGCCGGCCGTCGGTGCCCAGCTCCACCACGTATTCGGCGATTTCGGTCGCGATCCTGCGGACCATCTCCAGACGTTGCGCGACAGCCGTCACGTCCCGCACCGTCACCAGGTCCTCGATCTCCAGCGCGGAGAGCGTGCCCGCGACCTCGTCGAGGCGGAGCTTGTATCGCTCCAGGGTGGCGAGTGCCTGGTTGGCGCGGGAGAGGATCGCGGCGGACTCCTCCAGGACCCGGCGCTCCCCGTCCACGTACAGCGCGATCAGACGCATCGACTGCGAGACCGAGACGACCGGGAAGTTGCACTGCCTGGAGACCCGGTCCGCCGTGCGGTGGCGGGTTCCGGTCTCCTCGGTGGGGATGGAGGCGTCCGGGACCAGCTGCACGCCGGCCCGCAGGATCTTCGTCATGTCCTTGTCGAGGATCAGTGCCCCGTCGAGCTTGGCCAGCTCGCGCAGCCGCGTCGCGGTGAACTCCACGTCCAGCACGAAACCGCCGGTGCACATCGACTCGACGGTCTTGTCCATGCCGAGCACGATCAGCCCGCCGGTGTTGCCGCGGAGGATGCGCTCCAGGCCGTCCCGCAGGGCCATTCCGGGCGCGACGGCGCTCAATGAGGCGCGCATCAGCGCCTCATTACCGGTGCCTTGGCCGGACTTTCCGGGCGATGCTGCCCGGTCGCTGGCTGCCACTGCACTCCTCCGGTCACAGGTTCGCGGTGCCCTTATGTCCCTCATACCGTTCGTACGGACGGGCGAGACCAGGGCAAAGTCTACCGGCGTGCGTCGGCCTCCCGTGGGGGCTCTGTACGAGAGCGGCGCGGGAGCACTCTCAGCGCGTCGCCCATGTTGGCGACTTCCGTGACCTTCATACCGGACGGCACCTTCCCCGGGTCGGTCGGGACCAGCGCGTGGGTGAAGCCGAGGCGGTGTGCTTCGGCCAGTCGGCGCTGCACTCCCGTAACCCTTCTGACCTCGCCCGCGAGGCCCACCTCGCCGATCGCCACCAGGTTCTTGGGCAGCGGTGTGTCGCTCGCCGCACTGGCCAGGGCAAGCGCGATCGCAAGGTCCGCGGCGGGCTCGGAAAGCTTCACGCCGCCGACGGTGGCGCTGTAGATGTCCCGCTTGCCGAGCGCGCTGATCCGGCCGCGCTGCTCCAGAACCGCCAGCATCATCGAGACCCGGGACGTCTCCAGGCCGGAGGTGGTGCGCCGCGGTGAGGGGATCTGCGAATCGACCGTCAGCGCCTGCACTTCGGCGACGAGCGGGCGCCGCCCCTCCAGCGTGACCGTCAGACAGGTGCCCGGCACGGGTTCGTCGCGCCGGGTGAGGAAGAGGCCGGACGGGTCGGCGAGGCCCGTGATGCCCTCGTCGTGCAGTTCGAAACAGCCGACCTCGTCGGTCGCCCCGTACCGGTTCTTCACGCCCCGGACCAGCCGGAGGCGCGCATGGCGGTCGCCCTCGAAGGACAGCACCACATCGACGAGGTGCTCCAGCAGCCGTGGCCCGGCGATTGCGCCGTCCTTGGTGACATGACCGACCAGCAGCGTGGACATGCCGCGCTCCTTGGAGGCGCGGATGAGCGCACCGGCCACCTCCCGGACCTGTGCCATTCCGCCGGGTGCGCCGTCGATCTCGGGCGAGGCGACGGTCTGTACCGAGTCGAGGATGAGCAGGGACGGCTTGACCGCGTCCAGATGGCCGAGGACCGCGGAGAGGTCGGTCTCGGCGGCGAGGAAGAGGTGATCGTTGATCGCCCGGATCCGGTCGGCGCGCAGCCGGACCTGGCTCGCGGACTCCTCCGCGGTGACATAGAGGGTGCGGTGCTCCTCGCCTGCGGCCTTGGCGGCCACATCCAGCAGGAGCGTCGACTTGCCGACGCCCGGCTCGCCCGCGAGCAGCACCACGGCGCCGGGGACCAGCCCGCCGCCGAGCACCCGGTCCAGCTCGTCCACCCCGGTCGGCCGGGCGGTGGCCTGTCGGCTGTCGACCTGGCCGATGGGGAGTGCGGCCGAGCTGACGCGGCCGGCCGCAGTCGTCCGAACGGCAGGGGCGCCGCCGAACTCCTCGACCGTCCCCCACGCCTGGCATTCGGGGCATCGGCCGAGCCACTTGGCGGTCGTCCAGCCGCACTCGGTGCAGCGGTAGGACGGCCGGTCCTTCGCGGATTTTGTACGGGCAGCCATGGCGCCACCGTATAGGTGAGGACCGACAGCGCCGTCGGCGCAGGTTCACGGGAGCTCGCGGTGGGGTCCGTGGTGTGTGGGGAGGGAGGCGCGAGTGAGTGCGGGGAGAGGGTCGACCGGTCAGGAAGCTCGACGGAATTGACGATTCCTGTCCGCTTTCAAGGGATACGTTCACCCGTAAGGGTTAAATGTGCGAAAGGGGTGCCAAGGCCACGCTCTGCCTTGCTTACGGTCGCAAGGTGACGAGCAGCAGGCTGGAGACCCCGAGGCACACCACTGGCGCACACCGGGCGCAGCGCCGTGCGCCCCAGGCGTCGCCGAAGCGAGCGCCCGCCCGTTCCGAGGCGTATCTCGACGGCCTGTTCACCTACTGCCTCTCCGTGCTCTGCGATCACGACGGAGCCATCGAGGCGCTGGGCGCCGTACTCGCCATCGCGGAACGGCAGGACGGGCGGTGCCCCAAGGGGGAGGAGGAACGTAAAACCTGGCTGTACGCGCTGGCCAGGTGGACGTGCCTGCGCAAGCTCGCGGAGCAGAAGCACCAGAAGCAGAACCGGGGCCGGCAGGCGCACCGCCAGCAGGCCGCCAGGCAGCCGGGCGGTACGACCGGGACCGCCCAGGCGGCGCACTCACGAACATGTCCGCCCTCCGAGGCCATCGCCCTCGCCGCAGACGCCACGGACGCCTCCGAGACCGCCGCGGTAGCCGAAGCGCACCGCCGAGAACTCGCACAGCTCGCCTGGCCCGAGGCCGCCGGCACCACGCCCGAACAGCGCGAAGCGCTCGAACTGGCCGTACGCCACGGCCTCACCCCGCGCGCCGTCGCCTCCGTCCTCGGCCTCGACCCCGCGACCGCCCGTGAGCTGCTGGCCGCCGCGGCCTGCGAAGTGGAACGCACCCGGGCCGCCCTCGCCGTCGTGGAGACCGGCAACTGTCCCACCGTCGCCCGGCTCTTCGGCGACCACCGCGTTCTGCTCTCCGCCGCCCTGCGCAGCGAGCTCGTCCGCCACGTCGACGACTGCCCCCGCTGTCGTCGCGCCGCCGAGCGGGCGGGCGCCGAGGGCCCCTGGCCGGGCGCGTCCGTCAGCCCTGGCGTCGCACTTCCGGTCGTCGAGGCCCCGCGGCCCTCCGCGTACGTGGCGATGGTCCGTGCCCAGAGGAATCGGTCCGCCACTCCGCGGTTCGACCGGACGGGCTTCCCGATGGACCCGAAGGACCACGCCGCGCGCCGGGACCGGCTGCGGGCGAGAGTCGTGACGACGACGGTGGTGGCAACGGTCGTCGCCGCCCCCGTGATCGCGCTGTGGTCCGCCTATCGGGGCGCGCCGCTGACCGGCGAGGGGCACGACGGCTCCTCGGTCACCGCGACCGAGGAGGACGGCCGGAGCGAGTTCGAGGGCGACCCGTACGACCGTTACCAGAACGCGGGCAATGCCAGCCCCGACCCCGGATCCCGTTTCAAGGACGGCAGTCGTACGCCGGATGTCTCCGCCGAGGTCATCAGCTCCGGGACGGGGCACGGCCCCGGCCGGCTCGCCGTCACGGCCCGCTCGTCCGGAGCCACCACGCTGATCACACTGACCGCCTCAGGCGCTGCGCCCGTGACCTGGTCGGCACGGGCGGATGCGTCCTGGCTCCGCCTCAGCAGGTACTCCGGAACCCTCGCCGCGGGGGAGAGCGTCACCATCCACGCCTACGTGGACCATGCGCGGGAACCGGCCGGGGCCTGGAGCGCGAGCATCCGTCTCGCCCCGTCGGGTTCGACAGTGCTGGTCCGCGGGCACAGAGCGGCGCCGACCCCGTCCGGCCCCGCCACGCCGTCCCACCCGGGCCATCCGTCCGTCCCACCGTCGGCCTCGCCCCACCCGACCCGCCCGACGGACCCGACGGACCCCACACCCTCACCGACGAACCCGGAACCGTCCCCGGACCCGTCGAGCCCGTCCACCCCCTCCGACCCGTCCCCCGACCCCTCCGACCCGGGGACGAGCCCGAGCGATCCGGCGCCGACGGGCTGACCGACAGCCCGTCGCCCCGGCCTCGGTCAGGACCCCACAGGTCCCGACGACTGCACCGGAGGATCCGCCGGATGCGGCGCCATGGGCAGCAGCGAGGACAGCCGCTCCTCGCACAGCTCGACCAGCCGCTCGTACCCCTCCTTGCCCATGAGCTCGGTGAGCTCGGGCCGGTAGGACACATAGACCGGCTCGCCGGCGCCGTGCGCCGACGTCGCCGACGTGCACCACCAGTGCAGATCGTGGCCGCCCGGACCCCAGCCCCGGCGGTCGTACTCGCCGATCGAGACCTGGAGCACCCGCGTGTCGTCGGGCCGGTCGATCCAGTCGTACGTACGCCGGATCGGCAGCTGCCAGCACACGTCCGGCTTGGTCTCCAGGGGCTCCTTGCCCTCCCGGAGCGCCAGGATGTGCAGCGAACAGCCTGCTCCCGCCGCGAACCCGGGCCGGTTCTGGAAGATGCAGGACCCCTTCCAGCGGCGCGTCTGGCGTTCCCCGTCGTCGTCTACCTCGACCCAGCCCGTCTCCGTACCGACGTCGTGGAACTGCCACAGCTCAGGGGTCAGCCGGGAGACATGCTCCGCCACCCGCTTCTCGTCGTCCTCGTCCGAGAAGTGCGCGCCCAGCGTGCAGCACCCGTCGTCCGCACGGCCCGCCTGGATGCCCTGACAGCCACTGCCGAAGATGCAGGTCCACCTGGAGGTCAACCAGGTCAGGTCGCAGCGGAAGATCTGTTCGTCGTCCGCGGGGTCGGGGAACTCGACCCAGGCACGTGCGAAGTCGATCCCCTTCTCGTCTTCGGACCGGTCCGGCCCGTTCACTTCCGGCTGCTGCATCTCCTGCTTCATTTTCTGCTTCTTAGTGACTTTGTCCGGCTTCGCCTTTTTCGTCTTTGGCACGGGCCAAGGGTAAGTCCGCGAGAGCAGTAGCGTGCCGGGTATGAGACTCGGAGTCCTCGACGTGGGGTCGAACACGGTTCATCTGCTGGTGGTGGACGCGCACCCCGGCGCCCGCCCGCTGCCCGCGCACTCGCACAAGGCGGAGTTGCGCCTCGCCGAACTGCTGGACACGGACGGGGCGATCGGACCTGCCGGCGTGGACCGGCTTGTCACGACGATCACCGATGCGCTGCAGGCCGCCGAGGACAAGGGTTGCGAGGACGTGCTGCCGTTCGCCACGTCCGCGGTACGGGAAGCGAGCAACGTCGACCAGGTGCTGGCCCGGGTGCGGGAAGAGACCGGCGTCGACCTCGCTGTCCTCACCGGCGAGGAGGAGGCACGGCTCACCTTCCTCGCCGCCCGCCGCTGGTTCGGCTGGTCCGCCGGGAAGCTGCTGGTCCTGGACATCGGTGGCGGCTCGCTGGAGATCGGTTTCGGCATCGACGAGGAGCCGGACACCGCGGTGTCGCTGCCGCTCGGGGCCGGACGCCTCACCTCCGGCTGGCTGCCGGGCGATCCGCCGGACCCGGCGGAGGTGAAGGCGCTGCGCCGCCATGTGCGGGCCCAGATCGCCCGTACGATCGGCGAATTCAGCCGCTCCGGCCGTCCCGACCATGTCGTGGCGACCTCCAAGACGTTCAAGCAGCTCGCCAGGATGGCGGGCGCGGCGCGCTCCGGGGAGGGCTTGTACGTACAGCGCACCCTGACCCGCAAGGCGCTGGAGGAGTGGGTGCCGAAGCTGGCGGCGATGACCGCCGACCAGCGCGGGCGTCTGCCCGGGGTCTCCGAGGGGCGGGCCGCGCAGCTGCTGGCCGGGGCGCTGGTCGCCGAGGGGGCGATGGACCTCTTCGGGGTGGAGGAGCTGGAGATCTGCCCGTGGGCGCTGCGCGAAGGAGTCATCCTGCGCCGCCTGGACCACCTCCCGGCGTCCGCGGCCCTGAACTGACCCAGCCACCCACCTCACCCGGCCACCCACTCGGCGGACCGGACGGCGCGAAGGAGCACAGGAAGCCTTACGGAAGCCGCCCCCGGAATCCCGACAGGAGCCGCGGAGGCCGTCCGCAGCCGACCGGAAACAGGTCGGCGCCGACCGAAGCCGCCCGGCGCCGACCGAAAGGAGCCCTCGACCGACCGGAAGTCCGGCCGAGGGCCGATCGGGAGGACGCTGGGCCGACCATGGCACTGCTCACTTTCCGCCTCCGCCCCTCGGTGGCGCGCACAGCCGCCCCGTACCCTGTCTCCGTGGCAGAACCAGTGGTGCGCATCCCGGATGCGAAGGTCGCCCTGTCGACGGCCTCCGTCTATCCGGAGTCGACGGCGACGGCCTTCGAGATCGCCGCACGTCTGGGCTACGACGGTGTCGAGATCATGGTCTGGACCGACCCTGTCAGCCAGGACATCGAGGCGCTGCGACGGCTCTCGGACTATCACCAGGTGCCGATCCTCGCCGTTCACGCGCCCTGTCTGCTGATCACGCAGCGGGTCTGGTCCACCGATCCATGGGTGAAGCTCCAGCGGGCCCGGGCGGCCGCGGAGAAGCTCGGAGCGTCGACGGTCGTCGTCCACCCGCCGTTCCGCTGGCAGCGGCAGTACGCGCGCGATTTCGTCAGCGGTATCTGGCGCATGGCGGACGAGACGGACGTGCGGTTCGCCGTCGAGAACATGTACCCGTGGCGGTACCGGGATCGCGAGATGCTCGCGTACGCCCCCGACTGGGACGTCACCAACGACGACTACCGACATTTCACCGTCGACCTCTCGCACACCGCGACCGCCCGTACCGACGGCATGGCCATGGTCGAGCGGATGGGCGACCGGCTCGCTCACATCCACCTGGCCGACGGCAAGGGCTCCAACAAGGACGAGCACCTGGTGCCCGGCCGCGGTGACCAGCCCTGTGCCGAACTGCTGGAACGGCTGGCCCGGACCGGCTTCGACGGCCATGTGGTCATCGAGGTCAATACCCGCCGCGCCATGTCCGCCGCCGAACGTGAGGCCGACCTGGCGGAGGCGCTGGCCTTCACCCGGCTCCATCTGGCGTCCGCCACGGCGCAGGCGCCGCGCCCATGACCACCGACGGGGGCAGCGGACCGCACGGCCCCGCCGAACGTCCCAAACGCCGCGGCCGCCCTGCTCGTACGGCCGGGACCACCGGCCCCGGCGCCCGCGAACGCATCCTGGAAGCGGCCCGTACCGAGTTCGCCGAGCGCGGCTACGACAAGACGTCGATCAGAGGCATCGCCAAGAAGGCGGCGGTCGACGCCGCACTCGTGCACCACTACTTCGGTACGAAGGACGAGGTCTTCGCGGCGGCCATCGAGGTCTCCCTCGAACCGGCGCTGGTGATCCCGGCCATCCTCGGCGACGGCGCGGACGGCCTGGGGGAGCGGCTGGCCCGCTACTTCATCGGCGTATGGGAGAACCCGGCGTCCAGGGCCCCCTTGCTCGCGATCATGCGGTCCGCGCTGACACACGAGGCGGCGGCCAAGGTGCTCCGCGGCTTCGTGCTGCGGCGGCTGCTGGAACGGATCGCGGAGACACTGGACGTACCGGACGCGACGTTCCGCGCGGAGCTGGCCGCCTCGCACATGATCGGGATCGCGATGCTGCGGTATGTGATCAAGGCGGAGCCGCTGGCCTCGGCGGAGCCGGAGAAGATCGTCGCGATGGTCGCACCGACGCTGCAGCGCTATCTGACGCAGACCTGAGCGATCTTCCGGGCGTCATCGCCCTGCCCCTCCGGCATTCAGGCACCGGTGGCATGGCGCCCCGCTCGCACAGCGAGCACGCCATCCCGCATTCCGGACAGAGTGTCCAGATCTTGGAGCCGAGGCGTACCCTCGGAGGCAGTCATATCTGTCGAAGGAGCGAGCGACGATGCCCCAGCTGAGGTCCCGCACTGTCACCCACGGCCGCAACATGGCGGGCGCTCGCGCCCTTATGCGGGCCTCGGGCGTAGCGAGCGAGGACATCGGCAAGCCGATCATCGCGGTCGCCAACTCCTTCACCGAGTTCGTCCCCGGCCACACCCATCTCGCACCGGTGGGCAGGATCGTCTCCGATGCCATCAAGGCCGCGGGCGCGGTGCCGCGCGAGTTCAACACCATCGCCGTCGACGACGGCATCGCGATGGGCCACGCGGGGATGCTCTACTCGCTCCCCTCCCGCGACCTGATCGCCGACTCCGTCGAGTACATGGTCGAGGCGCACTGCGCGGACGCGCTGATCTGCATCTCCAACTGCGACAAGATCACGCCCGGCATGCTGATGGCCGCGATGCGTCTGAACATCCCGACGGTCTTCGTCTCCGGCGGTCCGATGGAGGCCGGGCGGGCCACCCTCGTCGACGGGACGGTCCGCAAGCTCGACCTGATCAACGCGATCAGCGACGCGGTCAACGAGAACGTCTCGGACGAGGACATCCTCCGTATCGAGGAGAACGCCTGTCCCACCTGCGGCAGCTGTTCCGGCATGTTCACCGCCAACTCGATGAACTGTCTGACCGAGGTCCTGGGTCTCTCCCTCCCCGGCAACGGCTCCGTCCTGGCCACGCACACCGCCCGCAAGGCGCTGTACGAGGAGGCCGGCCGCACGGTCGTCGAGATCACCAAGCGCTACTACGAGCAGGACGACGCGACGGTCCTGCCGCGCTCCATCGGTACCCGCGCCGCTTTCGACAACGCCATGGCGCTGGACATCGCCATGGGCGGCTCCACCAACACGATCCTGCACCTGCTGGCCGCCGCCCAGGAGGCCGAGCTGGCCTACGACCTCGACGACATCAACGAGGTCTCGCGCCGCGTCCCCTGCCTGTCGAAGGTCGCGCCCAACGTGGCCCCCGGCGGCACGTACTACATGGAGGACGTCCACCGGGCCGGCGGCATCCCCGCCATCCTCGGTGAGCTCCACCGCGCCGGCCTGCTCAACGAGGACGTGCACTCGGTGCACTCCGCCACCCTCGCCGAGTGGCTGAAGAACTGGGACGTCCGCGGCGGCTCTCCGTCGCCCGAAGCCGTCGAGCTGTGGCACGCGGCCCCCGGCTGCGTCCGTTCCGCGACCGCCTTCTCGCAGTCCGAGCGCTGGGAGACCCTCGACCTGGATGCGGCGGGCGGCTGCATCCGCGACCTGGAGCACGCGTACTCCAAGGACGGCGGCCTCGCGGTCCTCAAGGGGAATCTCGCCGAGGACGGCTGCGTCGTGAAGACGGCGGGCGTCGACGAGTCGATCTGGACCTTCGAGGGCCCGGCGGTCGTCTGCGAGTCGCAGGAAGAGGCCGTCGACAAGATCCTCCGCAAGGAGATCAAGGAGGGCGACGTGGTCGTCATCCGTTACGAGGGTCCGCGCGGCGGCCCCGGCATGCAGGAGATGCTCTACCCCACCTCCTTCCTCAAGGGCCGCGGCCTCGGCAAGAGCTGCGCCCTGGTGACCGACGGCCGCTTCTCCGGCGGTACGTCGGGTCTGTCGATCGGCCACGCATCGCCGGAAGCGGCATCGGGCGGCACGATCGCGCTCGTGGAGGACGGCGACCGGATCAGGATCGACATCCCGAACCGGTCGATCGAGCTCCTCGTCCCCGACGCCGAGCTGACCACCCGTCGTGAGGCGCTGAACGGCGTGTACGCGCCGAAGAGCCGCGAGCGCAAGGTCTCGGCGGCGCTGCGGGCGTACGCGGCGATGGCGACTAGCGCCGACCGCGGCGCGGTGCGCGACGTCTCCAAGCTCGGCTGACACACGCACCCCGACCTCATTCGGCCCCCGGCGACCCAGTGGTAGCCGGGGGCCGACGCGCACCCGCCGCGCCCGCCCCCGCACGGGGATGGTGCCGCCGCACCTACCGTCGCCGCCCGGGGATAATCGACCTCGTGAGCGAGAAAAGCGAAGCACCCAGCGGCCCGGAGCACGGATCCACCGCTCCCGGCCCGCAGCCCGAGCCCATCCGCTTCTTCGGTACGACCTGGGTCGAGCACGACGGTCGGTACGGGCTCCGGCGCGTCGGCGTCGCCCTCGGCTCCCTCGCCGCGGCCGTCGCCTCCTGCTTCGTGCTCCGCTTCGCCTACCAGGGCCTGGAGATCGCCGATGTCGGCAGCCTCGTCGGCATCCTGGTCGTCCTGATGTTCGCCGTCTGCAGTGCCGTCGCCTTCCGCAAGACCTGGGAAGGATTCAGCCACCGCCCCGCCGACCGGGCCCGTGAGGACAACCTGCGCGGTCTGAAGACGATCGGCTTCATCGGCTCGCTGCTCGCCTACTTCTTCCGCTCGTTCCTGGAGGCACCGGGCGAGAAGCTGCGGCGTACGGAGTACGAGACGGCCCTCGCCCGGTACACGAAGCGCCGCTCGACGAGGACCGGGAACCCGGCGGCCCGCAAGACGTCGAAGGCCAGGAAACCCCGGCGCAAGTAGCCCCACCCGGGCGACGATGGTCCTGTGCCCCATACGGACCCGCCCACTCCCCATCCCCGCGCCCTCTCCTTCGACCGGGCCGCCGCCCAGTACGCCGCGGCCCGGCCCGGCTACCCGCCCGCCCTCTTCGCCACGGTCGAAGAGATCACCGGTCACCCCCTGCGCGGCGCCCGCACCCTCGACGTCGGGGCCGGCACCGGTATCTCCACGCGCCTCCTCCGCGACCGGGGCGCCCGCGTCACGGCCGTCGAGCCGGGCCCCGGCATGGCGGCGGAACTCCACCGGGCGCTCCCGCAGATCCCGATCGTGCGCGGCGACGGCAACCGCCTCCCCTTCGCCACCGCCTCGGCCGATCTGATCACGTACGCCCAGTCCTGGCACTGGACCGACCAGACCCTCGCCACCCCCGAGGCCCTCCGCGTCCTGCGGCCGGGTGGCGCCCTTGCGCTCTGGTGGAACGTCTCCGACCATTCCGTCGCCTGGATCGCGGAGCAGGACGCCCGCCTCCGCCGGTTCTTCGGCGCCGACGACAGCGCCCACGGTTCGCCCGTCCGCTCCCGAGACCTGCCGGCCGAGCTCGGCTTCGTACACCGCGCGGTGCCCTGGACCCGCCGGGTGCCGCTCGACACTCACCTCGCCAACCTCGGCAGCCACTCCGCGTTCCTCGTCCTCGGTGAGGAGCTCACCGGCCGGTTCCTCACCGAGGAGCGTGTCCGCCTCGCGGAGCTCTTCCCCGACGGCACGGTCGAGGAGAGCTACGTGGTCGACCTCAGCGTGGCAATGCGCTGACCGTCATGCCGAAGCGGAGGCTCCGCCCGTCCCTGACACAGCCCCGCGCCCGTACCGCCAGGTCCCTTGACGCGCGGGCGCCACGAGGACCAAAATTCATCGCATGATGAATTCTTCGGCCGCCGCCATCGAGGCGCACGGCCTCACCGTCGTACGAGGTGAGCGAACCGTCCTGCGCGGCCTCGACTTCACCGTCGAACCGGGCAGGATCACCGGCCTCCTGGGCCCGTCCGGCTGCGGCAAGAGCACCCTGATGCGAGCTGTCGTCGGCACCCAGGCCAAGGTCACCGGAACCCTCGACGTCCTCGGCACGCCTGCGGGCCACCCCACCCTCCGCCCGCGCATCGGGTACGTCACCCAGGCGCCGTCGGTCTACACCGACCTCAGCGTCCGGCAGAACCTCGACTACTTCGCGGCCATCCTCCGACCGGGCCGCAGCCACCGGGAAGCCCGCCGGGCCACCGTCGCCCAGGCCATCGCCGATGTGGACCTGACCAGCCACGCGGACGCTCTCGCCGGCACTCTGTCCGGCGGCCAGCTCACCCGCGTCTCCCTCGCCGCCGCCCTGCTCGGCACCCCCGAACTCCTGATCCTCGACGAGCCGACGGTCGGTCTCGACCCGGTTCTCCGCCGAGATCTGTGGAACCTCTTCCACGGCCTCGCCGCCGACCACGGCACCACGCTCCTCGTCTCGTCCCACGTCATGGACGAGGCGGAGCGCTGCCACCGCCTGCTCCTCATGCGTGAGGGCGAGATCCTCGCCGACGGCACCCCCGAGGCGCTGCGCACCGATGCCCGCACCGCCACCGTCGAAGAAGCCTTCCTCCACCTGGTCGACGAGGCCGCCACCCGTCAGGAGAACGTCCGATGAGCTCGACGAACACGCCGCAGCAAGCAGCCGCCACCCCACAGGCAGCCACCCGCCCCCACCCCCTCGCGCAGCCCGGGCCCCAAGCCCTCAGCCCCGCCCGCACCCTTGCCACCGCCGCCCGCGTCCTGCGCCAGCTGACCCACGACCCGCGTACCGTCGCGCTGCTGCTCCTCATCCCGGTCGTGATGATCACGCTGCTGCGGTACGTCTTCGACGGCAGCCCGCGCACCTTCGACGCGATCGGAGCCTCGCTGCTCGGCATCTTCCCGCTGATCACGATGTTCCTGGTGACGTCGATCGCCACCCTCCGGGAACGCACCTCGGGCACCCTGGAACGCCTCCTCGCCATGCCACTGGGCAAGGGTGATCTGATCGCCGGTTACGCCCTCGCGTTCGGCGCCGTCGCGATCCTCCAGTCCTTCCTGGCCACCGCGCTCTCGGTCTGGGTACTCGGCCTCGACGTGGTCGGCTCCCCCTGGCTGCTGCTCCTCGTCGCTCTGCTCGACGCCCTGCTCGGCACGGCACTCGGCCTGTTCGTGTCCGCCTTCGCCGCATCCGAGTTCCAGGCAGTCCAGTTCATGCCGGCCGTGATCTTCCCGCAGCTCCTGTTGTGCGGCCTGTTCATCGCACGCGACCAGATGGCGCCCGTCCTCGAAGCCATCTCGAACGTCCTGCCCATGTCCTACGCGGTCGACGGCATGAACGAAGTCCTCCACCACACCGACGTCACCGGCAACTTCGTCCGTGACGTCCTGATCGTGGCGGGCTGCGCCCTCCTCGTCCTCACCCTGGGCGCAGCCACGCTCCGCCGCCGCACCGCCTGATGTCCCGGTGCGAGGATGGCGGCGACGACGTACCACCAGAACCGCGTACCACCGCAACGTCCGGAGGGTGAACCGCATGACCCAGACAGTCGCAGTCCTCGGCACCGGCAAGATCGGCGAGGCCCTGCTCAGCGGCATGATCCGGGCGGGCTGGCGCCCCGCCGACCTGCTGGTCACCGCCCGCCGCTCCGAGCGTGCCGAGGAACTCCGTACCCGCTACGGCGTCGAGTCCGTCACCAACGCCGAGGCCGCCAAGCGCGCGGACATCCTCATCCTCGCGGTCAAGCCCCAGGACATGGGCCGGCTCCTCGAGGAGCTCACCCCTCACATCACCTCCGACCGCCTGGTCATCAGCGCCGCCGCCGGCATCACGACCGGCTTCATCGAGGACCGCCTCGCTGCGAGGACTCCGGTCGTACGTGTCATGCCGAACACCCCCGTCCTCGTGGACGAGGGCATGTCCGTCATCTCCGCGGGCAGTCACGCCACCACCGACCACCTCGCCGCCGCCGAGGCGATCTTCGGCGGCGTCGGCAAGACCCTTCGTGTCCCCGAGTCCCAGCAGGACGCGGCGACCGCGCTCTCCGGATCGGGACCCGCGTACTTCTACTTCCTCGTCGAGGCGATGACCGACGCGGGCATTCTGCTCGGCCTGCCGCGCGCCCAGGCCCACGACCTGATCGTGCAGGCCGCCATCGGCGCCGCGGTGATGCTCCGCGACAGCGGCGAACACCCGGTCAAGCTCCGAGAAGCCGTCACCAGCCCGGCGGGCACCACCATCAGTGCCATCCGGGAGCTGGAGAACCACGGCGTACGGGCCGCCCTGATCGCCGCCCTCGAAGCAGCCCGCGACCGCAGTCGCGAGCTGGCCTCGGGCAACGGCTGACCCTCACTTCCCCGCGGCCGCCACCAGCTCCGCGCTCGCCACGACCTTCGCGAACCCACCGCTGTGCAGAGTCACAGCGGTGGCCCGCGCCAGCTGGTCGGCGCTCAGTTCCCACCCCCACGGCCCGATCGCGTCGAAGGTGTACGTCGCATCGAACGCGAACAACACCTCGTACCCGAGGTTCCCGCCCATGCGCGCCGTCGTCTCCGCGCACATATTGGTCTGGATCCCGGCCACCACGATCTGCCGTACTCCGGCCTCATCCAGCCAGGCCCCCAGATCGGGCGTCCCGTAGAAGGCGGAATTGACCGTCTTCGTCAGGAACAGCTCGGGCCCACTGCCTTTCCCCCGCCGCTCCTCCACATATCCCTTGAACGCGTTTCCCGAGTATCCGGGCCGCAGCGGCGAATCCGGTTTCGTCGAGTCATGCCGTACGAACACGACGGGCCGCCCGCTCTGCTGCCACGCATCGATCAGCTCGGCGATGTTCCGATCCGCCTCGGGATTGTTCCGTGGCCCCCAGTACCCCTCCTCCTCAAAGCCTTCCTGCACGTCCACCACGACCAGCGCTGCCTTCTCCGCAATCTCCATGGGAACGATGCTGCTGCCTCGCACCCGCATGGCCCAGAGGTCGAAAAGTCATCGATCGATGCTTTACTGCCACCATGGCGCCCGGACACGTACCCACCCCCGCCCGCATCGCCCTTGTCGCGTTCCCCGGCGTCCGGGCGTTCGACGTCTCGGTCATCACCGAGGTCTGGGGTGTGGACCGCACCGACCGCGGTGTCCCGCCCTTCGACCTGCGCCGCACCGCCGCCGACCCGGCCCCCATCCCCCTGCGCGGTGGACTCTCCCTCGCCCCGGACCGCACCCTCGCCTGGCTGAACCGCGCCGACCTCATCGTCGTCCCCGGCCTCGACGACCATCTGACACCCGCCCCCGCCCCGGTCCTGGATGCCCTCCGCCGCGCACACGCCCGCTCCACCCCGATCGCCGCGCTCTGCGGCGGCGCATTCACCCTCGCCCAGGCAGGCCTCCTCGACGGCCGCCGGGCCGTCACCCACTGGAACCTCACCGACCTCCTCCGCGCCCACCACCCCCGCGTGACGGTGGTCCCGGACGCACTGTTTCTCCACGACGACAACATCTGGACATCAGCGGGCACCGCGGCCGGCATCGACCTCTGCCTCCATCTCGTCCGGAAGACCCATGGCGCCGAAGCCGCGGCAGCGATCGCCCGTTCGATGGTCACGGCCCCGTTCCGGACCGGAACTCAGGCCCAATTCATCGAGCACCCCACCCCACACACCGACCGCGATGCCGACACCCTCGCCGCGGTACGGGCCTACGCCCTGACCCACTTGGCCGAACCGCACACGGTGGCCGGCCTCGCCGCCCGCGCCGACATGTCCCCCCGCTCCTTCGCCCGCCACTTCCAGGCGACCACGGGCACCACCCCTCTGCGCTGGCTGATCACTCAGCGCATCGCCGCAGCTCAAAGGCTTCTGGAGCGCACCGACCTCCCCCTCCCCGAGGTGGCCCGTCGTACGGGCTTCGGCAGCGAGATCACGATGCGCCAGCACTTCGCCACCCACCTGGCCACCAGCCCCCGCGACTACCGCCTGGCCTTCCGGCACACCCAGGACCAACGGGAGGTTGACATGGTCCTCCCGCATCCGTAATGTGCTCCGAGTTGTCCGACGTGAGTGCCGACCCCGGTCGGTCCCCGGACAGCCATTCCGCAGTAACCACAACGAGCGAGCGACGCCTGTCGCCCGGCTCCGTGTGCGCATTTGCGAAATGAAGAATCCGCGTTCGAAGGAGCGCGACCCCGATTAGCGTCGGGGCGCAGGATTCGCTAAAGTCTCACTCGTCGGAACGGCCCAACAGCCGGGAAGACAAACCCCGCTGACTGGGAATCAGGCCCGAAAGGATCTGATAGAGTCGGACTCGCCGGAAAGGGAAA